>NZ_AP024463.1:2400000-3000000 GCF_019973735.1 Arachnia rubra
GCCGGCAGCACCTCGGCGCCCGCCAGGAAGTCCTCCCCCGCCCCCCGGACGTGGGTCTTGTCTCCTGGCTCCTCGACGATCCGGACCATCCCGTCCGATTCCTCAGTCAGCTCCACGGGAACCACCGCCTCGGCCTGCGACGGCAGGGGAGCACCCGTCATGATCCGCACGCACTCCCCGGGCGCCAGAGCAGGATCCAGCGAGGATCCTGCGACAACCACCGCAACCACCCGCAGCTCAGCCCCCAGGTGCCGGTCCGCCTCGCGGAGCGCGAATCCGTCCATGGCAGAGTTCGCAAACACCGGGACAGCCGCCGCGGCAGTCACCGGCTGAGCCAGCACCCTCGCGCTGGCCTCAGCCAGCGGCACTCTCTCGGTCTCGGTGAGCCGTCCCACGAGCCCCAGTAGTTCATCCCGGTACTCCTCGATCCCCAGCCTGTCCCGCATCTCAGCTCCTTCCGGCCAGCGGCAGCTCCGCCACCCTCGCGCCAAGGGTGTCGATGTACATGACGCGGCCCAGCAGCGGTTCGCCCGTCCCGGTGATCAGCTTGACCACCTCGGTGGCCATGACGGATCCCACCCAGCCGGTCATGGGCCCAAGGACCCCGACCTCCGCAGCGGTCGGACAATCCTGCGGAGGTGATGGGAACAGGTCCGACAGGGCCAACCCATGCCGCTCCCACAGCACCGTGACCTGCCCGTTGACGGCCTGGACCGCCCCGAACACCAGCGGCAGGCCGAGACGCTGGCAGGCGCGGGCCACCAGCAGCCGGGTGGGCAGGTTGTCGACCGCATCGACCACCACATCACAGCCGCCGAGGATGGCATCAACGCTGTCCTCGGTGACGCGCCTGGTCACGGCGATCAGCTCGACCAGGGGGTTGAGGTCACGCAGTCGGGCAGCAGCGGACTCTGCCTTCGCACACCCCAGAGTTGCGGTGCCGTACAGGGTTTGGCGTTGCAGGTTGCGCTCCTCAACGACGTCGTCATCCACGATAACAACGCGCCCCACCCCGGCGCCCACCAGGTACTGCAGCACCGGACCACCCAGGCCGCCCGCACCGATACAGCACACCGTTGCGGCCTTGAGCCTGCCCTGGGCCTCCTCGCCGAAACCCTCGATGGCCATGGTCCGCTGATAACGTTCACGCTCACCGTCAGTCAGGGCAGCCGGGACGGCTATGAGCGGCAGCATCAGGTCTCCGGAAGCGCTGCGATGATGGCCTGGGCCAAGTCGCCGGGGTCCCGGTCCGGGTGGGTGGCGATGGCCAGGCCCCAGAGGTACGCCGACACCGGCGCCATGGGCCGCTGGTAGCGACTCGCCACCTCACCGGTCAGGTCGTGGATGGCCCGTGGCGAAACCGGTGAGGCATCCACCTCCAAGGCCGTGGCAACATGCTCGACCCAGGGCCTCCAGGCAGCGTCATCAATCGGTTCACGGTGACTCATTGCTGTTGCTCCTTGAGCTTGGGCAGCTCCCACAGGTCGGTGGGGACGTTGGTGTGAGGAGCAGGTTTCTTGCCCGCGGAACGATAGACGACATAAGGCCGGGTCACGTAGCCCACGGGGATGCTGAAGGCATGCACCAGCCGGGTGAAGGGCCAGATCAGCAGGATCAGGAAGGCCAGGAAGGCGTGCGCCTGGAAGGAGAAGGGAGAGCTAACCATCAGGTCGATGTTCGGCTGGAAGGTGAAGATGCTACGGAACCAGGGGCTGACGCCCTGCCGGTAGTTGTAGTCGTGGCTGAAAGTGGTCGTGAGAGTGTTCACCATACCGGTGACGAGAACACCGGTCAGGACCACATACATCACCACGTCCCCGATGGTGGTCGCCTTCCGTACCGCAGGCACAGCGATGCGCCGGATGATCAGGATCGCGTAGCCGACGAAGATCATGGCGCCGGAGACCCAGCCGCCGGAAACCGCCACCATGTGGTAGGTCTCCTGTTCGATACCGAGTGCGTCTGTCCAGGACTTCGGAATGATCAGGCCCATCGCATGCCCGCCGAAGGCGAACAGCAGCCCGAAGTGAAACAGCGGCGCACCGATCCGCAGCAGCTTCGATTCGTAGATCTGCGAGCTCCGGGTGGTCCAGGAGAACTTGCTGAAGCGGTAACGCCAGATCATGCCGACCACGAAGGTCGCCATCGAGATGTAGGGGAAGACTCCCCAGAGCAGAGTGTTCATGGATCAGACTCCCAGCAGTTCAGCGTCATCGTCGGGTCGGGGATTCAGGAAGGGATCGATGCCGTAGGGCTCCAGGCCCACCTCCTCAGACTCAGGACCGTCGCGGAGCAACTTCGCGACGGCTTCAGCCTGTTCGCCGTCGATGGCCGGCAACGTGGCCCGGAGCGCGGTGAGGGCACCCTGCCACGGCGAGTTGCGGTGTTCCAGGGCCATGGCGAGCAGCTCCACCCCGGCCCGGTGCCGGTTCACGAGGTCCCAGGCGACGTCTAGGTCGCCGAGCGCACCGAACTCCAGCACCACTGACAGGTGGTCGGGTAGTTCCTCACCCTCCAGCTCCATGCCTGCCCGGCGGTACACCTGTTTGAACTGCACCAGCGCAACCCCGCGCTTCCGGCTGTCGCCGTGGGCGTAGTAGGTCAGGTGCAGGGCGCATTTGCGCGTGTAGTCGAAAGTCTCGACGTAAAGCCGCCGGGACTTCTCCAGGCCCTGCTGCTCAAGGCAATCGATCACCTCCACGAGGGGCTCGCCCACGGCGGCGGGAAGCTGCTCCGCCGTCGCACGCAACCGTGTCAGCCGCTGGAACAACTTCACGGACGGGTACTCAAGCAGCAGCGACACGAGTTGCCAGGCGACACGCAACTGATCGTCGGGCAGCTCCCGGTCCGGGACTGTGGGTTTCCGGCGCCCGATGCCGGGAAGCCAGCGTCTCATCTCGGTGCCCCCGAGGTAGGCATGCCATGGCCATCCCAGTCGAGGAAGGCCCCCCGATTCGCGGTCTCCTCCATCCGGGCTTTCGCCGCGGAGTAGCTGCCGATCGTCACGGGAATGGGGCCGCTTCCCGGAGCAACTCCGCCCTCCCCCACCGGGCACTCGGTAGAGATCGACTCCAGACTGTGAGCCTGCTCCTTGTGCGACGGCGGGATGACGTAGCGCTCGTCGTACTTGGCGATCGCGAGCAGCCGGAACATGTCCTGCACCTCCTGCCCGGTCATGCCAACCTTGGCCGCGATCTCCTCATTGCCGGCTCCCCCGAGGTTGATATCGCGCATGTAGGAGCGCATGGCCGCCATCTTCTCCAGCGTCGCGCGCACCGGAGCCACATTGCCAGCCGTAAACAGGTTCGCCAGGTACTCCATGGGGATGCGCAGCACGTCGATGGCGCCGAACAGGTTGTCGACGTCCTCGGCGTCGTAACCGGTGGACGCGACGGAGTCGACGACCGGTGACAGCGGCGGGATGTACCAGACCATCGGCATGGTGCGGTACTCCGGGTGCAGGGGCAGCGCGACCTGGTAGTCCATGATCAGCTTCTTCACCGGCGAGCGCCGGGCGGCCTCGACCCAGTCGTGCGGGATGCCCTGCCGTTCCGCCTCGGCACGGATCTCGGGATCCTCCGGGTCGAGGAAGACCGTGAGCTGCTTCTCGTAGAGCTTGTGCTCGTCACGCTCCGCGGCCGCCACAAGCACCGCATCGGCGTCGTAGAGCATCAACCCGATGTACCGCAGCCGCCCGACGCAGGTCTCCGCGCAGATCGTCGGGATCCCCAGCTCAACCCGTGGGTAACAGAAGGTGCATTTCTCGGCTTTGCTGGTGCGGTGGTTGAAGTAGACCTTCTTGTAGGGGCAACCGGAGATGCACATGCGCCAGCCGCGGCAACGGTCCTGGTCCACCAGGACGATGCCGTCCTCCTCGCGTTTGTAGATCGCACCGGAGGGACAGGCGGCGGCGCACGCCGGGTTGAGGCAGTGCTCGCAGATGCGCGGCAGGTAGAACATAAAGGTCTGCTCGAACTCGAACTTGACCTTGTCCTCGATGCCCTTGAGCATCGGGTCCTTGTGCCCGTACTCGACAGTGCCGCCGAGGTCGTCGTCCCAGTTCGGCCCCCATTTCGGGGTCATGGGTTCGCCGGTGATCAGGGAGTGGGCCCGGGCCACCGGGAAGTGCTTCTGCTGCGCTGGGGCGTTCAGCAGGTTCTGGTAGTCGTAGGTCCACGGCTCGTAGTAGTCGTCGATCTCAGGCATCTTCGGGTTGCCGAAGATGTTCAGCAGCTTGTGGAAGCGGCCGCCGCCCTTGAGACGCAGCCGGCCACGCTTGGTGACCTCCCAGCCGCCCTGCCACTTCTCCTGGTTCTCGTACTCCCGGGGGTAGCCGAGACCCGGACGGGTCTCCACATTGTTGAACCACACGTACTCGGTGCCGGCCCGGTTGGTCCATGCCTGCTTGCAGGTGACCGAGCAGGTGTGACAGCCGATGCACTTATCGAGGTTCATCACCATCGCCATCTGGGCCATGATTCGCATTGTGATTGGTCCTTTCCGGCTCAGAAGTACTTGACGTCCTGGGAACGCTTACGGATCATCGTGACCTCATCCCGGTTGTTTCCCGTCGGTCCAAGATAGTTGAACGCGAACGCGATCTGGGCATAGCCGCCCGCGATGTGGGTGGGTTTGATCAGGATGCGGGTCATCGAGTTGTGGATCCCGCCACGCCGGCCGTTCTTCTCCGTCAACGGCACCTCGATGACGCGGTCCTGCGCGTGATACATGTAGATCGTTCCCTCCGGGATGCGGTGGGAGACGATGGCGCGGCAGGAGACGACGCCGTTGCGGTTGACGAGCTCAACCCAGTCATTGTCCTTGATGTCGACCTTGGCCGCGTCTTTGTCGCTGATCCAGATCTGCTGGCCGCCTCTGGAGAGCGTCTGCATGAACCAGTTGTCCTGGTACTGGGAGTGGATGGCCCACTTGAAGTGGGGGGTCAGGTAGCGGACCGAAACCCCCAGCTCGTTCACCTCACCGAGGGGTGCCTCTCCGAACAGCTGAGTCATGTTCAACGGACCACGATAGGTGGGCATCGCCTCACCCAAGGCGATGATCCAGTCGTGGTCGAGGTAGAAGTGCTGGCGCCCGGTGAGGGTGTGCCACGGCTTCATCCGTTCCACATTGATAGTGAACGGCGCATAGCGGCGGCCACCGGACTCGGACCCCGACCATTCGGGTGAGGTGATGACGGGCGTCGGCTGAGCGATGATGTCCTGGAAGGTGATCATCTTGCCCTCATGCTCCGCTGCCAGGTCGTGCAGCTGCACGCCGACCCGTTTCTCCAGGGTCTTGAAGCCCTGCGTCGCCAGATGCCCGTTGGTGGTGCCGGCCAGCGCCATGATGGCCTCCGACGCATTCACCCCGTTGTCCAGCCTCGGACGACCATCGGCGGGGCCACCGCGGCGGACGCCGTTCTTGCCTGCCAGGTACTTGATCGCCGACGTGACGTCGGTGACTAGTCCCTTCTGGGCGGTACCAAGTTTGTCGAGCAGCGGGCCGACGGTGCCGTACTTGGCGCCGATCGCAGTGTAGTCGCGTTCGATGACGGTCAGGCGCGGCATGGTGACCGCCGGGATCGGCTCCACCTCCCCCTTGCTCCAGTCCTTGACGATGCCATGGGGCATGGCCATCGCGTCTGGTGAGTCGTGCATCAGTGGGGTGGCCATGACGTCCTTGCGCACCCCCAGGTGGTCCTTGGCCAGCTCCGAGAGCTTGTCGGCGATCAGCTGGAACGTCTCCCAGTCCGTCTTCGCCTGCCACGGCGGATTGATCGCCGGCGTGAACGGGTGGATGAACGGGTGCATGTCGGTGGTGTTGATGTCGTGCTTCTCGTACCACGTGGCAGCAGGCAGCAGCACATCCGACACCAGCGTCGAACCGGTCATGCGGAAGTCCAGGGTCAGCAGCAGATCAAGCTTTCCCTCGGGCGCCTCCTCCCGCCAGACCATGTCCTTGGGACGCATCTCACCCTCAGCCTCAGCCGCGGTCACGGCATGGTCGGTTCCAAGAAGGTGCCGCAGGAAGTACTCATCGCCCTTGGCTGTGTTGCCGATCAGGTTGGACCGCCACAGCGTCAGCGCCCGCGGGAAGTTCTCAGGGTTGTCGGGATCCTCGACGGCGAACTTCAGCTTGCCTCGCTTGAGCTGGTCGACGACGTAGGCGGGAGCCTCCTGCCCCGCCGCCTCAGCCTCGTCGGCGAGTTCGAGAGGGCTCTTCTCGAACTGCGGGAAGAACGGCATCCACCCCATCTTCGCGGACTGCACATAGAGATCGGAGGTGACCTTCTTGTCGAACATGTCATTGCCGAACTCCTTCGCGGAGAGGGTGTCGGCATCGAAGGTGTCGTAACGGTACTGGTCGGTGTGGATGTACCAGTAGCCGGTCTGGATCATCTGGCGGGCAGGACGGCACCAGTCCAGCGCAAACGCCATGGTGGCCCACCCGGTGATGGGCCGGGCCTTCTCCTGCCCGACGTAGTGGGCCCAGCCACCGCCATTGCGGCCCTCGCAACCACACAGCTGGATCAGCATCAGCATGGTGCGGTAGATCACGTCGGCGTGATACCAGTGATTGGCACCAGCCCCCATGATGATCATGGAGCGGCCGCCGGTGTCTTCGGCGTTCTTCGCGAACTCCCGGGCGACGCGGATCACCTGCGCGGCGGGAACGTTGGTGATGGCCTCCTGCCAGGCCGGGGTGTAGATGCCCTCGACGTCGTCATAGTCCTTCGGCCAGTCGCCGGGCAGGCCCGGGCGAGCCACGCCGTACTGGGCCAGCATCAGGTCGAGGACGGTGGTGACCAGCCGGTCACCCACCCGCCGCACGGGGACCCCACGACGGATCCCAAACGGCTCCTCGGTGGCATTGGCGAAGCAGGGCAGCTCGATCTCGACACTCTCGTAGCCGGGGGTGTCCATCATCGACAGAGCAGGCTTGATGTCACCCAGAATGAGATTCCACTTGCCCATGTCGGCATCCCCGAACCGGTGTCCAAGGGTACCGTTCGGGCTGGCGACCTGACCGGTGTTCTCGTCCCAGACGAGGGGTTTGAACATGGCATTGGACTGCTCTGCCAGCTCACCGCCGACATCCCCCGCGACGAGGTTCTTGCCCGGCCGGTACAGCCCGGGGGCGTGCTCGTCGAGGGTCACCAGGAATGGTGAATCGTTGTAAGTGCGGTTGTAGTCCTCGAAGAACGGCACCCGCCGGTCGACGAAGAACTCCTTCAGCACCACATGCCCCATGGCCATGCCGAGGGCCGCATCGGTCCCCGGAGCAACTGGCACCCACTCGTCGGCGAACTTGGTGGCCTCCGCGTAGTCGGGGCTCATCACCACGACTTTCTGGCCGCGGTAGCGGGCCTCGGTCATCCAGTGCGCGTCCGGGGTACGGGTCAGCGGGATGTTGGACCCCCACATGATGAGGTAGCCGGCGTCCCACCAGTCGCCGGACTCGCGCACGTCGGTCTGGTCGCCATAGACCTGCGGGGACGCCACGGGCAGATCGGCATACCAGTCATAGAAGGACAGCATGCAGCCACCGATGAGGCTGTGGTAGCGGGCACCGGACGCGTGGGAGGCCATCGACATCGCGGGGATTGGCGAGAAGCCCGCGATGCGGTCGGGGCCCCACCGCTTGATGATGTAGGTGTGAGCGGCAGCCACCATCTCGACGGCCTCGTCCCAGTTCGCCCTAACGAAACCGCCCTTGCCGCGGGCCTTCTTATAGGCCCGGGACTTCTCCTCGTCCTGGACGATGGACGCCCAGGCCAGCACGGGGTCGCCGTAGCGGGCCTTCGCCTCGCGGTACATCTCCAGCAGGACACCCCGGATATAGGGGTACCGCACCCGGGTGGGTGAATAGGTGTACCAGGAGAACGACGCCCCCCGGGGACAGCCACGAGGTTCATACTCGGGCTTGTCGGAGCCGACGGACGGATAGTCCGTCTGCTGCGCCTCCCAGGTGATGATCCCGTCCTTGACGTAGACCTTCCAGGAGCACGACCCGGTGCAGTTCACCCCGTGGGTGGAGCGAACCACCTTGTCATACGCCCAGCGATCCCGGTAGAAGGAGTCGCTGCGACCACCCTTCTTATGGACGCTGCGCCCATCACGGGAGACCTCGCCGCGCGTGAAGAACCTGCCGGTGTCCACCAGCACATCCGTGAGCGGGCCGTCGATGCCCACCTCATACGTCTTGGTCATTTCTTCTCTCCTTGATTCCCGGTTGCCCGGCTGAGCCTCAGGCAGCAGGGTCCGCCCGAGAAGTCTGAGTTCAATTCGACACCTGTATCGGGTTCTCCGAGTACCCCCAGGGCTCCCCGGATCAGCCCTCGGTGAGCGCCACACACCGCCTCAGGCGATGAGAAGGCTGCTTGCCGCAGCGGACAGCTCCTGAGATCCACCGCCGCGCTCCACGGCCCGGTCTCTGTGACCTGTGGGTCATACCCCCATGCTCGCAGCAGGTCGATCACAACACTCACCTTCTCCTGCCAGCTTGCCCCAGAGATCGTGGGTATTCCCAGCAGAGCGGCATCGAGGGTGCGCATCGCCCATTCGCGCAGCACCTCCTCGGCCTTGGCCCGCTCGACGTCCAGCACCTGCGCCAGCACCTCAGCCAGCAGCTGGTAGTCATCCTGGAGCGCAATGGCCGGCACGGCCCTCGGCACGGGGAAATAACGGCGCCGGGGACGCCCGACCCCGGCCCGCTCGTCGCGCTGCAGAAGCTTTCCCTCGGCAACGAGCCGGTTGAGATGCACCCGGACGGTCGTGACATGCAGATGGAGGCTTTCCGCAACATCAGACGCGGTCAGTCCTTCGGGGTGGCGTATGAGCAGCTCGAGGGCGGGGTCTCCCACAGATGCGGAATTCTCAGCCCCCACCAGCTGCCTCATGATCACCACCGTCATCCTCTCGAACCAGAATAAAAAGGAACAACCGACTCCACCCTCCGAAGGAATTTAGCAACGTTTTATTTACCTAAAATCCCCGCCATCTGGCGTTTTCGGCCTTGTTTGTTGACTTGATACTACAGGCCCACATAAGCTCCTGCCAGCAATTTAGAGGGACCACCCCAGCGGAGGGAGCGCCGTGAGCGCCGACACAACCAGACATCGTGAGATCCCAGGCGCTGCGCGCGTCCTCACGATGTCCAGCATCTCGTTCACCCTGATGTTCGCCGTGTGGCTGATGTTCGGCATCCTCGGCAAATCCATCCAGGATGAATTCGGCCTGGATGCCGTCCAGCTGAGCTGGATCAGCGCCGTTGCCGTGCTCAACGGATCCATGTGGCGGCTGCCCTCCGGGATCCTCGCGGACCGGTTCGGCGGCAAGATCGTCATGACCGTGATGATGGCCGTTGGCGCGGTCGCCTCACTGGCTGTCTCGTTTGCCAGCAACTACCCGATGCTCCTGGTCCTGGCGTTCTGCGTCGGCATCGTCGGCAACTCCTTCTCAGCCGGGGTGGCCTGGAACTCGGCCTGGTTCTCCCCCGAACGCAAGGGTTTCGCGCTCGGGGTCTTCGGCGCGGGCAACGTCGGCGCCTCCGTGACCAAGATCATCGGCCCCGGCATCATCACCGCCACGGCGGGCAGCACCGTGCTCGGCTTTCTTCCTGGGGGCTGGCGCCTCATCCCCATCGTCTACGCGGTGCTGCTGACCGTGGTCGGGATCCTGCAGTGGTTCATCACTCCCCTGCCGGACCGTAAGCCCGGGGCGAGCGCCAAGATCTCCGAGATGCTGACGCCGCTGCGGGACATCCGGGTGTGGCGTTTCAGTCTCTACTACGTGATCGTCTTCGGCGCCTACGTGGCCTACTCGGCGATCTTGCCCACCTATTACCAGGACGTGTTCAAGACCGACCTGAAGATCGCGGCTCTGCTGACCACCACTTTCATCTTCCCCGCTTCTTTGCTGCGGCCGCTGGGCGGCTGGGTCTCCGACCGGTGGGGCGCACGCAACGCCATGTACGCCACGTTCGTTCCCATCGGGGCCTTCTTCACCATCCTGTGTATCCCGAGCGGCGTCGACGACCAGGGCAATGCCTATGGCCTACCGCTGTGGCTGGTGGTGACGCTGATCTTCCTGATCGGCTGCACCATGGGCATCGGCAAGGCCGGCGTCTACAAACACATCCCCACGTACTTCCCCCACCACGTCGGCTCCGTTGGCGGCCTGGTCGGGATGCTGGGCGGCCTGGGCGGCTTCTTCCTGCCCCCTATGTTCGCCTACATCCAGCAGTACACCGGACTGACTTCCACCCCCTTCGTGGTGCTGACCATCCTGACAGGCCTTACGCTGATCTGGATGCATCTCGTGATCAGCCGTATGAAACGCGAGAAGCCTCACCAGGATCTCGTCGACGTTCCAGACGCGGATCCCAGGCCAAATTAGTAAGGAAGATCAATGGGCACTCCACAAGAGAAACCGCGCTCCAAGGAATGGCTTGAGGATTGGGACCCCCAGGATGAGTCGAAGTGGGACTCAAAGATCGCCTGGACCACCCTGACCATCACGACGTTCTCACTGACCATGGCATTCGCGTCATGGTTCCTGCCGAGCGCTGTCATCCCGAAACTCACCTCGATCGGCTTCACCTTCACCAAAGACGAGCTGTACTGGATGACCTCGATGGTGGGGCTGTCCGCAGGCATACTGCGACTGGTGTGGATGGTGCTTCCACCGATCCTGGGGACCCGCAAGCTAGTCACCGTCACATCCGTGCTGATGATCCTGCCGCTGGTCGGATGGGGATTCGCCGTCCAGAACCCCGAGACTCCCTACTGGCTGTTCATGGCACTCGCCTTTCTCGCCGGCATCGGCGGCGGTGCCTTCTCCGGCTACATGCCCTCCACCTCGTACTTCTTCCCGAAACGCCTGCAGGGAACAGCCCTTGGCCTCCAGGCGGGCATCGGGAACTTCGGTGTCTCGCTGGTCCAGCTGCTCACGCCATGGCTGATCGGCTTCTCCATGGTGTCCTGGCTGGGGGCAGCCCAGCACGGCCCCAAGGGTGATGTCTGGTACCAGAACGCCGCATTCGTGTGGGTGCCACTGCTGGTCGCCATCGCGGTCTGGGCCTGGCTGGCGCTCAAGTCGGTGCCAATCAAGGCGAACATCAGGCAGCAGTTCGACATCTTCAGCAACCCGGACACCTGGTGGATGACCTACCTCTACATCATGACGTTCGGCACGTTCTCGGGCCTGTCGGCCCTGTTCGGCCTGCTGATGACCAACCTCTACGGTTCAGGTGCTGGGCTGGAGAGCCTCGTCGCCCAGGGCTACGTTCTCAAGGACCCGGCTGCCTACGCCTTCCTCGGCCCGCTCGTCGGCGCCGGGGCGCGAGTGGCCTTCTCGCCTCTCACCGACAAGATGGGGGGCGCCATCTGGACGCTGATCTCCGGGATCGGACTGGCGATCTCCATTCCGGTGACGATCCTCTCGCTGACCCCCGACAGGAGCTCGGTGGCAGCGCTCGAGGGCAGCTTCAACCTATACCTGTGGGGCATGCTGGCGATCTTCCTGTTCTCCGGGATCGGGAACGCCTCGACGTTCAAGCAGATGCCCATGATCTTCGAGCCGCGGCAGGCCGGTGGCGTGATCGGATGGACCGCCGCCATCGCGGCCTTCGGACCCTTCCTGTTCAGCGTCAGCGTCAGCATCATGGGGGCGGTCATCTTCTACTGGATCGGCATGGTCTTCGCTATCGGCGGCGTGATCATCACCTGGCAGCGCTATGCCCGCAAGGGAGCTCCAAAACCCAGCTGACCTGAACCCGGGTGGCCTGCGCGGCCCACCGCCGCGCAGGCTCGCACCCGGATAAGATAGGCTGCCACAGTTGGCCCCGTAGCTCAGGGGATAGAGCACCGCTCTCCTAAAGCGGGTGTCGTTGGTTCGAATCCAACCGGGGTCGCAGCAAAAAGGGGCTCTGGCCAAACCTGGGTTTGGCCAGAGCTTTTTCCAGTGCCTGGGCCCGCCACCCCTAATCCCGCGGACGGCGACTCAACGAGTCACTGCCCCGCGTCAGCTGACCCTGTCCTTCTGAGCAGCTGCTCGAAGGGGGTCACCTGTTCGAACTGATCGACGGGCCTCTGCCGTACCGACCCTGACAGACAGGCACGCAACTCCTTGAGGGAGTCGCCGATCCGCTGCCGGAGTGCCTTCGCTCCCGGGCCGCCGAAGTCCTCCGTCGCGGCGAAGACGCCCGTCCTGACGGTCTGCGCCCCGAGATAGGAGAACAGCGGGCGCAGCGCATAGTCGATCATCAGCGAATGCCGGACGGTGCCGCCGGTTGCCGCGAGCAGCACCGGCATCCCCCTCAGGGCTCCCGGCTCGAGGATGTCGAAGAAGCTCTTGAACAACCCTGAGAAAGACGCGGAGAAGGTGGGCGTGACCACCACCAGGGCATCAGCCCCGGTGACGGCCGCGATTGCGTCGCCGAGTCTCTCGGCGACGACCCCTGTCAGCATCGCATCGACGATGGCATGGGCGTGGTCGCGCAGGGCTACGACCTCCGCTTGTTCCCCCGGCAAGGCCGCCGCGAACTGATCAGCCAGCAGTTTGGTGCTCGACGGGACGCGCAGTCCCGCGTGGACGATGACGACCTTGCTCACAGCCGGCTCACCGCCCCGGCGTTGTCCTCCTCAGCCCGGGTACCGGTCCACCGGTCGACCGCCACCGCGCCCTCGTCGGGCTCGCTGGCGCCCTGGACGGCGCGGCGGGCGGCATGCGTGGGGGCCGCTGGGACGCCCGGGGCACGCAGCGCCTCGAATTCACGCCGCAGCACCGGCACCACCTCGGTGCCCAGCAGCTCCACCTGCTCCAGGACGGTCTTCAGCGGAAGACCGGCGTGGTCCATGAGGAACAGCTGGCGCTGGTAGTCGCCGATGTAGTCGCGGAATCCCAGCGTGCGCTCGATGACCTGCTCAGGACTGCCGACGGTCAGCGGGGTCTGAGCCATGAAGTCCTCCAGCGACGGACCACCGCCATAGACGGGAGCATTGTCGAAGTAGGGCCGGAACTCGTTGACGGCATCCTGCGAGTTGCGGCGCATGAACACCTGGCCGCCGATCCCGACGATGGCCTGCTCCGGTGTTCCGTGACCGTAGTGGGCGAACCGCCGCCGGTACAGCTCCACCATGCGCTTGGTGTGGCCAGGACCCCAGAAGATGTGGTTGCTGAAGAATCCGTCGCCGTAGTAGGCGGCCTGCTCGGCGATCTCGGGACTGCGGATGGAGCCATGCCAGACGAACGGGGCGACGCCGTCGAGGGGCCTCGGGGTGGCGGTGAAGGCGTGCAGCGGAGTGCGGAACCGGCCTTCCCAGGTCACCACGTCCTCATCCCAGAGCCGCCGGAGCAAGGCGTAGTTCTCGATGGCCAGGTCGATACCGTCACGGATGTCCTTGCCGAACCAGGGATAGACCGGGCCGGTGTTGCCGCGGCCGAGCATCAGATCCATCCGGCCGTCGGTGAGATGCTGCAGCATCCCATAGTCCTCAGCGATCCGCACCGGGTCGGTGGTGGTGATCAGGGTGGTGGACGTGGACAGGATGATGTTCTTGGTCTGCGCCCCGATCCAGGCGAGGGTCGTGGTGGGCGAGCTGGCGACGAACGGGGGGTTGTGGTGCTGCCCGACGGCGAACACATCGAGGCCCACCTCGTCGGCGAGCTTCGCGATCTCGACGGTGGCCTTGATGCGCTCGTGCTCGGTGGGAGTCCGCCCGGTGGTGGGGTCGGTGGTCACGTCACCGACAGTCATGATTCCGAACTGCATGTCTCCTCCTCGGACGATTCCGTAACTGCGTAACTGATTGAAAAGTTAACCAGTTTCCCGGATGGTTTATTCCCTAACGAGGTTCACGATCTGCCGTGGCGGGAACCGAGATGCCAGCTATCCGGATTGCCGGCCCAGCTGGCCAGGCCTCACCGCTCAGCTTAGGGATTCCAGACCCGTGGCGGTGTATGTCCGCGGCGCGGCGGGAAGCACCAGCGGGGTTCCCGTGACCGGATCTGGGGTCACCGAGACCTCAAGACCGAAAACCTGCTCCACCGTCTCGGCGGTCATCACCTTCTGCGGACTGCCCTGTGTCAGGATCTGGCCATCGCGCATGGCGATGATCCAGCCGGCATAACGGCAGGCCTGGTTCAGGTCGTGCAGCACCGCGACCACCGTCGTGCCAAGCACCTGGTTGAGCTCCCGGCACAGCTCCAGGACCTCGACCTGATGGGCCAGGTCCAGGTAGGTGGTGGGCTCGTCGAGGAGCAGCACGCGGGTCTGCTGGGCCAAGGCCATGGCGATCCACACCCGCTGCCGCTGGCCGCCGGATAGCTCGGACACGCGACGTTGGGCCAGCGCACTGACGTTGGTGCGTTCCATGGCGACGCTGACCTGCTCGTCGTCCTCGTCCGACCACTGGTGCAACACGCTCTGATATGGGTACCGGCCCCGGCTGACGAGTTCATGGACCGTGATGCCCTCGGGCGCGATCGACGACTGCGCCAGGAAACCGACCTCCCGGGCGAAGGCCTTGGGACGCATCCCCGCGATCTCCCGGCTGTCCAGCAGCACGCTCCCAGAGCGTGGTGGCAGCACCTTGCTCAGCGACCTGAGCAAGGTCGACTTGCCGCAGGCGTTGGGGCCGACGATGACACTGAAGGATCCCGTCTCGATGGCGACGTCAAGCCCTGCCACGACATCGCTGCCACCGGCATAACCGAGATGAAGGCCCCGGCCCTCCAGCACGAAGGGCCGGGTTTCGCTGCCGCTCAAGCCGAGACGGCCTTGACGATCTGCTCCCGGACGACACGCGCCGCGGTCGGCCCGGCGTTCAGGAAGAACGGATCGTCGTCGACCTTGACCGCATGCCCGGCGCCCACTGCCTTGAGCGATTCCCACAGCGCCTGTCCGGTGAGCTCCTCATCCTTGCCTCCCTGCACCGCGTAGAACAGCCAGTCTCCGTCGGCCTGGTCGAGGGTTTCAGAGGAGAGCTCATGTGAGACGCCATCGTTGAACTGCTGGGTGTCGGGACGCTTCAGCCCCATGTCGGCGACGACCGATCCCGCGAAGGACAACGGCCCGAAGACACGGAGCTTCTCCCCGTTCTTGCGCAGCAGCGACACCGTCCCGGCGGAGGTGAGCCCGGCGCCGGCCTGGGCGGCGTCCGAGGTGAGCCCGTCAAGCAGGGTCTGTGCTGCCTGCCGCTTGCCGAGGGCATCAGCGAGCAGGAGGAAGTCGATCTTCCAGAACTGGCCGGTGCCGCGCGTCACCACTGTCGGGGCGATCGCCGACAGATTCTTATAGAGGGTCTCGGCGTCGTCCTTGCCCGCGACGTTCGTGAGGATCAGATCAGGGTGAAGAGCGCCGATCGCCTCGATGTCCGGCTCGGTGCGGGAACCGACCGTCTTGATGGCCTCGATCGCCGAGGCCTGATCGGGGTAGGCGTCTTTCAGGTACTGGGGAACGGGGCCCTCCGCGCCGGACGCGGTGGTAGAGCCGGCCGGGCACATGCCGAGGGCCAGCATGGCGTCGGCCTGCCCCGTGGAGATGATGACCACCTTGGTGGGGGCCGCATCGATGGTCGTCTCCCCCTGGTAGTGGGTGACGGTGCGCGGGAAGACACCGTCAGCCTGCCCGGAGCCGAGCGTCTGGTCGAGTTCGGTGGGAACGATGGTGCTCTTCGGCAGGCTCGGGGAAGAGCCTGCAGAAGCTGCCGGGCTGGACGCAGCAGTCGGCGAGGAGCCCTGCGAGCTGGAGTTGGAGGAACAGGCTGCAAGCACTGCCATGGCAGAGACCGCACCACCCGCCAGAAGAGCGCGGCGGGAGACGCCAGAAATATGGGGACGCTTGGCTCGAGAAGCACTCATGGGGTAAGGCTAACCTTAAGTTCGTGACAAAGACCAGCATCAGGGAACGTCCGGTCCGGCGCTCTCGCAGGCAGTCTGGCTCCCTTCGTGTCCTGGCCTTCCTGCTGGCGGTCCTGGTCCTGGCCGTGCTGATCACCGAGAGCCTAGCCCTGGGATCGCGGGAACTGGCCCCAGCCGAGGTCTGGCAGGGTCTCCTGGCCCACGACAACTCGGTGGCCAGCAAGGTCATCTGGGGGCTGCGCATCCACCGCACCATCCTCGCAATCGTGGTGGGGGCTTCCCTGGCGGTGGCCGGGGTCGTCATGCAGGCCCTCACCCGCAACCCCCTGGCGGAGCCGGGGATCCTGGGCGTCAATGCGGGCGCATCCCTGGCGGTGGTGACGGCCATCGGCGGGTTCGGCTTCACCGCAGTGAACCAGTATCTGCCGTTCGCCTTCGCAGGCGCGGCCACGGCGGCGCTGGTCGTCCACCTGATGGCACGCCGCTCAGCTGATGCGGGAGCGGCGCGGCTGGTGCTCGCTGGCGTGGCGCTGGGCGCCAGTCTCTCGTCGATCACCGGCACCATCACCATGTACAACAGCAAGATCTTCGACTCCTATCGCTTCTGGGTGGTGGGCTCTCTGGAGAACCGGGACCTGGAGGTCCTGCTCTGGGTGGCCCCTTTCCTGGTGGTCGGCTTGATCCTGGCGCTGGCATCGGCACACAGCCTCAACGCTCTGACCCTCGGCGATGAGCAGGCGACGGCGCTCGGGGTGAATCTCACCGTGGTGCGGGGCGGCGCCTTCGCCGCGATCACCCTGCTGTGTGGGGCGGCCACGGCAGCGGTTGGCCCGATCACGTTCATCGGCCTGGTGGTTCCGCATGTGGTCCGCATGCTGATCGGAGCCGACCAGCGGCGCCTGCTGGTGTGGTCGGTCGTGGCGGGAGCCGGGCTCCTGCTGCTGGCGGACGTGGTGGGCAGGCTCCTGATCCGTCCCACCGAACTGGAGGCGGGAATCGTCACGGCCTTCATCGGAGCGCCCGTGCTGCTGGTGCTGGCCATCACCCACAGGACGGGCAGGGGGATCGCATGAGCTCAGGACCAGCTGCGACTCTCGGTACGCCTGCCGGTTACCGCCGGATCGGTGGCCGCGTCAACCTTCTCGTGCACTGGCGTTCCCTGGCGGTATCCGGGGTCGCGTTCGTGATCATCCTGGTAGGGGCTGTGGCGTCCTTGACCACCGGCACCTACCCGGTGTCCCTCGACATGCTCCTGGCGATATTCCGCGGCGAGGGTGAGGAGCTGGCCGCGTTCATGGTGCTCGAGCAGCGGTTACCACGGGCGACGGGAGCGATCGTCATCGGTGGCATGCTCGGTATGTCGGGCGCCATCTTCCAAAGCGTTTCCCGCAACCCCCTGGGCAGCCCCGACATTGTCGGTTTCACACGTGGCGCAACGACGGGTGGCCTGCTGGCGATCCTGGTCCTGGCCTCCTCCAGCACATTCGTCACCGGCGCAGGCGCGATCATCGGCGGCGCAGCCACCGCGGCGGTCGTTGTCCTGTTGACGCTGCGGCGCGGCGTCGGCGGGGACACCCTCGTGCTGACGGGTATCGCGCTGGGCCAGATGCTGGCCTCGCTCAACGACTATCTGCTCGCCGCGACCGACATCGAATCGGCGGAGGCAGCCAAGACCTGGCAGCACGGCAGTCTCAATGGCATCACCTGGGGAAGCGTCACCCCGCTGCTGATCACGGCGGTCCTGCTGCTGCCAGTCGGCCTGTGGCTGGCCGGCCCCGGGAGGATCCTCGAGATGGGCGACGACGCCGCAGCCGGGCTCGGCTTGCGGGTCCGCCGGACCCGGTCCGTGATGATCGGCTACGGGGTGGTGCTGGCCGCCGTCTGCGTGGCCGCGGCCGGGCCGATCGGTTTCCTGGCCCTGGCTGCTCCCCAACTGGCAGGAAGAGTGTCGAATTCCGCCGGGATCAGCCTGCTGCCGTCGTTCATGGTGGGAGCGGCCCTGCTGCTCCTGGCCGATTTCACCGCGGGCCGGCTGCTGAGCCCCTTCCAGATCCCGGTCGGCCTGATCAGCTCAGCTCTCGGCGGTCTATACCTGATGTGGCTGCTCGGGATGGGCGGCCGGCGTCGCGCATGAGGTAACTCACGCTGACTGCGACCGTCCCTCTGATGCGGCCACTCCCATAGATCAGCTGGGCTGGGGACCGTGAGACCTGCGATCGCCCGCTGGGGTCACTGGCAGCCGGGCCAGTGCACCGGTGGGCCTCTAAGCTGGAGATCCGGACGTGAAGCAACCACGAGGAGCGTCATGACGGTCATCGCCGGCAGGGAACTGCCCGACTGGGAGAGAGAGTTTCCACTGCTCCGGGAACTGGTCGAAGGCCGGGAGACAGCATGGTTCAATCCCGGGATCGCATCAGGTGACGAGGCGCTGGCGGGTGTTGGTCTCACCGTCGCCGACATCGACGATGCCGCTGCCCGGCTCAGGCGTTTCGCCCCTTACATAGCGCAGGTCTTCCCTGGAACCAGGCATGCCGGCGGAATCATCGAATCACCGCTGTACACGATCCCCGACATGCAGGATGCCCTCAAGGAGCATACGGGAATCCCCATCCCGGGGAGGCTCTGGATGAAGATGGACTCCGAGCTACCAGTCTCGGGCTCCATCAAGGCCCGTGGCGGCATCTATGAGGTCCTGTGCCAGGCTGAGCGGATCGCCCTGGCCGAGGGGCTGCTACAGCAGGGCGACGACTACCGGAAGCTCGACTCCCTCAAGGCCCGGGCCATGTTCTCGGGGTATTCGATAGCCGTTGGCTCCACCGGGAACCTGGGACTGTCGATCGGGATCATGGGCGCCCGGCTCGGCTTCAAGGTCACCGTCCACATGTCAGCCGACGCCCGGCCGTGGAAGAAGGAGATGCTCCGTGGTCACGGCGTCGAGGTGACCGAGCATGAGTCCGACTATTCGGCGGCCGTTGCCGCAGGCCGCGACCAGGCCACCTCTGACCCGTCAGCACACTTCGTCGACGACGAGAACTCGACGACTCTGTTCCTCGGGTACGCAGTGGCTGGGCGCCGCCTAGCCGGGCAGCTCCAGGCCCTTGAGGTGCGGGTCGACGAGGAGCATCCCCTCTTCGTCTATCTTCCCTGTGGTGTGGGCGGCGGACCCGGCGGGGTCACATTCGGCCTCAAGACCATATTCGGCGATGCCGTCCACCCGGTTTTCGCTGAGCCGGTCCACTCCCCCTGCATGCTTCTCGGCGTCCACACCGGCCTGCACGAGACGGTATCAGTGCAGGATTTCGGAATCGACAATGTCACGGCCGCCGATGGACTGGCCGTCGGACGGCCATCGGGTTTCGTGGGGAGGGCGCTGGAAGCCGCCATCGACGGCTACTACACGGTCAGCGATGCCAGTCTCTACCGTCACCTCGCGCTACTTGCCACGACAGAGGACCTGCGGGTCGAACCCTCAGCCGCCGCGGGCCTGCCGGGACCGCAACGGGTCCTGGCCGATACCGCCTATCTGAAACGGGCCGGGCTCACTCCGCCGGCACTCGCGAAAGCCACCCACCTCGTCTGGGCGACAGGCGGGTCGATGGTGCCTGAGGAGGAGATGAGCAGATATCTCCAGACAGGATCTGGGCTGCTCTCAGAAAGCTGAACCACCTCGGGCCAGGCCGGCACTGACCCGAGGAATGAAAAAAGGCCGCCGGGACGATCTCGCGTCCCGGCGGCCTTTCATATCAGGCTCACTTGCCAGTGAACTTGTCCTTAACTTCCTCGACCTTGTCGGCGACACCGCTCGCGACGTCGCCCAGCTTCTCCTTGGCGCTGTCAACGACCTGGCCCAGGCCGCCCTTCACGCGGTCTTCCTGGCCTTCGGCACGGAGGTCCTGGTTACCGAGCGCCTCGCCAGCGCCCTCCTTGACCTTGCCAACGGTTTCCTGAAACTTGTCACCGAGTCCCATTGCATCCTCCTGAATTAGTCGTGTTTGCACTGGTTCTGTTGCCACGCTACAAGGCAATTCGCGATCACCAAAGCTGTTCCGCCGAGTGTCGGCCCATGTCTGAGGGTCACCGCCCAGGCAGGCGCCCTGGCCACAGAGACCCATCAGTGGGGGCCAGCCGGCAAGCGGAGCGATGCGCGAAACCGGCTGCTAGCAGGGCCTACCTGAGGACACAGGCCAAGGGCGTCCGCTCCTGGAATCCCGGACTGCCCACGTAATTCTGAGAATTTTCCTGAGAGAAATTATTGAAAACTCAGTGATTTTTCTTTCAATCACCAGGTTTTTCTGGAAGAGTCAGCTCCCGGAGGGAGCCTCGGCTTCGAGGCAAAAGACAACATGTACCCGGGGCCACGTGTGGCCTGTACCGCTTAGGAGTGGTCGATGTCCAGAATTTCCCGACGAACCATGCTTGGCACCAGCGCAGCCGCCCTGGCCGCAGCAGCCATCAGCGGCGTCTCCAGTCCCACCGCCCGCGCAGAGGAGTCGCTTGACCTCCAATGGGCCAGGGCAACGCTGGCGAAGATGGATCTCAACGAGAAGGTGAATCAGCTCTTCATCCATCAGGTCTTCGGCACCGATCCACATGGCACGGACCCGCGGAATCAGGAGCTCTACGGGGTCGGCAGCCCCGTGGAAATGATCCAGAAGTTCCAGCCCGGCGGCATCATCCTCACCCCCGAGACCGGCACCTTCGATGGCTCCAAGGATCACATCATGGGCTGGAACAGAACCCTGGACGAGACCGTCAAGAGCATCGGCACGGGTGTCCCACTGCACCTCATCACCAGGCAGGAACCCTACCAACTGGCCCGCCAGGGCATCCCCATCACAGACTTCCCGAGCTTCATGGCATTCGGCGCCATCGCCGGAAACGTAGGAAACAGCTGGGGTTTGCTTCAAGAGATCGGGAATGAACTCCAGGGAGCTGGATTCACTGC
Organism: Arachnia rubra; assembly: GCF_019973735.1. Taxonomy (NCBI): domain Bacteria; kingdom Bacillati; phylum Actinomycetota; class Actinomycetes; order Propionibacteriales; family Propionibacteriaceae; genus Arachnia; species Arachnia rubra. Next base: position 2,420,809 of record NZ_AP024463.1, read on the forward strand.
CTGGCCGGCGATCCCAGCCGACATAGAGTCTAATCCCGCAAATCCTGTCAATGGCCTCGGGTCGTTTGGCGCGGAACTACAGAAAGTCAGTGACAGGGTATGGACCTTCAGCCGCACAAGCACGATAACCGGGCCACTGGGCGGCGTCCATTCATTCCCCGGGAAAGGTGCAACGACGATTGGGGACAATGGATTGCCGGTGCTGAACCGCTCACGTGAAGAGTGGGATGCCCTTGAGGCCGTGCCCTTCAAACGAGTGGCGGTCGGCATCTACACGGAGCTGATGATCGTGGGACACATCGTTGCCCCGGGCCTGGATCCCTCCGGCATGCCTGCCTCGCTGAGTGAGCCCATTGTCACGGGAATCCTCCGCAAAGAGTACGAGTATGGCGGCACCGTGATCACAGAGGCCTTGAACACCCCCGAGATCCGGAGTCTGTATGACGATGGCGAGCTAGCGGTCCGCGCCCTGGAGGCGGGGGTCGACCAGCTGCTGATGTCGGCGGCCCCTGAGCAGGCGCGTGCCGCTGTCCTGGAGGCAGTCAACTCGGGCAGGATTTCCCTAGAGGCCCTGGACAAGAAGATCATCCGGATCCTCTACCGGAAGCGCGGATTCCGCAGCTACGACGACGATCTCATGCGTGATCGACGCGACAAAATCGGGCACCCCAACAACCCGGAGTCTGCCAGGCGTTGGGCCGCACGGGCCATCACCGCGGTAAGCAATGATGGCCTCCTCCCAGTAGCGGCTGGTTCCCAGCTGCTACTGGTGGGCCCCTTCACCGAATTCCCCAACAAGCTGCAGGACGCACTCCAGGCCAATGGGGTGAAAACCACCATCAGGATATTCGATGAGCGGTCAGGCCCAGATTCGATTGATTCTTTCAAACGTGCAGCCGATGAGTTGAAGGCGGATGCCGTGGTGGTACTGACGAAGAACGCCTACACCACCCCAGAGCAGGTGAACCTGGTCAATGAACTGAGCGCTGCCGGCCTCAAGGTGATCGCGGTCGCGATCGGTCTCCCCTACGACGTCGGCCAGTACACCGCCACCGCGAAGCTCTGCACCTACTCCGACCAGCTGGTGATGACCGCTCCCCTGGCAGACATCATCACCGGAAAGGCCAAGCCGGAGGGCAAGCTGCCGGTGTCCGTTCCTACCGCGGACGGCAGCATCGCGATCGGCACGGGGCTGACCTGGTAGTCACCGGAAGCTGAGCACGCACGCGGGGTTGGGGTCATGACATCATGATGACCCCAACCCCGCCGAATTCTATGAGGAGAAGACGTGCGACGTTACTGCTTCACCCTTCAGGTCCGCCCCGACAAGGTCGCCGCATACGCGAAGCATCACGAGGCTGTGTGGCCACAAATGCTGGCGGCGCTCCGGGATGCCGGATGGCACAACTACTCCATCTTCCTACGTCCGGACGGGCTGCTGATCGGGTACGTGGAGAGCGATGACCTGGCCGCCGCACAGTCTGCCATGTCAGAGACGGAGGTGAACGCACGATGGCAGGCCACGACGAAACCCTTCTTCGAGGGGCTTGACGGCAACCCGGACGAGGGCCTGAAACTGGTCCCGATGGTCTTCAACCTGGAGGACCAGCTCAGAGCCTCAGGCCAGTCCCTTTGACTTCAGCCAGTCGGCGGCGATCGCCGAGGCCGCTTCCTTGTTGTCCACGGAGCGTTTGTTCATGCTGATCAGATCCTCGGCGGTGAGTGCCTTGGACACCTGGTTCAGTGTCTCCGCGGCTTTCTCGTCAACGCGTTCCGAGACGATCGGCACCACGTTGGAGGACAGGAACAGGTTCTTCGGGTCTTCGAGGACCACCAGGTCGCCGTCGGCCAGCACCGGGGCTGCGGTGTAGATGTCAGCCACCTGCACCTCACCATCGCGTAGGGCCTTGACGGTCAGCGGGCCGCCTGAGTCCTCCGCCGGTTTGATCGTCATATTCACCCCGTAGGTCTCCTGCAGTCCCTTCGGACCGTAAGGGCGGGTCTCTAGCTCTGAGTTGCCCGCGACCTTCAGGTCAGGTATCCCGGCCAGGTCGCCGATCTGCTTGAGTGAGTGTTCCTCGGCGAATGCTTTGGTCACCACGTAGGAGTCCTGGTCGGTTGCGGCAGCCTGATCGAGGGCCTTGAGCCCCTTTGGCAAGGCACTTGAGAGCTCTGTGCTGACCTGCTCCGGCGTACGGGCGGTGGTGTCGGACTTGTAGTACTGCAGCAGGTTTCCGCTGTACTCGGGGAACACGTCGATCTTTCCGGCCTGGAGGTCAGGCATGTAGACCTCCCGCTGCCCGATGTTCAGCTGCCGGTCCACTTTGTGGCCCGCCTTCTCCAGGGACTGGGCATAGATCTCGGCGAGGATCTCGTTCGAGTAGTATTCCTGCGAGCCGACCACCAGGATGTCCGAGGATCCTCCGGAGTTGTCACTCTTGCCCTCCAGGTTCGAGGCGCTGCCACAGCCCACCAGGGCCAGGGCAGCGACGACACCGAGCGCGGCCAGCTTGGTCATGGACTTCATCGGGACTCCTTAACGGAAGCGATTTTGGTACTTGGGTCGAGTGTGCGGGTGAATGAGCGCTTGGCCAGGACCAGCAGCAGGTCCAGGACCAGCGCGAGAACGACGACCAGCAGCGCCCCGCCGATCATCTGTGCATAGTCGCGAGTCTTGAGCCCTGCGAACAGAAATCGTCCCAGCCCCACATCCGCGGTGTAGGCCGCAAGAGTCGCGGTGGCGACCACCTGAAGGGTGGTGGAGCGCAGCCCCTCGAGCAGCAGCGGGACCGCCGCAGGAAGCTCCACCTGGGTGAGCACCTGCCATGGCGACAACCCGATCGCGCGGGCAGCATCCACGGTGGCGGCCTCAGCCGATGTGACGCCCGCATATGCTCCAGCCAACATCGGAGGAATCGCCAGCACGAGCAGGGCGAGGAAGGGAGCCACCAGGCCGAGCCCAGACCACAGGCCGACCAGGGTCAGGAGTCCGAGGGTGGGCAGGGCACGAGCAGAGGCAGTGACCATCGGCACCACCGCCACCCCGCGGCGGGTATGTCCGATGGCCACGCCGGCAGGCAGCGCCACCACGGAGGCCACCGCCACCACGGCGAGGGTGAACCCAAGGTGCTGCAGCAGCCGCCACCAGATTCCGCTCGCACCGGCCCATTTGTCCGGAGTGACAAGCCAGGCGAGAGCGTCCAGGAAGATGTTCATGCCTTCGTCTCCTTGCGTCTGCGAAGCCACGGGGTGAGGAGCCTGCCGGCCAGCACAATGATTAGGTCGAAGACCAGGGCCAGCAGCAGCGTCGCGCCGAGGCCCGTCAGCAAGGATTCGACCAGCTGCCGCTGAAAGCCGTCGGTGAACAGCGTGCCGAGCGACTGAACCCCGACCAGGGCGCCGACTGTGACCAGCGACACCGTCGACGCCGCCACCACGCGCAGGCCAGCGACCAGTACGGGAACGGCGAGCGGCAGCTCCACCTGCCAGAACCGCCGCCACGGGTCGATGCCGAGAGCGTTGGCGGCCTCGATGACGTCACGGGGCAGGGAGCGAAACGCCTCGGCCACCTGGGTGATGAGCACCGCTATCCCGTAGAGGGTCAAGACGATCACCATGTTGAGCGGGGAACGTACCGGGATGCCCAGGATGACGGGGATCACCACCAGCATAGGCAGCGAAGGCACGGCGTAGAGCAAGGCCAGGGCACTCAGCACGACACCACCGATGCTCCGGGACCCGACCGCCAGGCGTCCCAGCGGCACCGACAGCACAGCAGCCGCGACGATGGCGCTCAACGCCAGCAGGGTGTGGGTGGCCAGCAGCTCCCCCACCCTTCCCAGGTTGTTGAGCAACCAGGTCACGATGACTCCCCGGCCGGTCGGTAGGCACCGGTGTCGAGAGACCCCAGGGGACGCCCATCGGCGTCGACCACCAGCAGGGTGCCGTCGCGGTCGATGGCACGCAGCTGGCGGCGGCCCGCGTCCGCCCCGACGAAGTCGGCGACGAACTCGTCGGCGGGACTGGTGAGCAGCTCCTCCGGAGTGCCCACCTGGGCGAGTGTGCCACCGGTGCGCAGCACAGCCACCTGATCGCCGAGGAGGAAGGCCTCATCGACATCGTGGGTGACGAACAGGATGGTGGTGCCCAGGCGTTGCTGCAGTTCACGCAGCTCCCGTTGCAGGTCAGCACGGACCAGCGGGTCGAGAGCCCCGAAGGGCTCGTCCATGAGCAGGACCTTGGGGTCGTTCGCCAATGCTCTGGCGACACCGACGCGCTGGCGCTGCCCACCCGAGAGCTGGGACGGGAAACGCTGGGCCAGGTCCCGGTCGAGACCCACCATGCCCATCAGGTCCAGGGCGCGTTTACGGGCCTGGTCCTTGGGAACTCCGTCGAGGACCGGGACCGTGGCGATGTTGTCGACGACGCGCCGGTGCGGGAACAGCCCCCCGTCCTGCAACACGTACCCGATGGAGCGCCGCAGTGCCACGGCCGGCTGCTCTTCGACGTCGGCCCCAGCCAGCAGCACACGTCCCTCGGTCGGTGTGACCATCTTGTTGACCATGCGCATCAGCGTGGTCTTACCGGAGCCAGACGACCCCAGCAGCACCGTCGTGGAGTGCTCGGCAACGTCCAGGGTAATCCCGCCCACCCCGACGGTCCCGTCCGGGTAGATCTTGTGGACTTCCTCGAACCGGATCATCAATCAGCTCCGTATCTCACTGGTCAAGGTGACGAAACCGCCTCCCGGAAGCGGTTCTTCAAGGCGTGCTCCCTGCATTGCCGGGACGACATCGGTTCGCTGCTCAGCCCCAGAAACCAGCCGGAGCAGGTTCTGGGTGAGCACCGTCAGCTCCCCGGGATCGAACTCCGCCAGCACTGCGCACAGAGTGCTCTCAAAGGTTCCAGCTGCGTTTTCCATCCGCTGCCTTCCCTTGTCGGTGAGACTCAGACGACTGGAACGCCGGTCCCTGGGACAGGGAGTCCTCACCACCAGGCCGTCACCCACCAGCCGGTCGACGAGTCGCGACGCGGCCCCGACCGTCGTATGCTGGCGCTGCGCGATGTCCTGGACGCGCAGACCACCGTCGGCTGCCGACCTGTCGATCTGTCTGAGCACGAGATAACGGGCCAGGGTTGCGGAGTTCGCGGTTCGCCAGAGTTCCTTCTCAAGACGGTTCCAGAGCGCTACTTCGGCATGCAGCAGGGCCTCGAAGAGAGCATGCTCCTGGTGGGATGGCGCTGGTTCCTTCACGCTCAAAACATTACATGTAAATCGATTACATGGAAATAAAACAGGTGTGGTGGCGCCATAACGCCACCACACCGCGTACCTAGCCAGGTCTGCACGAGCCGTCAGGTCCTCGCGACAGATCCAGTACCCCGAAGGGCACCGGTCACTCAGCGGAGTTCTTACCGGCCTCAGCCTTCAGCTTCTCCGGATCGAGCTCCCTGACCTGCTTGATGAGGTCGTCGAGCTGGCTCCCGTTCAGCAACCCGGCCTGGCGGAACACGAGGGTGCCCGCGCGGAAGGCCATGATGGTGGGGATGGACTGGATGTCCAGGGCGAATGCCAGGTCCTGCTGAGCCTCGGTATCCACCTTGCCGAACACAACGCCGTCATGACGCCCAGAGGCATCCTCGAAGATCGGGGCGAAGCGCTGACAGGGACCACACCAGGAGGCCCAGAAGTCAACGAGCACCAAGTCGTTGTCCTTGACGGTGGAGTTGAAGTTTTCCTTGGTCAGCTTCGTGGTAGCCATGTTCCCTCAATTCATAATCGTTCTCTGTCCGGGGAACGATGCCCCCGCCCGGTTTATTCCCGGGGTGCCAACACGTCAGGGAGCGGAGACAAACAACAGCTCCGCGACGGCCTCATCCACGGTAACCGCCTCCTCACCGACGCTGAACCGCAGGTCCAGGCCAACGCGGCGCACCACAAAGTCCATTCCAGGCCTCAGCCCCAGAGCCGCAAGAGCTGAGAGCACCTCTGCGTCAGCCTGCAGGTTCTCGCTCATCCGCTGCAGGGTGACGGTAACCTCCCCTCGGTTCGGCACCACCTGGGACAGCGGTACGACCCCCTCGCGGAAAGGCACCTGGTCATAGTCCATGCCCAGATCCTTCAGCCCTGGGATGGGGTTGCCGTAGGGAGAGCGGGTGGGCGATTCGAGGATCCCGAGCAGCCGGCGTTCCACATCGTCCGAGATGACATGCTCCCAGCGGCAGGCCTCCTCGTGCACCTTCTCCCACTCAAGGCCGATCACGTCCGTGAGCAGGCGTTCTGCCAGGCGGTGCTTGCGCATCACGTCGCGTGCCAGACGGGCCCCCTTGGGGGTGAGCTTGATCGTGCGGTCGGCCTTGACCGCCAGGAGACCGTCACGTTCCATCCGAGCCACCGTCTGCGACACAGTGGGGCCGGACTGGTGCAGGCGCTCGGCTATCCGGGCCCGCAGAGGCGGCACCCCCTCTTCCAGCAACTCGTACACTGTGCGCAGGTACATCTCCGTGGTGTCGATCAGCTCGCTCATTGCAACAACGCCTCCTTGAACGCAATGCTAGTGATGTTATGCGACACCCGTACTCAGATATGGCTGTGGGTCCTGAAAATATGCACCAGAGCTATGCGAGGATGCTCTCATGGCGCACAACCCTGATGGCAGGCCACTCATCGGCAGCCTGGTGAGACTCGACCCGACGCAGGCAAAGGACGAGACCGCACTGGTAGAGGCCCTCGACGATCCGCGTGTCTTCGCTCTGGGGTTCGCGGGGGGAGCCAGCGACCGTGCTGCCGCGATCGGGCGCCTGATTGCCGGGGCCGGGGAGAGCCGGAGCATGTATACGATCCGCCTGGCGAGTGACACCGGATTCGGTGCGGCAGGCGAGGTCGTAGGGACCACTTCGCTGGGTGACCTCGAACCCACGGCGTGCCGGGCCCACGCGGGCTGGACGGCCTATCGCCCGGATCTGTGGGGCAAGGGTTTGAACGCCGAGGTGAAGCTCCTGCTGCTGGGGCATGCCTTCGAAGATTGCGGCTTCGAGCGCGTGAAACTCCAGACCGACAGCATCAACGAGCGTTCCCAGAAGGCCATAGCGCGCCTGGGCGCGGTGCGGGAGGGAGTGTTGCGGCACCATCAGCCGCGTGCCGACGGCTCGTGGCGTGACACGGTGGTCTTCTCGATCCTCTCCACCGAGTGGCCGGCCGTGCGCACCGGCCTGGAGACACGGCTGCAGGCAACCCTCCGCTCGGTGAACGCCTAAGCCACCCGCTCGCCCCGCCGCCAGACCTGCCGCAGTTCACCGGATTCGCCGACAACGCAGATGTCAGCACGTTTGCCGGCCTCCAGGGTGCCGACCTCATCCAGTCCATGCCACCGGGCGGGTGTGGTGGCCGCGATCTGGGCGGCCTCGGGGATGCTGAGCCCGACGTGCTGGATGGCGAACTTGAACGCCTCGGCCATGGTGAGGGTGGATCCGGCGATGGCGCCGGGGGTGCCATCGGCGGTGACGAGCCGGGCGGTGCCATCCTGCACCTCCACCTCGAGCTCACCCAGCAGATAACGCCCGTTCCCCTGCCCCGTGGCGCTCATGGCGTCGGTCACCAGGCAGATGCGGCCGAGCCCGGCGGCGTCGATGGCCATCTTCGCGATCACAGGCCGGTGGTGGATGCCGTCGCAGATCAGCTCGCACATCACGCGTTCGTCGGAGAGCAGCACAGGCACGGGACCGGGCTCGCGATGGTGGATGGAGCGCATCGCGGAGAACAAGTGGGTGGCGATGCACGCTCCCCAGCCGATGGACTTAGCGGTGACGTGCTCGTCGGCGTCCGAGTGGCCGAAGGCCACCTTGACGCCCGCCTGCGTGAACCGCCGGGTGGCTGCCTCCCCTCCTCTGCGCTCGACAGCCAGCGTGACCATGCGCAACGCCGGCCCGCCTGCGGCGATGAGTCGTTCGACCGCTCCGGGATCGGGGTCACGCAGCAGGACGGCGTCGTGAGCACCTTTCCTGGCCTCGGACAGGAAAGGACCCTCCAGGTGGATGCCATCGAGCTCACCCGCCTCGACGAGCCCCCTCAGGACCCGGCACTGGGCTTCCAGCTTTTCCAGGGGCTCGGTCACAGTGGACGCGAACAGGGTGGTGGTTCCCTGTGAGCGGTGGTATTCGGCAGCACGCAAGTTGGCCTCCGGGTCCGGGTCGCCGAAACTGACCCCGACTGCCCCGTGGCAGTGGGTGTCGACGAAACCGGGGACTGCCCACAGGCCATCATCAGGTCCCCCGTCTGTGATGGCGGTGATGCGTCCGCCTGCGATCTCGATGATCGCCTCCTCAACCGTCCCTGACGGTGTCACCGCCCGTCCAACCCGCAGTTTCGCCATGGGCTCATCCAACCACTGAAGCCCTCCCACACGGTGAACCGCGCATTCCCAGTTTTCAACAGCATGGAAGAATGCCGGGATGATCGTCATCCCTGAAGACCTCCTGCCCGCTGACGGCCGTTTCGGCTCAGGCCCGGCCAAAGTGCGCCCAGAGGCCCTCGACTACCTGTCGCTGCGTGGCGATGTGATCGGCACCTCACATCGCCAGGCCCCGGTGAAACAGCTCGTTGCCATGGTCCAGGAGGGACTGCGGGAGCTGTACCAGCTGCCGGACGACTATCAGGTGGTGCTCGGCAATGGCGGCTCAACGGTCTTCTGGGACGTGGCGGTCTGTTCCCTGATCAAGCAGCAATCTGCGCATGCGGTCTTCGGCGAGTTCACCCGGAAGTTCACGCGCGCCGCCGCAGCAGCCCCCTTCCTGAACGATCCCAGCATCACGGAGTGCGAGCCGGGGTCGGTCGTCCTGCCCGTCCCGGAGGCTGCGGATGCCGTGGCCTGGGCCCAGAACGAGACCTCCACAGGCGCCGCTGCCCCGGTGGAACGGATCGGGGACGGCCTGGTGCTGGTCGATGCGACATCGTCGGCGGGTGGCATGGCTGCCGACATCAGGCAGGTGGACGCCTACTATTTCGCCCCACAGAAGAACCTCTCCTCCGACGGTGGTCTGTGGATCGCCTTCTGTTCGCCAGCCGCGTTGGAACGGGCCGGGCAAATCGCCGCCTCGGGCCGCTGGATACCGGAGTCACTGAACCTGAGCGTCGCAGCCACGAATTCGGCCAAGCACCAGACACTGAACACCCCAGCGATCGCAACGCTGCTGCTGTTGGAGGACCAGATCAACTGGCTGCTGGAGCTGGGAGGTATCGGCGCCGCCGAGGCGCGCTGCCGCCAGATGAGCAGTCACGTCTATGCCTGGGCAGAGGCATCACCCCACGCGACGCCATTCGTCGCCAACCCGGAGCACCGGTCCCCAGTGGTCGCGACCATCGACCTGGTCCCGGAAGTGGATGCCGGCCACCTCGTGGCGGAGCTGCGGCACAACGGGATCGTGGACATCGACCCCTACCGGGCACTGCAACGCAACCAGCTGCGGATCGGCACCTACGCCTCCGTGGACCAAGCCGACGTGGAGGCGCTGACCGCCTGCATCGACTATGTCCTGGAAAGGCTCTAGTTTTTGCGGAAGAACACTATTGCGCCGAGCACCAGCGCCAGCACAGCGGCGGCGGCGAGAGCCAGCCGGGTGCCCCCACGCGCTGGCTGGCTGGTCTTTTGCTCAGGGTCCGGGGCGGCGCTTCCCCCCTCCGTGGCGGCTGGGCTGCTGGCTGCGGTGTCCGGCGCTGAGGCCTCCGGTGAGGCCGACGCCCCCTCACCAGACGGCGAGATGGTGATGGTGCCATCCGATACGGGGACGGCCTCTTCGCGCAGCTGCGGGCCTGCACCGACCAGGATCTTGTCGTCAGCGAAGGCCGTCAGCGACTCCCCGTCAGGGGCACCTTCGTAGGTGACGGTGGCGCGGGCCTCCCACGATCTCGCGTCCATGACCTGGACTCCCGTGGCCGTGCGAATGGCCATGGTGACGCCATCGGCGAGGAAAACGGCGTCAGTCACCCCTGCGGGTGCGTCAGCCGCACGGGTCAGTTTGTTCGTCGCCGACCGCGATGGCTCTGTCTCGGCATAGTAGATGCCCGGCTGGTCGCCACCCGTGATGATGTAAATGCGGCCTTTGCCGGAGACCAGCAGGGCTTTGGCATCGTGGGAGCCGTCCGGGTAGCTGAAGTCGTAGGCCTGGTATGGCTGGTTTCCCACTGCGGTGGGGAGCCGGTACACGGTGACCTTCTTGCGGGTCGCGTTTGGGTCACCGATGTCACCTACATAGAGAGCATCCGAGTGCAGGGCCAGGCCCTGTACCGACTCGGTGCTGGCAGTGAAGCTCACGGTGCCCGCTTTCTCCCCCTTCGAGTCCGTGACCAGGATGTTCGTCCCGTCGGATTCGGAGACGGCAAACAGCCGGGACGATTGCCGGTCGAATGCCAGCCCCGTCAAGGCGCCCCCGGAATCAGCGATGGTGACGTCGGCTAAGGCCGGGGTTCCCCCCCCAGGCCAGACACGTGGTCGCCACAGCTGCTGCGGCGATACAGTGAATGGATCTCATGGTGTCGGCCAGCATACTGGTCATCACCGGGTAGGCTGTGGTTCATGCGAGCGATGAGGCTCTTTGGCATCCGTATCGATGATGTCCGGGACATCTTCGGCGCCCCACCCGAGGTGGCGGCGGCGCTGAGCACGGTGTTCGCGGACCATTATCCGACCCCTGCCATGAAGCGCCGCTGGGGGTTGTTCCGCCGCAACCCGGATCTGGAGGTTGACCCGTCACATCCGCTGAAGCAGGACGCGGAGATCCTTCTGACTGGGGGTTTTGTACCCCAGGAGCGCCTTGAGCAGTGCTGGGAGGTGTTCCTGGTGTGGCTGGAACACCTGGCAGGCCCCACAGCACAGATCGACTACCGCCGCCTAGATTCGGTGGAATTCGACCTGGCACGCCGTGGCCTGCCCTCGACGCTGTCAGTGAACCACCTCGGACAGCGCCCGCTCGGCATCCCGTTGATGCCACTGCCCGGCATGAAAGCGGGCTACGGTCACCATGCCCATGCCGTCGCCACACGCGAGGCTTTGGAGGAGATCGATCCGGAGACCCTGGACGAGGCCACGAGGGCCATCGTGGCCCCACTCCTCAGCTTCCTCCGCGAGCTCTCCGAACCTCAGGACGTTGTGGTCGTGGACTCGTGATCCTCGGCGCAGACCTTCTCGGCCACATCTCAGCCGGCCCAAGCCGACGAAATGAGCACCCAGGACATCCAGATGACCCTGGCGTTCTTCGCAATCATGACGTACGAGGACGTCGACGGGGTCTACGGCGAGCAGACCATCCAAGCCGTGAAGAACTTCCAGGTAGCAGCACAAGTACCGACCATCGGCTACGGGTACGCCAACAGGCCCACCGTGGGCGTGGGACTGTCTTTGTGGGAGCTAGAAATACGAGCTGTCTTCCTATGGTTTGATAGCTACAACACTAAAGGCAGATCGACGAATGGGGTTTGGGGCTGACGAACACGTCAGCCCCAAACCCCATTTTTCTCAGAGATAAACACCGAAATCAGCAAAACCGATCCTGACTATTCACTTGATCGCGCCGCGACAAACACATCGCGCGAAATGCCAGTATCGACGAAGGCTACCAGCCCACCAGAGCCTAGTACCTTGTTCCGAGAAAATCCTAGAGAATCTAATATATTCCTAGATCACTCCAGCCATGCAGGAAAGTGCCTCGGCTATCTCAATCCTCCTGATGATGAATTTTGTGGTATTAACTGGCTTGACCAGCCAACACCCAGGGGTGGAACCCCGGTGTCATCGCTCGCTATCGCCAGAATCATTGAAGCTTATTCATGAGGCGGCCAACAAACAGCGAAACTTCTTGTCAGAGCAGGTTGGTTGCGGCTGTGAATAAACCTCATTGCACCAGCGACAATTATTCGCAACACCAAAATCAGCCACCCTAAACCACCTGACTATCACTTCTTCTCGGAGCCGGGATTCTCTTCCTGATATTTTATGGTGCTGCGCTCAGCAGCGAGCATTACTACGGCAAAGAACAATGCTGACACCAACGCGGCATGACTCCAGTAGACTCCTGTATACAGCAGAACAAAGAATAGCACCAGTGCAGCAGAATAGAGTGGAATGGAGATGGCCAGATACTTGCGCTTGGGAATTTTGTACCACAAGGGCCTGGTTTCCCCAGGGCGAGGCGTATAAGAACCCGTCAACCCGAGCCAGCACCCTAACCGAACCACTGTTCCATTATTTTTCTCCATTTAGGTTCCTTCCAAAGTTCTTCTGCGTCTCTCTCGGAGACCCTGGCTTGGGATAGCACCTCTCGCAGCGCCTATACGCTGCCCTGACTCCATCGCCCATCCACACGAGACACCACTTCGGCGGCTCTTTTATTCTGGCCATGGAAACACTCAACAACCGTTTTCAGCAGAAGTTCTCATCGCCAGACTCTAGACATTTTCCCGGAAGAAATCCAGGAAATATGCTGGATAATTCATTATGGCCTGTCAGACCGGCGTTTCCCTAGCACAGTCCAGCATGGCCCCGCCGAGGAAGGGCCATAGGTCAGCGCACACCACACTGTGACTGACCTGCCGTCAGGGTGATCAGCCTGCCCAGCACACAATATGATCCGGAGACCGAGGAGTCGCCTACTCGATCACGGTCACCAGGTCGCCGCCGTCTAGCTGCGTGGTACCACCCAGGACCACGCGCTTGACCACGCCCGTGATGGGGGCGTTGATGGCGGCCTCCATTTTCATGGCTTCGATGGTGGCCACTTGATCGCCGGCTGCGACCTCGTCTCCCTCCGCGACGGTCACCGTCACCGCTCCCGCGAAGGGGGCGGCGACGTGCCCGCGGTTGCCGGGATCGGCTCTCTCCGCGGAGACCACCTCCGACTCCAGGGACTCGTCGCGTACCCGTATCCGCCGCAACTGCCCGTTGAGGAGCGTCATGACGGTGCGCATCGCCCACTTGTCGGGAGCGCCGATGGCCTCCAGGCCGAGCAGCAGAGTGACGCCCTTCTCCAGCGGGACGTGGTACTCGTGACCGGGTTCCATCCCGTATAGGTAGGGCACGGTCGGCAGCACGGAGACGTCGCCGAACTCGTCGCGCCCCTGCTGGAAGTCGCGGGTCGGGCCGGGGAACAGCAGCCGATTGAGGGTCTGCTGCCGCTCCACGCCGGGCTTCTCCAGCAAGGCGAGGTCCTCAGCTGCCACCTCGGTGATGCGGGGCGGCTTGCGGCGCCCCTCCAGAGCCCGGGTGCGGAACGGTTCCGGCCAGCCGCCCGCTGGCTCGCCCAGCTCACCGTTGAGGAAACCAATCACCGAGTCGGGGATGTCGAAGCCGCGCGGGTCGGCCGCGAACTCCTCCGGATCAGCACCGACAGCAACCAGGTGCAGCGCCAGGTCGCCGACCACCTTCGAGGACGGCGTCACCTTCGTTGGACGCCCCAGGATTTTGTCGGCGGCAGCGTACATCGCCTCGATGGCCTCGAACTTGTCTCCCAGCCCGAGCGCGATGGCCTGCTGCCGCAGGTTGGACAGCTGACCGCCGGGGATCTCGTGGCTGTAGACGCGCCCCGTGGGGGCGGGCAGCCCCGACTCGAATGGCTGGTAGAGCCTGCGGACCGCCTCCCAGTACGGTTCCAGGTCCAGCACCGCCTGCGGGTCAATGTCCGGAGCCCGACCAGTGCCGTCAAGGGCCATCAGCAGTGCCGACATGGGCGGCTGCGACGTGGTGGAGGACATTGCCGAGTTCGCGGCATCCACCGCATCCACCCCGGCATCGATCGCCGCCATCAGGGTGGCGAGCTGCCCGCCTGTGGTGTCGTGGGTGTGGAGGTGCACCGGAAGGTCGAAACGTTCCCGGAGGGCTGTCACCAGGCGGGTTGCTGCGGCCGGCCGCAGCAACCCTGCCATGTCCTTGATGGCCAAGATGTGGGCGCCGGCGGCGACGATCCGCTCCGCGAGCCGCAGATAGTGGTCGAGGGTGTAGGTCCTCTCGGCAGGATCCAGCAGGTTCGCGGTATAGCAGAGCGCGACCTCCGCCACCGCCGCGGTCTCGTTGACGACGGCATCGATGGCGGGACGCATCTGCTCCACGTCGTTCAGGGCATCGAAGATGCGGAAGATGTCCACCCCGGTCTCGGCCGCCTCCGAGACGAAAGCCCGGGTCACCTCCGTCGGGTAGGGGGTGTAGCCGACGGTGTTGCGGCCGCGCAGCAGCATCTGCAGATTCTGGTTCGGCATCGCGGCCCGGAGCTTCGCGAGCCGCTCCCATGGGTCCTCGCCGAGGAACCGCAGCGCGACATCGTAGGTGGCGCCACCCCAGCACTCGACGGAAAACAGGCCGGGCAGCAGCCGCGCCTGCCAAGGGGCCACCGCCACCAGGTCCCGGGTGCGCACGCGCGTCGCCAACAGCGACTGGTGGGCGTCGCGGAATGTGGTGTCGGTCACTCCCACCGCCTGCTGCTCGCGCAGGGACCTGGCGAACCCGGCCGGGCCGAGAGCGAGCAACCGTTGCCGGGCACCGTCTGGGATCTCGCCTGCCGGCAGCCTCGCGGGCAGTTTTGCGGCAGGTTCCAGGGTGGTGGGGGCAGGGCCGTTCGGCTGGTTGACGGTGACGCCGGCGAGGAACCGTGCCAGCTTGGTACCCCGGTCGGCCGGGACGCGGCCCGTCAGCAGGTGGGGTCGCTCGTCGATGAACGACGTGGTGACCACGCCCTGCTCAAAGTCTGGGTCCTCCAGGACGGCTCGCAGGAATGAGATATTCGTCGCGATGCCACGGACACGGAACTCTGCCAAGGCACGCTTGGCCCTGACCACCGCGTCGTGGAGGTTGCGGCCGCGTGCGGTGAGCTTGACCAGCAGCGAGTCGAAGTGGGGGCTGATCTCAACACCGGTCCCGGTGGTGCCACCGTCCAGGCGGATACCCGCGCCGGAGGCGGAGCGGTAGGCCTGGATCACCCCGGTGTCGGGGCGGAACGAGTTGGCCGGGTCCTCCGTCGTGATGCGGCACTGCAGGGCGGCGCCGCGGATGTGCAGCTCGTCCTGCCGGATCCCGATCTCCTCCAGGGTCTCCCCAGCGGCGATCCTCAGCTGCGCCTGCACCAGGTCGACGTCGGTGATCTCCTCGGTGACGGTGTGCTCCACCTGGATGCGCGGGTTCATCTCGATGAAGACGTGACTTCCTGCCCGCGGACCCGATGTCTCAACGAGGAACTCGACGGTGCCGGCGCAGGTGTAGTTGATGGCCTTGGCGAACTTCACGACGTCCGTGGTCAGCGCGGCCCGCAGCTCGTCGCTGATGTGTGGCGCCGGCGCGATCTCCACCACCTTCTGGTGACGGCGCTGGATGGAACAGTCGCGCTCGAACAGGTGCACCACGTTGCCCTCGTGGTCGGCGAGGATCTGCACCTCGATGTGACGGGGTGCAGCGACCGCTTGTTCCACGAAGACCGTCGGATCGCCGAAGGCACCCTGCGCCTCTCGCATGGCGGCACCCAGCTCGTCGGAGAACCGGGCCGGGTCGTCGACGCGTCGCATGCCGCGGCCGCCACCGCCCGCGACCGCTTTGATGAACACCGGGAAGCCGATCTCCTCGGCGCCCGCGATCAGCTCGGCAGGGTCGGTCGACGGTGGTGTCGATTTGAGGGTCGGGACTCCGGCCTTGCGTGCCTGCTCAAGGGCCCGGACCTTGTTGCCGGCCAGCTCCAGCACGTCGGCGGAGGGGCCGACGAAGGTGATCCCGTTGGCGGCGCAGGCGGAGGCGAGGTCTGGATTCTCGGACAGGAAGCCGTACCCGGGGTAGACCGCGTCGGCCCCGGATTCCTTCGCGACGCGAATGATCTCGCTGATGTCCAGGTAGGCCTTGACCGGATGCCCCTGCTCCCCAATCTGGTAGGACTCGGAGGCCTTGATCCGGTGATCCGCGTTGCGGTCTTCGTAAGGGAAGATGGAGACGGTCTTGCAGCCCAGCTCGAAGGCGGCACGGACACCGCGGACTGCGATCTCACCACGGTTTGCGACAAGGACCTTCTCAAACATGCGCCAAGACTAGTGGCATCTCTCAAGACCCACCGCCGGGGCCGGCAGAACCTGGGCATGAGGCGGGCTCAGCCTCCCCCGCTAAGGGCAAGGCTGAGCCCGCCTGTGTGGTCCTTTCGCGCCAGTCTCAGTCCTGCTGAGCCGCCTCGATTTCCTGGGCGCGGACGACAGACATCCGGTACACGCCCCAGCCGAGGAGGCTGAAGAGCAGTCCGGCTCCCATCACGAGGGCAGACACTCCGAACGCCATGACGGAGGTGAACAGGGAGGAACGCACGAAGTTGCCAGTCTCGACCATGTTGCGGGCCGTCTGGAGCTTCTCAGCGGTAGCGGTGTCACCTGAGGCCTTGGCCTCCTCCACCTTGGTGCCCAGCTCGGCATAGGTCAGGCCTTCGCTCGCGGCCATGGTGTGCTTCTTCACGGCCTCAGCCTGGTAGAAAGCGGTCAGGGGGCCCGCCACCTTCGACCCTCCGAAGGCCGGGGCGTCGTTGGCCACGGTGATGTTCTCAGAGGCGAGCTGAGTGGAGGTGAGCCCCCACGCGAATGCTCCGGATACGATCATGAGAACCCCTGCGATGAAAGACGCAAGGCCGGCAAACTTGGCTGACTTCATGATTATTCCTTTCTCATCGCCGGCTCCTTGACCAGCGGATGGATGAACATTCAACCAACTACGTCTTAACGCTACCTGAGTTTCCCTGGCAAACCAATAGGCTTTCTTACATTTCTGAGCCCATAAGGCCAAAGGGATGACACCCCAGCCTTGGCAGATGGACACAATACTTCACGCCATGCCCCAAGAAATCAGAGAAGACCGATTCAGCCGACGAGAGCCAAGAGCGGTCCCTGCAAGAAATAGATGATGAACAACAGCGCGACCACATACATCAGCGAGTGCACCCGCTTCGCATGCCCACGGATCACCTTGATGAATACATGGGCGAGGAAGCCGACGCCAATGCCGACGGTGATGGAATACGAGAACGGCATCAGAATGATGGTCAGGAACGCTGGGATACCCACCTCGGGATCGTTCCAGTTGACATCCACCACCTGGGCGATCATCAGGAAGCCGACGAAGACCAGCACCGGCGAGGCTGCCTCGGAGGGCACCATGTTGATGATCGGCGACAGGAAGACTGCGGCCAGGAAGGCAAGGCCGGTGACGACGGAGGCCAGCCCGGTGCGCGCCCCTTCCCCAACACCCGCCGTCGACTCCACATAGCAGGTGGTGGAGGAGACGGAGCCGATACCACCAGCGACCGCGCCGAGCGAATCGACCAGCAGGATCTCAGTGACACGCTCGGGCATCCCGTCAGCGTCCAGGAGCTTCCCCTCGGAGCCGACGGCCACGACGGTGCCCATCGTGTCGAAGAAGTCTGCCAGCAGCAGCGAGAACACCAGCACCATCAGCCCTAGGAAGGTGGGGAAGCTGAACTGGCCGTCGGGATAGAAGGCCCCGAACAGATCCACACGGAACAGCAGGCCGAGATCCGGCAGGGAGAAGTTCGCCAGCGAGGGCACGTTCAACGCCCACCCCGTGGGGTTCTCCGTCCCGACATGTGCACCGACGTGGGCGACCGCTTCGACGATGATTGCAAGGACCGTCGCAGAGACGATGGAGATCAGCATCGCGCCCTTGACCTTCAGCACGTGGAGCACGATGAGCAAGCCCAGCCCGACGATGAAGACGAGAATGGGCCAACCCGTCAACGACCCCCCGATGCCGAGCTCGACCGGCGGGGAACCCGCGGGCTTGCGCACCACCCCGGCGTTGATGAGACCGACAAACGCGATGAACAGACCGATGCCGACGGAGATGGCGGTACGCAGAGTCTTCGGCACAGCCTTAAACACGGCGGTGCGGAAACCGGTGAGCACGAGGATCGCGATCAGGATGCCCTCCCAGACCACGAGTCCCATAGCCTGCGGCCAGGTCATTTTCGGGGCGAGGGTGTAGGCGACCAGCGCGTTCAGGCCGAGGCCGGTAGCAAGCCCCATGGGGAAACGTCCGACCATGCCCATGAGGATGGTCATGATGCCCGCTATGAAGGCGGTGGCGGCTGCCACCATCCCGATGGAGGCGCCGACTGCGGCGGCATCAATCACGGGAGCGGCACCAGCAGGGCCTTCCAAGAACTTGGGGGCCCCGGAGATCAGGTTGCCGTTGATGTCGGTGGTGGTGCCAATGATGAGCGGGTTCAGCGCGATGATGTATGCCATCGCGAAGAATGTCACCAGGCCACCGCGCACCTCCTGCCCGACAGACGAGCCATGTTTGGAGATACGGAAATAACGCTCGGTCCAGGGGGCGCCAGCGAGAGCACCGAGACTCTCAGGTCGCCGGGCGGCTTTCGGGGATTTCATGACCACGTATCCGGATCATAGCCTCGGGAGCCCCCGGTGACGATAACCCCACTCAGTGTCAGCTAAAGAGATGTTCATCGATGCCGATGGTGTCGAACACCGGCGCAGGCAGCTCCCGCGGACGTTCAGCGGCCACCACATCGGAATGCCCGCCACAGCCGTGCTCAAGACTGACGACCCGCGCATCCGAGGGGGAATACTCGTTGGCGCAAGCCCCGAACAGGGTGCCGAGAGAGCCGCGCAGCGGCACGAAGTAGCCACAGGACCCGCAGGTGGCGGGCGCATGACGGCTGGAGTCGTCGCCGTTTCCCGGCGCACCCGAGAGCCATCGCTCCGCAGCGGCGTCACGGCCAGCCGCCGAGAGCACTCGCTCCCGCCCGAGGCCGAGCTCGGCGACGGTGCTGCGAAGCTGCGTCCACTCGGCGGGGTCGGCGTCGGCAGGCAGGTCGGTGGCTGCGAAACCGGGTTCGAGACGAGGGTCGTTGTCCGGGGTGGGCATCAACATCCCAGGGCTAATGTCACCAGGCTGGATACGCTGCTCCCAGGGCACCCAGGCGGGCGCCAGCAGGGCGTCTGTGCGGGGCAGCAGCACGACCTCGTTTACGGTGGCCACCCGCGCCCGCGAGGCACGCACCAGGGTCACCGCCCAGTACCAGTCTGGGTATCCCGTCAGCAGGCAGGCGAAAGAGTGGGTAACGACCCGCTCAGCCTCAGCGCTCACTCCCAGGTGCGTGCCGACCGCACCCTCGCCCCCAGAGTCGATCGCGGCGGCGCGGGCCATATCGACTGCGGCAGCGGCTATGGAGTCAAGTTTGACCGCGGCCACTTTCACAGCTCCAGCTCATCGGCGACACGACGCAGCACAGCCGCAATCTTCGCGCCATGCCGGTCGTCGGGGTAGCGGCCGTGCCGGTAGCCGTTGCCCAGGGCGTCGAGCATCTTGATCAGATCCTCGACGATCACGGCCATGTCCTGGGCCTTCTTCCGCGAGGCCTTGGAGAGTGACGGGGGTGCCTCGACCAGGCGCACCGACAGAGCCTGCTCGCCGCGGCGCCCGTCGATCACCCCGAACTCCACCTTCTGGCCCGGCTTCAGGGCAGTCATGCCCTTGGGGAGAACGCCGGAGCCGACGAACACGTCGCCTCCACCGTCTTTCGTGATGAACCCGAAACCCTTGTCGGCATCGAAGAAACGCACTCTTCCGGTGGGCATGACAGGTTCTCCCTCGTGGTTGTGACTGGCAGGCAAGTCTATCTCGCCCTAGGGCCGGGGGAAACCTGAGGAGGTGAACCCTGAAGGCACCGGATCAGATCAGGTTGTCAGCGACATACCGGAAGTAATCCGCGTGCTTCAGGCCGGCGGCAGCAGCCTCATCGGTCACCACCAGGACGCTGGGATGGAACTGGAGGATGGACCCGGGGCACACCGCTGCCACAGGGCCCTCGACCATGGCAGCGACGGCATCGGCCTTATGACTACCTGTCACCACCATGACGACATGACGGGCCTCCATGATGGTCCCCAGCCCCTGCGTCACGCAGTGCGTGGGGACCTGCTCCCCCGCGGCGAAGAACCGTGCGTTGTCGGCGCGAGTCTGCTGCGTGAGGGTCTTGACGCGCGTGCGAGACCCGAACGACGAGGTGGGCTCATTGAACCCGATGTGGCCGTTGCTGCCGATGCCCAGCACCTGCACGTCGACGCCACCGGCTGCCCTGATCGCCTGGTCGTATTCGTGGGCGGCGGCTGCGAGGTCGGGGGCGGCACCGTCGGGGACCCGCACCCGGCTGGGCTCCATGCGCAATGGCTCCACGACTGTGCGCCGGATCGTCTGCCGGTAGCTGAGCGGATTCTCCGGGTCGATGCCCACGTACTCGTCGAGGGCGAACCCAAGGCCATGCGAGAAGTCGGCCTCCCCTGCTGCCACCCGGCGCGCCAATTCGCCGTAGAGAGCCAGCGGAGAACTTCCCGTGGCGAGACCGAGCACCGGGGTCGCGAGTCCCTGCACCCAGCTGACCACCCGCTCCGCGGCGACCCGGCCGACCTGATGCTCGTCGGGGCAGATGATTACTTCCATCGTCGGACTCCTTCGCCTCACAACCGGCAGATTGCTCATTATCAGTTCAGAAATGAACATTACGCAGAAGAAAACTGCGCAGCACGCTCAGGGAAGCCCACCGGAACAATCAATCATCACCGGTGCACGGACACTCAACAGCGCTGCGCAAAGCCCGCGAGCAGGATCCTGGAATCGTTGTTTCCAGGGAGCCCCCGCCCTCCCGCTAGTCTGTTCTCCATGGCTACCTGGACTGACGGCGCGGCTTACGCCCCCATCGAGCGGCCAGACGGTTTCGCGACTCCCGAGGTGGCGCCCCTGCCCGCAGCGGAGGTCAGGCAGCCCCTGACGCCAGGCGCCATCGCTCCCCCGCACGATTTCGCCCCAATGCCGCAGTCGATGCCACTGGCCGCACTCGGCGCACGTGAGCCCCAGCGGCGCAACCCAGCCGCCCCCTTCGATGTGGCATCCGCGCTGCTGACGGCGTCTCCAGCAGGTGTGGGAGCACGTGATCCGCACCAGCCGTTCGCGGTGAGCACAGCTGCCGGGCACCTGCCCGCTTCCGGAGGCCCCAGCGACGGTATGGCACCCCCTGATCCGGGCAGCCGCATCGACCTACAGCCGAACGGCCCAGGCCCCTACCCGCCACAGCACAACACTGCGGACCAGCCCCTGAGCGCAGCCCAGCAGCTGTTCTTCTTCATCGCCGGGTTCGCCTTCCTGCTGGGTGCTCCGTTGTTTATGGCCATGCCCTGGCTACTGCTGGGAGGAGGCGGACTGCTGCTGCGCACCAACAAGGTCGGCCGCCAGATCGGGACCGCGGCGCTGGTTACAGGGGTATTGATGGGGATCGCGGTACTGGCCAAAAGCGATTTCCTGCTGACAGGCCTGGGCAGATGGGCCACCCTGGCCCTTGGTATCGGCTGCCTGGCCACCGGGTTCAACCAGGCACGGCGCTGACCTGTTCCCACTCGGCCGCTGTCAGCGGCACCGTCGACTCCTCCCGGTCCGCCAGATCGAGCGGATGGGCCGGATGCGATGCGGCGATGTCAGCCAGGCGTGAAGGCCAGAGTCTGCTGGGCAGGGAGTCGAGCGGCCACCAGCGGAAACCCTTCATGCGTCGCCGCTCGGATTCGGTCCAGCCCGCGGTGCTCGGCTCGAAACGACTGACGTGCGCCGTGAAGAACACCTCATCCTGCACCAGGATCCGGTCGGTGTAGCCGTGGCAGACCCGGCCCCGCGCCACCGGCCCCGTGAGCTCGCCAGGGGCCAGGATCAGCCCTGTCTCCTCCGCGATCTCCCGGGCCGCTGCTTCCCTCACGGGCTCGCCGGCGTCGATGCCCCCTCCGGGCACCACCCACCAGGAGAAGCCCGGGACACCCGGATCGGAGTCGTTCAGCAGCAGCACCTCGGGCCCGCAGACCAGGAGCACACGGGCACCACGGCGCTGCCTCACGGGACGCAGCCTCACCCCGTTCCCCTGACGGCCGCTGTCTGCTCGTCTATCAGCTCCCGCCAGGTGCGCACCAGACCGGGATCGACATACGCCTTGAAGCTGCCTCCGGGACGAGCGGGGCTGCCGATGTGGAATGCCCGCACCCCTGCCCGGACCAGCCACGGAACATGTTCTGGCTTCAGTCCTCCGCCGGCCATGATGATCCGGGCGATCCCAGGGTGGGAGCGGGCCCGCGCCAGGAGTTCATCAAGCCCGTGGACCACGCCACGCGCGGACCCCGCGGTGAGCACCTGGTCGAGGCGGGGCAGGGTTGCCAGATCCTGCCAGGCGTCATCGAAGTCCAGGCAGTTGTCGATGGCCCGGTGAAACGTCCAGGCGAAGCCGCCGTCGGCGACGAGCTCATTGCACACTTCGAGGTCGATGCCAGCATGCCCGTTCAGGAAGCCCAGCACCACACCGTCTGCCCCCTCATCCAGATAGGCGGAGATCAGCCCCTTGAGACGGGTGACCTCACCCCCGTCGGTGCGGAAGCCACCACGCAGCCGCACCATGGGACGGATCTGGATGGACGTGACGCGGCGCACCTTCGCCACCGTCACGGGCTCCGGGGAAAGCCCGTCCTCGTCCATGGTGCCGAGTAGTTCAACACGATCGGCACCACCTTCCTCAGCACGCTGTGCGTCAGCCGCATGCAGCGCGATCACCTCAAGCAGACTCATGGCCCCTAGTCTGCCGTTTCCATCAGAGGCGGTCCACGCAGGAAGATCCCGGCGCCCGGCGGGCGGAGCCAGGGCTGGTGGCCGCAGCCCATGGCTGCCGGCAGATGACATCAGACATGCCACGTGCTGGCGGCCTGCCACTCGCTGAGAAGACGGGCGTATTGGTCTCCGGATGCCTCCAGCTGCGACGGGCTGCCCTGCTCGGCAATACGACCGTCTGCCATGACGATGACCGCATCGGCGATCCTCAGCATGGCGGGGCGGTGGCTCACCAGCACGGTTGTGTAGTCGTGGCGGATGCGGTTGATGGACTCGACTATCGCCTGCTCGTTGTGGGCGTCCAACGCTGAGGTCGCCTCATCGACCAGCAGCAGGTGCGCGGGCTTCGCCAGCGCGCGAGCGATCCCCACCCGCTGGCGCTCACCACCGGAGAGCTGGGTGCCAAGCTCACCGACGGGGGTGTCCCAGCCATTGCTGGCGTGCTGCAGCACCGGTGCGAGCTGGGCGGTATCGGCGATGCGTTCCAGGCCGGCCTGTCCGAGGGCTGGGTTCACCGCCAGGAGGTTCTCCCGGATCGTGCCATCGCCCAGCGCAGTCTGCTGGAAGACGACTGTCGCGTTGCCCAGCAGGTCGGCCTCTGTGGCGGCGTGGCCATCGAGGCTGATGGTTCCCGCGGTGGCAGGGGTCAGGCCGGCGAGGGTGCGCAGCAGGGTGGTCTTGCCCGACCCAGAGCAGCCCACCACGACCGTCACCGTCCCCGGGCGCAGGTCGAGGCTGACATCTTGCAGCCCGGCGCTCCCATCGGGATAGGTGACGTGCAAGCCGTCGGCGACGAGGTGGGGAGCTTGGCTGGCGGGGGCGGCGGGCGTCACGGGTGCGGTCTCGATGATCTCCCGGACCTCGGTGAGGGTCTGGTTGATGGCCAGAACCCCGCCAACGGACCGGGAGACCACAGTCACCTGTTCGACCACTCGCAGCAGGACGATCACGAGGGTGGCTGCAGCAGCTGCGGTGATGGAGTTACCGCTGAAAGCCAGCCAGGCAGTGGCCCCGAAACCGATCAGCACTAGCTGGAGGACAAGGCTGAAAAGGAACTCACCGGGGATCTGCCACAGCAGCAGCCTCAGGACACGCCCCCGGGTGGTGGTGATGGCGTCATCGACGAGTCGCTGCCCAGCAGAGGTACTTCGTGCGGTGCGTAGTGAGGGCTGGGCCCAGGCGAACTCGAACAGCCTGTTGTCGAGTTTTTCCATGGCCAGGGAGTACTGACGCTGGGCGCGGGACTCCACCCGGGTGCTTGCCCAGAGCGCCAGCAGCATAAGCACCCCGCCCAGGGCGGTGACCAGGGCCACTGGGACTGAGATCGTCAGCAACCCCAGCCCAAGCGCGAAGGTGAACACGGTGGCGGTGATGATGGGGGTCACCATGAGAATGACTGCTGAGGTGGCCTCAACTGCCCCGTTAGCCATGAGGCTGCGCAGAGCCGCAATCCTGGCGGGGGTGAGCTTCGAGGCCGGCCAGGCCAGGACCGCTTCCGGTGCGTGCCGCTCGATGGCCCGCATGACGCCGATGCCGAGCCTCAGGCCCCGCCGGGCGGTGAGGATGTCAGCGCCCCACGCCAGGGCGATAATCCCTAGGAACACCAGCGCCCAGGTCCCCGCTGTCGCGGGATGGTCGCTGAAGAGCTCACCAAGGAGCGGGAAGAGCACCAGCACGGCCACGGCCTGCAACGAGGCCGCGGCCACGGCGAGGCACAGGTACTCCCAGAAGACACGGCCGCCACCGGCGACAGCATGGATGTTCCTGAGCATCAGCGGACCTCCCCCTGCGGCGCGGCGGTCGCATGCCACAGACCGGCGTACGTCCCCTCGCGGTCGAGTAGCTCCTCATGCGTACCGGACTCGGCGATGGCACCGTTATCCAGCACGACAATACGATCGGCTTTCCGGATGGTGTGCAGGCGGTGCGCGATCATCAGCACGGTCCGTCCCTTCAGCAGTCGCTCTAGGCCCTGGAGAATGGCCCACTCAGAGTCGGGATCCGCCGCAGCGGTGGCCTCGTCCAGCACAACGATGGGGGTGTCTGCCAGCAGCGCGCGGGCGATGCCGATGCGCTGGCGCTCGCCCCCGGAGAGCCGGGAGGAGTCGACGATCGTGTCGTAGCCCTGTGGCAGCTGTTGGATCAGCTGGTCGATGTGCGCGGCCTGAGCAGCGGCGCGGATATCGCTTTCGCTCGCCTCCGGCCGGGTCAGTGCGATGTTGTCGCGGACGCTGGCGTTGATCAGCTGCACGTCCTGCAGAAGGATCGTCACCTTCGCATACAGCTCGTCCTGGGTGAGGTCCCGCACATCCACGCCGTCGATGCTGACCGAGCCCTGCTGTGGATCCCACAACCGGGCCAGCAGCGCAGCGACCGTCGACTTGCCGGCACCCGACGGGCCAACCAGCGCGGTGACCGTGCCTCTGTCCAATGACAAATCCAGCCCAGGTAGCACCGTCCGGCCGGAGTTGTAGCTGAACCGGACCTTGTCGAAACGCACATGCCCAGCCGGCACGCTCCGGTTCCCCGGTTCCGCCAGGCCAGGGGTTCCCAGCAGCAGCTCCAGGCTGTCACGAGCACCCAGGCCAGTCGTCAGCGCGCCGATGTTTGACGCAATGCCCAGCAGCTGGCCGCCCAGGGAGGTGCCAAGGATCAGGAATGGGATCAACTCCGCGACGCTCATCCAGCCCGGCATGATGAACAGCCAGCCGGCCAGAACCATGATCCCCAGAACCGTCGTCGGGCGATTGATCATCACCGCCTGGATCTTCGCCATGCCGGTGTCCCTCTGCCAGGTAGCGACGAAGTCGCCGACCATCCGCAGGGTGCCAGGCAGGTCCACCACCGACGATGGCCCGAAGACCCGCGCCTGGTCGCGGGTGGCCATGAATGTCTGCGCCTGCCCGGAGGCCAGAGCCAGGTACCGCTGTGAGGTCATGGTCTTGTCCCGGTCGCGAGCCGAGATCCGGGTCATCACGAACAGGAACGCCACGACCGGGATCAGCAGCACCAAGGCCAGCCGCCACTGGACGGCGAAAAGATAGACCAAGGCGGCCACTGGCGTGACGATCGCGGCCACCAGGTCCAGGACCGCGTGGGTGACCAGATAGTGCAGTGCCGCGACGTCGTCACTGACCAGTTTCTTGACATCGCCGGCTTTTCGGTCGCCGAACCAGCCCAGTGGAAGCGTGTTCAGCTTGGCCATCAGCCGACGCCTGACCGCGGCGGCGAAACGGCTGTCGTAGAGATGCATCAGGAACAGCAGGACCGCCGTCCCCACAGCACTGGCGCCCATCACGATCAAGGCTGTGACACCCAGGGTGATGAACTCCTGCTGCGTGGCTCCTTTGAGGAACAGCCGTGCGGCCTCCGCGAACAGGATGAAGGGAACAATCTGCAGGACAGCCAGCAGCGCCTGCGCCACTCCCCCGGCGATCAGGGCCTGCTTCGCCGGGGATAGGAGTCCCTCGGCTGGCTTCGCTTGTTCGCCTGCATCGGCCGCCGGGTCCTCGGTGGCCTGGACGCTGGCTGTGGCGTGTTCTTCGTTGATCTCCTCGAGGACACGGGATTTGCCCATGGCACGGCCACGGATCCAGTAGGCCTGGGCATGGAGCGTGGACCGGTTCAGCCCGAAATCACGCTGGAGCGGCGTCTTCGCGCGCCGGGTCGTCAGGGATTCGGCGGTGACCCAGGCATACCAGCCCGTCCAGTCCCTGGCCGAGATCGCCTGCGCCAGGCCTTGGCCGTCGGGGAGTTCCTCAACCCACCGGGCGGTGATGTTCGGTCCTTCCGGCAGTGGGAGTTCAAGGTCCCGGTCGTCATGCTTCTCCAGGAAGACGACCACAGGGCTCTCCTGCGGAACCACGGCTGCCAGAGAGTGGATCGCGGGATACGACGCCAGGTCACCCAGGAAGAGGTACCCGGCGGGCGGCGGATCGGGTGGCGCGAAGGGCTGCTCGCCATAGCGCATGGCGACAATCTGGTCGCCGGGCTCGCAGGTCGTCGCCCAGTAGGCGGCAGGCCCCATGGGATGGTGGATGACGAAGTCGATGGCCATGGTGCCTAAGACCGGGTCCGCCTCCGCCAGGGTGTAGCCCCGCTGGAACTGCCTGGAACCGCCGTCCGGGTCCGGGAACCAGGCGCGCACCCAGTTGCCCGGCGCCTCCCCCCGCGCGTCAAGCAGTGTGTCCGAGTGCAGATGCACGCGGATGAAATGCCCTGCGCGATACTCGCTGCCGGTGACCGTCAGGACATGCTCCCTGGCCCCCAGCGTCCTGAGAACCGCACCTTCAATACCCTTGCCCACAGCGTTACCCATTCAGTCGTCATCAGACCCCGCAGGCACCTCCAGGCCACCATGTGAGGTCAGGCAAACCTTATTCCACCGGGGAACGCTAGGAAAGGGCTTGCCTGGAGGTTCCAGTGGACAATCACGGCGACAGAGCCGGGAGCTGCCCCGGCCCGGGGATGGGCGTCGGGACACAAGGCAGCAAACACAGAGGCGGGATCCCGAACCGGGATCCCGCCTCGTATGGGTGTTGGCGATCAGAAGCCGCCCATGCCACCCATCTCGTCCATGCCTGGAGCGCCGGCGGCAGCCGGAGCCTTCTCGGGCTTGTCGGCGATGACGGCCTCGGTAGTCAGGAACAGCGCCGCGATGGAGGCAGCGTTCTGCAGTGCCGACCGGGTCACCTTCGCCGGGTCGATGATCCCCGCGTCCACCATGTCGACGTACTCGCCGGTGGCGGCATTGAGACCGTGGCCCTTGGGCAGCCCGGCGACCTTCTCAGCGATGACGCCGCCCTCAAGACCGGCGTTCGTGGCGATCTGACGCAGCGGACCCTGCGCCGCAGCCAGCACGATGCTGGCACCAACCAGCTCGTCGTCATCCAGGCCCTCGACCTTGGCAGCCTTGGAAGCCTGCAGCAGCGCGACACCACCGCCGGGCACGATGCCCTCCTCGACCGCGGCCTTGGCGTTGCGGACGGCATCCTCGATGCGGTGCTTACGCTCTTTGAGCTCGACCTCGGTGGCGGCACCCACCTTGATGACGGCAACGCCACCGGCCAGCTTGGCCAGGCGCTCCTGCAGCTTCTCACGGTCATACTCGGAATCGGAGTTCTCGATCTCCTTGCGGATCTGGGCGACGCGCCCCTCGATCATCTCCTGCTCGCCACCGCCGTCGACGATGGTGCACTCGTCCTTGGTGACGATGACCTGACGGGCCCGGCCGAGCAGGTCGAGGGTGACGGCGTCGAGCGACAGGCCGACTTCCTCGGAGATCACCTGCCCACCGGTGAGGATGGCGATGTCAGCCAGCATGGCCTTGCGGCGGTCGCCGAAGCCCGGCGCCTTGACCGCGATGGACTTGAAGGTGCCACGCAGCTTGTTGACGATCAGGCCGGCGAGAGCCTCGCCCTCGACGTCCTCAGCCACCACCAGCAACGACTTGCCGGACTGCATGACCTTCTCCAGCACGGGAAGCAGGTCCTTGAGGGAGGAGATCTTGGAGTTGACGATCAGGACATAGGGATCGTCGAGGGTGGCCTCCATCCGCTCCGCATCGGTGACGAAGTACGGGGAGATGTAGCCCTTGTCGAAGCGCATACCCTCGGTCAGTTCGAGTTCCAGCCCGAAGGTGTTGGACTCCTCGACGGTGATCACACCCTCCTTGCCGACCTTGTCCATGGCCTCGGCGATGATCTCGCCGACGGTGGGATCAGCGGCGGAGATGGACGCGGTGGCAGCGATCTGCTCCTTGGTCTCCACGTCGATGGCCAGCGAGGCCAGCTCCTTGGCGATGGCGGCGACAGCAGTCTCGATGCCCTTCTTCAGAGCCATCGGGTTGGCACCGGCGGTGACATTGCGCAGGCCCTCGCGAACCATCGCCTGGGCCACGACGGTGGCAGTGGTGGTGCCGTCGCCGGCGACGTCGTCAGTCTTCTTGGCGACTTCCTTGACCAGCTCAGCGCCGATCTTCTCGTAGGGATCGTCGAGCTCGATCTCCTTGGCGATGGAGACGCCATCATTGGTGATGGTGGGGGCGCCCCACTTCTTCTCAAGCACGACGTTGCGGCCCTTGGGGCCGAGGGTTACTTTGACCGCGTCTGCGAGGGTGTTCATGCCCCGCTCGAGGCCGCGGCGAGCCTCTTCGTTGAATTCGATGAGCTTTGCCATGGTGTTTTCGGGAGTCCTCCCGTCCAGCCGGGGCGGGGCCCCGGAATCCTGTTTTCTTCGTTGGCAGGAACAGTGCCCGCGACGGACGGCCCTTGGCCTCACCAGCCCTACCGGTAGCACTCGAAGCGCCCGAGTGCTAACTACATTCTTAGCACTCAACCCCCAAGAGTGCAAAGGACCACTCCGGGTAGAACACCAATCCGGCGCGTCGTCCATCGGACCCCAGACCTGCCCGGACAGCCTGGCGTGATGTTCGAGATGATGATCGGCTGGGAGCCAGCGCGGCAGGGGACACCACCGACTCACACTGGGACACGTGACCGGTGAGTGGCGGCCTCGTCTCAGGAGTGGAGGCGGCGAGCGGAGCGGGCGGCCTGGCGCTGGGCGCGCTGGCGGCGCAGGCGCTTGACCAGCAACGGCTTGTATCCGAGGGCGGCCGGGTCGTCGATCAGGTTGTTGAGCCGCTGGTAGTAACGGGTGGTGGAGCAGCCGAAGCGCTCCATGATGGCCTGTTCCTTGGGGACGTCGAGGGTGAACCAGCGTTCCTCGAAATCAAGCATGGCGGCGTCACGCTCGGCGAGTGGGGTCTCCAGGGAAGCCTCGGTCATGGCCCCATGGTACGCGAGGATTGCGAGGTAAGCCCTGCTGGTGTCATGCAACTGGATGTCAACCGGTTTCCGCGTATCTCCTGCAAAACAGCGCGTTCTGCACGAGACTTGTGGGACCGGGTTCACTGGTACGGCATGACATGTTCATCTGGAGGAAACGATGCTGGAACTGATCGGGGTACGCCAGAGCTACCCCTGGGGCACCAAGGACGCCATCCCCAGCCTGATCGGCCAGGCCCCTGATGCGAAGCCCTGGGCAGAGCAGTGGTACGGCGCCCATCCCCTGGGTGACTCCCCCACACCCGATGGCGCGACGCTGTCGGAGCACCTGGCGCAGCAACAGGACCAGCTGGGCAAGGCCGCCCTGATGACCTTCGGCCGCCGGCTGCCGTTTCTGATGAAGATCCTGTCGGCCGCATCCCCTCTCAGTCTCCAGGCCCACCCCACCAGGCAGCAGGCCCGGGAGGGGCATGCCCGGGAGTCGCTGCTGGGAGTGCCGCTGGGAGCCCCCGAGCGCTCCTTCAAGGATGACTGGCCCAAACCCGAGACCATCGTCGCCCTGACCTCCTTCGAGGCGCTCGTCGGATTCCGCGATCCCGTGCGGACCGCGCAGCTGTTCGAGGACCTGGGTGTGGGCGATGCCCTGGCCTCCGTGATCGGTCCCCTGCGTGATCGTGATGGCAGTCCCGCCCTGCAGGAGGTTTTCCTCGACGTCCTGAGCCTCGATGACCGCCGTCATCTCGTGGACGAGGTGCTGGGCGCCGCCGTCAACCACCTCGACGCACCAGGTGAGCTCGGGCTCTTCGCACGCACCGCCGTCGAGATCGACGAGTACTTCCCCTCCGACCCGGGGATCCTCGCCGCCCTGCTGCTGAACCGTTTCTCGCTGGAACCCGGCCAGGCCCTGGCGCTGGCACCTGGCGTAATGCACAGCTACCTGCGTGGCTGTTGCATAGAGGTGATGGCGAACTCCGACAACGTGCTGCGCGGTGGACTGACCGCGAAGCACATCGACGTCGACGCGCTCCTCCACGTCGTAAGCTTCGCACCCACCCCCGCGGAAGTGCTGCTCCCCAGCGGTTCCGACGGCACCTATATCTACCCGACGAGCTTCGAGGAGTTCGAGCTGTGGCTGCTGCAGCCGACCGACGGCAGTCCTCTGCAGGTGCCTCGCAGCGACTCGGGCCGGATCTGCCTGGTCGCCTCCGGCTCATTCGAGCTGAGCGGCGACGGGGACCCAGTCGTTCTGAAACCCGGGAAGGCGGTCTTCATCGGGGCCGAGGAGGCGATCGTGGCGCGCGGCGAGGGGCAGCTTTTCGTCGCAGCGACCGGCGTCTGAGAGACTCTGCCGCGGACACCAGCCTTACGGACTTGGCCACTTCGCCTGTATGAGGGCACAATGATGCCCACCCGCCTCCGTAGCTCAGCGGCCAGAGCGCTCGCCTTGTAAGCGAGTGGTCGAGGGTTCGACTCCCTCCGGAGGCTCCCATCACCGGTCAGCAAGCCACGCTAGACGGCTGCGTCGGCAGCGGCCAGGACATTGTTTGCGATACTGAAGCATGACTTCTGAGGACGTACCCCCACAACGACCCAGCTGGCTGATCCTGTGTGCGTGGGCGGCTTTCCTCTCCGTGATCCCCTCCGCCCTGTGGCGGGTGGCGATGATCATGGGATGGCTCCCGGGAACCTCTGAGTTCCGGGAGCAGCAGCTGGCTCCCGGTGCCATCGGGGCATACCTATACGTCTACGCCCTGAGCATTGTGCAGCTCGGCTTTGGATTCCTCAGCATCGGTTTGGTGCGCCCCTGGGGCGAACGCCTGTTCGGCTGGCGGATTCCCCGCGTACTCCCCACTCTGGCGGGGCTCCTCGGTGGTCTGGTCGCCACCTGGCTTTTCAACGTCGCGATGGTATCAGCTGTCGTCTTCGGACATCGCCCCGACGGCGGGACCATAAGCGGCTGGCCACTGGCCGTGATGGTCTGGTGTTATTTGCCGCTGCTGCTCTGGGGGCCGCTCGTGGTGATGTCGGCGTGCGGCTACTGGTGGGCCAGGAGAGCCCCGTCCAAGGACATGACCGCAGAGCACGCAAAGCAAGACGAGTAGCGCCTCAGACCCACCGGCTGAGGTTCCGTTGCACGGCCAGGCACCTTCAATCGGCCTGGCTTCGACAACCAGGGGAACCACGAGCACAATGGGCGTCCATGAGTCCTGAGCCGAGCAAGTGGGCACGCATGATCGCGGCCGACCCTGACCACTCGCACCGCTACATCGAGCGCTTCAAGATCATGGAGGCAGCGGGACATGACCTCTACGGTGAGGCCCGCACCGTGGACGCCATGGCGCCGCGCGAGGCCAGGATCCTCGATGCGGGCTGCGGCCCGGGCAGGCACGCGGGCTGGCTCCATCAGCGCGGCCACCGGGTGGTCGGGGTGGACGTCGATCCCGTCCTGATCGCGGCAGCGCAGGAGGACCATCCCGGACCGGCTTTCCTGGTCGGCGACCTGGCGGAACTCGACCTGCCGTCCCAGGGAATCGAGGCGGACTTCGACATCATCTTGTCGGCTGGGAATGTGATGAGCTTCCTGGCTCCCTCGACCCGCGTCGACACCCTGCGCCGCCTCAAGGACCACCTGACCTCTGGGGGCCGCCTGGTGACGGGGTTCGGCGCTGGGCGCGGCTACGACTTCACTGACTTCCTGTCCGACGCGCAGGTGGCGGAGCTGACCCCGGTCCTGGCGTTCTCCACCTGGGATCTGAGGCCCTGGCAGCCGGACAGCGACTTCCTGGTGGCAGTTCTCACGACCGCCTGACGGCTCTTTAGGCAGCGGTCTTCTTCTGCTGGAAGATCGTTGAGCCGATGACCACCACCAGCAGCCCGATGCCCACATAGTTCGAGATGCTGGCGTACGCTCTGAGCAGGCCGACGACCGGTTCGCCGATCCACCAGCCGAACCAGAAATAGAGCGCCAGCCAGAGCCCGTCGGCCAGGAAGTCGTAGAGGAGGAACCGTCTCAGGCTGAGCCCGGTGGCTCCGGAGAGCACAAAGACAACCGGCTGAATGGGCAGTGGAATTGGCAAGTAGGCGATGAGGAAACCCCACGGCCCGAGGGCCTTGGCCCAGCGCTCGACCCTCGCGTAGTTGCGTGCGGCACGTTTGCTGCGGCCGGCCCACACCTCGATCATCCCGCGTCCCCAGAGCTTCCCAGCCCACCAGTAAATCCAGTCGAACTTGATGCTGGAGACGGCAGCGACGAGCAACACCACCGGCCAGTACGGTAGCTCCCCAACTCCTGCGAGCGCGCCGGTGGCGGCGACAGAGACCCGGCCGCCGGTGAGCATGGCGAGGATGTCGGTGGCTGAGCCGAACAGCCAGCCCCGCAGGGGCAGGGTCGCCAGCCCATAGACCGCAACCACACCGATCCAAGTCATGCAGGCGAGGTCGGAGCGCTCCGGCTTGCGCTTCCAGGGCATGCCCTCGGCCTGCCACCACTCTTGATCGGCCTGCGCCTGGCCGTCGTCACTCTGGGGGGCCTCGTCGGTGGTTCCGGGTTCCTCTCTCACCCGCCCGATGGTACGCGAGCCCCTGGCGGATTTAAGAGCAATGCGCCATCACGGATCTTTGAAAC
Organism: Arachnia rubra; assembly: GCF_019973735.1. NCBI lineage: Bacteria > Bacillati > Actinomycetota > Actinomycetes > Propionibacteriales > Propionibacteriaceae > Arachnia > Arachnia rubra. The sequence goes on from NZ_AP024463.1 coordinate 2,453,892, forward strand.
CCGCTGTCATGCCTACGTTGCCCCTGATTGATGGGGTGCGTGTGCGCTGCGGGTGGGGACTGTTAACCTTTCCACCAGGAAGAGACACTTCCCCCACTACGGATCGTCGGGCACGTACCTGCCCGTGGAAAGGAAACGTGGCATGGCCACTGTCAGCTACCGCGAAGCCTCGCGCATCTATCCCGGCTCGGATCGCGCCGCAGTCAACAACCTCGACCTGGAGATCGCCGACGGCGAGTTCATGGTCCTGGTCGGCCCCTCTGGCTGCGGCAAGTCGACCTCACTGCGTATGCTCGCCGGCCTCGAGGAGGTCAACTCGGGCTCCATCTTCATCGGTGACCGTGACGTCACCGACCTGCCGCCGAAGGATCGCGACATCGCGATGGTCTTCCAGAACTACGCCCTCTACCCGCACATGACCGTCGCCGACAACATGGGTTTTGCGCTGAAGATGCAGAACGTGCCCAAGGCGGAGCGCGAGAAGCGGGTCAAGGAGGCAGCCGCGCTGCTGGGGCTTGAGGATTTCCTCAGCCGCAAACCGAAGGCCCTGTCGGGTGGCCAGCGCCAGCGCGTCGCCATGGGACGCGCCATCGTGCGACAGCCCCAGGTGTTCCTCATGGACGAGCCGCTGTCGAACCTCGACGCCAAACTGCGCGTGTCCACCCGCACCCAGATCGCCGCCTTGCAGCGCCGCCTGGGCGTCACCACCGTCTACGTCACCCACGACCAGGTGGAGGCCATGACGATGGGCGATCGCGTCGCGGTGATGAAGGACGGCGTCCTGCAGCAGGTCGACTCGCCGCTGGCCCTGTACGACACCCCGAAGAACCTGTTCGTCGCGGGCTTCATCGGCTCCCCCGCCATGAACCTGATGGAAGGCACCGTCGTCGACGGTGGCGTGAAGATCGGTGACTACGTGGTGCCCATCGGCCGTGAGGTCCTGGCCAAGGCGGAGGGTGAGAGCGCCCTGACCCTCGGTATCCGCCCCGAGGCATTCCGCATCTCCACTGATGGGCAGGGCATCGGCCTGGACATCGCCGTCGTGGAGGAGCTCGGCGCGGACTCGTACCTGTACGGCACCCTCGCCGGCCTGAGCGAGGAAGAACTCGTCGGAGCCCAGCAGATCGTGGCCCGTGTCGGCGCCCGCCAGGCTCCCGCGAAGGGCGAGACGGTCCGGCTGGCTGCCGATCCGTCGCAGGTACACGTGTTCAGTAACAAAACCGAGGAGCGCATATCCTGATATGTCAACACGCAGGGACCCCGGTTCACCGGGGTCCCTGCGGCGTTTGCAGGGCTGTGCTCTTTCTCCTCGCAGCTGGCCGAAGGAGAGGGTGCGACATGCCCGGGATGCCGCCAACGATGTGATCCCAGAGGTTAGCGTGGTGCTGCGGGGCCGCTTCGTCAAAGACGACAGCACAATGGCTGCCATAGTTTTTTAGCAGCTGTATCCATCGTGACCCGGGCATGGGGCATCCATCGACACGGGTGGGCGTGGAGTCGCGTTGGTCTTTCAGTGCTCAAGCCCTAGCGAGGTCGATGACCTCTTCACCTTACTCACGAGCCACGGAGCGCCAGCCAAGCAACAGCCCTGGAACGCCTTCTGGGGGCAGCGGTACGCCTCCGTGCTCGACCCCTGCCCACAACCAGGTGGACTTGTTCTGTCCCCTGTGGCTGGGGCCCGGCCCAAGGAATGTCTGGGACAAAGTCCGCCGAGCTGCGGCGCGCCGACAGCACATTGTCAAACCCGCCCCAGCGCCTCGCCGTGCAGGACGGCAAACCAGCCATCCGGGCTGGCTAACCACTCGTGCCAGGCCGCAGCCATGGCTTCCAGATCAGCCTGGGTTGCCAGTCCCAGCTCCACGGTCCGCGGGCCGAAAGAGGTCAGGCTGCGTTCCGCCCACATTTCACCCCACCAGGATCGCAACTCGGGCGTCGCATAGCACCAGGTGTCAGCGGAACAGGAGATGTCGGTGAATCCGGCCGCACGGCACCAGGCCAGCAGGCGGCTTCCCGCATCAGGCTCACCGCCGTTGGCGCGGGCCGTGGCCAGGTAGACCCTGCGCCACGCCTCCATGCCGTCAGGCTGCGGGTACCACGTCATGGCTGAGTAGATCGCGTCGCGGACCGCCACCAGGCCTCCTGGTTTCGTGACACGACGCATCTCCGCCAGGGCCGCGACAGGATCAGCGAGGTGCTGCAGCACCTGGTGGGCATGAACAACATCGAAGGTGTCATCCGGGTAGGGCAGGGCCAGCGCATCACCGATGGTCAGTTCGACCTGGGGTGAGCCCTGCGCCTCCAGGGTGGCGCGCGCCGCTGTCAGGGCCGCCTCAGCAGCATCCAGGGCGACGACGCGTCCCGGGGCGACATGCTCTGCCAGGCCGACTGTGATGGTTGCGGGCCCACAACCGACGTCCAGGAGCGCCTGTCCTTCGCATAGATGTGGTAGCAGATAGGCAGCGGAATTCTCGGCGGTGCGACTGGCATGGCTGGAGAGCACCGCGCGGCTGTGCCCGTGCGTGTAGCGAGCTGGGGACCCGTGGTTCATGAACTCAGTCTCCCGCAACAGCCCGCCCCGGACTCGGCTGTCTCATCCAGGCGGTAGGTTGAGGGGACGACCTCAGGAGGAGACATGGCAGATCTGGGACGCTGGACACGCGCGGTGCGCACGGGGATGGGCGCCGACCCGGCCGTCGGGGCTGTCGTGCCGCCGATCTATCTCAGCACCAACTACCTGTTCGACGGCATGGGCCAGCCGGGCGCGTACGACTATTCCCGTTCCAACAATCCCACCCGCGACCTCCTCAGCGATGCGCTCGCCACCTTGGAGGGCGGGGCGGGCGCGACGGCAGTCGGCACGGGTCTGGCCGCGATCACCCTGATCGCCGAGGCCTTCATCCCGGCGGGCGGGCGGGCTGTCGTGCAGCACGACGCCTACGGCGGCACGTGGCGGCTGTTCGCCTTCCTGGCGGAGCAGGGACGTTTCGACGTGGACTTCGTTGACTTCAACGATCCCGCAGCCTTCCAGGCAGCGCTCGGCCAGAACCCGGCGGTGGTGTGGATCGAGACGCCCTCGAACCCGCTGCTGCGCATCACCGACATCGCCGCCGCTTCAGCGGCAGCCCACGATGCCGGGGCGCTGGTGGTGGCTGACAACACGTTCCTCTCTCCACTGTTGCAGCGTCCTCTGGAGCACGGGGCGGACCTGGTGGTGCACTCCACCACGAAGTTCCTGAACGGGCATTCCGATGTGGTGGGCGGCGCGGTGATCGCCGCCACCCAGGAGCAGCACGAGCGGCTGCGGCTGTGGGGCAATGCCCTCGGCCTGACCGCCGGGGCTTTCGATTCCTACCTGGCGCTGCGTGGCATCCGCACTCTCGATGCCCGGCTCCGCGTCCACCAGGAGAACGCCGCCGTTCTCGTCGAGGTGTTGCGCACGCATCCCGCCGTAGCACGTCTCTACTATCCGGGCCTGCCGGAACATCCGGGCCATGAGGTCGCGGCCCGGCAGCAGAGCGGCTTCGGGTCGCTTATCAGCCTGGAGTTGCACGGCGGCGTCCAAGCGGCGGAGCGATTTCTCGACGGGCTGCTGATCTTCCACCTGGCGGAGTCTCTGGGCGGGGTCGAGTCGTTGATCTGCCACCCTGACTCCATGACGCACGCCGGTATGTCGCCCGAGGCCCGGGCGACGGCGGGGATCACCGGCGGGCTATTGCGGATGAGCGTCGGCGTTGAGTCCGCGGACGATCTGGCGACTGTCGTCTCGGAGGCCCTGGAACGGGCCTCCTGACCGGCACAGACGCACAATCTTCCAATCCCGAAGACCCCGTTTATGTCATGGGGTGGTAGCGGCATTTGGAGGAAAAGCGCACCTGAATCATGCGCCATGCGATCCGCAGCCAGCCTGAGCGTGGATGTGCCCCACTAGCCCAATCTCTCGTGGCGGGACTCTGGCCGTCGCCGCTATATCACGCGGCTAGAATGGGCCCGTCGAACGTGAACCAGCCCACCGTCGTGCCCCTTCCAGACGGCCCGGTCGTGCAGCCGTCTTGGTCGGGGCCGGGTGGACGCAGTTGAGGAAGGGATCTATGACGACCATCGCCGAGCCCGAAGTCAGCCCCATCCGCACCGATCCCTGGGAGGGTTTCGTTCCAGGGCCATGGCAGGAAGCCATTGACGTACGGGACTTCGTCCAGCGCAACTACACCCCCTACACCGGTGACGCCTCTTTCCTGGCAGGTCCCACCGCCAAGACGCTCCGGGTGTGGGACACCTTGGAGCAGGACTACCTGTCAGTGGAGCGTGCCCGCCGAGTCTATGACGTCGACACCGAGACGCCAGCGGACATCGACGCCTTCGCACCGGGCCACATCAGTGCCGACGACGATGTGATCGTCGGCTTGCAGACCGACACCCCACTGAAACGCGCGATGATGCCCAACGGCGGGTGGCGCATGGTGGAGACCGCCATCCGCGAGGCCGGCAAAGAGCCCAACCAGGACGTCAAGGACATCTTCACGAAGTACCGCAAGACACACAACGAGGCAGTCTTCGACATCTACACCCCCCGGATCCGCGCCGCCCGCTCGTCGCACATCATCACGGGCCTGCCCGACGCCTACGGCCGTGGCCGCATCATCGGCGACTACCGGCGCGTGGCGCTGTATGGCGTGGACAAGCTGATCGAGTTCAAGCAGGCCGACAAGGCGGCCGTCGACTCAGCGCCCTTCTCGGAGCACTGGGCACGATTCCGCGAGGAGCATGCTGAGCAGATCAAGGCGCTGAAGAAACTCAAGGCGATGGCCGCCAGCTACGGCTTCGACATCTCCGGCCCAGCGCGCAACGCCAAGGAGGCCGTACAGTGGACGTATTTCGGCTACCTGGCCTCAGTGAAGTCGCAGGACGGCGCCGCGATGAGCATCGGACGGCTCTCCGCATTCTTCGACTGCTACTTCGAACGTGACTTCGCCGACGGCGTGCTCACCGAGGAGGACGCCCAGGAGATCATCGACGCCCTGGTCATCAAGCTGCGGATCGTGCGGTTCCTGCGCACCATCGAGTACGACCAGATCTTCTCCGGCGATCCGTACTGGGCCACCTGGTCTGACGCCGGCATCGGCGAGGACGGGCGTTCGCTGGTCACCAAGACCTCATTCCGCCTGCTGCAGACGCTGCGCAACCTGGGTCCTGCCCCCGAGCCGAACATCACGATCTTCTGGGACCCGAAGCTGCCGGAGGGCTACAAGGAGTTCTGCGCGGCAATCTCCATCGAGACCTCGTCGGTGCAGTACGAGGCCGACGAGCAGATCCGCTCCCACTGGGGTGACGACGCGGCCATCGCCTGCTGCGTCTCCCCGATGCGGGTCGGCAAGCAGATGCAGTTCTTCGGTGCCCGCATGAACGCCGCCAAAACCCTGCTGTACGCCATCAACGGCGGCCGCGACGAGATGAGCGGCAAGCTCATCGTCCCCGACCACGAAGGGGTGGCCGGTGATGGCCCCCTCGACTTCGATGACGTGTGGATGCGATACGAGAAGATGCTCGACTGGGTGGCAGCCACCTACGTCGAGGCCCTTAACATCATCCACTACTGCCATGACCGCTATGCCTACGAGTCAATCGAGATGGCACTGCACGACTCCGACATCCTGCGCACCCTGGGCTGCGGCATCGCCGGATTGTCGATCGTGGCGGACTCGTTGTCGGCCATCAAGTACGCCACGGTGACCCCTGTGCGTGATGAAACGGGGCTGGTCATCGACTACATCACCGAGGGCGACTTCCCCACCTACGGCAATGACGACGACCGGGCCGATGACATCGCCGCCGCCGTCGTGCACACGGTGATGAGCAAGATCAAGGAGATCCCGCTGTACCGGGATGCGATACCGACGCAGTCGGTGCTGACAATCACCTCAAACGTGGTCTACGGCAAGGCGACGGGCTCGTTCCCCTCCGGCCACCAGGCGGGCACCCCCTTCGCGCCGGGCGCCAACCCCGAGAACGGCATCGACAACCACGGCATGCTGGCCTCGATGCTGTCGGTGGGCAAGCTCGACTACGACGATGCCCTGGACGGCATCTCACTGACCAACACCATCACACCCTCCGCCCTTGGCCGCACCAAGGATGAGCAGGTAGACAACCTGGTAGGCATCCTCGACGCGGGTTTCGTGCCCGAGGGTTGCTGCTGAACCACCATCCCAGTCAGAAGGAAGCAGGAAAGAAATGGCAGTCAAGACCTTTGACGAACGCGTGGCAGACATGAAGGCAGCCCGCGAGGCCCGCGGCGATGCCCCCGGGCTGTTCCACGCCAACATCAACGTGCTGAACCGTGAGACCCTTGAGGACGCCATGGAGAATCCGGAGAAGTACCCGAGCCTGACGGTGCGTGTCTCCGGCTATGCCGTGAACTTCGTGAAGCTCACCAAGGAGCAGCAGCGCGACGTCCTCTCCCGGACCTTCCACCAGGGTTCGTGACGACCTCACTCGATTCGGCGGCGGGGGTGCGTGTCGCTCCCGTCGCCGACGGTGTGTCCGGGGAGTTCCGCGTCGCCCCCGTCGACTTGGAGATGCCACGGCTGCGGCCCGGTGGCGCGGGCACCGCTGGCATCGATATCACTGACGACTTGGACCGTCACGAGCATCTCGAACTGGTGCGGGCCGGTGAACTGGCGTCGATGCACTCCTGGGAGCTGGTGACAGGCGTCGATGGGCCTGGCACCCGGATGACGGTGTTCCTCTCAGGTTGTCCGCTGCGCTGCCTGTACTGCCACAACCCGGACACGATGTTCGCCGCCAAGGGCCAGCCGGTGCGCCTCGGCGACCTGGTGGGACGCCTGAAACGGTATCGCTCGATCTTCCGCGCCACCAAGGGAGGGCTGACGGTCTCCGGGGGCGAACCGTTGATGCAGCCCGCGTTCGTCAGGCGGCTGCTGGGCGAGGCGAAGCAGATGGGCATCCACACCGCCATCGACACCTCCGGTTTCCTGGGTGCGAACGCCTCCGACGAGCTGCTCGACAACCTTGACTTGGTGCTCCTCGACATCAAGTCAGGCATCCCCGAGGTCTACCGGAAGACCACCGGCAGAGACCTGAAACCGACCATCGACTTCGCCCGGCGCCTGAGCGAGCGCGGCACTGAGGAGGCGTGGATCAGGTTCGTGCTGGTCCCGGGCCTCACCGACGCCGTCGAGAACGTGGAGGCCGTCGCCGACATCGTCGAGCAGATCCGCGTGGTGTCGCGGGTCGAGGTGCTGCCGTTCCACCAGATGGGGCGTGACAAATGGGCCACCATGGGCCTGCCCTATAAACTCTCGGAGACCACGCCGCCATCGAAGGAGCTGACGGAACGGGTCCGCGAGCAGTTCCGCGCCCGAGGGCTGACCACCTACTGAGAAAAGTCTGCGAGGAGCCTTGATGAATAACCCGGTGCATCCCGGAGAAGTCCTGCGGGAAGACGTCATCCGCGAACTGGGACTCAGCGTTGAAGAAGCCGCTTCGCGGCTGGGGGTATCTCGTGTGACGCTCAGCCGTGTGCTGCACGGCCATGCGGGTATCAGCTCCAATCTAGCCATCCGTTTGGAGGCGGCGGGTGCCGGTACCGCCCGTTCGTGGCTCGCCATGCAGATGGCCTACGACCTGGCCGCCGCACAGTCCACCGCCCCACCGGTGGTCCGCCGACTGGATGAGGTCGCCTGAGAGGTCCTGTGGAAAGCCGGATGTATATCTCTCATAGCGGCACCGCCTCGGCCAGGGCCTGCGGCATGAGTTCTTCTGCGCGGGTGTCATCGACGATGTCTGCCCGGAATCCGGTCAGGCGCTCGATCTCATCGGATAAGAGGGCGAGGGCTAGCAGGTCGGTGCCTGGTCCAGCGGTCACCATAAGGTCGATGTCGCTCCTGAAGTGATCCTCGCCACGCGCCGCAGAGCCAAAAACCCTGAGCCGGCTAAATCCAAGGCGGGATGCCACGTCCCGGATTGATGACGCCTGCTCACTCAGCGGTACAGCGGGGCGGTAGTCCGCAGCCTGCAACACGCGCTCAAGCATGTCGCCGGAGACGCCGCGCGACCCGGTCTCCATCTGCGCCAGGCTCGCCTGCTGGATTCCGGCACGGCAAGCCAGCTCCTCCTGCGTGAGACCGGCGTCAGCGCGGGCGGATCGGATTAGCTGCGCCGCCCGGGAAGTATCAAACCTCACTCCTCAACGATATAGCAGGCCCGCTATACGCAGGCCCACCAGCCTGCTGCAACGTCATGGCTGCGGCCTGGCCGAGTACCACACACAAGCACCACACCTTGGGGCTGCGACCTATGACAGAAACTGACACCGGACATCAAACACCACGACCGGACCCCAGATCACATCCCGCGTAAATCCAGCAGAGGACCCAGTGCCGCGTATCGTTCGCTGGTGTTCTCCGGCCCCGGATGCGGCGCCTCGCCTCGTTCACCTTACGGTACGACCCGGTAGTGTTTCACTCGGCTGTCTTGGCACAGCATCCGCCCGGAGCAGTCTCCCGCTGAACCTCCGATACACGACACTTGGCCAGGCAAGTCCCGGAAGCCGTTCCATACCCGAGGGCTGCCCACCTGGTGAGCAGACGGCCTGAATCTATTGCGGGGTTCTGTGATCACATGTTACGTTTGAAATCCCCGCAAGGCCGTATCTACGGCAAACGAACTCAAAGGAGAGCTGTGATGTGCTGCGCCCAATTCCTCTCCCCGCCCAGCGCCAGCCACACGATTTATTCAGGCCACCAAGCCAGTTGCTGCCTGAGCCGAGGAGCGTCCCCGGCTCGGGCTTAAGCTGCTGATCCGGCCCAGTTCCTGGCTTCAATGGTTTGTGAAACCGGCCGCAGAGACGCCAGGAAGCTCACCTCGCCGTCTGCCATGACGCCGCTCCGCTGACGCGGCTGAAACCACGTCGTGACACCGGCCGATCCCCAGCAGAGTGCTGCCTGTGTCGCTGGCGACCCATAGAGACAATGGCAATAACCAAACCCTGATACATCACCCACACCAAGGAGTAACCAAGATGTCAGATTCCAGCATGGCCGCGCTCGGCATGGTCGAGACCAAGGGCCTCATCGGATCCATCGAAGCCGCTGACGCGATGGTCAAAGCCGCCAATGTCAGGCTAATCGGCAAGGAACAGATCGGCGCCGGCTACGTCACCGTCATGGTGAGAGGCGACGTTGGCGCTGTGAAGGCCGCCACGGACGCGGGTGCGTCTGCCGCCGCCCGGGTCGGTGAGCTGGTTTCTGTGCACGTGATTCCCCGCCCGCACAGTGAGGTCGGACTGATCCTGCCCCACCACGACTGACGACGCCCAGGGCCAGAAGGAAGCCGACAATGGACGTGTCCGGAATCCAGCTACGTGCGCTCTGCCACCTTGACCGGCTGCAGCCACAGTTCGCGGCTTTCGTCGGCGCGGTATCCGACGGCTCCCCGCCGGTAGAGGGGATGAGCGTCCTCTACATCGAGTTGTCGCCGAGCAATTGGGTATTTCCCGTCGTCGACCGGGTGCTGAAGTCGGTGGCAGTGGTGCCGGGCGCACAACAGGTTGAACGGCAGTATGGGATGTTCGAGGTGCACTCGGCCTCCCAGGCTGAGGTGCTGCGCGCCGCCGAGGTGGCGCTGGAGGCGATCGGCCTGCCGGAGACCGATCGGTATGCGCCGCGGGTGGTTTCCGAGCAGGTCATAACGAACATTCACCCGAACCAGGCGCAGGTGCTGAATCGTTTCAACCGCGGCACGATGATTGAGGCTGGACAGACCATGCTGGTGCTTGAGGTGGAGCCCGCCGCGTACGTCTGCCTGGCCGCCAACGAGGCCGAGAAGGCAGCCCCCGTCTTCTTGAACCACCTGGAATCGGTGGGCATGTTCGGCCGGATGTGGTTGTCGGGAACGGAAGCGGAAATCGCAGCCGCCCGCGAGGCTGCCCTGACCGCCCTGTCCTCCGTTGCAGGCCGGCCAGCTCAGGCCCTAGAAGGAAAGGAATATGGCTAGTTGTCTCCCCTATCGCTTCAACCATCGGGATACGGTCATCCCCACGCACGTCATCATGGCATCGCGACCATCCCCACGCACGTCATCATGGCATCGCGACGGGGCTGATCTGATATGAGTGGCACTGACACGATATTGAGCGTCGGCATCGACGTCGGCACCTCAACCACTCAGCTGGTGTTCAGCCGCCTGACTGTCGAGAACATCGCAAACGTCTTCTCGATCCCCCGGATAACGATCGTCGACAAGCAGATCCTGCGCCGTAGCGATATCCACATCACCCCGCTGCTCGATCCGCGGACCATCGACACAGACGCACTGAGACGACTCGTCATCGATGAATATGCCAAGGCCGGTCTGGCTCCCGATGACATCGGCACCGGGGTCGCGATCATCACCGGCGAGACGGCTCGCGCCGAGAACGCCGAGCAGGTGTTGGCTGCTCTCAGCACGCTTGCAGGGGATTTTGTGGTCTCGACTGCCGGCCCGCACCTGGAGTCAGTCCTCGCGGCCCGAGGAGCGGGGCTGGACACCTACTCGGAGCACACCAGCGCCATCGTCGCGAACCTGGACATCGGAGGGGGCACGACGAACATCGCGGCCTACCGCCAGGGACAGCTGCTGGGCACGAGCTGCATCGACATCGGCGGACGCCTGCTGCGGGTTACCGACGGACACATCACCTATATCTCGCACCAGCTTGCCCGGCTAGCCAGGCATCACGGGATCGCCGTGGCCGTCGGGGACCGGGCCGACATCACCCGGTTGCGCAGCCTCACCCAGGTCATGGCACGCCAGCTTGCCATGGCGATCGGCCTTATGGACCGCGATGAGATCCACGAGGTGCTGTACACCAACCAGGGGCGGCCGCTGTCGAAGGACCTGGTTCCGGGTGACATCAGTTTCTCAGGCGGCATCGCCGACCTCATCAGCAGCACCGAGTCCAGCGATCCCTTCCGTTTCGGCGACATCGGGGTTCTGCTCGGCCAAGCTATAGCCGAGGATCCAGCTTTCAAACGTGTGACAAGGCATCAGGGGACCGAAACCATCGGGGCCACCGTCGTCGGGGCCGGAGTTCACACCACGGAGCTGTCCGGCTCCACAGTCGAGTTCTCGGTTTCCTCACTGCCGATCCGCAATGTGCCGATCATCACGGTCCCGGAAGAGGCGGAAAACGATCCAGAACGCCTACCCCAGGTGATCAAAGATCTGCTGCACGCCCTCAACCCGGACGACCCCACCCAGAGTGTCGCGATCTCCTTGCGTGGCCGGGGGCTGAATTCATTCGTGGCGGTGCAGGAACTGGCAGGCGCAATCATCAAAGGCGCCAGCGAGATTTTAGAAGGCCAGCATCCCCTGGTGGTGGTGCTCGAATCGGACCGCGCCAAAGTGCTCGGGCAGTCGCTGGCCGTACAGCGTGGTCGCAGGGAAGACGTCATCTGCATCGACTCGGTGCAGACCGGCGGCGGCGACTACATCGACATCGGCAAGCCTGTCGGGGCGGGGCGAGCTGTGCCGGTTGTCGTGAAAACCCTGGTCTTCAATGACCGACCCGAAGGAGAGTAATGAAGCTAAGCACCACCCTCGACGGGGTAACTTACCGGTTCACCGGGATTCCGGATGTACTAGCCAAGGCAAACGAGCCCAAGGCAGCTGACAGGCTGCAGGGAATCGCGGCGCAGAGCGCAAGCGAACGTGTCGCGGCGAAAATAGTGTTGTCAGAACTCACCGTGGGAGACCTGACCGAGAATCCGGTCATCCCTTATGAGGAAGACGAGGTGACGCGCGTCAACTGGGATGGGTTGAACCAGCCTGGTTATCAGTCGGTGAAGAATATGACCATCGGCGAATTACGCGAGTGGATTCTCGACCACAAGACCACTCCGGACGTGCTGAAACGCTCAGCCCGCAACTTCACCGGTGAGGTGGCGGCCGCCGTCGCCAAGCTGATGACAGCTATGGATCTGGTGTATGGAGCCTCCCGCATCCACTACACGACGCAGTGCAACACCGAGATTGGCCAGCCCGGCACCATCGCCTACCGGGCGCAGCCGAACTCCACCACCGACGACCCGGAAAGCATCATCGTGAGCCTGGCCGAAGGGCTCAGCTTCGGTTGCGGCGACGCTTGTTTCGGTATCAATCCCGTCAATGATGACCCGACCAACACCAAGCGCATAGCCGAGGCCGTCTGGGAGTTCAAGGAGCGCAACGAGGTCCCGACCCAGGTGGTTGTGCTGTCGCATATCACCACCCAGATGGAAGCGATCCGCCGCGGGGCTCCCCTGTCGATGATCTTCCAGTCGATCGCCGGCACCCAGGACACCAACGACGATTTCGGCGTGAACCGCGCCCTCATCGAGGAGGCCTACGAACTGGCCAAGCAGTATGGGCAGTGCCAGGGAGCGAACCTCCTGTACTTCGAGACCGGACAGGGCTCGGAGGTCTCGGTCGGCCGGGATCACGGCGCCGACGAGATGACGCTCGAGGCCCGCACCTACGGGTTCGGACGCTTCTTCCGTCCCTTCATGGTCAACAATGTGACCGGCTTCATCGGTCCCGAGACCATCTACGACGGCAAGGAGATGATCAGGGCGAATCTTGAGGATCATTTCATGGGCAAGATGCTGGGTCTGCCCATGGGCATGGCCCCGTGCTGGACCAACCACACCTCCATCACGATGGATGATCAGCAGCAGGCCACCATGCTGCTGGCGATGGCAGGTTCCACCTATTACATCGGGGTTCCCTGCGCCGACGACGTGATGCTCGCCTACCAGGACACGAGCTACCACGACAACGCGGCGCTTCGCGAACTGCTCGGCAGGACCGCAGCTCCGGAGTTCCATCGCTGGATGGTCTCTCGCGGCCTCTGCGATGAGAGTGGCGTGCTGACCGAACGGGCCGGCGACGGCTCCATGTTCCTATGAGTTGAGTGAGGATAACCATGAGCATTGAGCAGAGCCAGCAGTTTGAAGAGATCGTGCGCCGGGTGATCGCAGAACTCGGTGTGCGCCCTGCGTCCGATGCGCCTCAGCAGGCCGCCACACCAGAGCCACGCCGAGGGCAGCAGGAACAGGAAGCGGAGGCGGAGATCCCGGATATCCGGGCCGTCGACTACCGGCAGGTCTACCGGGTACCGGATCCGGCGAATCCAGACGAGTTCGCGCGGCTGAAGGCCCGCACCTGGGCCAGGCTTGGCCAGGGCCGGACCGGACCGCGATACACCACGGCAGCGCAACTGCGTTTCTGGGCGGATCAGGCCGCAGCCATGGATGCGGTGTTCACGGATGTGGCGTCCGACTGGCTGGAGCACGCCGGGTTGTTCACAGTGCAGACCAAGTGCAGGTCAAAGGACGAGTACCTGACCAACCCGGAGCTTGGCGCCCAGTTTGACGACGCCGTCATAGCCGAGATCAAGCAGCGTTGCCAGTCCAAGCCTGAGGTGCAGGTCTTCGTGGCCGATGGTCTTTCATCGACCTCGGTGGAGGCCAACGTCGCGGAGTTGTTGCCGGCGCTGGACCAGGGCCTGAAGCTGCACGGCCTGACGATGGGAACCCCATTCTTCGTGAAATACGGCCGGGTGCGTTCCATGGAACCGATCTCCGAGGCACTCGGCGCAACTGTCACCTGCGTGCTGCTCGGGGAACGTCCGGGACTGGCCAGTGCGGAGTCGCTGTCGGCCTACCTGGCCTACCAGGCAAAGGTGGGGATGTCGGAGGCGGAGCGGACCTGTGTCTCCAACATCCACAGCTCCGGTTCGAATCCAATCGAGGCTGGCGCCCACCTAGCAGATCTGATTGCTGCGATGATCAAGCAGAAGACCTCGGGAATCCATCTAGAGCTATGACCGGGGAAGGGCGACGCCCCCAGGCAGAGCATGTGCGGTACGACATGTCAAGACCTCTGGTTCGTCAAAGAGTGGCTGTCTGCAATAAAATGCCCCCCGTGGCATTGATGAAGCTGGAACCTGCCCAGCGTGTTGGAGACCAGGCGTTCGATGCCATTCACGATGCGATCATGACTGGCGAGTATCGAGCGGGGCAACGGCTCCAGATCCGCCAGCTCGCTGAGAAGCTGGGCACCAGCGTCATGCCGGTGCGGGAGGCAATCAAGCGGCTGGAGGAGCTCAGCCTCGTGGAGACCTTCCCACACCGCAGCGCCGTCGTGAAACGTTTCACCCGGGACGAGCTCCTCCAGCTGTATGCGGTCCGCCGCATCCTGGAGGTTGAGGCGACACGGCTGGGGGCACCCGCTGTGCCCACCAAGGACATCCAGGCGCTCCGCAAGCTTCATAGCCGCCTGGCCTCAGCCTTGGCCCGGGGGAATGCCATCGAGTATCTGGAGTTCGACGAGAAACTGCTCGCCAGCGTGTATCTCTGCTCCGGCAACACGGTGCTGCTGGATACGATCCGCAGGCTGTGGCAGCGGTGCCGTTCGTACAAGATCGTGGGTGTCAGGCGGCAGATCGAATCCGGCCAGACCGACATCCTGTTGTCTTACCAAGAAGAGCTGATCAACGCTGTCGCCGCTGGCGACGTGGACCGGGCGGAACAGATAACGGCGGATTCCCTGGACGCCGCCACTGAGCGGATCCGGGCCGCCCTGCCAGATGAGGGAGCCGATTAGGCCGGCTGAAGGATCCAAGAAGATCATCAGGAGCTGACCGCTCGCGCAGCCAATTGCACGAGCGGTCAGCTTTTTATTCACCTCTTAGTTTTTATTCACCCCTTGCGTGATCTGTGATCAAATGTTACGTTGTCAGAAATCACGATGCTTGGCCTGGATTGGTCGTTCGTACTCAAAGGAGAGACGTCAGTGAAGGATGTAATCGTTGTCGGAGCTGGCCTTGCCGGATTGTCTGCTGCCTGGCGGATGCGCCACTGGGACACACTGGTTCTGGAAGCCGACTCCCGCGTGGGTGGCCGGATACGCTCCGAGCGGCGTGGTCAGTACTGGCTGAACTGGGGAGGGCACGTGTTCGCAGGCCCGGGCAGTTCAACGGACTCGCTGCTGAACGAGGTCGGGGTCTTAGCCGTCGCGGTGCCGGGTTCCCTTCAAGGCCTTCAGATGAATGGGAAGTTCATCCGGAAGGGGCACATCGCCACCTATCCGTTCCGCATCCCGATGTCGTTCAAGGCCCGGCTTGCCACCCTGCTCACCGGCATCAAGGTAGTCAGCGGCGTGGCCCGCTACACCGCCGTCGTGCGGCAGCGCCCTGGGGAGTCCGGTCCGATGCGGCAGCAGCGAGTTTACGATTTCGACAACGAGCGTTCGTTCCTCGACTTCATCAAGGACCAGCCCGAGGATGCCGCAGCCCTGTTCAAGACGACGGTGACACGTTCCGCCGGGGATATGGACCAGATCTCGGCCGGGTCGGGCATCGGGTATTTCAGTTTGGTGCTCGGTATCGGACAGGGCCTGAACCGGGCCATCGTGGGCGGCCCGTCGACCCTCACCGAGTCCGTCGCGGTGGCTCTCGGGGACACCGTCCAGCTCGGCGCCAGGGTTCACGAGGTGGTTCACCGGAAGAACTCAGTGCTCGTGCGCTACGAGCAGGACGGCCAGGACCACGAGGCCGAGGCCCGGGCAGTCATCCTGGCGACAACCGCCGATGTCTCACACCAGATCGCCGTTGATCTCCCGTATGACCTGAACGAGGCCCTGGGCAAGGTCCAGTACGGGCCCCACGTGAGCACAGCCTTCCTCACCAACGAGACAACCCGTCAGCGCTGGGACGACGTCTACGCGATCGCGGCTCCGAAGCGGTCGTTCGCCATCTGCCTGAACCATGCAAGCGTGATCCGCAGCCAGGAGAAGGAACGCCAGCCAGGCGGCTCCATCATGTGCTTCTCCCCCGCCAGCCTTGGACGGGCTCTCTTCGACAAGAGCAACGAGGAGGTCATCGCGACACATCTGGCGGATCTTGAGGAAGTCCTGCGGCCAGGTTTCTCCGACATGGTTGTGGAGGCCCGGGCCGAGCGCTGAAAGTCCGCCTCGCCGTACTGCTTCCCAGGCCGCTCCAAGCTCCAGCCCACGCTGATGCGGGGCGCCAGCCGCGTCCTACTGGCCGGTGACTTCCTGGGCACCCTCTACACCGAAAGCGCCATCACTTCGGGGTTCGCGGCGGCAACGAATGCCGCCAGCATCCTCGCCACCGAGCGCCAGACCCACCACAACGCCTGACGCAGGGCGTCTCACCCAATCCCCTCTGCCCCAAATCCTTTCTGCGCACCGCTGTTTCACTTTTCTAGGAGAATGATGTCCAAGCACTTGTCCGGCGTCCTCACCGCCCTGGCCACCCCCTTCGACTCCAGTGAGAGCATCGACGCCGACCTCCTCAGAGCAGTCGTCGAACGCTCCGTCTCAGCCGGGGTCGGCGGCGTCGTGGCCTGCGGTTCGACTGGAGAGGTCGGCACCATGTCCTCCGATGAGCGGCGCAGGGTCGTCGACATCGTCGTGGAGCAGACCGCGGGCCGGGTGCCGGTCATCGCCCAGACGGGCGCCACCTCGACTGCCGAGGCCATCCGGCTGTCGCAGGCGGCGCAGTCCTCGGGGGCCGATGTGCTGATGCTGGTCACGCCTTTCTATGAGGCAGTCACCGTCGAGGAGACGGTCGCGTATCTGAAGGATGTCGCGGCATCGGTCGATCTGCCGGTGATGCTCTACAACATCCCGTCGGCCACCGGGGTGAATCTGGATCCCGCGCTGGTGCGGCGGCTCGCCACCGAGATCGACAACGTCAAGTACATCAAGGATTCCAGCGCGAACTTCGAGCAGGCACTTGAGCTGATCCATTACCACAGCGACGTCATCGGCACATTCATCGGCTGGGACGTCTACCTGTACAGCGCCCTGGTCGAGGGGCGGCCGGCATCATGGCCGGCGCTGCGAACGTCGTCCCGGAGGAGCTGGTCGAGGTCGCTGCCCTGATCAAGGAGAACAAGCTCGATGAGGCCCTGGCGAAGTGGAAGCGGGTCTATCCCGTCATCGATCTCCTGATCACGACGGCCTTCATCCCCGGCGTGAAAGCCGGGCTGGAGTTACAGGGTCAGCCGGCCGGGACGCCACGCCGACCACTGGCGCCCTACCCGGCCGATGATGTCGCCCGTCTGCGCGATGCCCTGGCACGCCTCAAACAGGGTTAGGCACATCAATGATCCCTCTGGACATCACCTCAGACACTCAGGCGATAGCGGACTTCATCTGGAATCCGATGGCGTATGTGGTTCTCGGCCTGGGACTGGCCTACACGATCGGCACCAAGGCTGTGCAGTTCCGGCGGGTCCCGGACATGGTCCGCCAGCTGCGTGACTCGACTGGCGGCGACGGCGGCATGTCGTCATTCCAGGCCCTGGCCATGGCCCTCGCGAGCCGCGTCGGTGTGGGTTCCATCGCGGGTGTTGCCACCGCGATCGGCGGTGGCGGCCCGGGCGCCTTGCTGTGGATGGCTGTCACCGGCCTGCTGGGCTGCACCGTCGGCTACGCAGAGGCCTGCCTGTCCCAGACGTTCAAACGCCAGGTCGAGGACGAAGATCTGAAACGGGCCAAGGAGGATATCGGCGGTATGCCGTATTACATCCGGTACGGCCTGAACTGGCCCAAGGTGGGAGCGCTCATCGCGGTCCTGGGTGTCGTCGGCTATGGCCTGGTGTTCCCCGGCCTCCAGGTCAGTACCATCGCCAGCAGCTGGAGTCGGGCTTTTGGGTTGCCGTCCTGGGGGCCTGCGGTCGTCGTGACCGGCCTGGTCGCGATGGTGATCTTCGGTGGCACCGTCCGGCTGGTCAAGGTGACCCAGGTGCTGGTGCCGCTGCTGGCCTTCGGCTATCTGGGCCTGGCGCTGGCGGTCATCGGCATCAACTATGCCCAGATTCCCAGCGCCATCAGTCTGATAGTCCGCTCGGCCTTCGGCATGGAGCCGCTGCTGGCGGGCATCGCGGGGGCTGCTGTCGCCTGGGGCGTCCGGCGTGCGGTGTTCGCCTCGTCGAACGGACTGGGTGAGGCCACCTTCTCCGCGGCTGGCGCGCGCACGTCGCATCCGGGCAAGCAGGGCCTGGTGCAGACCTTCAGCGTCTACATCGACATCCTGCTGATCTGCATGGCCAGTGGGCTCATGATGGTGGTCTCGGGCAAATTCAACGTGACCAACCCCGACGGTGGTTTCTTCATCGAGAACCTGCCGGGTGTGGCCGTCGGGCCGAACTGGGTGCAGGAGTCCATCAACACCTTGGCTCCCGGCTGGGGTCCGGCCTTCGTGGCAGTGGCGGTGCTGATGTTCGGTTTCGCCTGCCTGCTGGCCTATTTCTACGTCGCCAACACCAACCTGTTGTACCTGCTGGATGGGCGCAAGGGCAAAGGCCTGAAACTCGGTCTGAAGCTCGGCACCATGGCGATCGTCTTCACCGGCTCGATCATCAGCGCCGATTTCGTGTGGGCTGTCGGCGATATCGGGCTCGGCCTGATCGCCTGGGTCAACCTGTTCTGCCTGGTGTTCCTGTTCAAGATCGTCCGCACGGTCTGGAAGGATTACGAGGAGCAGGCCAGGGCAGGGCTGGATCCGCACTTCGACCCGGTCAAGCTCGGGATCAAGAATGCCGACTTCTGGCTGGTCAAACACGACTGGGGTTCCCGTCAGGAAAGTGAAAGCAACGAGAACCAGCCAAAGCCCACAACAAACTAACCCTCACGTCAGAAAGAGATTCCGATGTTCACCGTAGACACCTACACCCCGACTCGCGTCATCTTCGGTGCCGGGCGGCTCGAGGAACTCGCCTCAGTGGAGCTACCGGGGACCAAAGCCCTGATCTGCGTCACAGCCGATGGCCTGATGGAGAAAATCGGCGTTCAGCAGCGGGTCCTCGATCTGCTGGCCAAGAACAACGTCGAGGCCGCGATCTTCAGCGACATCACACCCAACCCGAACCGGGAGACCGTGATGGCAGCGGCAGCTCTTGCCGAACGAGAGGGCTGTGACTTCTTCATCGGGCTGGGTGGCGGCTCCAGCATCGACGTGGCGAAGGCGACTGCGATCATCGCCAAGAATGGCGGTGACCTGTGGGATTACGCCGAGGTCGGCAGCGGCGGGCGCAAACCCGTCCAGGTCGCAGCACCCATCATCACCATCGCCACCACCTGCGGCACCGGCACCGAGACAGACCAGTACTGCGTCATCACCAAGGAGGAGACCGCCGAGAAGATCGATTTCACCATGGACGCGTTATTCCCGACGCTGTCTATCATCGATCCCGAATTAATGGTTTCACTGCCCAAGAACCAGACGATGTTCCAGGGCTTCGACGCTTTCTTCCACAACGCGGAATGCTATATCACCAACAACAACCAGAACCGCCTGCTGGACCTGTTCACCATTGATGGTTTCACCACTGTCTACCAGTGGCTGCCCAAAGCGCTGGAGAATGGCTCCAACCTGGAGGCGCGCACGAATATGGCCTATGGCGCAAACATTCTGGGTGGATATGCGATGGCGCACTGCTTCGTCACGACCCATCACATCATCGGCCAGGCCATGGGTGGGGTATTCCCCAAGGTTCCGCACGGCGCCACCTTGATCCTGATCGCGAAAGAGTTCTACCGGCTCTGGGCACCCAAGTTCCCCGAATTCTTCGACGCGATGGGCAAGCTGCTCGGGGTGGAACCCGACCCAGCGCAGCCCGGAACCGGTTTCTCCCGGGCCGTCGAACAGCTGATGGAGGTCACGGGAGCCAGCGACCTGAAGATGTCGGACTTCGGCATCGACCCGGCGGAGTTCCAGAGGATCGCCGACAACACAGTCGACGTCATCGGGATCGACTGGGATCGCTATGTGATGTCCAAGGAGGAGATCGTGCAGCTGCTGGAGAAATCCTACCGCTAAGCCGTCGAAGAAATGTAAGTCGTCAAAGCAATGCGTTGTCTCTTTGCCGGATTCTGGCAAAGAGACAACGTTTTTCATGGAATATTTCACACCGGCCACCGGTTGCGCATTCACCAGAAGCTGGGATCTCTGTCCAGGACACCGAGGAACTGAGAAGTTTCCAGACCTGACGCCGGTGGTCTCTCAGACCTGGAAGCGGGCGAAGGCCCGGCCGGGTGCCGGTCCCAGGGCGTGTAGCTCTGTGAATCCCAGGGACTCGTAGAAGGCGCGCTGCCGGGGTGAGGCGTCGGTCATCAGGACGTGCTGGCGCACTCTGGCGTACGGCTCGAAGACCATTTCGACGAGACACCGGCCGATGCCACACCGATGTACTTCAGGCCGCACCAGCACATCCTGCAGATAGGCAATCGTGGCACCATCTGAGATGATCCGGGCCAGCCCGATCAACCGTTCGCCCTCGTAGGCGGTCACCACCCGCGATGATCCTTTCAGCGCCCGGCGCAGCATCTCCGGCTCACGGGTATAGGCAGTCCATCCGACGGAGTCATACAAGCTGACCAATTCGTCAAGCTCTGGTATCTGGTCAATGTGGATGACGACGTCCATATCCCCCTGCTTTCGTGCTGATGGTCCATGCGGCTCAGGGCACAGATCCGGCCTATCCCGTCCATCGCTGACTGCTGCTGAGCATGGTGCGATAAATGATTTCAGTCCCGCCATTCGGCCTCCCCCCAGGGAAAGCGCGGGACGCTCTCAACGAGCCGCTGGGTGGCTGGCGCAGTGGGCGAGTCGATCACCCGCTGCGCGGTGCCCTGCTCGACGATCTGCCCATCTTCCATGACACAGATCTCATCCGCGACTTCCTTGGCCAGCCCCAGGTCATGGGTTATGAACAGCATCGAAAACTGCCATTTCCTCTGCAGTTCTCCAAGCAATCGAGTGATCTCATCCTGCATCGACACGTCGAGTGCGGAGACTACCTCGTCAGCGACCAGGAGCCGGGGCTCCGCCAGCAGGGCACGAGCCAGTGCGGCCCGCTGCAGTTGGCCTCCAGACAGCTGACCAGGATGACGCGACAGGTGCGCCTCCTCAAGGCCGACATCGGCAAGCAGCCGGCGCACCTTCACCACTGCCGAGGCTGCGTCAAGCCGGTGGATGCGGCAAGCCACCGGCAGCAGGCTTTGCCGCAGACTCAGGTGGGGCGCGAAGGACGCGAACGGGTCCTGGAAAACCAGTTGGAATGCCGGCCGGAGCGGACGCCAGGACCGTCCGCGGCGCCGTACCAGGTCAGTGCCGCACTCATCAAGGACCCGGCCGGAGTCAGGCCGAATCAGACCGACGCAGATCTTGCCCAGCGTGCTCTTCCCGCACCCGGATTGCCCCACCAGCGCGAGCGTGTGGTCAGCCACCAGCTCCAGACTGACTCGATCAACAGCCTGCACTTGGCCGCCACCACGGCGGAATGCCTTGCTGACGGCGTCGAGGGCTAGCACGGCTGTCATCGTGGCCGGACCTTCCTGGTTCCGGCGAGGAGCCTCTTGGTGACCTCGCTGACCGGATGGCCGAAGACCTCATCGAGGCTGCCGCTCTCCACAATGGTCCCGGAACTCACGACCATGACGTGAGTGCACAGACGGGCAGTCAGCGCCAGGTCATGGGAGACGTAGAGCAGTGCCCTGCCGCGTCCCCGGCTGAGCTCATCAATCAGCCCAATACATTCGGCTTGCCGCACCATGTCGAGGGCTGTCGTGGGTTCGTCGGCCACCACGATCGGCTGGCTGCCGCACAGGCTCATAGCGAGCATGACGCGTTGCCGCATACCACCCGAAAGCTGGTGTGGATACGCCTGGAGGACCTTCGCGCCCTGGGGTAGCCCGACCCTCCCCAGCCATTCCTGGGCCAGATCCCGAAGCTCTGCGCGGGGCCGCTTCTCGTGCAGCTGGAGGGCCTTGGCCAACTGAATCCCAATACTTTCGTATGGGTTGAGCGACTGCATCGAGTCCTGCCACAGCAAGGCCAGTTTCGACGTCACCAGGCGATGGCGTTCCGCGGGCGGCAGGGACAGGACGTCCTTGCCGTTCAGCGATACCGTGCCGCTCACTTCTATGGCAGCGGGGGTGAAGCCGGTGAGTGCCTTCAAGATCATGCTCTTCCCAGAGCCCGACGGGCCGACGATGCCGAGACGTTGGGTGGACCTGAGATCAAAGTCGACGCCATGCAGGATTGGTCTCGGGCGCGGCGCAGCGGCCGAGGCTGTGAGGTTCTTGACCTGAAGGATTATCCGCTCTGGTGCGTTCATGATCGTGCCGGGTCGAAGACGATGTGGAAAAACGATGCCAGCAGCAAGATGCCAGCGGCCGGGGTGAGGATCAGCATCGGATTGTCCGTCTGGGACCGGTAGGTGTAGAGCATGGTGCCCCAGTCTGGTGTCGTCGTATCGAGGCCCAGACCGATGAAGGCTAGTCCCGCGTAGGACAGCACCGCACCTGATGCGGTCGCGCCGAAATAGCTGGACAACGGTGATTTGATGGCCGGCAGCACATGTGTGGCCAAGATGGTGTGAGCCGGGGAGCCAAGCAGTAGCTCCACCTGCACGTAGTCACGGGAACGGACCGTACGGGTCAATGCCCGTACCTGGTTCACATAGGGTCCGGCTCCGAACAACCCAAGCACCATTCCGGCGGTCAGTGGCGTCAGGCCGGCCACCGAGGTGACGATCAACGCGGCGACGAAGCTTGGGATCACCATCGTCAGATCGGTGATCGTCATGATCACGGCGTCAAGCCAGCCGCCCCGGTATCCGGCCGCCAGCCCGCAGGGAAGCCCGATGAGCAGGCTGGTCACACAGGTTGCGGCGACCACGACCAGGGTGCGCCAGTAACCTGCCGCGGTCAGCGCCCACAGGTCGCGGCCCAGCTGGTCAGTGCCGAGGGGATGAGCTTGGCTGGGGCCGGTGAGGACATTGACCAGGTCCACTTGCATCGGGTCAGCGTGCGGCAGGCAGCTGGCGATGGTCACCGCGGCGACGACCACGATGATCAACAGGACCTGGACGCGGCGGCTCATCGTGACCTCGGATCCAGCCGGTTCAGGACAAGGCCCAGGACGACGCGGGTGGCGAACATCCACAGCACCAGCACCATGAGATAGGACTGCACCACGGTGTAGTCACGCGAGGAGATGCTGCTTATCAGATAGGTGCTGATGCCGGGTACCGCGAAGACGTATTCAACGACAGCCGTGCCGCCGATGACCCAGGCCATCTTGGCGATCACTGCGCTCACCAGTCCGTAGACAACAGGACGCCAGGCATCGCGCCACAGGACCTGCGAGCGGGTGAAACCGCGGGAGACCGCCGCCGTGACGTATGGTTCCGCCGCCTGTTGTTCAGCGTGCGCATAGGCTATCCGGGAAAGCTGGCCGAGCGAGTAGAGCCCGACGACGAGCATCGGCGCCACCACAGCCCGTTCCGGGGGCAGCCTGTAGAACGGTATCCATCTCAGTTTCACCCCGAGCACGGCGATGATCAGCGTGCACACCAGGAAGCTGGGAACGGCCTGCCCAGCTATGGCCAGCACCCGGGTCAGCCCATCCCACAGGCCACCGCGAGTGTAGGCCAGCATGCCGAGCGGATAGGACAGGATGAATGCCAGCGTCACCCCGCCCAGGCCGATCGCCAGCGACGCCGGCAGCCGGCTCAGGAACTCCGCGCTCACCTGCGTCCCGGACGAGATGGACTCGCCCCAGTCGCCGGTGAGGAAACCGGTGATCCACCGCAGGTATTGACCAGTCAACGGCCCGTCCAGGCCCCATCGTCTGCTCAATGCCTCAAGGGCCTCTGGGGTGACCGGCTGGCCGTGGGTCTCCAGGTAGACCTGCATCGGGGTCCTGGGCAGGGCCCGGGTGACGATGAAGATGACGACGCTCGCCAGGAGAGCCAGACCCACCTGGCGGGCCACGCCACTGATGCCGCGGAAGCGGGTCACTGGCCGTGGCCTTTCAGGCGGAGGCTCACCGGGCAGTCAGGACAGCCCAAGTTTGGCGTCCACGACGTAGTAGTCACCGCAATAGGGCTGATAGCTGGCCAGGCGGTCAGTGACCCCGATGTGCCATTGCGGATCGACCAGATACAGCACAGCCTCATCGGTGCGAAGCTGGTGCTGGACCTCGACGGCCAGGGTGTCCCGGTCGGCGCCGGCGGGCAGCGCGGCAAGCCGGTCGAGCATCTCGTCGGTCGTGGGCGAGGAGTACCCATTGAGATTGGAGGCCGCGCCCGAACGGAAGAACTGGTTCAGGAAGAACGACGGGTTGCCGGTGGGCGCGGTGTGCTGGGCCCACAGGGCGAGGTCGTAGTTGCCTTCCTTCACAGCGCCCTGAATGTCGTCGACCACGCTCGTGGTGGCTGCGATCCCGAGCTCCTTGAGCTGGGAGACCATGATCTGCATGATGATCGACAGGTCGGGACGCATGGCATAGGTCACCAGGCGCAGGCTCAGCTGCTGGCCGTCCTTCGCCCTGATGCCGTCGCTGCTCTTGACCCAGCCGGCCTCGTCGAGCAGCCTGTTGGCCTCTTCCGGATTGGTGGTCAGGTTCTCGGTGCCTGCGAAGCTGTAGTAGTGGGCGAAAGCACCGTTGGCCACGGTCCCGCCCTTCAATGCCGTCAGATAGGCTGTGCGGTCCAGTCCCAGGTCGAGAGCCGACCGGACCTTGAGGTCAGTCAATGGCCCGCTGACCAGGTTGGGGCGTCCGAAGTACTGGTAGCCAGCATCGATTGACTTCACGTGGATGCCGCTTTGTCCCTCCAGCTGGCCGGCGACGTCAGGAGTGATGGTGAAGGCCATGTCGATGCTGCTGCTTTGCAGGGCAAGCTTCATGGCATCGACGTCCTTAAATGCCTTGATGGTCACATCCGGGCGACGGCTGGCGTCAGGATACTGGGGGTTCGGGGTCAATTCGAGGATGGTTTCAGCGGTGAAGGACTTGACCTGGTAGGGCCCGGTGAAGAAGTTATTTCCGTCAGAGCCCGCCTTGAAGACCACGTTGCTCCATTCGCCAAGCACCGACGACAGGTCTGCGGTCGGGCCCTCGGTGTGGGCTTTGAGGGTGGTTCCCTCGGCTGTGAAGCTGATGACACCGGCCGAGGCGTTGGACAGCGAGTTATTTTTCTGAATCGAGTTGAGGCAGTCGGCCAGGGCCTGGGCGTCCACTGCCGAGCCGTCGGAGAATTTCGGGCCATCCTTGACGGTCATCGTCCAGTCGTTGTCGCCCACACGCTCCACCTTCTCGACGAAACGGGACGTCTGGGTGCCGTCAGGCTGGAGCATGAACACGTACTCGCCGACGCCTGCGGCGGTGAGTCCCCAGCTCTTCTTGAACGGGTCAAGGCTGGACAATACGCTCGTCTGGCCGATCACGATCGGCGACTTGTCCCCTCCTGCCTCGGAGGATGCGGGCGTTGCCGAGCCCGAGCAGCCGGTCAGAAGAGCCAGCAGCAGGGAGAGTACGAGGGCCAGTGGCCTAAACGGCGAGAGGAGATGCGTGGGCCTGGACATGTCAGGCCGCCGGGGCTTGTTCATTGTTTCTCCGTCGACGGATGGGCGCTGCCACACCAATGCCGACGACAAAGACCGTCCACCACATCACGAGTTCAGCGCTCATAGACGAGTTGTTAGACAGTGATCAGGTCTGGCTATACAGTGGCGCGACCGCCCGGATTCTCACCGAAGTTCCGATGCACTTGCCTCGGACAGTAGCCCTGAGATCTTTCCTGTGTCAATCGGTGTCTTCACCTGTGGTAGGCCTCCTCCGCCTTTGGCTAAGCTGTCGCCGTCAAGAAAGGGGTATGACGCAAGGTGGGCGATGTATTCGCTCCTGGGGTGGTCGTGGTGGTCCGCGATGAGGAATGGCTCATCACCCAGGTGGAGGAGACCGGCGACGGCCCGGTGATCAGCGCGTCGGGGCTCTCGGAGCTGGTGCGCGGCCAGGAGGCGGTGTTCTATCCCGCGCTCGATACCATCGAGGTCAGCGATCCGCGGCAGGCCAGGGTCAGGGCCGACGACTCGCCCCGATACCGGCGTTCCCGGCTGTGGCTTGAGTCGATGCTGCGCAAGACCCCTGTCCCGCTGGGCGATGCCTCCCTGACGGTCTCGACCGGCATGCTCGCCAATCCCCTGGGATATCAGCAGCACGCCGTTGCGCAGGCCCTCGATCCCGCGTCCCTGCGTCCCCGGATCCTGCTGGCCGACGCCGTCGGGCTGGGCAAGACCCTGGAGATCGGCATGATCCTGGCCGAGCTGATCCGGCGCGGCCGGGGTGAGCGGATCCTCGTGGTGACCCCGCGCCACGTGCTGGAGCAGATGCAGCACGAGCTGTGGACGCGGTTCGCGATCCCGTTCGTGCGTCTCGACTCGCAGGGTGTGGCGCGGGTCAAGCAGAAGCTGCCGGCCAGCCGGAACCCGTTCACCTATTTCCGCCGGGTCATCATCTCCATCGACACCCTCAAACAGGAGCGGTTCATCCACGACCTGCGCCGTCACCGCTGGGACGCCGTCGTGATAGACGAGTCGCACAACGTGACGAACTCCGAGACGCAGAACAGCCGGCTCGCGAGCGTCCTCGCACCGCAGACCGACGCGCTGCTGCTGGCGTCCGCCACCCCGCACAACGGGAAGGCCAGCTCGTTCGCGAACCTGATCCGGCTCCTGGACCCGACCGCGGTCAGCGGTGACGGGGAGCTCGACCTCGACCAGGTCAGGCAGCTGACGATCCGGCGGCACCGCCACAGCCCCGAGGTCGCCGAGGAGGTGGGCGCCGACTGGGCCGAACGCCGCGAACCCGACAACCGGCTCGTGCCCGCCTCCGCCGCCGAGAATGCCCTCACCGACGAGCTGGTCGCCACGTGGCTGTATCCGGCTTCTGGTGTCAGCCCCTACTCCGGCAGCGGCAGGACGCTGTTCCCCTGGACCCTGGCCAAGGCCTTCCTCTCGTCGCCGGCCGCGCTGCACGAGACCATCACCAGCCGACTCTCCCGCCTCGGCAACACGGCAGCTGCCTACACCGAAGCCACCGCCCTGCGACGCCTGGACGAGCTCAACAAAGCCTGCGACGCCTCGTCGGCGAAATATGACGAGCTGCTGCGCTACCTGAGGGGCATCGGTGTCAGCGCTGCCTCGCCGGTCAGGGCGGTGGTGTTCAGCGAGCGCGTCGCGACCCTCGGCTGGCTCGCTGACCGCCTCACCCGCGACCTGCGGCTCAAGCCGGACCAGGTCGAGGTCCTGCACGGCGGCCTGGCCGACGATGCCCAGCAGGAGATCGTGGAGAGTTTCAAGCAGGAGCACTCCCCCATCCGGCTCCTGATCACGGGGGACGTGGCCAGTGAGGGCGTCAACCTGCACCGGCAGTGTCACCACCTGATCCACTTCGACATCCCCTGGTCGCTGATCCGCATCGAGCAGCGCAACGGCCGCATCGACCGGTACGGGCAGCGGCGGCGTCCGGAGATCACGACCCTGCTGCTCGACCTCGCCAGCCCGCGGTTCGCGGGCGATGTGCGGGTGCTGGCCAGTCTCGTCCGCCGCGAGCATGAGGCGCACCTGGCGCTGGGTGACGCGGCGAGTCTGATGGGCCGCTACAGCGTCGCCGACGAGGAGGAGGCGATCCGGCAGGTCCTGGCGGGGGCCAGGGAGTTCGACGAGGTGGTGGCGGATCCCGCCTCCGCCGGTGACGATGCTGAGGACTGGCTCCAGCAGCTCCTCGACTCGCCGCCCGCGCAGGAGGCCGCTGTCCGGCAGGCGGAGGAGCAGCGGCTGTACGAGCGTCCCGTCGACTTCCTGCGCGACGCGCTGCGCGAGTACTACCCCAACCCGGAGGAGGCGCCGTCGGGACGCGACCAGGGCGGTGTCGCGTGGCGCGAGCATCCGGCCCAGCACCTGGTGGAGTTCACCCCGCCCGCGGACCTGCGGCAGCGGCTGGAGGTGCTGCCCAAGGGCTATCTGACGGAGCGGACGGTGCTGGAGCGGCTTCGCCTGGTGACCGACCGGGGCATCGCGAGGACTCTCCTGGAGGCTGCGCTCAGCGACCCTACCGGCTCCTCCTGGCCGGAGGCCCACTTCCTGGGGCCGCTGCATCCCGTCCTGGACTGGGCCGCGGACCGTGCCCTGGCGCGGCTGTCGCGCAACGAGATCTTCGCCGTCCGCGGTGACGTCGATGCCCCGCGGGTGCTGCTGAACGGCACCCTGCTCAACCGCCGCGGCCAGGTGGTGGCGTCGTCTTGGCTGGCTGCCCGCTTCGAGCTCACCCAGCCGATGGTGACCCCGTATGCCTCGGCTGGCCAGATGCTCGCGGACGCCGGGCTGGTGACCGAGCGCATGAATCCCGGGCCGGTGGAGCTGCCCGGCCGCGACCTCATCGGCCCCGCCGTCGAGGCCGCGGAGGGGCATCTGGACAGGACTATGGTCGCGGCCCGGGAGGACGTCGAACGCCGCGTCGCCGCCTGGGTGCGGCGCGCGGAGACCTGGCAGGCCGAGGCCGACGCCCTCATCCAGCGCGGCGCGGTGCGGCAGCGCCGCAGCCTGGTGGAGCAGCAGGAACGCTTGAGCCGCGATATGAGTCCCGACCGGCAGCTGGTGCGGCCGCTGCTGGTGGTGCTGCCCGACGACACCCTGGAGGCGACCGATGGCCGATAGCGACGCACTCCTGATCGTCGAGGACTGGATCAGCGAGCACTACTTCACCACCGACGCCGACCGCGAGTCGTTCCGCGCCCAGGTGCTGGCGCGTGCCAAGCAGTGGAAGTCCGCCAGCGGCCAGACCACCGAGTCCCGGTTCACCGCCACCCGCTCCAGCCTGGCTGCCGGCCTGGCGGCCCTCTACAGCGACGATGATCCCAGCGCCGCCGCGGCCGACGCCATCCACGCCGAGCTGCTGCGGATCCTCGGCTACGTTCCCGGCCCCTACGAGACCGAGGTCAGCGGGCCGGTGCGGTGGCTTCGCTCCCCCAGTCTGCCCACCACACTCGCTGTCGTGGCGGCCCGGCCCGCGGCAGCCCTGGAGGACCTGTTCGCCAAGGACGCCCCGACCCTCGCCGAGCCTTTCGTCACCGACTCCCTGGACGAGATCGTCTCGGCGTCGCGGCTGGTCAGTCACCTGTTCCTGGCCGACGACCAGGTGCGGTTCGCGCTGATCCTGGCGGGACGGTGGCTGGTGGTGGCGGAGGCGTCGCGCTGGCCGGAGGGCCGCTACCTGGCCGTCGACATCCAGACAGTGGCCGAGCGCGGCGACGCCCGCCGCGGCGGCGAGATCCAGCGCGCGCTGACGGCCCTCGATGCCGAGTCGCTGGCGCCTGACGCCGAGGGTGACATCTGGTGGGACGGGGTGCTGGAGGAGTCGGTGCGGCACACCGTCGGGGTGTCGGCGGATCTGCGGGAGGGGGTGAGGACCTCCATCGAGATCATCGCGAACGAGGTGGTGGACCGGCGGCGCGCCCGCGGCCTGGCGCCCCTCCCGGCGGCGGACGCACAACCGCTGGCGCTGCAGTCGCTGCGGTTCCTCTACCGCATCTTGTTCCTCCTCTACGCGGAGGCTTCGCCGCAGCTGCGGATCCTGCCGGTCGGTGACCCCGACTACGCCCGCGGCTACTCCCTGGACCGGCTGCGGGAGCTGATCCAGGTGGAGCTGACCTCGGCGTCTCTGCAGGGGACGCATCTGTACGAGTCGCTGGGGGTGCTGTTCCGGCTCGTCAACCACGGCCACAGCCCGCGGGGCGATGGCGGCATCCAGCGTGGCCTGGAGTTCCAGGGGTTGCGCGCCGACCTGTTCCAGCCCGGGGCGACGGCCCTCATCGACGAGGTGGGCCTGGGCAATGGTGCTCTGCAGGAAGTGCTGCGGCGGCTGCTGCTCAGCAGGGAGCGGGCCGGGCGGGAGCGCGGTTTCATCTCCTATGTGGAGCTGGGCATCAACCAGCTGGGCGCCGTCTATGAGGGGTTGATGAGCTACAGCGGCTCGTTCGCCACCGAGGATCTGTACGAGGTCGCGCCCGACGGCAACCCGGAGAAGGGGTCGTGGGTGGTGCCGGTGCGACGCTGCGAACACCTCCGCGAGGGCGACTTCGTCACCGACACCGACCCGGTCACCGGGCAGCGAACCCGCCGCCGCTACGGTCGCGGCCAGTTCGTGTTCCGGCTGTCCGGGCGGGAGCGGCAGCGTTCCGCGTCGTACTACACCCCCGAGGTGCTGACCCGCTTCACGGTCTCCCAGGCCCTCGCGGAGCTTCTCGGCGACGACCTGCCCGCCGAGCGCATCCTCTCACTGACGGTGTGCGAGCCGGCGCTCGGGTCGGGGGCGTTCGCCATCGAGGCGACCCGCCAGCTGGCTGAGGAGTATCTGCGCCGCCGGCAGGAGGAGCTGGGCGTGCGGATCGACCCCGACGACTACGCCGCCGAGTTGCAGCGCGTCAAGGCGTACATCGCGCTGCACAACGTCTATGGGGTGGATCTGAATGCCACCGCGGTGGAGTTCGCGGAGATCACGCTGTGGCTGGACACCATGGCCCCTGGCCTGGCTGCGCCGTGGTTCGGGCTCAGGCTACAGCGCGGCAACTCCCTCGCCGGGGCCTCCCGCGCCTGCTACACGCGGGCGCAGGTGAATGACAGAACCTGGCTGACTACCCCGCCGGCGGCGGTGCCGCTGACTGACATCGCTGAGCGGGTCGCGCAGAACCGGCAGGAGCTGAGCGGTGTCGATGGACGCATCCACCACTGGTTGCTGCCCGCCGCGGGGTGGGGTGCGACGGCGGAGTCCAAGGAGGCCAAGGCACTCGTCCCGGAGCGGGTCAAGCGGCTCAAGGCGTGGCGGCGAGGCCTCAAGACCAAACCGTCGAAACAGCAGCTGAACAAGCTGGTGGCGATCGCCCACCAAGCCGACGAGCTGTGGGCTCTGGCCTACCGCCGGCTGCACGTCGCCGAGCAGGAGTCTGCCCGCGACATCCCATTGTTCGGGCGGGAGCCATCGGGGCACGGGTCACGGGTCACGCGGGAGCAGATTGAACAGAGCCTCGCCGACGAGAACGGGGCCTACCGCCGGCTGCGGCGCATGATGGACGCGTGGTGTGCGCTGTGGTTCTGGCCGCTCACCGGCCGGGAGGTGGAGCCACCGACCCTGGGCCAGTGGATCACCGCGGCGGAAGGCATCCTGGGAGCCGAGCGCCCAGCAAGGGAGAAACACGCCCTGCCCGGCCAGGAGCAGCTGACCCCCACCGACGCCTGGACCGCGCTGGCCGACCAGGAAGACTTCGTCCTCATCAGCGGCAGCGCCCGGCCTGTCGAGGAGGTCCTTGAGGAGCATCCCTGGCTCAAAGTCTGCGAACAGGTCGCAGCCCGGCAGGGCTTCTTCCACTGGCAGCTGGACTTCGCCACCGTCTTCGGCCGCGGCGGCTTCGACCTCCAAGTCGGCAACCCACCCTGGGTGAGGCCCGACGTGGACATCGAGGCTCTGCTTGCCGAGGGGGATCCCTGGTGGCAGCTGGCGCTCAAGCCCTCCGAGGCCGCCAAACGCGAGAAACGAGCCGAGTCCCTGGCCCTTCCTGGAGTCGCCGATTCTGTGCTCGACGGCGAAAACGAGATCATCGCCCTCCGCGAATTCGTCTCCGACATCACCACCTACCCCATCCTCAGCGGACTCCGCCCAGACCTCTATCGCTGCTTCATGGCACGCACCTGGAAGCACATCTCAAAACAAGGTGTCATAGCCTTGCTGCATCCGGAAACCCACTTCACTGATGAGAACGCAGGTCTTCTCCGCAAAGAAGTTTATGAACGATTGCGACGACACTGGCAATTCGGCAACGACTTGAAGCTTTTCGCAGAAATAGATAACCACAACTCCTACGGCGTACACATTTATGGGGCCAGTAACTCCAACATCAATTTTATTCAGGCAGCTAACCTATATCATCCTGAAACAGCAGAGCGCTCCTTCCACCACGATGGATCCGGGGAAGAGCCTGGAGCCAAACATGAAGGGCACTGGGACCAGCGTCCACATGCCGCCCGCCTTCAGCATGTAACGATTGAGACTCTTGAGATGTGGCGGGACCTCCTCGAACCACCAAACAGCCCCGCATCTCGGACACGAATGCTGTACACCGTCAATCGCACTGCGGCCAGGGTGCTGGCGAAGCTTGGGACAGCGCCCCGAGTGGGTTCTCTTGGGCTTGAATTCTCGGCTGGCTGGAACGAGAAGACCGACCGTGTAAAGGGGCGTTTTATCCAGGAATGGGGACGAGTTGACTCCTGGGATGAGGCGATCCTGCAGGGACCACATATTTTCGTAGGCAACCCGGCTTCCAAATCACCCAATTCCACGCTCAAGTCAAACAAGGACTGGTCCCCTATAAACCTGGAAATCCTCGCCCCTGATGCCCTGCCCGTCACCGCCTACAAACCCGCTGGCAGCCGCGAGGAGTACGACACCAGGTACGGAGACTGGAAGACCGGACCAGTCCGAGACCACTACCGGGTCGCCTGGCGCGCCATGGCGGCTAATCGCGGTGAACGCACCCTCATACCAGCCATCATTCCCCCAGGAGCTACGCACGTACACACTGTCAGTTCCCTAGGAACTGGAAATATGCCACGAGATCTAGTCATAGTTGCTGGTTCCTTGTCAACGTTGCTCAATGATTTCGCGGTGCGATCTTCACCAAAAAGCGCAATCACCATGGATGTCATTCGTCGACAAGCAATCCCACCCCTGGACCATCCGCTGCTGCCTCGGCTTCTTCTGCGGACTCTGAGGCTGAATTGCCTCACGGATGCCTATGCCGATGTGTGGGAGGAGGTCTGGGATCCGGTGTTCGCGGAAGATGAGTGGCTGCTGCCTCCGGGGTATGAGGGTGCTCCGCGTATGGGTGATGTCGGCTCGCGGTGGACTCCGGCGACGCCGCTGCGCCGGGACATCGACCGCCGCAATGCCCTGGTCGAGATTGACGCGCTGATGGCCACGATGCTCGGCGTCACGGCCGATGAGTTGTGCACCATCTACCGCACCCAGTTCGCGGTCCTCCACGGCTACGACCAGACCAGCTACATCTTCGACGCCAACGGCCGCATCGTCCCGAACCCGGTCCTGGTCGCCTGGCGCAAGAAGGGCGGCCGCATCACCCAAGAGGAACGCACCCACCCCCACCCAGGCGGCAAGACCTACACCTACGACCTCCCCTTCGCCCCAAGAAACCGCGAAACCGACTTCCGAACAGCCATAACCGCCCTCCGGTCCAAGCAGAAAGGTCACTAGTATGCGTTTCGTTGAGGGGGTCGATATCCCTGAGGAAGTCCTTGAAGCCCACCGCGAGGGAAAACTTGTGTTGTTCGTGGGGGCTGGAGCATCAAAAGCCTCGCCATCCAACTTGCCTCTCTTCGACGAACTTGCGAAAAAGCTCGGGAAGCTGGCAAGGAAGGAGTTTAACGACGAAGACAAGGCCAGGATAGATACCTATATAGGCTCTCTGCCCGATGATTTCGACACTCACCGACACGCCGCCAAGCTACTTCGCCCAGAGGGCTCTACCCCCAACGACCTGCACCGCGCCCTGGTGCGGCTCGCCACCTGCGGCAAAGCAGTGCGGATTGTGACAACAAATTTTGACAATCACCTGTCAGATGCAGCAAAGGAACTCGGTCTCGACCTCGGCGACCAATGGATTGGCCCCGCCCTCCCCCTTGGACGTGACTTCCAGGGCATTGTGCATCTACACGGATCACTCACACGACATCACAAAGAACTAATTCTGGATGACCGAGACTTTGGCCGCGCATACTTCGGAGATGGCTGGGCTCCAAGGTTCCTCCAACCCATGTTCGCAGAGTACGTGGTGCTCTTCGTTGGCTACAGCCTCAGCGACACCGTAATGCGTTACCTGACGCTGGGCCTACCCTCCAAAACCTCAAGGTACACACTAGTACCCAAAGCAGCCGAGGGAGATTTCAGCGAGACCGACCTAACCCGACTGCAGGTCACCCAGATTACCTACCCCAATAGCGACGGTAAGCACACATCCTTACCCCAGGCTCTTGAAAACTGGGCTCAATGGATAGTGATGAAACCAGAGCAGCACCAGAAACGCACTAATGACTTGATTAATAAGAAAGAAACGGGCGAACCGCTCTCTCCTGTCGAGGAGGACTACCTACATTCTAGAATCTCAACAATAGAGGGCGCCTCAACCTTTACAAAAACAGCCCGCTCGCCTGAATGGCTGAACTGGCTAAAAAGACTGCCCGACTTCGAGGCAATTTTCGCACACAGCGGCGAACTATCAAGCCCTGCATTAGCACTAGCGGAATGGTTCACGAAACACTTCGTCGCTGCGCCGACGGCAAGTAGAGCTGCCATGGATTCACTTTGTCAACATCAGCAGACCGGCGGTGTCAAGTGGTGGAAGCAACGAGTAGTTTCTGGAAAGCTTCTCGTGGGGTGAGGTAGCCGAGGGTGGCTCGGGGGCGTTCGTTCAGTTCTTCGGCGATGGCTGTGAGATAGGGCTGGTGTTGGGGGATGGGAGTGCCTTTGGGTAGGTAGTCACGGATGAGTCGGTTGGTGTTCTCATTGCTGCCGCGTTCCCAGGGAGAGTGGGGATGGGCGAAGTACACCGGCATCTGGGTGGCCATGGTGAACGCGGCGTGCCGGGCCATCTCAGAGCCCTGATCCCAGGTCAGGGTGCCCTTCATCAATTCGGGCAGCCCAGTGATGTGGTCGATCAGGGCGTCACACACCCCGTCTGCGTTCTTGCCCTTCGGCAGGGCGAGGATCGTGACGAACCGGGTGGTTCGTTCGACGAGGGTGATCGCGGCTGTTCTGCCGTAGGCGCCGATGATCAAGTCTCCTTCCCAATGACCGGGAACCTTCCGTCCTGTAACCTCCTGAGGCCGCTGATCGATACTGACCATTCCCACAATCGGGGATTTCCGCTCACCCAAACGACGCCGGGACTGACGGCTAGTGCGTTTCGACCCGAGCATGACACCGTGCTCCCGCAGCGTCTTCTTCGGCATCGCATAAATCCAGGTGTAGATCGCTTCATGAGACACGCTCGCTCCTTGGGCCGTGGGGGAACCCTGACACGGTTCAAGCCTGTCACCCCCAGCCTCAGCACGTAATCTTCCCGCGATCTGACGTGGTGTACGAGACCTCCGAAGATCAGCAATCACCCGCTGCTTCAACACCAGATCAGCATCAATCTTGCGGGGCTTGGGCCGGGCACGCCGCCGCTGCGCAGCTACATCAGCAGCCACACACTTGTACCCCGTCTCACCCTGATTCCGGGCCACTTCCCGCGAAACCACCGACACATCCCTACCAATCCGCCGAGCAATCTCACGCAACCCACACCCCTCCGCCAAACCCCTCGCGATCCCAGCCCGATCCGTCACCGTCAACAACCGCCGCACCAACAACCCCTCCCTAACAAACACTGTTGCTACGACCCTATGACACCACCACCCTACACCCCTATCTATTCAGACTGATCACATCTAGCATCCATCAACTTGAACAGCACAATAATTTACCGATGAAAAAGAAATGGAAAGTAATTCTAGCCACATCGATTCGCAACAGTACTGCACCGCCACCATTCGATCCATTACTACTGCACAAAAACGAAGGCATGAGCTGGGGCATAATCCGCAAAGCGTTGACGCCTTTCTTAAAACTCCATAGGAGCTTAGAAAAAGACGGATGGCCTCAGGTGGAGCTGCATTGGCCGGTTGAGACATATTATTTAGAGAATTATCTCCTCCCTTGGCTAGATGCCCAGTCAACCTCACTGAGAGGAGTGGCTGCACTGGAAGCTGCGCTTCTAAGCGCTTACGAGTTGTTGGATGCTTATGATAGCCGCTTCAGCAATACTATCGGATTCACTCGTTCAGCAATCGAAGACCACTCTCAGAACATCCGACAGCAGCCACTCGATATTATCATCGATGGCCTCCGCAATCTTGGAGTCCACCTCCAGGAATCTATACCGCTTCACGAACGCTGGTGGGAATACGGTTTCAACCTGTTTCGCCGTCTAGCACTTCATCTAGTGGCCACCTCATCGGATCTTTCCTCAGATGAGAAGATTGAATGGATACTCAACCGCAAAATACTGTATGATCCAGCAACCAGGCACGAAACATTCCATGTGCTGCATAAATCGATACCCGAAGCCACGCCTAAAAAACGTAAGCAGCTACTGAAAGCAGTGATCGCCGGTAACATAGGACAAAGCGATTCCGAAAGATGGGAACGCACACAAACCTACAATATTTATAATCTTTTGGTGTGGCTAACTCGCGCCGATCCTGACTGGAGTCAGGCAGCTGAGCATCTGGCACGCCTTCAGGAAGAAAATCCAAATTTCTCGGAGAGAGAAAATCCTGATTTCACCATATGGTTTGGGCCCGCAAAATGGACGACCGACTCTGTCGAGTCCACCGAAAAATTCTACGCACAGGTTCAAGCAGATCCCGCATTAGCCATAACCTCGATCATGGATATAAGAGCTCAACGACCCTGGGCAAATGATTTTGACGATGAGGAAGAACTCATACGCGGATTAGCAAGCGAACATCCCACAGACGGAATTGCGTTCTGGGACGCGGCAGATTCAAGCAGCCTAACGGAAGAGCATCACTCATCTTTGCGCTCAGCTCTAGTAAGCGGCTGGGCCAAGGCCAATCTAGATGAAAAAACCGCCTTGAGGATTCTCACTCTAGTAAAATCGATAGTCACACAAGAAGATAACCTATATGCTGTAACTGATTTTCTCCTTGAGCAGGGCCGCAAGCGCATCAAAGAGCCTGATACCGATTTCCTAAAAAATGCACGCGATCTAGCCCAAAACATATGGAATAAATATCAGCAGTCATTCAAACTACCTGAAAATGTAGAAGCGCCTTCATCGCTGGCTTTAAATACCTGGCCAGGCAACCTCGCCTTCTTCTGGTTTAGTCAGATTGAACGCCGGTGGCACACAACCGAGAATAATTGGTCAGGTTTTACCGAAGAAGAAAACGCAACCCTTGAAGAACTTCTCAAAGGACCCCAGACCACCTTACACGCAATCTGGCCAGCCTTTGGAATGGCATTATATTCTCTCGATTCAATGGATGCTAATTTCACAGAAAAGCATGTTCTACCACTCTTTAGTCGCAATGACAGCTTGCGACATGTATGGGAGCCATTTCTTTATAGACCATTAGTGAGTTTGCACCTGTTGCAGGCTGGCCTACTCAATGCCATTGCCGCTCTCTTCGAACAGCTCAGCACACTCAATCTACCGGAAGCCCGTTTTGAAGAGTTAGCAGCCGATGTTGTAACTCCTGCATACAGCACTGAGGAACCAGTGGGCTGGATTTCCATCGAAGATTCCGAGCGTCAACAAATTCTCGATGCGGCAGTTCTCAGCGAAGGAGGGCGTTATGCTGCAGATTTCGCCAGAGCGGTAATTAAGGTACTTCGCAGCAACACTTTACGCACCCAGAAGGCATGGCAGACGTGGCTGCACCAGCATATCAAAAAGCGGCTTAATGGAATCCCTCGTGATGCGAAACCTGATGAGCTGGAGAGCTGGGCGGACATAACACCATTACTAGGAGATCACCTGCTTGAAGCTGTGACCCTATTTCGCGATAGCAAAATCAAAATTGGACTCGGTAAGCTATACTTTGCTCCAGAATTTACAAAAGAGACTCTTGCTCGCTGCTCAACAGAGTTGGTATCTTTCTACGCTGAACGTATCCAGAACTCAGATACTGCTGATTTTTCACTGGGTGTTCGGGTGAGGCAACTAGTTGACGACGCTCGTGCTACCCTTGGCGATGAAACGGCTAAGCCTCTGATCGATGCCGCCCGGAACAAGGGCTTCTTGGAGGATTCTATTTAAAGTGCGCAGAGACGAAGCTTCACGCAGAGTCCTGGCATCAACTAATCATAGGGGATGCTTAGCTGCAAACTTTTCGCCTTCGCGGTTTCCGCATTGCGAACTTATCGGCAGATGAGAAAATTTGCACTGCGAGGTGTCTGGATATAGTTTCAAGAGCTGAAAGGCACCAAAGAACAGTGGCGGCATCCTCTCACCACCGAGATGCCAGTTCCATCACACAGTCTGAGTACACTCGTCTTCATGTCCTCCACGCCTGCTGAGCCGTACCCCTATCATGCATGGCCTGACTTCCAAGAGAGCCTGATAGAGGTGACGCCCGAGGTTTTTGATGCTTTGCTCGAAGCATTGGAGACACCCACTCCGGCTGTCTCTGCAATGACGCAAGCGCATCTGCGGGCGGCTGAACTCGGCCTGTGACTCTCACCGGCCCTCAACGCTTCACCACTCATCACGGCTTAGTCAGCGCTGGGGCGCGGCAGCTGTATTCAACCAGGCTGCCCTTTCCCAGTACATCCCCAACACCCCCATTGAACTTCATCCGCCTGCCGCTCAGCTCGATGGCAGACCTCTGGTCACGCGCCGACGTGTCACCAAGCGTGACCGTAAACGTGTGGCTGAGCTCTACCTGTCGGGGCGTTCTATCGGATACGTCGCAAGCGAAGTGGGGATCGGTCGGGCCACAGTACTAGATATCCTCAAGCGGTTCGGGATCGAACGTAGACCTGTTGGGTTACATTGACGATCAGCAACAGCTCCACCAAAGTTCTCTGGGGACTTCACAAGGACCACTCCAACGTCACGTCACCCACACAAGCCATCTGTCGCACCCTCACGCTCATCGACGCCCTCGGCACCGGCCACCGTCCGCTGCATGCTTGCTGACTGCGCGACTGGCATGTCCCAGTCAGCTGTGGCACGCAAGTACGGTTTGGCAGGGAGCTTGGTATGGAAGTGCGTTAGCGCGAACTGTAAGATCCAACTGCGAATAGCAGCCAGTTAAGCCTCGGTATGGTCCGTTCCCTCCGCCGGCTGCACAACCCCCGTTGTGAACCACTGCACCAAGGTGGCTGCGAGCATCACGGCTGCCCGCGCCTCCTCGTTTGAGGCGTCGGTGTAATCTGGCCTGCCATGCCTACTTTCATGGCCCCGCCACAGTGTGCGCAGCATCGTTGCCAAACTCTTAGCGCCAGGAACCTTAGGGCTGTCACGAAGGATTAACTTCCATTTGGGCCTCTCTGCCTCCAAGATTGAGAAGAGGCTGGACAAGGTAGGCACGGTTCCATTCTTTGGCTCCAGCTTAATGCACGACAAGGCAGCAATCTCAACAGCCACCACAGCGTTGCTATATGCCTCCGAAGGGCGTGGATTGACCCCGTAAGCATCTGCCCAAGCTTTCCGTAACTGGCGAGATGCCTTGTCAGAGGCAGTCAGCACCTTATTCACGGTCTCACGAACACCTTCAGGGACTCGTTGCACCACCCGGTAACGATCGTCATGAAGCTGGACTGACCAGACAGAACCGCCCTCACTCAGAACTTGTTCTACAGGATGAATCTCGATATAAGCATAACCCTTCTCATGTTGAACAAGATAATCCAAGAAATTCACATAGAGATCATCATCTATTCCGCGCAGCCAGCCTAGCGCCTCGTGATCCCAGGATAGCCATTTATCACTTGTAAAATTAAAGCTGTTGCGCATCGCATTTTGAAAATCTATAAACACCGCTGGACTTATTACATCATAGCAAGAATCATCTACGGCCTGTCTGATCCACTTAAATGTCGCTTCACGGAGATACTCCGGGAATCCCTCTACTCTCACATCTTCCCGCCCCGTTGGCACCAGCGGCCGCCACACTGAATTGTTCATAGCCATAGACTAGCGTAGTAGTACTATCGGCGAGAGACTTGATGACCTCACCAAATCCTCACTCCGACCTCTAGCGCCGCGGCTAGGACGAAAAGTGTTCGCAGACGCGGGTTGGGGTGGTGTGCCGGGTCGGAGGCTCTAAGAACCTACTCCAGCTTCGTCTACACACTCCCGGTGTTGCAGCGTCTCAAGAAAGAAGTCCGCACGACACCCACGCGGACAAGGCGACAGCGTCCGAGGCTCAAGTCCCGGTTGACAACCAACCCCAGTGCTAAGAGGCTCGAACAGATACTCACGGACTACCGTGACAGCTTCACCTATATGGCGATCGCCCTGAAGTATGGCGTATCTCAGTTCTCAGTATCGAGGTATGCGTACGCAGCTCAGCAGAGCAGGGCAAGGCTGTTCGGGGCGTCGGATCGCGGCTGAGTTCAGCGTGGCGAAGTCGATGGTGTTCGCAGTGCTGAAGCGGTTGAACGTGGAGAACTGGCCATAGCTTGTAACGTGCTGGCCGTCAGAGACCCTACCTCGTGTAGGAAATTTCGGTGGGCTGCGCCAATATATTCCAGGCACTAAAACAGGAGATGGAGATCATGGGCCAACCGCCAGCCAGCCGAGACATCGCTGCCGCGTTCGGGAAATATTTCCATAATGGCGACGGTCCTAGTCACAGAAGATTCACCGAAGTGTTCTCAGCAGCAGGGCTAAGCGATGTGGCGCCAGGCACAGCGCAGCAGCAAGAAGGATCAACCAAAGCAGAACGAGTACGGCGCACCGTTGAGGCGGCCTGCCGCAAGCCAGAAAGAGCCCGTGAACTGGTAGATGCCCTCCTATCCTGTCTTCGCACAGATGGCTGCCTCTATCAGAACTTGGAAGCAACCGAAGGCTTAAAACGAGCTCTTGGACGCCAGGGGTGGAGTCTTGACTCAGAGGGCTATCTCACGCCTGTTGGTGAGATTGATCTTGAAACTGGCGGCCGCTCGGCTCTTGATGATCAGATCCGGCGCATGCGGATGAATACTGACGATCCGGCACTGCTGCTCGGCACTGCCAAAGAACTACTTGAATCGACCGCGAAATATGTTTTAAGGGAGCTTTCTGTAGAGACCAGCAGCAAGACGCCTGATTTCAATGACCTCTGGCATCTCACGCGCAAACGGTTGAACATCCTCCCGGAGAACATTGCTGGAGATGGTGATGGCAACAAGTGTATCAAGGTGATTTTGCAATCATCTTGGAGAATTATTGAGCAGGTTAATACTCTGCGCAATCTTCAGTGGACAGGCCATGGACGTACCCTGCCTTCTGGCGTGACTCGCGAGCAAGCGCTTCTTGTCGCCCGAGAAGCATGCAGTATGGCGGAGTTCACACTCATGACCCTTGACCAGCAAGTGGGAAGGCGCTGAGCCTGCCGAACAATTACGCCACTATGGCGACGCCTTTCAGCGACTAAGTTCTCCTAGCCATCCAGCGATAACTTGTCCTACGCGATATAGTTTTCCTACATCTCTGTTTTCGAATGTATAATCGGGGCCAACGCTCGGAACGGGTACATAGCCGACACGTTTAAAAAGGAGCGAAAATGTTTCGCTATAGCGATCTCCACTCGAACCTTCGTAGCCAATCTTCAGCTCTCCTTCAGGCATTCCAGATGGTTTACTATCGCCCGTATAATCTGCGGTGAGATGCCAGAGTACTCGCAATGAAGAGTCTGGCGGGAGCATTTTTGAGGTTTCCGTGAGATCTTTAATTGATTTGCAGATATTATCCGGATCCTCTGGCCAATCAGAAAAATCTATAGCTAAATTCCGCGCCATCGATTTACCCGTGTTTGTAATACGCAGATCCCATGAGCCGACCCCGTATAATCCAGGTACAATTCGAGCGAAGACGTATGGACGCGTCTGTTCGATACTATCGAGCTCTGCTTGTTTGTTAGCCAATTCGACTTGTCGATTAGCCAGCGCCGCATGTTCATTAGCTCGTGCAGCTTGCTCATTAGCACGCTCTGCTTGCTTGTTGGCGTCTTGAGCTGAGATGAGCGTTGCTTTCGCAGTTTTCCATGCATACCATGCCAATATGGCCATGATTACTGTGGCGATAGCCGAAAATATAGCACAGATAGCCGATACTATTGAGGAAATTACAACCCAATCCACAACATAATTATAGCCATGCCTAACGTGATTAGCTACCGCCGAAAGCGTGCTGCTGCCGCTCCCTCCTACGCCCTCAGGGGGTCGGCATTGTCAGGTTCATGTTGGGGTGGCTAAGAGTTTTATTGCTTGGTCGGGGTGTCTGAGGGTGGTGGCGGGGCCATGGTGTATCGGATGAGTCCGAATCGGCCTGGGGTTGTCGGGGGACATGGTCTAACACGGAGGATAGTTTCATGCCAGCATCACGGAAGTATGACGATGAGACCCGGGCCTGCGTCATCCGGATGTGTCAGGATCGTCTTGCCGAGGGTGATGAGATCTCGTAGGTGGTGGCCCGCCGCGAGTTCGGTTAACCGTCTGGGGTGAACCCGGACGTGTTCGGGGGTGGCTTCGCCGGGAGTTCGGTGAGGGCATTATCCCGTTAGCGGGGCTAGTAGCAGAGCCGGTGAATGAAGAACTCACCTGGTTGCGGCGTGAGGTCGCCCAGCTTAAGCGCGCGAACGAGATCTTGAAGACTGCGTCGGCTTTTTCGTGGTAGCGGAGCTCGACCGCGAATTCGGATAGTGATCGACTACGTCCGCACCCATGCGGACCGGTTTGGGGTCGAGCTATTCCTGACCGTGCTGAACGAGCACGGTATCGGGGTCGCCCCGTCCACCTACTGCGTTCACGCTGCCAGAAGGCTTCGCCCTGAGCAGACGGGATCTTGACGAGGTGTACGCGGCAAATGAACTCTTCGATTTCTGGAAGCAGAACCGTCGCTTGTGTGGGCGTCGATAGCCTTGGAAAGCCGCGCTCCGTGCCGACCTTCAGGTCGGCTGGGATCGGGTAGAGCGACTCATGCGATTCGCTGGGATTAGCAGGTTGATCGGGTCCGTGAGTGGCGTCCTGGATCTGGCCGGTTTCTTGAGCTACGCGATAGTTGCCATAGTCAGTTGAGAGGATCCACAGGGCATCTGAGTTGTTCTCCCACACCAACGCCACCCCGGAGTGCTTCGTGTGCAACAAACTGTCAGTGAAGACCACCTCACCGGATCCGTTTGTGATGCGTGGCTTCAGCACCCCGGACTTGTCTGACTCCTCCTCGGCAACCTCAGCGGTGAAAGCGCCCGAGGGCGCCCTTTGCGGTAGACCCTGGCGTGGCGATCAGATCGCCTGGAGCGGCTGGCATCGCGCACCCGGCCACCACACAGCTCAGCACAGTGCATACAGCCAGCCACCTCGTCATGCCATGCATGCCCGCGCCTTCCGGAGCATCACAGCTACTGCTGGATCTTGAGTGTTCCAGATCGCCGGTGCAGCTGCAGACATCGAAGGCTTGGCCGGCGGCTTTCAGCAGTCATCGACGCATAGAGTATTATGAAATTTAAATTGTTTAACTTTGTCGAAGAAACTCAACCGGTAAAGCTCCCTCGGACCGCCGTCGCACTGCCTGGCTGCTTTTTGGGATCCTCCGGGAGGCTTATTCATGGGTTGTAGGTGAATATGATTCCAAGCCCCCGGTTTGCTGACCTTACCGCTGTTTGCTGGCCCTATCTCTGGTTTGCTGGCCTTATCTCTGGTTTGCTGGCCTTATTCGCGTCTGCTGGCCTCACAACACAGGCAAACGTGAATAAGGCCAGCAAACCGACAATAACGCCAGCAAAATCCCAGCACACGAGAATGGAGGCCGATAACACATACACGAAAGCTTATACATAGCTCATGACAACCCGCTGCCGACAAGGGGTTCCGCAACCTCATCGACCGCCCATGAATAAGCCTGTGGGCCCCGCTGATGTGATCGACTTCGGGGGCCTGCACCTCGTTGCAGACCATGCAAAAGCCGTCATTATGCGCCATAGCTCGCATTTAACAAAACCTAAATGTTTCCCTGATTTTTAGGCCCATACAGCGGGAGTTTGGTGTATTTAAGACGGCAGGTTTTGCCCTAAAGGGCTATGGCGTTCGAAAGATCGACAATCAGGCTAGTTCACCACTGGTCAATTCAGAGGCTTCAGAGAGCGATAGACAGGTAGGACTATCAGCTATCGGACATCCTTGATCTCCCGCATCCTGCGGAGTTCTAGGCGCATTGCTCTTCGGACCGTGCTGTGCGACTGCGGGTTGCCAAGCATCTTCTGATATGTCGTCCCGTCGCGGTCAGCCCGCAGCCACTCAAGACATTTTTTAGTCGCCGCGTGGTAGTCATCAAGCTCACTCTCATCGCACCATTCCTCGACGAGGTCTGCCTCCTCGTAGAACGCCACGGTCTGCTCCTGGAAAAGGTGTGTTGGAACAATGACCCGGGAACTGTAGTGCACCCA
Organism: Arachnia rubra; assembly: GCF_019973735.1. Classification (NCBI taxonomy): domain Bacteria; kingdom Bacillati; phylum Actinomycetota; class Actinomycetes; order Propionibacteriales; family Propionibacteriaceae; genus Arachnia; species Arachnia rubra. The sequence goes on from NZ_AP024463.1 coordinate 2,498,031, forward strand.
CCGTTGAAGTAGCAGATTGACGCCAGTAGGCGACAGCACTGCCAAGCGGTTAGATGATGAGAGCATCTTCGGCGGGACTGTGTGAAGTTTATCAAAATCCGCTGCCTGATTTCTGGCCTGGGTCTTGAGATCTGGCTGAAGGTCAGGGAGAGGCATCAGGTTGTAGTAACCTCTTGCCCACCCATCCTCACCGATCTCCTTGTGTTTTGCCACCTCTGCGACAAGTATCCGCCATGCCAGATCGATGCCGTTGGTGCGCATTGAGCATGGGTGCTGAAGGACGATGATAGATCGCGCTTTTACTGTGCCTGTAGACCCAGGCAATTTCACACCGTTGAATATGTCGCCCGTGAAGACCGGTCTGGAGAATGAGACCTCGGGCCCGCGCGCACGATAGAGGTCGTCCCAACGCGGAAGGCCACCTTGATACGGCGATTCGAGCTCTCCGGCCATCTTTCAGTCTTTCATGCGGATGGATCGGTTATGGTCGCTCGCCTCGAAAATCTCAAAGTCGGAACGATACCGCTCGCGCCAGTCCGGATCGAACTCCGACAGTAGCTTCTCGGGGTCCACATGCCCACTCGCAAACTCAAAAACAAGATCTGCACGATCCGCCGCATAGAGGATGATCGGGGTCACGGGTATTGATGACATCAAAGGCATCTCGAACCAAGAGGCAATCTCTTCGACCATGTAGTGCCTGACAATCAAGTCACACGCAGCCAGCAAGCTTGCCACCCGGATGCGGCTCTCACCCGATGCCTTCTCACCCCTGCGCCACTTCTGCACGGCCGGAACACTCACATGAACCATTCGGGCTATATCGCGCCAAGCGAAACCAAGATCAGCGAGCTCTGCCAGCATGGACTCCATACTTGCCTTACCCCGCTCACCAGCAGCAGTACGCCATTCGGCATCATGAGTCATCTGATGCAAGTCACCAAGTTCATCACGCGATCCACTAACCACGCTTCGCAGTCCACCAACTTTGGAGGTGAGATGTGCTGCCGCGGTAAGCCGGGTCTCCGTCAGTTTCGCATCGTTAATATCGCCGCCTGCTGTAACCCCTGTAACCAGGGATGACTCGACCGCTGCGTTTTTAACCTGTGTTTCAACCACGACGCAGTACTTCCTCTCTGAGTCGTTCCGTAATTAGACTCTCAAAAACGTCCCGCACCGGTTCATGCAGTGCATCAACCTGACGCAAGACAAAATCAGCATCGAACTCAGGAACCTCATCGCCTGCCTGCCAAAAGCTATCGAAGTCCAGCTTAAAGAGCGGCCCCGGCGGAAGCGTCCGCCGCAGCTCTGGAGTTGAAGGCACCACATGTTCGTTCTGTGCACCGTATCGAACCACTAGAGCGCGATTGTCGTTCCCAGCACACACCAGCAAGCCTTCACTACGGACAGGGACGAGCTCGGGAACAACAGCAAGATGCTCCGGCCCTAGGAGGGAGGGATCCACCCATTCACGCCATGCAGGAATATCTTCGCCTTCTTCAAGAGGCACCCTGACCTCATCGATGTAGCGCAACCCGACTCGCTCGACGCCCGCAGGGACACCGGCAGCGAGGCGTCCTTCCAGAGCGAGCTCAAGCAACCCTCGGACCCGTTCGTAGCTTCCGTATTCAGTTGTCTCAAGCACAAGGCTGTCGTGACGTACGGTCAGCGCCGTCCGCTTGTTACGGCTCGTCCACCTGGGCCACGTACTAGCAGTAGTCTGCGACGGCATTGGGAAACTGCTCGCCCCTGACTGGACGACAACCGAGACTTCGTCGATCTCTCCCGGCAACGGCAGCAGCTTCTTGATTCGAGCTGACAACTCCGCCACCTGCTTGCGATCAAGGGGCTCACACACGGGATGGCGCACCTCAACCGCCACCAGCACGATCGGCGCGTTCGGATAAACCTCTCGCTCCTTCATACCCCAGGATGATACCAGTAAAATAACCAAAACAGCAACCGTTAGACTGAGCCCATCACGAGCGGGAGCAGAGCTGACTGCATCCGATCTTGCAGGGGCGCTCCGCTTTCTGGCGCCATATCCTCAGGAAGCGAGAACGTTGACGATGCTCAACACAAAGACCCGTTCAAACCAGGTCTAACACCACGGTGAGCAGCGATTCCCACGGTAACCAGCGCTTTCGGAAACCCTTAATTCACCTTGAGCACGGACAGACGGCTCACGCTTCTTCAGGCTCTGCAACTACCTCGCCGTCGTACTCCCTCGATATGCTCTTCCCCAGCCGATGTCAAAAGGAACCAACGATGGGTGAGTTGCTGCCGGGCCCGCAGGCGCAGCGTCTGCGCGAGGGCATCCTGGACTATCTCACAACCACCTTCGCGCTCGCTGAGCCCGCTGCCCGCAGTGCTCTGCGGGCGTTCCTCGCTGACGAGGACTCGGGCATGTTCAAGGGCCCGTATCTCAAGACCGGCATGCCCTTCCGGGCTGATCCGCGGCGGGCAGCGCTCGGCTGGCTGCCGCCTGGCTTCAGGCCCTACGCCCACCAGGCCGAGGCCTTCACCCGTCTCAGCAGCCGCGACGGACGGCCGCAGCCCACCCTGGTGACCACCGGCACCGGTTCCGGGAAAACCGAGGCCTTCCTCTACCCCATCATCGACCACTGCCTGCGGGCCCGCCGCTACGGCGTCCCCGGCGTCAAAGCCCTCATCCTCTACCCGATGAACGCCCTCGCCAGCGACCAGGCCGCTCGTCTCGCCAAGCTGCTGTGTCCCGCTGACGCGCCAGACAGCCGCGCCCTCGGCGGCATCACCGCCGCCATCTATACCGGAGAGCAGGAGGAGAGCCGGCCCCGGGTCACGCCGGAAGGGCTCATCACCGACCGCTCCGTCATCCGCGACGACCCACCGGACATTCTGCTGACCAACTACAAGATGCTTGACCAGCTGCTGCTGCGCGCCGAGGACCAGGCCCTGTGGCGGAACTCAGCCGACTCGCTCACCTACCTCGTCCTCGACGAGTTCCACACCTACGACGGGGCGCAGGGAACGGACGTCGCCATGCTGCTGCGGCGTCTCGGCCTGGCGCTCAAGTCACACTGGCCGGCCCGCGGCAGCTCCCGCGACAACCACAGCCCCGCGGAGTGGGAGCGACCCCTCGGGAAGATCACCCCGGTCGGCACCTCGGCCACACTCGGACCGAGCGGCGACGCCGCCGACCCCACCGCCAGCATCATCGACTTCGCCACTCAGGTCTTCGGCGAGAGGTTCGATGCCGGCAGCGTCGTCAAAGAGCAGCGCATGAGCGCCGAGGACTGGCAGTCGCAGTCCGGCACCGGCGAGAAGACGCCCGCGAGAACTCCGCTGAAGATCACCCCGGACATGGCGGCCAAGCTCCTGCGCGACCTGGACGGCACGCCCGAGCGGGAGCGCGCTGCCGTCCTGCTGCGGGGAATGTTCGAGTTCCCGGCCGGAGACGTCACCGGCGTATCCCGGGAGGACATGCAACACCTGGTCCGGAGCCACCCCTTCATTCAGGATTTCCTGGAGGAGACGCGCCAGGCCACCCACCTCACCGAGCTGACCGAAACCCTCCTGCCCGGTGAACCGGCGACCCTGAAGGATCGCCGCGCCTTCCTCGTCGAGCTGCACGCGGCACTCGGGCAGCTGCGCGCCGCAGGTCCGGACGGCCGCCCGGACCGGGGCATGCCGACCACAGAGGTCCATCTCTGGATCCGCGAGGTGACACGGCTGGACCGCTATGCGGAGGTCGCCGCCCGGTTCCGCTGGTACGACGACGGGCCCGCCGCACCGGCCGACGAGACCCAGGACTCGGGCATCGCGTTCCCAGCTATCTACTGCCGGATGTGCGGGCGCTCAGGCTGGGGCGTCTCACTGGCCCCTGTCGGGTCGTCCCTGGCGGCCAGCGACGAGGGCATCCGCCGCGACCACGCGGCCCGGGAAGGACGGTTCCGCGCGCTCCTGCACGCCCCCGCCGAGACTCAGGAGATGCTGCCAGGGGTGGTCTGGTTCGATCCCGGAAACCGTGAGCTCACCTCCCGCGACCCCGACGACCAGGCCCTGCGCGAAGGCCGGGTGCTGCGGGTCCAGACCCATACCGGCCCCGACGCCGACCAGCTCTCCCGTAAGGACACCTGCCCCGGATGCCAGCAAAGCGATGCCATCCGCTTCATGGGCAGCGCCGTCGCCACCCTGCTGTCGGTGTGCCTGTCATCCCTGTTCACCGAAGGGGCCATCTCCTCTAGGGAGAAGAAGGCCCTGGTCTTCACCGACTCCGTGCAGGACGCCGCCCACCGGGCCGGATTCGTCACGGCCCGCTCCCACACCCTGACGCTGCGCTGCGTACTGGCCGAGGCCACCGACCAGCCCCGCACCCTGCCGGAGCTCGTGGAGCGGGTCATCGAGATCGCAGGCACAGACCCGGTCCGCCGGTATCGCCTGCTGCCGCCGGATCTCGCGCATCGCGACGACCTGCGGTCCTTCTGGCAGCCGGACGCCACCCGCCGGACCCCGTCCCCAATCACGCGGCGTCTCCTGTTCGATGCCGCTCTCGAATTCGGCCTGGTCAGCGGCTATGGCCGCACGCTGGAGCGCACCGGCACCAGCAGCGCACACATCGAGGCAGGCACACCGGAGGAGCTCGCCGCCCTGGCGGGAGACGTGGTCAAGAACCTTGACCAGGCACTGTTCGAGGCAGACATCACCCCGGCGCAGCTCGTCGCGTGGGTCCGGGGTGTGCTAGAGCGGATGCGCACCCGGGGCGCCATCGCCCATCCCTGGCTCCGGCGCTATGTCAAACGCGACGGCAATCGCTGGGACATCTGGGGTGGGCGTCCCACAGGCATGCCAGCTTTCCCCAAGGGCCGCACCGCTCCGGCCTTCCCGCGGGCCGTCGGGTCGCGCATCGACCCGGACCGCACGCTCCTGGATCCCGTCGCCTCGCCCCAGTCGTGGTACGCCACCTGGACCAGGCGCTGCCTGGGCATCACCACAGGCGCCCCGGTGCTGGCGCGGGCGCTGCTGGACGAGCTCACCGCACACGAGATCCTGCAGGCGAGCGCCACCGACTCCGGCGGCCGGGTCTATGCCCTGCCCGGCGAGCGTGTCGTCGTGACCCGCATCGACGACACAGACCTGGCCGAGGGGCGGCACAGCCTGCGCTGCACCGCCTGTCACAGCATGTTCCCGGTCAGCCGGGACACCGGCGACCAGCTGGCGGGCGCCCCGTGCCTGCACCAGTCCTGCACCGGGACCCTCACCCGCGAGCCAGGCGATCCGGGCAATTTCTACCGGCATCTCTACCGCTCTGGCGACGCCCGCCAGATCGTCGCCCGTGAACACACGAGTCTTCTCGACGCGCAGCAGCGCCTGGACTATGAGAACGGATTCAAGCGCTCCGGCGACGACCCGTCCGCCCCGAATGTACTGGTGGCCACCCCCACCCTGGAGATGGGAATCGACATCGGCGACCTGTCAGCGGTTTTCCTGGCGTCGCTGCCCCGTCGTGTCGCCAACTACGTGCAGCGCGTTGGCCGCGCGGGACGCTTGACCGGCAATGCCCTGGACATCGCCTTCGCCCGCGGCCGCGGCGAGGTGCTGTCACAGCTGGGCGATCCCCTTTCGCTGATCAACGGTGCGGTCACTCCGCCGGCCACGTATCTCAGCGCCGAGGAGATCCTGCGCCGCCAGTACCTGGCCCACCTCGCCGACCGCCTAGCCCGCGACCCGAAGGCGATACATCCCCGCACCACCGCCAAGGCCCTGGAGCTGCCGGGGCCGGGGACCTTCCTGGGGCAGCTGATCGAGCTGGCGCGCACAGACGCGGAAGACACCCTCGCAGGTTTCCTGGCCAGCTTTGACGTCGGCGAAACCTCGGCGCTCCGGACTGAGACCATCGAGGCGATGCGCAGCTGGGCCATCCCCGGCGACGACGGCTTCGCCCTGGCGGAGACCATCATCAAGGCTGCCCGCGCCTGGCACGAGCAGCGCACCGAGCTGATGGAGCTGCGCGATGCCATCCAGCAGCAGCTGCCCGACTTAAGGTCCAGGGAGGCCGACAGCAAGGAGGACGCCCAGGCGCTGCGCGAGGCCGAGGCGGAGCTGCGTCTCATCGGGCGCCAGCTCAGCGAAGCCAGGCACGAGTACTGGGTGGCGGCGCTGGAGAGGCAGGGGCTGCTGCCCAACTACAGCCTTATCGACGACTCCGTCCAGCTCGACGTCACCATGACCTGGAGCGACTCCGAGACCGAGGAACGCCACCTGGAGGAGGGCTCCTACACCCGGCCGAGTGCCCGCGCCCTCACCGATTTCGCGCCCGGCGCCACGTTCTACGTCGGCGGCCACCAGATCAGCATCGACGCCGTCGACATCGGACCCCAGGGCAACTCCATCGGGACCCTGAGGCTGTGCCCGCACTGCGGCTATGCTCAGGAGCTGGCCCGCCACGCCACCGGAGCGCAGCAGCACATCCGCTGCCCTCGCTGCGAACAGCCTGGCATCGGGGATCGCGGGCAGTGTTTCCGGAGCGTCGAGCTGACGAAGGTGTCGGCCTATGTGCGACGCGAGGAGTCGCGCATCGACGACCGGGCGGACGAACGCCAGCTGGCCGGGTTCACGGTGCTTGGCATCGCCGACATCGACCCGGACCGGGTCCAGCGGAGGTGGTTCACCAGCACCGGCATCGAATTCGCCTATCTGCGGCAGCTGGACCTGCGATGGCTGAACCTGGGACCTCGCCGCCACACCGCCGCCGAGCTGATGATCGCGGGGGAACGGATCAAGGCGCCGCTGTTTCGGATCTGCTCCAGCTGCGGTCACCTGGACCGAGGTGGCCTGGTCAACTCCCGCGACGAGCACCGTCCCTGGTGCAAGCACCGCAACGACCCGGACGAGCACATCGAGAATGTGCTGCTGCACCGTCGCCTCACCACGGAGGCGATCCTGCTGGGACTGCCCAAGGAGGTCGCCTACGGACACGATCCGTTCGCCCTGCCGAGCCTGATCGCCGCCATCCAGCTCGGCCTGCGGGAGTCCTACGGCGGAGCCCCGGACCACCTGGCCGCCTTGCAGGTCCGCGACCCGCGCACGCGACGGGAGGCACTGCTGCTCCACGACCTGGTCCCGGGCGGCACCGGCTATCTCGCCGAGCTGGCGGATCCCGAGCAGCTGCGCACCGTGCTGCAGCGCGCCCACGACCGGCTCACCGGGTGCGGCTGTGCGGGCGAGGGCCGCCTGGCCTGTCACCGGTGCCTGCTGCCCTTCGCCGCCAGTAACCACCGGGACCTCACCTCCCGCTCCGTCGCCGCCCAGCACCTGGCCACGATGCTCGGATCCAGCTGGGAGATCAACGAGGAGCCCCGGCCGGCCGAGGACCCGGAGTCCTGGCTTGAGCAGCGGTTCCGGCGGGCTTTCGTGCGGCTCGCGGAGAAGCTGGGTGCCACCGTCACGCAACAGCCCGGGCTGTCCGGGAACACGATCTCCGTGTCACTGGGGAACCGTCGTTTCAAGCTGCAGCCGCAGGTCACTGTGCAGGACACCCGCCCGGACTTCCTGCTGTCCTCACCCGGCCTGCATGACGTCGCGATCTACACCGACGGCCTGGCCTTCCATGCCTCACCTGAGATCGACCGGATCGCGGACGACGCCGCGAAGCGCTCGGGGCTGCGTGACCTCGGGATGGTTGTGCTGGCGGTCACCGCCGCTGACTTGGATGCCGACGACGACGGCATCCAGCCGGCAGCCCCAGCCTGGTACCGGCCGGAGCTGGCGCAGCGGCTCAATGCCAAACCCCAGCTCCAGCACAACGACATCGCCCGGAAGGCGTTGACCGGTGGTCCGATAGCTTTCCTGGAGGCCTGGCTGCAGGGCATCGACGTCGCAAACCTGTCCCGTTTCGGCCATACCGTCCCGGTGCAGCTGTTCGCCGCCGGCAGGCCGCCTTCGGATCCGCTCGGGCACCAGGCAGTCGCGGCGCTGCCTGGTGACGACGTTAGGGTGTGGCGGCACGGCACGCTCGCCGTCGCCGTCGCGAAAGGACCACCGGGTGAGATGCCGTTGCATGCGGTCCTCGACGACACCGCCGACCTGGGAACACCCGAAGCGCAGGACTCGTGGCGGGAGTGGCTGCGCCTGGCCAATGCTGTCGTATTGCTGCCGGTGCATCAGGCGCTGCTGAGTGCCGCGACCATGGCGGCCAAGACGGCTGGACGGCCGGCGGAGAGGACGAGCGTCCCCGTCGATCTGGTCCCGGGCTGGGTGCCGGTGGCCGCCGAGTTCGGCGGAGAGGAGATGGCGCAGGTGCTGATCGGCCAGCTCAGCGCAGCCGGGGTCGAGCCACCGGATGGCGGGGTCGGACAGGAGCTGGGCGACGGCATCCCCTTCGACCTGGTGTGGGAGCAGGACCGGATCGCAGTGCAGCTCGATCCCTCGGCCGAGACGGTGTCGCTGCCGGGCTGGCGCGTACTGGCGCCCAAGGCCGATCTGATAGTCGCCGCCTGGAAGGAGCAGCGGAATGGCTGAGAGCATGATCATCTTTCCGAGACAGAGCAGCAGGCTCGATGGGAGCCTCAATCAGAAGGTGATGGCCTTCCTGAACAAGCTGGCCACCGATGATGCGGCCGCGGGACTGCACATCGAGCGCATCCACAATGCCGCCGACCCGCGGGCCCGCACGGGCCGGGTGGACCTGAGCTACCGGGCCCTGCTGTTCAAGCTCACCGGGGAGAAGACCGCCTACGTCCTTCACGGGGTCTATCCCCACGACGAGGCCTACGAGGTGGCGGCGAAGACCCGCCTGAGCGTCAACCCGGTCAACGGGATCACGGACTTCGTCACCGCCGACCCCGCTCAGCCACCCCGCTACGAGGCTCCGGCGCAGGCCAGCGTGGCGGACGGCCCCAGGCCGCTCATAGACTTCAGCGCGGAGGACCTGATCGTGTCGCTCGGCATCCCGCCCGAGGTCGCACGGACCGCCGTCAGGCTGACCACCCCGGAGACGGTCCGCGACTATGCCTGCACCTTGCCGGAATGGCAGGGCCTGGCGCTGGTGATGCTGGCCGGGGGCGAGTCCATCACCAGCGTCGGTGAGGAGCTCAAGATCTTCAAGGCCGACGAGGCCCCCGCGAACCTGGATCAGGCCGAGGCTGCGTTCAAGCAGTACGAGCAGTCCGATCTGGTCTCCGACCAGGTTCTTCTCGATGGCTTCGACAAGCCGGCTGCCCAGATGGGGTTCGCCAAGCTGGCCGGCGCCGAGGAGCTGCGTCGCGTCATCATGGAGGGCGACTTCTCCGCTTGGCGGGTGTTCCTGCACCCGCAGCAGCGCAACTGGGTGAATCGCGACTGGCGGGGCAGCTTCCGGCTGGGCGGCGGCGCTGGTACCGGCAAGACCGTCGTCGTGGTGCATCGCGGACGGCGGCTCGCCCGCCAGCACCCGGGTGCTCCCGTGCTGCTGACCACGTTCAACACCAATATCGCCGCGGAGCTGGACCGCAGCCTGCGCAGCCTGGACCCGGAGCTGGGACGGGCCAGCAGGCTGGGAGAGCCCGGGGCCTATGTCAAGGGCATCGACGCGCTGGCCAGCGAGGTCCTGCGGCAGGCCGGGCCGGGCATCATCGACGCATGCGCCGAGGTGCTCGGGGTGGGACGCAGCGACCTGCAGCGCCGCACCGCACGCAGCGCCTGGCGGGACGCCGTCGAGACGGCCGGCCAGGGGCTGCCCGAGCGGTTGCGCCGCGATGTTTTCCTGCAGTCGGAATACGAGATGGTGATCCTGCCGGCCCGCATCACCCGTGAGGAGGAATACCTGCGGCAGCCCCGTCCCGGCCGGGGGGTGCGGCTGAACCGGGCGGCTCGCCGGGCGGTGTGGGCGGTGGTGTCGGCCTACCGGGCCGCGGCCCTGCAGGATGACACCATCGATTTCGCGGAGGCGGCCATGATCGCCGCGACCCATCTGGAGCGCTCCGGCACAAGGCAGGCCCAGCATGTCCTCGTCGATGAGGGCCAGGACTTCAAACCCTGCCACTGGCACCTGGTGAGGGCCCTGGTCGCACCCCAGGACAACGACATTTTCATCGTCGAGGACTCGCACCAGCGGATCTACGGGAACAAGGTGGTGTTGTCGCATCACGGCATCCAGATCCGGGGCCGGGCCGCCAAGCTGCGGCTGAGCTACCGCACCACCGCCGAGAACCTGGAGTTCGCGGTGAGGATCCTCGAAGGGCACACGTTCACCGACTCGGATGGCCAGGAGGACTCCCTGGACGGTTACCTGTCCGCCCGCACCGGTCCGAGGCCGCAAGTCGAGAGCTGTCCCTCCCCCGCCGAGGAACTCGACTTCGCCGCCAGGACCCTCAGGAGCTGGCTCAGGGAGGACGGCGTCGCCCCGGAGACCCTGGCGATCCTGGTGCGGGACACCGCGGGCCGGGCCCGTGTGGTGGAGGGGCTCGCGCAGCATGGCATCGAGGTCCGGCCGCTGGACCGGGGCATCCCCCACCCAGGGGCCCCAGTGGCGCTAACAATGCACCGCGCCAAGGGCACGGAATTCGCGAAGATCCTGCTGTTCGGCCTGTCCACCGGTTCCATCCCGATAAGGCTCGACGCCTACAAGTACGACACCGCCGAGTACGAGGATGCGATGCTGCGGGAGCGCTCCCTGCTCTACGTGGCTGCCTCCCGCGCCAGGGATGAGCTGGTGATCACCTATCACGGCAGCCCCAGCGAACTGCTCCCGCAGAGCCCGGCCGAGGTCCACAAACCCCAGCCTCTGCCCTAGCCAGGGTGGCTCAGCAGCTCCAGTGGATCCTCTACGATGTCCGCATGTTCTGCACCCTGACCGATGACTTCGATGCCGCCACCGTCGGAAGGATCCAGGCCCGGCTGGATGAGGTGGAGCTGGAGCATGGCGTCAGGGTGGTGTGGGCGGTCGAGTCGGGCAGCCGGGCCTGGGGTTTCCCCTCCCCCGACTCCGACTATGACTGCCGCTTCTTCTACATACGATCGTATGACGACTACGTCTCGCCGTGGCGGCCCCGCGATGTCATCGAGACCCCGCTCGATGACGTTCTCGACGTCAACGGCTGGGATCTCATCAAAGCCGTCCGGCTCGGAGCCAAAAGCAATGCGACCGTATTGGAGTGGTTGCGCTCGCCGCTGGTCTACCGCGGCCAGCCCGAGTTCGCGGAGGAGCTGCTTGAGCTGTGCAAAGGCCTGGTGAACTACGACGCGGTCCGAAACCACTATTTCCACACCGGCCGTTACGCCTGGGACCGGTCGGGCGTCACGAACGGCGAGGTCATCTCGCTGAAGAAGTTGTTCTATGCCATCCGTCCCGCGGCAGCCCTGCAGTGGATGCGCCTGCACGGCTCTGCCGTGCCACCGATGAACCTGGCGGCGCTGCTCGACGAGGCCCCACCCGCCCCTGACGTCTTGGAGGCGATCACGGCTCTAGTCGAAGCCAAGTCCGTCACCCGTGAACTCGGGAAGGGCATCGCACCAGAGCCCATCCGCCGCTTCATCCAGCACGAATTCCAGCTGGCCGCCGAGACCAAGAGCGGACCACGCCACCCCGCCGCCGAAGCACGGGCCCAGGCATCCCAGGTCTTTATCGACCTAGTGAGGCGTTTCGCCCCCCACGCGAACGTCCCTGCCACATGAGCTCAGCCCACGGCTGGCGTAGGACTGGAGCGCCTCTCCCGGCTCTGACCAGACGTCATCGCGACGGCCAGGTCTCTTCAGCCAGTTGCCGATGCTCTCCTCGAAGACGCCATAGCCCTTTTCCATATCCGGACCTGCCGGCCACCACCGAATGAGAGTCTATCCCAGTGCCCCAAAGACAGGAGCAATGCGCCATCATCACCAGCCCGGACCCCAGCTCCCGGCCTGGTGGGCAATGCAGTAAAAACCCAAGTCAGCCGTGATGGGAAATCTATAATCCAACGTCCCGAAAGCAGCATTTCTACACCACAAGAAAGCTGTTATCACCGGCACCAAGAGCACTGAGATATAACCTGTAAAAATATCTGATTATGGAGACCAGAACATTCACTTGACCTTTAAAATTACCTGCCGACCAGAGGTCAGCTACCCCTGGAAACCTGGCGCAAACAGCCCACAGACGTCGACCTCACGAGATTTATGAAACCCGCCTTACTAATTTGGCCAGCTCCGCTCGTCAGCTCTGGCTGATCCCACGAGCGTCCCGCACCCTGCCCCGGAAACTGCCTTTGAGACAAAATAAATACAAAGTTAACGAGTTTCTGTCTCAGAGTTGGGAAGTCGAGAGTAGAGTTATCCTGTGCCTAGATTCCTAGCCGCCAAGCCGGATGCAGCGCTGATCCGTCTGCCGTGGAACACGCCACTGGAGGCGTGGCCTACGCAGCACTTGGTCGCGCTCCCGAGAGGCATCTCCCGGCACGTGGTCCGATTCATCCAGGTGGGTGACGAGATCCTAGCGGCCAAGGAGATCCTAGAAGATGTGGCGGTGCACGAGTACCGGCAGCTGACGGAGCTGCGGCGGCTGGGGGTGCCGTCGGTCGAACCCGTCGGGGTGGTCCTCGGACGCCAGACCGGCAACCACGACCCGCTGGACCCGATCCTGCTCACCCGGCATCTGCCGTTCTCTCTGCCCTACCGGGCCTTGTTCTACTCGGGCGTGAAGCTGGACACGGTGAACCGCCTGCTCGACGCCATGGTGGCGTTGTTCGCACGGCTGCACCTGACCGGTTTCTACTGGGGCGACGTGTCCCTGTCGAACATCCTGTTCCGGCGGGATGCCGGCGAGTTCGCCGCCTACCTCGTCGACGCCGAGACCGGCGAAGTGCACCCCTCCCTGACCGATGGCCAGCGCGCCCATGACCTGCAGATCGCCCGCACCAACCTGTTCGGCGAGTTCTGTGACCTGGAGGCCGGCGGGATGCTGGATTCGTCACTGGACCCGCAGTGGCTGGTAGACACCATCGAGGAGCGCTATCAGAGCCTCTGGGCGGAGCTGACGGGCGTGGAGGAGTTCAGCGACTCCGAGATGTACCGGCTTGAGGGCCGGGTGCGACGCCTGAACGCGCTGGGCTTCGACGTGGCGGAGATCGACGTGCAGACCTCCCCAGATGGCCGCACCATCCGCATGCAGCCGAAGGTGGTCGAGGCCGGACACCACGCCCGTCGGCTGATGCGCCTGACGGGTCTCGACGCGGAGGAGCACCAGGCCCGGCGGCTCCTGAACGACATGGATACCTTCCGGGCGAAACTCCCTGGGAACATGACCGAGTCGGTGATGGCCCACAAGTGGCTGATGGAGGTCTTCGAGCCCGCGATCAACCGCATCCCGGCGCATCTGGAGGACAAACGCGACCCGGCACAGTTCTTCCATGAGCTCCTCGACTACCGCTGGTACCAGTCGCAGCGGGAGAACCGGGAGGTCTCCATCGACGAGGCGGCCGGCGGATACATCGCCGATGTGCTGACCACCCTGCCCGATGAGCATATGAGCAGCATCGACCCCGTCGGGCAGGAACTGGCCAACAAATACGACCCGTCCCAGGGTTTCATCGACGAGGAATACGAGAAGCCCTACGACCCCTGGGAGGACGAGGCCAACGCCCCAGAGGTGCCCATGAGTCTCGGCTTCGACATCGAGGCGCTGCGGGCAAAGGCAGTGCGGGATTCCTGATTCAGGGCCCCAGAAGCCCCAGGGGAACCACGGCCACCCCGTCCTGACGCCGGTAGGCCCGCTCGCCGGTCGTCAAGATGACCAGGTCAGCGATCCGGTCCGGGACCGTGTCACGCAGCCACCGCAAGTGACGAACATCATCGTCCTTGGGCGCAGCTGTGAGCTTGACCTCCATCGCCACGCACCGGCCGTCGTAGCCCTCAACAATCAGGTCAACCTCATGCTGTCCCCGAGCCGTACGCAGGTGGGAGACCGTTGCCTCCGCCGCCTGGGCGAGAACACGCACGGTCAACGTCGCGAGACTCTCAAACAGCGCCCCGAGAAGACCCCCGGCATGTGGAGCGGCGAGCTCTCCCCGTAGCAGGTCACTGGTCTTGACCCGGAGCAGTCGCGCTGCCAATGCCGGATCAGCCAGTTGATGTTTCTCACCACGGCCGAGGTTGCTCATGCCAGTCCCCACAGGAAGCCAGGGAGCCACCGGGTCAAGCAACCACAGCGAGGTGAGCCAGTCCCGGTAGTTCATAGCGGTGACCTTGGTCGGGGGATCGCCATCGCCCGGAGTGGCGTCGCGCCTGATGTTCTCCCAAGTGCTCGTGGAGGATGAGGCCTGGGCATAAGCAGCAGCCCAGGCACGCAAAGTCGCCGGACGCCGCACCTGGATGCCTCTTTCCTCAGCCAGATCGCGGGAAAATGCCCTTGTCAGATAGGAGTCAAGTTGTATACGCCTGGCGCGGGCCCCGAGAGGACGGATACCAGGAAAGCCCGAGGCCTCTATCTCTTCCACGTAATCGGCAAGCTTCAAAGGACAGGTGCCCTCTATTGCCGGATTTTCCCCCGCCAAGAGACCCTGCAAGCTGATACTGGGCCTCGCCACGCCGCGTTCAGGCAGCGACATCGGCCGCATCCGCAGAGACACGATCCGGCCTGCCCCCGAATGGATCTGGGCATCCGCGGGAGTGGCGCTACCCGCCAATAGAAATGTCCCCGGAGCAGCGCCATCATCCACTGCCCGCCGCACCGTGTCCCACAGCCACGGCAGGCGCTGCCACTCATCGAGCAGGATAGGAGGTTGGCGCTCTGTCCAAGACTGCGGGTCGGCTTCAAGCAGAGCCGCCACCTCAGGGACGTCGGCACGCAGAACCGTGCTGGCGCGCTCCAGCCCTGTCGCCGTCTTGCCAACCCCCTTCGGACCATCCAGGGCAATTGCCACTAGCTCCGGTGTGAGCAGGTCCAGCTCGTCATCGATCAAACGCCGTATATAAGCCATCAACTCACCTTGCCGCCATGCTTTACTATACTTTTATGTAACTTCTTAGTATACCTTTGCGTCAATCTGTACTGGTCCTTTCGTCGGTGTTTGACGGCTTCGTCACGCCGCCTGGCAGCAGTCAGCTGCACGTGTGCAACGCACGGCACTAGACTGCACAGGGTGAGTTTGCGCCTGTACAACACCGCCACCCGAGCTGTCGAGGACTTTGTCCCGCTGGTTCCCGGGAAGGTGTCGATCTATCACTGTGGGCTCACCGTCCAGGCCTCGCCTCATCTCGGGCACATCCGCAAAGAGGTGGTCTTCGACGTGCTGCGGCGCTGGCTGGCCTTCCAGGGCTACGAGGTCACCGTCGTGGCGAATGTCACCGATATCGACGACAAGATCCTGGCGAAGTCGGCGGCGGCCGGCGTCGAGTGGTGGGCGCACGCTTACCGCTATGAGCGGGAGCTCCACGACGCCTACGCGGCACTCGGCTGCCTGCCACCGACCTACGAGCCGCGCGCCACCGGGCACATCCCCGAGATGATCAGCCTGATTGAGATTCTCCTGGAACGCGGGCACGCCTACGTCGCGGAGGACGGCTCCGGGGACGTCTACTTCGACGTGCGGTCCTGGCCGCGCTACGGGGAGCTTTCGGGGCAGAAGGTCGACGACATGGCCCCCGCCGAGGACGCCGACCCGCGTGGCAAACGCGACCCGCGGGACTTCGCCCTGTGGAAGGGCCACAAGGAGACCGAACCGGAGACAGCGTCCTGGCCGACCCCGTGGGGGCGGGGACGTCCTGGCTGGCACCTCGAATGCTCCGCCATGTCTGGAAAGTACCTCGGAGACACCTTCGACATCCACGGCGGCGGCATAGACCTGCGGTTCCCGCATCACGAGAACGAGCTGGCCCAGTCCGCCGGGGCAGGGCACGGGTTCGCCAAGGTCTGGATGCACAACGCTTGGGTGACGATGGCCGGCGAGAAGATGAGCAAATCGCTGGGGAACACAGCCCTGGTCTCAGAGGTCACGAAGGCCTTCGATCCACGCGCGGTGCGTTTCTTCCTGCTCGCGCCGCACTATCGCAGCCAGATCGAGTTCTCCCCCGCCGACGAGACCACCCGCGGTTCACTCGCGGAGGCGGAGAAGGGCATTGAACGTATCGACTCCTTCCTGAACAGCGCACGAGAGCTAGGCGTTGCCGCCGGCGAAGCGGGCGGCCCGCACTGGGAGGCCTTCGCCGCGGCGATGGATGACGACCTGGCCACTCCGGCAGCCGTCGCGGCCCTGTTCGACGCGGTCCGGGCCGGGAACCGGGCGATCACGGGGCACGGGGAGGTATCGGACCTGTACGCCACGGTCACGGCGATGACACGCATCCTCGGCATCAACCCCGACGAGGCTCCGTGGGCGCAGACGTCATCCGGAGATGACCTGGGCCCCGTCGTCGACCGGTTGGTGGCGACGCTGCTGGAACAGCGCGCCGAGGCCCGGGCCGCCAAGGACTGGGGGCGGGCCGACGCCATCCGTGACACCCTGTCAGAGGCTGGGCTGAGCATCACCGACACCCCCGAGGGGGCTCGCTGGAGTCTGGAGAAGAAGTAGATGGCAGGCAATTCGAGACGTCCGGGGGCCAGGCACCACGGAAAGGGCAACACCGCAGGCTCCGGGGGGCGGATCCGCCGCTCCCTGCGTGGCAAGGGGCCGACGCCGAAGGCGGAGGATCGCGTCTACCACAAGGCCTACAAAGCCAAGCAGGAGGCTCTGAAACGACAGGCGGGCAGGCCGAAGCCGAAGACCTCCCGGAGCGCCGTCGGCGCGGACTGGGTGGTCGGGCGCAACCCGGTCCTGGAGGCATTCCAGGCGGGCCTGCCGGTTAAACAGGCCTATGTCGCCGAGGGCGCAGAACGCGACGACCGGCTCCGCGACATCCTCAGGTTCGCGGCCGAGCACTCCGTGCCGCTGCTGCAGGTGACCCGCGCCGAACTGGACCGGGTGACGGGCGGGCTGGCGCATCAGGGGGTGGCGTTGCAGCTCCCGGCCTTCGACTACGCGGACGCCGAGGACGTCTTCGAGGCCGCCTTCGACGTTCCATCACAGGGCTTGGTGGTGGCTTTGGACGGGGTCACGGATCCGCGGAATCTCGGGGCGATCGTCCGCTCGGCAGCGGCGTTCGGGGCGCAGGGTGTGGTGATCCCGGCCCGGCGGTCGGCGTCGATGACGGCGGCGGCCTGGAAGACCTCGGCTGGCGCTGCGGCCCGGATTCCCGTGGCCAAGGTGACCAACCTGAACCAGATGCTGCGCCGCGCCTCCGGCATGGGTTTCACCGTCGTCGGGCTGGCTGGTGAAAGTGGGACGCCGCTGTCGGGGCTGCCCGGCATGGATGGACCACTGCTGCTGGTGGTCGGCTCCGAGGGCGACGGCCTGGCGCGGCTGGTGCGTGAGCACTGCGACGCGCTGGTGTCGATCCCGATCACAAGCCAGGTCGAGTCCTTGAATGCCTCGGTAGCGGCGTCAATCGCGCTGTACGAGGTCACGCAGCAACGCTCTTGACGAGGTGCCCTTCAAGGCCGGACCGGACCAATTAAGTTGCACCGGAGGCCTGTGACCCGTCCGGCCGTACGGCTCCCGTCAGTTGCGTTCGATGCTCCTCCTCGACCCGGCCAGCATCTGTGGGGCCTCCTGCGGTGACGGCAGGTAGTACAAGGCAAGCGATGCCAGCGCCCATCGCACCTGCCATGTCCCTCATCGAAGACTTGCAACCCGCCACCTATAAAACTCCAAGCCCCAGCCATGGGAACCCGAGAGCCTGGAAACTGTCACTGAAAAGTCTACCGAGTGGCCAGCCCACCAGTAGAGTCTTCACGTGACCCTGGATACCGCCACAACGTTGAGGAGAGTTCCATGAACGACAACGCCGCCATCTCGTCGGCCTACCGCACCCTGCTGGGCATCGTCGGGGAGGTGGAGCCACGGATCAGTCAGGCCATCCGCGACGAGCTCACCGACCAGCGCGCATCGCTGAAGCTGATCGCCTCCGAGAACTACGCCAGCCTGCCGGTGCTCGCGGCGATGGGCACCTGGCTGAGCGACAAATACGCGGAGGGCACCATAGGGCATCGCTTCTACGCGGGCTGCCAGAACGTGGACACCGTCGAGTCCGTTGCGGCCGAGCACGCCCGGGAGCTGTTCGGCGCCGAATACGCCTACGCACAGCCACACTCCGGAATCGACGCCAACCTCACCGCCTACTGGGCGATCCTGGCCCACCACATCGAGACCCCGGCGCTGAAGGAGTTCAACGCCAAGAACGTCTCCGAGCTGACCGAGGCCGACTGGGAGACGCTGCGCAGCAGGTTCGGCAGCCAGCGGCTGCTGGGCATGAGCCTTGACGCGGGTGGGCACCTGACGCACGGCTTCCGGCCGAACGTGTCCGGCAAGATGTTCCACCAGCGCTCCTACGGGACAAATCCAGAGACTGGGTTGCTGGACTACGACGCCCTCGCCGCGCAGGCGGCCGAGTTCAAGCCGCTGGTGATCGTCGCCGGGTATTCCGCCTATCCACGTCGTATCGATTTCGCGAAGATGCGGGAGATCGCCGACTCCGTCGGTGCGGTGCTGATGGTGGACATGGCCCATTTCGCCGGCCTGGTGGCGGGCAAGGTGTTCACGGGGAACGAGAATCCAGTCCCGTTCGCCCATGTGGTGACCACCACCACCCACAAGTCGTTGCGCGGACCACGAGGCGGCCTGGTGCTGGCCACCAAGGATTACGCCCCCGACGTCGACCGCGGCTGCCCGATGGTGCTGGGCGGTCCTCTGTCGCACATCATGGCCGCCAAGGCCGTCGCCCTGGCCGAGGCCCGCACCGAGGCGTTCCAGGACTATGCGCACCGCGTCGCGGACAATGCCAAGGCTCTCGCGGAGGGGTTGCTGAAGCGTGGCGGCAAACTGGTGACCGGCGGCACTGACAATCACATCGTGCTGCTCGACGTCACGTCCTTCGGGCTGACGGGCCGGCAGGCCGAGTCGGCGCTGCTGGACGCGGGCATCGTCACGAACCGCAACTCGGTGCCGAATGACCCGAACGGCGCCTGGTATACCTCCGGTGTGCGGCTCGGCACCCCGGCGCTGACATCGCGGGGCTTCACCACCGCCGACATGGATGAGGTGGCCGCCATGATCACCGACGTGCTGAAGAGCACCGAACCGACGCTCACCAAAGAAGGCAAGCCGGGCAAGGCGAAGTACGAGCTCTCATCAAAGGTCGCGGAGGACTCCAAGGACCGCGCGGCCAAGCTCCTAGAGATGCGCCCGCTCTACCCAGGTCTTGAGATCTGAGGGGCCCCGCCCACCAGCAGCATGAGAAGGCCGCCCCCATCTGGGGGCGGCCTCCGTCGGTACTGAGGTCATCGTCCGGTGAAAACCGGGATGATGCCGTCGAAGACCAGCTGGACTCCAAGTCCGTGCGCGATGATCGTCGCAATCCCCGCGAGGACGGCCAGTAGCACCACCGTGAAACACACGCCGGCGGTTATCCAGCCAAGGAGGCTGGGTCTCTGGCCTGGGCCACCGGAACCCAGCGACAACGAACGCACACCCAGTGCGAACACCGCTGGCAGCCCGGCACCCAGGATCAGGCCTGCCAGCAGGACGTGCCAGGTGCCCTCGAATGCGAGCCAGAGGATCGTCATGCCTTGCTTTCCTCAGTCTGCTCGACATCGATTAGTTCCCCGATCTCAGGGACCAGAGGCCGTGGGGCGGTGGCGTTCTCCACCCACTCGTCGTTGACGTTGCTGTGGTCGACAGAGGATTTCCTGGAGTGCAGGTACATCCACAGCGACGTGGCGACCAGGATCAGGAACACCGCCAGGGCACCTGCCAGCCCACCGATGAGATGCCCCACACCCCACATGACGGCACCCACGAGTGCCGCGGCGGGAAGCGTGATGGCCCACGAGGCCAGCATCCTTCCCGCCACGCGCCAGTTCACCTTGGTCTTTGAACGCCCAAGCCCGCTTCCCAGGATCGACCCGGTGGCCACATGCGTGGTGGACAGAGCGAACCCCATATGGCTGGATGCCAGGATCACCGCCGCCGACGAGGCGTCCGCGGCCATGCCCTGCGGGGCGTTGATCTCGACGAGCCCCTTCCCCAGGGTCCGGATGATCCGCCAGCCTCCGAGATAGGTTCCCAGTGCGATCGCGACAGCGCAGGCCACTTTCACCCAGAACGGAACCGAGTGCAGTTCCGTCCAGCTGCCAGTGGCGATCAGTGCCAGGGTGATCACACCCATGGTCTTCTGGGCGTCATTGGTGCCGTGGGCCAGCGAGATCAGCGACGCCGACCCGACCTGCCCCCACTTGAATCTTTTCTCCCGGCGCCTCTCATCCATCGTGCGTGTGATGGCGAACACCAGCCAGGTGCCGACGCTCGCGACGATAATCGCGACCACCGGAGAGACCAGGGCGGGCAGGATCACCTTCCCGACCACGCCGTCGAGTTTGGATCCGTCACCAACCCAGTTGACTCCGCCAAACCCCAGGCCGGCGATCGTCGCCCCCACGAGGCCGCCGAAAAGAGCGTGCGAGGAGCTCGACGGCAGGCTCCACAACCAGGTCAGGAGGTTCCAGATGATGGCGCCCGCCAGTCCTGACAGGATGATCAGCAGAAGCCCCTCGCCGCCGTCGCCGAGCAGCTCGGGACGCGGTGCCCCGGCGTCATCCTGCAGGTTGACCACCGCATTGGTGACGGTAAGAGCCACTTCAACCGATAGGAACGCCCCGATGAGGTTCAGCAGTGCGGAGAGCATCACAGCGGTCTTGGGTTTCAGCGCCCCCGTGGCGATGGACGGAGCCATGGCATTGCCGGTGTCGTGAAATCCATTGGTGAAATCGAAGGCCAAAGCTGTCACGATCACCAAAGACAGCACGACTAACAGTTCTAGCGGCACAGCACTAGTTTGCAACTTCCAGCGGTGAAACCCGCAATCTGAGTCTCAAACCGCGGATATGTCGCATCATCTCAGGGATCAACTCGCAATACACCGGAAAACTCCTCTGGTTGCGGCCGCACCCAGCCAGCGCTCTCAGTCAGCGGCTGAAGAGCTGGCCTTGGACGGTGTTGATGAACTGGTTCAGGGACGGCGGCAGGTCACGCAGATGCCAGGTCTTAGGCGCGTGATACCAGGCGACATCCGTCGGATCCGGGGTGTCGTCGTCATCAGCTGCGGCCATCGCCTCAAGCCAGCGCTGCCGAGCGCCCAGCACGACGGTGTAGGGCAGCAGACGGGAGATCTCCGCCAGCTCCCGGCCCTTCGGCATCTGGTCGGTCGGGTGCGTAGCCAGGAGTGCCGAGAGCGCCCCCAGAGCCGCCACGAGACGCGTACCCTCTGGGGTGCGGCGGGGCATACGTGGCGCTATCCACAGCAACGCGATCGCCAGGGCCAGCAGCACCAGAGCCACCAGCCCAAACGTGGTGAAGGCCACCAGCGCCGCTCCCGCTGCCACCGCGACGCCAAGCCCCACCCAGCCGCGGACAGCCCATGAGCTGCGGGTGGAGTCCGGGCGGGACTCAAACCAGCCCCGCTCCACGACCTCGTTGTAGAGGGCGTCCTGCACCCCGCCGAGGGCGGGGGCCAGCACCTGGGGAAGCTGTGAGGCAAGGGAGTGACTGCCATCAGGCACCACCGCGTCCAGGAGAAGCGCCTCATAGGGGGCCAGCTCGTCACCTGGATTCTCCAAGCGGCTGAACTGCCAGTCCACCAGGCCGTACTGGGTGTGCTGCAGCTCGGTGATGCGCAGGTGCCCACGGACCGCCAAGTCGATCAGGGTTGCGGTCACGTCGATCGGGTCGACGCGTTCGTCAGCGACGGTGCCCACCAGCCCGGGACGCATGCCCTCGGCAGGCTCGAAGACCGACTCGCCGTCCCCGACCGGACGGAAGGATCCGACAGCTGCCACGTCGCCGGAGAAAGACAGATCCGCCCCGGTGCGGCGATGCAGCCACCACAGCAGCAGCGCACCCACCACGAGGGTGGCCAGCGCCGCACCCGCTGTGGCCAGGTCGATCCTGAAGGCGCGGTCAAGGTTCCACTGCTCATGGACCTCCTCAGTCGGCGCTACCTGCTCCGAGGCGAAACCGACCGTGAAGGTCACCTGCTCCCCGGCGCCCCGGGCGCTGGTCTCGAACATCGGCGTGAGCGAATTGTGGGTGCCTGCGGTGTAGACCTGGCATTTGTCGAGAGCCCCGGGCGGCCCCGCCGTGCAGTCCACCAGCTGGGGAGTTGCTCCCACCTGGAGAGTGCCGGAGGCCTTCTCCGTCGCCACAGACAATCCCTGCAGAGCTCGCCAGGTGAACACGCTCGTCTGCCCGTTGGAGCCGGGCTCACGCCGGGTGGTGCCCGTCACCTGGTAGCTAATCTTCACCGTGGTGGAGGGCTTCATCGAGACCACCGTGTAGTCCCCCTCCACCTTGGTGTCGACGTTCTCGGCGCCAGTCACCTCCATACCGGAGATGTCATAGGTGTAGGAGCGTTCCCGGTCGATGGGTGCCTGATTCGCT
Organism: Arachnia rubra; assembly: GCF_019973735.1. Taxonomy (NCBI): domain Bacteria; kingdom Bacillati; phylum Actinomycetota; class Actinomycetes; order Propionibacteriales; family Propionibacteriaceae; genus Arachnia; species Arachnia rubra. Next base: position 2,520,488 of record NZ_AP024463.1, read on the forward strand.
ATCCGCTGGGTCAGCTCCGCGGGCGGGGTGTCGAATTGGATGGTCTCGGTGACCTTGAGAACGCCGGACTGGTCGAGCTGTCCCTCAAATACATATGACTTGGCTATGGGGTCCTCGGCGTGGGCCTGTGGTGTGCCGGCATAACACAACAGCAGCGTGAACGGGACCAGAAGCAGACGGAACAATCGCACCTTCGGGCTCCTCAAGTTGTCTTTGTCTGCCCTGACGGTATCGCATCGAGCACGCAAGGTCTGGCCGCCGGAGGCCTGTTGCCCCCTCAAGAAGATACTCTGACCAACATGTCGAACCCGATGCAGCCGCAGCCTCCGGCTAACCCGAGCCGCCAAGGCCCTGGCGGCAGCCCTGCTCCGCAGCGAGGTTCGCAGCAACCGGCATCGTGGCAGTGGCCCACAGAGCCTCCCGCCCCACGCCGGCAACAGCCCGCCCCATGGCAGGGGGCACCGGAGGGGGTGGGCGCCAATCCACTCCGGCCAGAGCAGCCCTCTCCAGGGCAGGGAACGCCATCCCAGGCGCAGCAGCCAATCCCCTGGAGACCACCCCAGGCCCTAAAGCCCAGCGCACCGCAGCATCAACCTATCCCTCCGGGGCTTCCCCCGGGGGCGCCACGAAGAGCCGCGGCGCCGCAGCAGCCGTTGCCTGCCCAGCCCTTCCCGCAACCGCAACAACCTGTCTATCCCGGGCAGCCCACAATGAAAGCCCCAGGTCACCTGCCTCAGGCACCTGGGCGGCCTCCTACTGCCTTCACCCCGGCCGGCGCTCCGCCGGCCGGCTTCGCCATGCCCGGGGCACAGCATCCGGGATTCCCGCCAGGTGGATTCGCCCCCTACCCAGGACCCTATGCCGCTCCCGCCCGCAAACGCCCTGTCGGGTTGATGGTCGCGCTGGCGGCAGCCGTCGTGCTGCTGTCCGGGGTGCTCGTGCTTGCGCTGTCCCAGGTAATAGGCCAACACCCCGAGACCACCAGCGCCGGATACCAGAACGAGGACTGGAGTGTGCCACCTGTCAGCTCGGAGCCACCGCAGCTACCGACCCCAGAGGACGAGGCAGAAGCCAAGAAGCTCACCCGCCAGAACCGGATCTACGACGTATCGCTGGCATCACCGGTTCGCTGCGATCTGCAACTTCCCCCAGGCGGCGAGATCGACGACGACAAGCTGCAAGAGCACATGGAGGCCTACATAGGCTGCCTGACCCGCGTGTGGGGACCGGCCATCGAGGCGGCAGGCAGCACCGCCTACCAGCCGAAGATCACCGTGTACCCGGCCGGCGAAAAAGTGACGACGGGCTGCGGCAGCACTGACTCCGGGAACGCCTTCTACTGTCCCAGCGACCAACAGCTCTACATCGCCCAGGATGTGTTGAAGGCCCTGTCCGATGACGCCTCCCAGGCGCGCATCGTCTTCGACCTGATCATCGCTCACGAGTTCGGGCACGCCGTGCAGGGACGTACCGGGATTCTGGGCGGTGAACGCTGGCTGGCCGAATCCGCGTCTTCGAAGCAGGAGAAGGCGGAGTTGAGCCGCCGAAGCGAGGTGCAGGCCGACTGCTTCGCCGGCGCAGCCCTGAATTCACTCTCCAGTAGCCTCCAACTCACCGAGACCGACCGAAGCGACATCATGCGCGTCATGTTCGAGATCGGCGACGACCAGTTGGCGGAAAGACACAACGTCAACCCAGACCGGGTCGATGCCCACGGATCGGGCCAGAACCGCAGGATGTGGGCGGAGCGGGGTCTAAAAGCCAAGTCCGTCGAGGACTGCAACACCTTCACGGCCCCGAGCAGCGAGGTGGAATAACCAGTGCTGAACGCTGTGATGACACATCAATACCCCTTCCACACCGTGGTTCGGGGAGCTGCTAGGCCTCTGGGAGGCTACCCTGATGGACGTGGTAGACCCGACGCAGCCATTACCCCCAGGACAGCCGCATCCCCAGCGCCAGGGTTCCGGCCAGCCGGTGAGTCCCTGGGGGGCGCCCAGCAGTCCACGGCGTGCGATGCCCTCACCTGACCCGCAGGTCCCGCCTGGTGTTTTCCAGCCCGCCGGATCCCCGTTGCGTCCCACCTTCTCCCCGGGACCTGCTGGTTTCCAGCCCATGCCACAGGGCTTTCCCGCCCTGCCCCAGCACCCCGGATTCGCCCCTGGCGGATTCTCCCAGTATCCGCCGCCCGGCGGCGCCCCGTCCTGGACGCCCCCGCCCAAACGCCCGGTGGGACTGCTGGTCGCACTCGCTGGAGCCACCACACTCCTGGTGGGGATGCTCATCATGGTCGTTTTCCAGACGCTGAACGGGAACGATCAGCCTCAGACCGTCAGTGTCGAATACCAGAACGAGGACTGGGAGCTGCCCCCTGTCACCTCGAATCCTCCGCCGCTTCCCTTCCCGGAAGATGAGCAAGAAGCCAAGAAGGTGACAGACGCCAACGATCTGTACGACGTCTCACTGGCCTCGCCGGTACGTTGTGACCTGCCGCTCCTGCAAGGCGGGAAGGTCGCGGACGAGGAGCTCAGCAAACACCTCCAGAACTACATCGGCTGCCTGACCCGGGTCTGGGGTCCCGCCCTGCAGCAGGCGGGTTACAAGGCCTACCAGCCCAAGATCACGGTTTTCCCGGAGGGGGAGACGGTCACCACCGGATGTGGTACGAGCAAGTCCCAGAATGCCTTCTACTGCGGGGCTGACCAGCAGCTCTACATCGCCCAGGACATACTGGACGTCCTATCCACCGACGTCGACCAAGCCCGTAGCGTCTTCGACCTGATCATCGCCCACGAGTACGGACACGCCATACAGGGACGCTCCGGGATCCTGGGTGGCAAGCACGTGCTGGAGAGTGATCTCAGCAAGTCCCAGGCGTTGGAGCTCAACCGCCGCAACGAGACCCAGGCCGACTGTTTCGCCGGCGCCGCCATGAGTTCACTGTGGAAGGGGCTCAATCTCACCGACCAGGACCGCGAGGACATCATCAAGACGACTTTCGAGATCGGCGACGACCAGCTTGCCGAACGCCACAATCTGCCAAACACGACCGGGGATCACGGCACCGGCGCGAACCGCAGGCTCTGGCTGGAGCGAGGCCTGGGAGCCCAAACGCTCGGCTCCTGCAACACCTACACAGCCCCCAGCGGCGAAGTCGAATAGATCCCGATCCTGGCCCGGCTAGTCCACCATGGCGATGGCGATGGCAGCGACCCCCTCGCCGCGTCCCGTGAGGCCGAGGCCATCCGTGGTGGTCGCAGACACCGACACCGGCGCACCCAGCGCCTCCGAGAGCACCTGCTGCGCCTCGGCGCGGCGTGCTGCCAGCCGCGGCCTGTTGCCGATCACCTGGACGCTGACGTTGCATATCCTGAAACCGGCATCCCGGACCAGGCGGGCGGTCTCGGTGAGGAAGGCGACTCCAGAGGCTCCCCGCCATTCGGGACGGCTGATGCCAAAGTTCGATCCGATATCACCCAGCCCGGCTGCGGACAGCAGCGCATCAACCATGGCGTGGGCAGCCACATCGCCGTCGGAGTGGCCCGCCAGCCCAGCCGGCTCGTCAGGAAAGCGCAGCCCCGCCACCCGCATGGGCACCCCGGTTTCCAGACGGTGCACGTCGGTTCCGATACCAGCTCTCACGACGTTTGCCTCCCCGACAGAACGCCCTGCGCCAACGCCAGGTCGAGGGGCTCGGTGATTTTCAAGGCGTCGTGGTGTCCCAGCACCAGCTCCACCTTGTTCCCCAGGACCTCCATCACGGCGGCGTCATCAGTCGCTGCGAGTCCCTGTGCCGCGGCCTCCTCGTGGGCAGCCAGCAGGGCCCCGAGCCGGAATCCCTGAGGGGTCTGGACAGCACGCAGCCGGTCGCGGTCGACGACCTGGGAATCGGTCTCCCCGACTTCCCGTATGGTGTCGTGCACGGGGACGACGGGAATCACGGCCACAGCTCCCTCCAGGACCGCACTAGCCACGCGGCGGACCACGCTCGGCGGCACCAGCGGACGGGCGGCATCATGCACCAAGACCACGCTGCTGGCCGGGCATACCCTAGCCAAGGCCTCCAGGCCGAGGCGGACAGAGTCCTGCCGCTGCGGACCACCGACCACGCAGCTCACACCGGGTAGGCCTGAAAGAGCTGCGGCGAATTCTGCCTCGGTCCCGGACGGGATGGTCACGACAACCCTCGTGGCACCGCCTTCGATCATTGCGCTGACGCTGCGGCGCACCAGGCTGACACCGCCGAGCTCCACCAGGGCCTTCGGCAGCCCGGCGCCAAGACGGGAACCAGAACCGGCCGCCACCACCAAGGCAACGACCGGTTCTGCTGTACTACGATTCAACGCTTCACGAGGCGAGAACCTCGTCGAGCATAATCTCAGCGCGGTCCTCAGCGACGTCTTCCGCAAGGGCCAGCTCAGCCACCAGGATGGCGCGGGCCTTGGCAAGCATCCGCTTCTCCCCCGCGGACAGCCCCTTGTCGCGGTCGCGACGCCACAGGTCGCGCACCACCTCGGACACCTTGATGACGTTTCCCGAGTGCAGCTTCTCAAGATTTGCCTTGTAACGACGAGACCAGTTGGTGGGCTCCTCCGTGTGCTCAGCGCGCAGCACCTGGAATACGCGCTCCAAGCCATCGGCGTCGACCACGTCGCGCACACCGACGAGATCCAGGTTGCAGGCAGGAACTCGCACTACGAGGTCATTCTGACCTATGATGCGCAACACAAGGTAGAGCTTGTCCTCTCCCTTGATCTGCCGGGTCTCTATGTCTTCGATGACAGCCGCCCCGTGATTCGGGTAGACCACCGTCTCTCCGACCGTAAAAGTCATGTCTTGTAGGCCCCTTTCCGAAGGGAATTCTACCATGGCGCAGACCATCGCCCCCGGGAAAGCTTCTGAACCCTTCCGCCAGCGCGGCCCAGATCAGCCCTGGAACTTGTACCCCAGGCCGCGCACGGTGATGACACGCGCGGGGTTGGAGGGGTCGCGTTCGATCTTGCTCCGCAGGCGCTTGATGTGGACATCGAGGGTCTTGGTGTCGCCCACATAGTCGCTGCCCCAGATGCGGTCGATGATCTGGCCTCGGGTTATGACGTGTCCCGCGTTGCGCAGCAGCAGCTCAAGCAGTTCGAACTCGCGCAGCGCCAGCCTCACCTCCTGCCCATCGACGTCCACCTGGTGGCGCTCCACATCGATACGCACCCCGTCCGCCTCGATGACGCCGACGGTGAGTGCCAGGTCTTGACCCCGCCTCAGGATGGCACGGATCCGTGCCACCAGCTCGCGATGGGAGAACGGCTTAGTCACATAATCGTCGGCGCCGATCTCAAGCCCCACAACCTTGTCCGTCTCGGAATCACGCGCGGAGACCATGATGATCGCGACGTTGCCGCGAGTACGCAACTGACGGCACACCTCGATTCCCGGCATGCCGGGAAGCATCAGGTCCAGCAGCACCAAGTCGGCCCCGTTGCGCTCATACTCAGCGATGCCAGCCTCCCCGTCGGGTTCCGCGACTACGTCGAAACCCTCCTTGCGGAGCATAAAGGTGAGTGCCTCACGGTAGGACTCCTCGTCCTCGATGATCAGGATCCTGGTCATCCCTCATCCCTCCGGATCTCATCACCTATGGGCCCCTCCAAGTGAGCCGGAAGCCGCAACGTGAAGGTAGACCCCTGACGGGGCCGCGACCACACTCTAACGCTCCCCTGGTGGGCCAGGGCGATATGCCTAACGATCGACAGCCCCAGACCAGTGCCCCCACTCTCCCGGGAACGCCCGTAGTCAACCCGGTAGAAACGCTCGAAGATGCGTTCCTGATCTTCCAGCGAGATGCCGATTCCATTGTCGGTGACCTTGATCTCCACCCAGTCGGCATCCTCGTCATGCACCTGGGCCACGGCCACCGCCACCCGTGCATTCTCGTCGGAGTAGTTGATGGCGTTCTGCACGAGGTTGACGACCGCGTCCATCAGCTGCCAGCGATCCCCCAGCACCCAGGCGGGAGGCATGGCCGTGCGGATGAGGCTCACCCCGCGGCCCTCGGCAGAAGCCCGGGTCCGGGCGACTGCCTCGTCGACGATCTCCTCCACATCCACCACCTCACGGCTGAGCATCGGGTCCGAGGACTGGAGCCGGGAGAGCTCGATGATCTGGCTGACGAGCTCCCCCAGCCGGGCTGACTCGCGTTGCAGCCGCCGGGTGAAATGACTCACCTGCTCTGGGTCACCGGCAGCTGCCTCGATGGTCTCGGCAAGGATGCCGATGGCTCCGATTGGGGTCTTCAGCTCATGGGAGATGTTGGCGACGAAGTCACGCCGCACCGCATCCATGCGCCGGACAGCGGTCTCGTCCTCAGCCATGACGAGCACCAGACCTCCGTGAAGTGGCAGCACCCGGCTGGCAAGATGCGCCGTCTCGGCTCCGGGAAGCTGCTCCAGCACGACCGCCGTCCCTGACCGCCGCGCCTGGCGTACACGCTCCAGCAATCCGGGGAAACCCACCCGGGTGCCCCGGGTCAGGCCCATCGCAGCCCCAGCCCCATTGACTTTTAGCACCTCGTCATGGTCACCAACCAGCAGCCCGCCTATCGGGAGCGCCTCGACGACGTCCTCCAGATCGGCGCGGATGCCCTGGAAGACGGACTGCCCCGGATCCTGACGCCCGGCCTGAGCACCCCGCCCAAGAAACCCCATGACGTGCGCGATCACGAGCGCCAGCACGGCACCCGCTGCTGCGGAGAGGACAAAGAACATGTTCCACCCAATCTTAGAGATCCCCGACGACCAAGTTCGGGGGATCTAGGCCTCTTCCCCGGCCTGCGGATCATCGTCAAACCACGGCTGTGGTGCGCCCCACTTAGCCGAAAACCTTGCCATGGCAGCACCGGGATGCCGCGTGCTTCACACCACCGGTCCACCGGCGCAATCGCATCACTCGGACGCAGCCTTTTAAGCTCGTCCCCTGTGGCCGGTAAACAATGCTGGCGACTAGACTGCGGCTTCAAGGTTCTCATCCTGAAGGGCGGAATCACGGCATGCGCGCCAGCTACCACGAGGAACTCAATGGCTTGCTCGACAGCCTCCAGCACATGGCTGTCCTGGTCGAGGCGGCTGTGAGCGAGGCGTCATCCTCCCTGCTCAATCCCGATCTGGCCCGCGCTGAGGCTGTCATATCGAACGACGCCCAGCTCGATGACATGCATGAGGAGCTGGAGTATCGCTGCCTGTCCCTGCTGGCCCTCCAGGCCCCCGTGGCGGGCGAGTTGCGCACGATAGTCTCCGCGATCCGGGTGGTCTTCGAGCTGGCGCGGATGGGTGACCTGGCCGCCCACGTTGCCAAGATCGCACGGCTGCGATTCCCCGATTCGGCGGTGCCGGAATCGCTGCGAGACAACTTCTCCCGTATGTCGGAGGTGTGCCTGGCCATGATCAGGCTGGCCAACCAGTCTTTGAAGGACCGCGACGCCGTCGCCGCCCTGCGCATGGCCGAGATCGACCACGAGATGGACCACCTGCGACGCGACCACTTCGGGGTGCTGCTGGGTGAGAATTGGTCGGGCTCGGTGGAGCAGGCCATTGATGTGGCGTTGCTGGGACGGTATTTCGAAAGATTCGCTGATCACGCTGTCGCCGTGGCACGGCGTGTCATCTACATCATCACCGGTCAATTCCCGGAAGGTGAGGAGTGGCCCAACGCCTAAGGCATTCCAAGGGCCGTTCTATTCCACGGTGTCATCAGGTCTAGAATTTAATTGAAATTTACTCGAATCCGGGTTTTGTTGATGAAAGGGATGTCCATGACGCTGTTCAGCCGTCGCAGCATACTGATGGGAACCTTGGCCGCCACGGCAGTCGGCCTGGGTGCCTGTGGCTCACCCAGGCAGACTGAGTCGTCACAGAGTCCCACCCCCAGCCCGTCAGGAAGTCCATCGCCAAGCGCTTCGCCCACGCCCGTGGAGAGCCCATCACCGAGCCCGTCGCCGTCACCATCCCAGTCCCCTTCCCCCTCACCATCTCCGGACGGGACGTCGGACGCGTTAATGCCAGGCACCAGCCACGGCCAGGCCGCCGCCGAGTATGCCTACCCAGCCCAGAAGGTCCAGGCGTGGATGAAAGACCCCAGCTCCGCCCCGGAGAAGATCGTCTTCCTCACCTTCGATGACGGACCCAATCACAGCAACTCGGTGAAGATCCTGGACGTGCTGAAGGAGCACGGAGCCCACGGCACCTTCTTCGTCATCGGAAAGAACGTCCATTCCGCTCCAGAGACACTGAAGCGCGAGATCCAGGAAGGCCACTCCGTGGCCATGCACAGCTACACGCACGACTACAAGAAGCTCTATCCCGGCCGCTCGGGAAACGTCGATGTCATCAAGAAGGAGTACGACAAGACAAAAGAGGCACTCCAGGAGGTCCTCGGGTCCGACTTCAAGACCCATGCTTGGCGCTACCCGGGCGGGCATGCGAGCTGGCACAACCTGGGCCCGGCCGATGAGGCTCTGGAGTCAGACGAGGTGTACTGGATCGACTGGAACACGCTCACCGGTGACGCCGAACCTGAGAAACGCCGCCCGAAGGACGCCGCCGGCATGGTGAAGATGGCGACGAGCGCGATCAAAGAGGGGGTGAAGGTCTCCGTGATGCTCGCCCACGATGCCGAGGGCAAGGACCTGACGGTCGAAGCGATGCCAGAGATCATCGCGGCCTACAAGGATGCGGGATACAAGTTCGGGATCATTGCCTGAAACCTGTGCGCAGGGCCATGGGCATCGGCTCTGCCGCCTTGTAGGCTGACGCCATGACCGGAAAGCTCATCCTGCTCCGCCACGGCGAGAGCGAATGGAACGCAAAGAACCTGTTCACCGGCTGGGTGGACGTCGACATCAACGAGAAGGGCCAGGCCGAGGCCCGCAAGGCCGCGGAACTGCTGAAATCGGAGGATCTGCTGCCGACGGTGCTGCACACCTCGCTGCTGCGCCGCGCCATCCACACCGCCTACCTGGCCCTTGACGGCTGCGATCGCCACTGGATCCCGGTGCGCCGCAGCTGGCGCCTGAACGAGCGTCACTACGGCGCCCTCCAGGGCCTGGACAAGACCGCCACCCGCGACAAGTACGGCGACGAGCAGTTCATGCTGTGGCGCCGCAGCTACGACACTCCGCCGCCGGTCCAGGACACCGACGCGGAGTACTCGCAGTTCAACGATCCCCGCTACGCCGACATCCCCGCCAACGAGCGTCCCCGCACCGAGTGCCTCAAGGACGTCGTGGCGCGCATGCTGCCGTACTGGGAGGAGTCCATCATCCCGGACCTGGACGCTGGCCACACCGTCCTGGTCACCGCGCACGGCAACTCCCTGCGTGCGCTGGTCAAGCACCTGGACGGCATCTCTGATGAGGACATCGCGGGGCTGAACATCCCGACGGGGATCCCGCTGTTCTACGAACTCGACGAGAACCACAAACCCCTCGTCAAGGGAGGCCGCTACCTCGACCCAGATGCCGCCGCCGCTTCTATCGAAGCTGTGAAGAACCAGGGCAAAAAGTAGTCCTGAGACCTGAGCTGGCCCCGTCTCCTCCCATGGGACGGGGCCAGCCTGCGTCAATGTGTGGGACGGTTCCGCCACCAGATGGCAGCAGCGGTGGCTCCCGCGATCGCCAGGACGGTGGGAACCAGAACCGTCGCCCCGGAATGCGTGAGCTCCAGGACCAGGGCGAAACCGGTCAGCGGAGCGCTGATAGAGGCCCCCAGGAAAGCCGCAGCTCCGATAAACACGCACGCGACGACTGGGAAACCCGGCCATATGAGCGACCACACGAGCCCAGTCAGCGCCCCCACGCAGGCGCCCAACGCGATTCCCGGATTCAAAGTCCCACCCCAGGCACCCGCCCGAATGGTGAGCAGTGTTGCCCCGGCCTTGGCCAACAGCATCAAGGCAATTAGCCCCAGGGCCGCAGGCCCCACCTGGGTCACCTGGTCGATGGTCGTCTGAGTGGTCGGGTGCCCATTGCCCAACACCCACGGCACCCAGACGGAGACCGTCCCCACCAGCGTGAGCCCCAGAGGAAGGGACCAGAGCAGGCTGGCCGAGGTCGGGCGGCTCCTCTCGATGCGTTTGACGGCGGCACCGAAGACGGCCCCGGCGAGTCCGATCAGAGGGCCGCACACCAGCGCCCACACAACCAAGGCCAGCGAAGGTTCCAGCTCCGGCAACTTGTAGAAGGCCTCCTGAGGCCGGGACCACCCGTAGGAGACGAAGACCGCGATACCGGAGACGGCAAGCGCCGACGCCAGAGAACGCGCCGAGAAGGTCGCCAGCAGAGCCTCGAGAGCGAACATGATCCCTGACAACGGGATGCCGTACACGGCGGCCAGGCCAGCACCTGCTCCACAGGCGACCAGGATTCGACGGTCCTCCGCATCGAGGCCTAGTCTGTCGCTGATCCAGCCGGACACCGCGGCACCGACCTCCCGCGGCGCTACCTCGCGACCCAACGAAGCTCCCATCGCGATGACGATGATCTGCGTGACGGCATGCCAGATGGTGCGCAGCACCGGCATGCGCTCCCCCGCAGCGGCCTGCCTCATAGGCACGGGGCCCGGACCGGTACGGTGCAGCAGCCACCACGAGACACCGCCAACCAGGCCAGCCGCACCGAGCGTGAGAATACGACGCCACCAGGGAATCGTGTACAGCGCTGTCAGCAGATGTCCCTCAGAGAAACTCCAGACGAGGTGTTCCATGACGTGCAACAGGTGGGCGCAGGCCCACCCGGTGATCCCCGCAGCTACCCCCGCAAGTACGACGGCGGCAATAAAACGCCGGAGCGCTGAGGCCCCAGCAATGGTTGGTGATAGGGAGGTTTCAAGATTCACGTCCCTTAACTCTAGAGCCGTCATAGCCGGTCAGTGCACCGACCCCACCCGTAGTCAGAACGGTATTGACCCAGGTGATCTCCGCAGGCCATCCCCGTTGGAAGACAAGGGCGGGGGCACAACGCCGCCAAGCTGTGCAGAACTCAGTACAACTCCGCATGGATGCGGCTGACGCCCCGGGATTCCAGGACCATCCTGGCATCAGCGACCATGGCCGACGAGCCACAGAGGTAGAACCCCGTGCCGGCGTCGACGTCCATTCTCCGGAGCATCTGCGTCACACGCCCCTGGACCGCGTCTGCCACCGGCTCACGGGTGATGCAGCGGATCACCTCTGAGGGGAGCGGGGCGTCGAGCAGGGCGGTGAGGTCCTCGTCGCGGGTGCGGCAGCCGAAGAGAAGCACGTCCTCGCCGCTCGTGTGCTCGAACATGGGCAGGAACGGCGCCAGCCCGGTGCCGGTGGCGACGAACACCCGCCGTCTCTCGCCCGCCGCCAGGGTGAACTGGCCCAACGGCAGCTCGACCTGGGTTCGCGCGCCGACCGGGGCTTCCTCGACAAACCGCGAGCCCTGCCCGCCGGTCCGGGTGCTGATCAGGAACCGCACTTGATCACCGTCGATCCCAGCGATGGAATAGTCGCGCCAGGCGTGATTGCCGACGTGCAGGCGGGCAAACTGGCCGGGGGCCCACTTCCCCACCTCTCCCTCAACGCGGAAGACGGCTTCCCAGACGCTTGGTGTGAGGCGGCGTTTGACGATCAGGGTGGCGTGGTGTTTGCCCGGTGGCAGCGGCCAGTTCGCCAGCACAGGTGATGGCCCCTGCTTCAGTGCCGACTGAATGGTGAGGAACCCCTTAGGCCCCAGCACCTGGGAGGCTGCCAGGACACCGCCCATCATCGCGCCGCCGACACCCAGGCTGAAGACATCCTGCCCTGACAGGTAGAGCCCCCGGACCGGGGTGCGTGACCCTGTTGGCTTGGATCGGTAGTACTCGGGGGTGGCTGGGATGCCGTAGAAGGCGCCGCCGGGATGCGAGGTGTAGTGCTCGACGGTCAGTGGCGTCGAGACCTCCATGTATCCGACCAGGTCGCTCAGACCTGGGATGGCGGTCTCGGCCAGGCGGAGCATCTCATGGCCGAGGTGCTTCTTGAGCTTCGAGTAGCCGGCTCCGCGGTTGCCCAGCTGGGTGCCCTGCCACGCGCCGAACTCCGACGCGGACAGGAACGAGATGAGCTCCGCGGTGTGCACCCTCTCCCCCGACTTGACCGATGGGAACGACACGAAGACACCCTGCGGGAACCTCTCGTCCTTGATCGCGACGGAGCGGTCGTGGTCGAAGTCACGGTAGATCCACGAGTTCCCACCGTCGACGCCGATGGTGCGCGGATCCTCACGCAGCCGCAGGTACACGGTCACGGCCGATGGGCCGGTGCCGTATCCTTCAATCAGCGACCGTACCGGCGCGGTCGCCTGCCCGACGGCGCCCTCGGTGGGCAGCAGCCGGCCGAATGTGATGGCTGCGCCGGCATTCGAGATCACGACCGGGGCGCGGTGGACCACCTCGGGCGAGGAGGGGTCCCGGTGGTCGCGGACCCGCACCCCCGTCGCCGCGCCGTCCTCGACGAGGATCTCGACGACCTCCTGGGAGACGCGGACCGCACCGCCCGCCTGCTCGATGCCCTTCTCGAAGGTGCGGGCGATCCGGGAGCTGCCGCCCTCCGGGAACCAGGCGCCGTCCAGATAGTGCCTGACGATCCCAGCATGGACGACGAAGGGGCTGCGTGACGGCGGCAGCCCGTAGTCACCCCACTGGCTGGCGACCAGCGCCCGCAGCCTCGGGGAACGGAAGCGCCGCTTCAGATAGTCCTGCGTGGTGCGGGTTGCCATGCGCCCGGTGATCCGCTGGAGGCCACGGGCCACCGAGGCGACGGGATGCGGCGCCATGACTTGGATGAGGCGGAGCATCGCCCACCGGGCGGCACGGCGGATGTCCCGGAAATAGCGCCGGATGGCGCGGGCCTCGCTGGGAAAGGCCTCGGTGAGGCGCTGCTGGTAGGCGTCCTGGCCGGAGGGGACCGGGAAGTCGAGGCCCGGATAGACGAACCGGTCGTAATGGTCGGGCATCCGGACCCATTCCAGCTCCCCGCCGGACAGGTAGTCGAAGTAGGAGCGAATGAGACCACCGGGTTCGAGTTGCCCGATGTAGTGCACGCCGACGTCCCAGGACGCGCCGTCCCTCCGGAAGGTGTGGGTGAGCCCACCGGGTTCGCTGTGCTTCTCCAGCACGAGCACCCGCTTGCCGGCGACACGCGCCAGCAGCCCTGCTGCGGACAGCCCGCCAATTCCCGATCCGATCACGATGACGTCGTACACAGTGGCTCCGTTCCATCCAAATTATTTGACAGCGTCTAGCAAACGGTAGCATGCCGCGCAACAGCCGATGCCGCCCGGATGGTGACGAGAACGTCGTAGACTCACCGCCATGAAAACGAGGGGACCTGGGCGTCCGAAGGCAGGCGAGGCACGCGACCTCAAGGCCGAGCTGCTGAGGACAAGCCGCACGATGCTGAACGAGGGCGGGCCGAGCGCGCTGAGCATGCGCGAGGTGGCCCGGCGTACGGGCTGCACCCACCAAGCCCCGTATCACCACTTCGAGAACCGCGAGGCGATCCTGGCCGCGCTGGTCACCGAGGGTTTCAGGGAGCTGACAGAGCGGCTCCGTGCCGCCCATGACCAAGCCGAGGATAAGGGCCCCAGAGCCACCTTCGAGGCCGCTGGCAAGGCCTACATCGGTTTCGCGCTGGACAACCCAGGGGTGTTCCGGATCATGTTCCGCCCCGACATGTACAATTCCAAAAATTCCCCCAGTCTGCTTGAGGCCAGTGGGCAGGCCCACGCAGAGCTGGAACGACTGACCCGCACCGTATACGGCCAGCGGTCAACAACGGAACATGAGGTGGTCATCTGGTCGCACGTGCACGGCCTGGCTGGCCTGCTCCTGGACAGCGATGCCGCTCTCGCCTTCCCCACCACGCAGGAACGAAGCGACTTCGCGCAGAAGATCAACCAGCTGGCGGCCTCACTGCTGACCGGCGAGCCAGGCACCTCGTCTGGTCAGTAGAACCAGCCTGACTAGTAGATTCGAGCGTTCCAGCAGAGCCGGTAGCCCGGTCAGGTGACAAGAGACAGGAAATCCTGCCGGCAGCTCCCCGTGCCCCCGCGTCCCATACGTAAGTATTGCCGATAGGGGTTGACGCCTAGGTCTCATCTGACAACAATGCGGGAGGAACCTCAAATTCTCTGCCGGGAAGCATACCCCCCGAGGTATGGACAGGTATCACGCGGCGTAGCAGTCTATGGGCAGTTCCAATCAACGGGAGTGAGCAATGGTCGCCAATGTCATGCTGATCGTCGAGCGAGAGTTCGACTATCCCCAGAAACGTGTCTTCAGGGCATGGACCGCCCCGGAGGAGATGATGCTCTGGCGAGGTAGTCCCGGCTGGCACGTCGAGCAGGAGACGGTCTCCTCGGAGTTGAGGCTCGGCGGCAAGCACCACCACGTCAAGATCCGCGACAATGACCCGAGCGTCAGGGTCACCACCGACGCCGTCTTCACCGAGTACTTCGACCCAGACGTCTTCGTCGCCAAACAGCGGATCACCGGCGATCCTGGCATCGACCCGGACGTCCCCATGGAACTTCGCGTCGAATTCACCAAATACGGTCGCGACAGCGGCAGGACCCTGGTGCGCATCGTGCAGGGACCCTACGAGCCCTCCCGCGCCGAATACCACGCCACCGGCTGGGAGCGGGAGTTGAACCGCCTTGAGGAATTCCTGGCCACCAACCCTGAGGGGGATGCTCGATGAGCGCGACGACGGTGCGGCAGAAGCCGCTCATGACGATGCCGCAGATCCTGCTGATGAACCTGGGATTCTTCGGTATCCAGTACTCCTTCGGCATGCAGCAGACGGCCATCAACCCCATCTACCAGTTCCTCGGCGCAGACCCCGAGGAAATGCCGCTGCTGAACCTGGCCGGGCCGATCACCGGCCTGCTGATCCAGCCCATGATCGGCGCCATCTCGGACAAGACATGGGTTCCGAAGTGGGGCCGCAGGCGTCCATTCCTGCTGGCCGGCGCCATCGGCTGCTCCGTGTGCCTGTTCCTGTTCCCCTTCGCCTCAGCAGTGTGGATGGCCGTGCTGCTGCTGTGGCTGCTCGACGTGTCCAACAACACCGCCATGGAGCCCTACCGGGCGTTCATCTCCGACAGACTGCCGCCGTCGCAGCTGGCCAAGGGCTTCCTGGCCCAGTCCTTCTTCGCCGGCCTCGGCATCACCCTGGCCAACGTGTCGCTGTTCGTGTTCCAGCAGGTCATCCCCGGCATCTTCGGCAGCCTTCCCTCTTGGGTGATGGCCTCATTCATGCTGGGTACCGTCGCCTCCATCGCCACCGTGCTGGTCTCGATCCTCAGCACCAAGGAACTCGAACCCACGCCCGAGGAACTCGCCGAGCTGCGCGCCCACAAGACCAGTTTCGTCGGCACCGTCAAGGAGATCTGGGAAGCCATCGTCGAGATGCCCGTCCAGCTGCGCAAGCTGGCGCTGGTCTACCTGTTCCAGTGGTACGCCATGAACTGCTACTGGCAGTACGTGACGCTGTCGGTGGGCGAGTCCGTCTTCGGGGCCACCCAGGACCTAAAGACCTCCGATCCGACGCAGTATGCGAGCCTGTACGAGCAAGCCACGGCGTGGACCGGCCTGGTGAACGGCGCATACAACGTCGTGACCTTCTGCGTCGCATTCGCACTCGTCGCCCTGGCCAAGCGGCACGGCGCGAAACTCGTCCACACCACCTGCCTGCTCCTGGCGGCTGTTGGCCTGGCTTTCTTCCCGCACATCGCCGACAGGTACCTGCTGTTCGTCCCGATCATCGGCCTCGGCATCGCCTGGGCATCCATCATGGGCGTCCCCTACATCATGGCGGTCCGCATGATCCCGTCCACCAGGTATGGCGTCTACATGGGCATCATCAACATGATGATCGTCATCCCGATGCTCATCCAGACCCTGACCTTCGGTGTCATCTACCACTGGATCGGCAGCCATCCCGGCAATGCCATCACCTTCGCTGCCGTCTTCCTGGCCCTGGCGGCCATCGCGATGCTCTGGATCAAGGAGCCGCCGACCGTCAAGGACGTCGACGACCTCTCCGTCCCCGTGCCCGCTGAAAACTGATCTCCCGCGATTGGAGGAGAAATGCTCAAGGACTACGCAACGGTGGTCGTCGGGACCGACGGCTCCGACCTCGCCGGACCGACCGTCACCCGAGCCGCGTGGATCGCGGTCAAGGAAGACGCCGATCTTGTCATCGTGTGCGCCTACGGCGGCGGCTCCCGGCGGGCTGATGCGAAGGTGTCGCTGACCGAGACCGCACCTACCCGCATCGGGCAGGTTCCCGGCAGGGAGGCCGCGGCGCTGGCTGTTTCCCATGCCAAGGACATCGCGATTGCCGCGGGCGCGCGCGTGAAGGCCGCGCTACTCGTCGAGGCGGAACCAGCCCAGGCGCTGCTCAGCTCCTCGAAGGCGCATCTCGGAAGCCTGATCGTGATCGGCGCCATCCGTGACCGCTCGATCGCGGGCCGCCTACTGGGGGACGTCGCCAGCGCCGTCGTCCGGCGTGCCCATTGCGATGTGCTGGTCATCCGCCCGGCAAACACGGATGAGGGTGATCAGGTCCGCCCGGAGAGCAGCAGCTAGCCGGCAACGTCATGCCGGGAGGGGCCGTTTCAACGGCCCCTCCTTTTCACGGGTGGGATCAGGGTCTACGGCTCATGCCGAGCCAGAAGATCATGATGATGAACCCGACGAAAAGCGCCACCCATGTTCCCGACCAGTTGAACAGCCGCCACAGGGTGAATAGAACACTCGGCCATTGATTCAGCAGGCTCATCAGGAGATATCCAAGAAAACCCGGCCAGACGCTTCTCGTCTTGAGCGTGATCAGGGCTGGCGGGACGGCGAGCAGCATGCCCAGAATGCCTTCAGCCACTATGTGGCCTAGGGATTGGGGCGCGAATCCCACGTGCAGCAATCCGAATGACAAAGCCACGATCACCACCGCCCATGCTGTTCCCAGGCGGTCACGCAGCCGCGGCAGCGCATAGCCGAAGAACAGCAAACCGTCCACAAAGGCGATCCACGCTGGCTCTACCAGGGCTTTGATTACCAGAAGCCACAGTGGCGGATCAAGCCCGAGAAGACTTCTCCCATCCACTCTGAGCCAGCTTTCCGCGACGGCATAGGCCACGAGTGAGATAGCGACCATGCTGCCTCCGACCGCCAGCGACCAGCCGGAGTCCCTCGCCGTCATCGTCCCCAGGAAACGCCGGAACCTCGTCCTCTCCTGACGGAGCAACCACAGCAGCAACATCAGATTGAGCACTCCGAGGATCGCCTTGCCCTCGTCGTACCAGTAGGGGTTGTGCCCCGAAAGAACCAGCCAGGAACCGAAGATCAGCAGCGGCAGGACACGCAAGCCCAGGGCGAGCAGCGGATGCCAGAGAGCGGCTGGGGGTTCCTTGGTCTTCTTCCTCGTCACCTGACCAAGTGTGCCTTGTACCAGAGACAAACCGCCAAGACGTAGAAGAGGCTCAGAGCAGAACCCGGTACTCCAGCTCAGGTATCCCAAGTTTCTGGGGGATCCATCGGCTGGCAAACAGAGAAAAGGCGGGCCAAGGATCAGGGCCATACGCTGGTATTCCAGCAGCGAACCTGTCAGATAAATAAGGTGAAGATGAAGAAGGTCTCCCCACCGGTTTTCACCGGTGGGGAGACCTTGGTGTGATCAGCGGATCAGAGCTCGATCAGGCCCTGACCTCCCTGGACGGGCTCGCCCTGCTTGACCAGGATCGCGGAAACCGTGCCAGCTGCGGGAGCAGTGATCTCGGTCTCCATCTTCATGGCCTCCAGAACCAGGAGAACCTGGCCGGACTCCACCTCGTCGCCCTCCGCCACGAGGATGCGGGCCACTGAACCGGCCAGCGGAGCAACGACGGCATTCGCGCTGGCGGAATGGGTCGCGGAGGCAGCCGGGGCTGCGGGTGCGGCCCCACCGCTGCCGCCGATCACGATCGGCCCGAGGCTCTGGCGTTCCTCCTCCTGCACCTCGACATCGATCTCGTACTCCGTCTGATTGACGGTCACCTTGAGCTTCATGGATTTTCTCCTTCAATCAGCGGTTGTGGGGGACGGTGCGGTCGTGGGCCTGGCTCCGCGAGGCCGCGGCCCAGCGGGGCTGGTTGGCGAAGCGCACCGCACGGATCTTGGCCTTGTGCCCGAGGAACGCCGCGACGGCGGCACCGATGGCGACAAGGTCGGACTCAGGGATCTGCTGACGCTCCTCAAGCCTCGCTATCCGCTCGTCGAGGACCTTCAGTTGCGCGGTGAGCTGCTTGACGGCAGCGAGCAGCTCTGCATTGGTGTCAGACATCGCTCTCCGATCAGACCGGGCCGAGGCCGTGCTTCTTCGCGGGACGCACCTGACGCTTGCCAGCCAGCAGCTCAAGCGACAGGGCGATCTCGCGACGGGTGTCGGCCGGATCGATGATGTCGTCCACCAGACCGCGGGAGGCGGCCATGTACGGGGTCGAGAAGGTCTCGCGGTATTCCTCCACCAGCTCCTCACGGCGCGCGGCCTGGTCCTCGGCCGCCTCGATCTCGCGGCGGAACACCACGTTCGCGGCGCCCTCGGCACCCATCACCGCGATCTCGGCGGTGGGCCAGGCGAACACCTTGTCGGCTCCCAGGTCCTTCGAGCACATCGCCAGGTAGGCGCCACCGTAGGCCTTGCGCAGCACCACGGTGATCTTCGGGACGGTGGCAGCCGAGTAGGCGTACAGCATCTTCGCGCCGTGCCGGATGATGCCGCCGTGCTCCTGCGCCACACCCGGCAGGAAGCCAGGGACGTCGACGAGGTTAACCACGGGGATGTTGAAGGCATTACAGAAGCGGATGAACTTGCTGCCCTTATCCGAGGAGTCGATGTCCAGCA
Organism: Arachnia rubra; assembly: GCF_019973735.1. NCBI lineage: Bacteria > Bacillati > Actinomycetota > Actinomycetes > Propionibacteriales > Propionibacteriaceae > Arachnia > Arachnia rubra. Next base: position 2,539,421 of record NZ_AP024463.1, read on the forward strand.
CACCGGACATGACGCTCGGCTGGTTCGCGATGATGCCGATGCTGCGACCGTTGATGCGGGCGAAGCCCACCACGATGTTCTTGGCCCAGCCGGCCTGGACCTCGAGGAAGTCGCGGTGGTCCACGATCTCCAGGATCACGTCGCGGATGTCATAACCCTTGTTGCCGGCGGTCGGGATGATGTCGCGCAGCTTCTCGTTGGGGTCGATCGAGTCGTCGGGGTCGACGATCGGGGGCTCCTCCGAGTTGTTCTGCGGGAAGAAGCTGAGCAGTTTCTTGGCGATCAGGATGGCCTGCTCGTCATCGTCGGCCACGAAGTCGATCACGCCGGAGCGGTTCATGTGGGCGTCAGCGCCGCCGAGGGCGTCCTGGGTGACCTCCTCGCCGGTGACCTGCTTGATCACACCAGGGCCCGTGATGAACATGTGGGCCTTGCGGGTCTGGATGATGAAGTCGGTCAGCGCCGGGGAATAGGCCGCGCCGCCGGCGCAGGGACCGGAGATGATCGAGATCTGCGGCACCGCACCCGACAGCAGGACGTTGGCGTAGAAGACCTTGCCGTAGCCGGACAGGGAGTCGATGCCCTCCTGCACGCGGGCGCCACCTGAGTCGTTGATGAAGATGAAAGGGGTGCCGGTTTCCAGGGATGCCTCCAGCATCTCCGTCACCTTGATCGAGTGGGTCTCACCCGCCGATCCGCCCATCACGGTGAAGTCCTGGCTGGCCAGGTGCACGGGACGGCCCATCACCGTCGCGGACCCCGTCACGACGCCGTCGGCTGCCATGTAGGCCTTGTCCATGCCGAAGGTGGTGGTGCGGTTGCGGCGGAAGGCGCCGGTCTCCTGGAAGCTGCCCTCGTCGATCAGCTCCTCGATGCGGTCGCGGGCGGTCAGCTTGCCCTTGGCGCGCTGCTTCTCCAGCTTGTCGGCGCCGCCGCCGGCCTCGACCTTCGTCCGGGCCTCCTCAAGCTGCTGAAGGCGCTCGGCCATGGTGTGTTCCTTGCTCATTTCGCTCCTCAGGCGGGCTCGACGGAAACGCTGTGCGAACGGCCAGCGATGGTGACGTTGTATTTGACGGGACCGGAGATCCCCTGGGCCTTGCGCTTGGCGGCTTCTTCCTCGGCCGCCAGCTGCTCGGCGGTCTTACCGACGTTCTTCGGACCCTCGGCGCGGGTCTTGAAGAACCCGGGAGCCACTCCCGGGAACATGGCGTTGGTGAGGACGTCCTCCTCGGTGCCATCGGCACCCTCAAGTCCCTGGGCCTGGGAGACGAGCTCGTCCCACTCCGGCTTGAGCAGATCCGCGGGACGCACCGTGATGGGATCCTTCTTCGCCTGCGCCTTGGCCAGCTCAATGACCTCGGGGTTGCGCTCGCCGAGGCATTCGCCGTAGTAGCCAAGCATCAGATCGGCGAACTCGCCGGTGAGGACCTTGTAGCGGCCCATCAGGACGTTGAAGACGGCCTGGGTGCCGACGATCTGCGACGACGGGGTGACCAGCGGCGGATGACCGGCATCGGCCTTGACGCGCGGCACCTCCTCCATGACCTCGCGGATCCGGTCGCCCGCACCCTGGGCCTTCAGCTGCGACTCCATGTTGGAGAGCATGCCGCCCGGGATCTGGGAGGAGAAGATGCCGGTGTCCACCAGCGTCGCCGACTCAAACTCGGCGTACTTCGGGCGGATGTTCGCGAAGTGGTCTCGGATCTTGACGAGACGCTCCATGTCGAGGTCCGTGGTGTAGTCGGTGCCCTCAAGCATCGCGACGAGGGACTCCGTGGGGTTGTGGCCGGGGCCGAGGCTCATCGACGAGATGGCCGTGTCGACCACGTCCGCACCGGCCTCGATGGCCTTCATCAGGCTGACGAGGGTGACGCCTGTGGTGGAGTGGCAGTGGACGTTGATCTGGATGTCGCCGTAGGTGTCCTTGATGCCCTTGATGATGTCGTAGGCGGGCTGCGGCTGGAGGAGAGCGGCCATGTCCTTGAGGGCAATCGACTCGGCGCCCATGTCGATGAGCTGCCCGGCGAGCTTCACATAGCCTTCGACGGTGTGGACTGGGGAGATGGTGTAGCAGATGGTGCCCTGGGCGTGTTTGCCGGCCTTCTTGACGGCCTGCATCGCCCTGGCCATGTTGCGGGGATCGTTGAGGGCGTCGAAGACCCGGAAGACGTCCATGCCGTTCTCAGCCGACTTCTCGACGAACTTCTCCACCACCATGTCCTCGTAGTGGCGGTAGCCAAGCAGGTTCTGGCCGCGCAGCAGCATCTGGAGACGGGAATTGGGCATCAGCTCACGGAACGTTCGAAGCCTCACCCACGGATCCTCATTGAGGAAGCGGATACAGGCGTCGAAGGTGGCACCACCCCAACACTCCACGGACCAGAAGCCCGCGGCGTCAATGTCGGCGCAGGCATCGACCATGTCTTCCATGGCCATTCGGGTTGCCATCAAACTCTGGTGTGCGTCCCGGAGGGCTACTTCGGTGACGCCGATCTTTCGAGGACTCATGGTCCCTATCAAACCACGTTGTGAGAGTTCGCGGGAACGCGCCCCTGGCAATGTGGCGGCCCCACAACGCCGCTTTCATTTCCGCGGTGAGAGACCAAAACGCATTGAACAATGTTCAAGCAATCGTGGCCGGTACGGCGCTGCCGATCACTGTTTTCCGGCTGCCTCAGCCGTGATCAATGCGGAAACTCCATGGTTGCCTGCTTTGTGGCTTAGGTTTGCTGGGTGTCAGTCAAAAAACAGAGCCCGGATTCCCTCCGGATAGAGCGCACCTGGTGGCCTCAGCCCCGCAGCAGCCACGTCCCAAGCCCCCGCTTCCTGGGGCTCGACGCCGCCCGCGGCCTGGCCGTCCTCGGCATGCTGGTGGCCTATTGCCTGGTCACTCCCCCGTGGGGGTCGGGAGCGGGTGCTCTGCTCGGCCTGGGCCACGGCCGCTCCGGGATACTGTTCGCCACCGTCGCGGGGGTGTCGCTGGCCCTGATGAGCGGAGGATCCGGAATACCAGAGGGTGAACAGCTGCTCCGGGCCCGCGCCGCGATCCTGGGCAGGGCCATCGTGCTGCTCTTCCTGGCCGGAGTGTTGTCGATGATCCCGACCACGGTCCAGGTGGTGCTGGCCTCCTACGCCTTCTGGTTTGTCCTCGCCCTACCGGCGCTGCGCTGGCGGCCCAGGACTCTCCTGATCGCTGCCTGTCTCCTGGCGTTGACCGGCAAGTTCCTGGTGACGGGCCTGCCGCTCTGGATCCCGACCTGGGGATACGGCTCCCCCGAGGCCGGGGTCAACTTCGTTCCCACACTGCTGGTCAACACCATGTTCCCTGCGCTGGTGTGGATGGGGTTCGTCTTAGCAGGCATGGCCCTGGGGCGGTGTGGCCTGGACAATGCGAGGGCGCTGAAGGGTTTCCTCATCACGGGGCTGGCGCTGTTCGGAGCCTTCGCCGCGCCTTTCGTCATCGAGGCCGGCTCTGTGGCACCGCTATTCGACGACATCCAGCGGACGGCCGAGCACACCACGGGGGTTGACCAGTCTCTAGACCCGGCCACGGGCATCGACTGGCACCAGGCGCTCTGGTCCTTCGAGCCGCATTCGAACACGGCCTTCGAGGCCTTCTCCTCCGGTGGCCTGGCCTTGGCGCTGATCGCGGGACTGGTGCTGCTGGCCCGGTTGCCGTGGGCGCGCTGGGTGCTGCTGCCCCTGACCGGGATCGGGTCGATGTCGCTCACGGTGTATGCGGTCAGCATCGCCATCCTTGCCGATTTCCAGCCGGAGGGACCCGTCGCCGACTCCGGGCTGGTGGGCTGGCTGTGTCTCTGGGGCGTGGTGGTCTGCTGGGCCTGGACGCAGTTCTTCACCGCAGGCCCCTTGGAGCAGGTGATGGGCGCCGTCGCGGACCGGCTCTCTGGGAGATCCCGCCGCTAGGACTCCCCCGCTGTGAGGGGTTTCGCAGGTAGGTGTGGACGTCACGGCCCAGGCCAGCGGCCGGTCAGTGCCTCTCTCCAATCGCTCGCATCCAGGTGGCTGCCAGATCCACCCAGGCAGCGACATTGACCGGCACGTCGTCCCGGTCGGCGCTGCACAGTTCATCGGCGGTTGACAGGCCGTGGCGGCCCCACTGGAAGTGGTGGTACTCGAAGGGCACCCCGGCATCAGCCAGCGCGGAGACGAACCGCAGCGACTGCGACGGCGGCACCACCTCGTCCTCACCGGTGGTCCACACGAAGGCCGGCGGTGTCCGCTCCGACACCGCCGCTATGCAGTCCACGACAGCGGCGGTGGCGAGGATGTCCTGGACCTGACCCGCCTGCCAGTCGGCGCTTATCTCCTGCACCCAGTCGAAGTTGAAGGCCCCATAACAGATCACCAGGGAATCGGGGCGTGAACCGTGCCTGAGCAGGTCCAGGCGTCCCGACGCCTCATACTCAGCCCGCTCCGCCGCCGCCAGGTCGTCACGATGCCAATGGGTGCCGAGCAGCGCGGCGACATGCCCGCCCGCCGAGAACCCCAGGAGACTCACCCGCTCCCGGTCGATGCACAGCTCGTCCGCGTTCGCACGCACCCAGCGCACGGCCTGGGCGGCATCAACGGCGGGATGAGGGTAGGCGGCATGCCCCCGGAGGGAGTACCGCAGCACGAAGACATTGAAACCCCGCCTCAGAAAAGCGGCGGCCACCGGGTCAGACTCCCGCTGCGACAACATCAGGTAGGCCCCGCCCGGGGCGATGATGACGGCCGGCCGGGGATACTCGAAGGGACTCGGCTGCTCGTCAGGGGAAGGAGCATCAAACAGGATCGCTTCGAGACTCGCGGATCGCTCCCGGTTGAGGTCGACGACAACATGGCGCATAGCCTCATGCTAGTGCCGGGAATTCGCGGGTGTTATCTCCCCGCCGGAAGCGGCACCTCGCACACCCGCTCGCCCACGATACGGTCTGGCAGCGTTTCGGGAGCAGATGACTCCTGGATGCGGAAGACTGGGTGGTGAGGCAATTACTCGGGATCGGGAGGCGACCGGTGGCAGAAACCAGCAATGCATGCAGTCCTCTTCGTGGCCTCGCCGCGGCTGCGGCCTGTGCCTTGGCACTGGCCGGATGCTCGCCGGGAACTGCGGAGAGCTCGTCCAACACCGGCGCGAACCCGGGTGGCCTGGATGACACGTCGCAACTTGCATCGGCAGCACCCCCCCTCGCCGTCGCCAACACCGGCCGGGGTACGGTGCCGGGTGATGGCTGATTCCCTGACCACGGAGCAGCAGGCTGGGCAGCTGTTCATGATCGGAGTCAGCACCTCCGGACTGGACAACGCGACCCGCAAAGCCATCGAGTCTGGCGCCATTGGGTCGGCGGTACTGCTGGGTGAGAGCAGCGCGGGAACCAGCCAGATCGCCGCCATCACGGCTGAGCTGGGGAAGCTGCGGTCCGCCGGGCTGCCGCTGCTGGTGTCGGTAGACCAGGAAGGCGGAAAGGTGCAACGCCTCCAAGGGAAGGGGTTCAGCACCATTCCGCCGGCCCTCAGGCAGGGGGCTCTCGAAGATGGGCAGCTGCGGACCCAGGCGCGGGGCTGGGGTGAGGAGCTGGTGGCTGCCGGCGTCCACTACGACCTGGCTCCCGTCGCCGATGTGGTGCCGAAAGGCAAACAGGACAGCAACGCACCCATCGGGAAGCTGGACCGCAACTTCGGCAACGACGTCGCCGGCGTCAGCAGGTCGGTGGTGGAGTTCACCCAGGGCATGCAGGACGCTGGGGTCGTGACCACTCTGAAGCACTTTCCCGGGCTGGGTGAGGTCACGGTGAACACCGACTTCGGGGTCGCGAAGGACAGCGACATCACGGCAGACGACGAGTATCTGGAGCCGTTCCGGAAAGGTATCGAGGCTGGGGCTGACTCGGTGATGATCTCGTCGGCGATCTTCACTCAGATCGACCCAGATCAGGAAGGCGTCTTCAGCAAGAAGATCATCACCGGCATGCTGCGCGGCGATCTGGGATTCGATGGGGTCGTGATCAGCGACGACCTGGGGGCGGCTGCAGCGGTCGGCGACGTCAAGCCAGGCGACCGGGCGGTGCGGTTCTTCGCCGCGGGAGGCGATCTGCTCATCAACGCTGACCCGTCGCTGATGGACGAGATGCTGAAGGCAACCGTCGCCTGGGCCGCCAAGGACCAGGCACATGCCGCTCGCCTGGCTGAGTCGGCGGGCCGGGTGCTGGCGCTGAAGGAGTCAGCGGGACTGCTGACCTGTAGCTGAGTGAAGTAAATGACATTACGAGTGACGTGAATGACATGGACGATCTCAACGAGCTCTTCGAGAAAGACAATCCGGAAACTGCCCTACCTGAGCTGCAGGAGGCGGCACAAAGGGATGACACCGGCGCCATGCTGACCCTGGGCGGGCTGTTCAATGGGCAGGGGAAAAGCCGGTTGGCTGAATACTGGCTCACTCAGGCAGCATACAAGGGGGATGCGAAGTCCATGCGTGATCTTGCTGGTTTCCTCAGAGAGCAGGGAAGGCACCAGGAAGCGGAGCGCTGGTATACGCAGGCCGCGACCACGGGGGACACCAAGGCCATGTTCGTCCTGGGCAACCTGGCCAATGAGCAGGGACGAACTGGCGAGGCAGAAAGATGGCACCTTCAGGCAGCAGAGAATGGGCATGTCCCGTCCATGAACAACCTGGGAAATCTCCTCAATAAAGGAGGGAAACCCCGGGAGGCCGAGCACTGGTATCTTCAGGCCGCGCACGCCGGTGACGTCTTGGCCATGCACAATCTCGCAATGCTGCTGGGCAGCCAGGACAGGCTAGAAGAGGCCGAACACTGGGGGTTCCAGGCTGCGAGCGATGGCCACGTACCGGCCATGCGCACTCTCGCCACCCTGCTCCAATACCAGGACAAACTGAGAGAGGCCGAGCACTGGTACCTTCAAGCCGCCGACAATGGCGACACCTCTGCGATGAACAGGCTCGCCATCGTCCTTGAGAAACAGGACAGGCTCCAGGAGGCCGAGCATTGGTACCTTCAGGCCGCCGACAATGGGAGCACCCCCGCCATGAGCAACCTCGGTCACCTGCTCAAAGACCAGGGCAGGCTTGAGGAGGCTGAACGCTGGTATCTGCGGGCCACGGAAACTCACCACCCAAAGGCCATGCATATCCTGGGGCTCTTTTTCAAGGAGCAGGAAAGAAGCCAGGAGGCTGAGAAGTGGTTCACCCGCGCCGCCGAGGATGGGAACACCGAATCGGCCTATGAACTCGGCATCCTCTACACCAGGCAGGACAACACCCGGGAGGCTGAGCGCTGGTACCGTCAGGCCGCCGGCGAAGGGCATACCTATGCCATGTGCAACCTTGGTTCCCTCCTCGACAAGCAGGGCAACACCGAGGAGGCGGAGGCCTGGTACACCCAGGCAGCGGACAATGGCGACTCCCTCGCCATGAAGAACCTCGGAGTCCTCTTCAAAGAGCAGGGGAACCTCCAGGCCGCCAAGGCATGGTTTAAACGCGCGTTCGACAACGGGAACACCGGATCGGCGTATGAACTCGGAATTTTATATGCCAAACAGGACAAAACCGCTGAGGCCGAACGCTGGTACACCAAGGCGGCGGGCAAAGGGAACAGATCGGCCATGTACAACCTCGCCTGCATCCTTGAGAGACAGGAGAAACTCAAGGAGGCAGAAAACTGGTACCGTCAAGCCGCGGACAATGGCCACAAGTCAGCCATGTACAACTTGGCGATCCTCTTCCAACGGCAGGACAGAATCCAGGACGCCGAAAGCTGGTATCTCCGGGCAGCAGCCAAGGGGCACGTCTACGCCATGTGCAATCTGGGTCTCATGCTCAAGAAACAGGGCAGGTGCGGAGAAGCCGAGCACTGGTACCTCCAGGCCGCGGACAATGGCGACTCCATGGCCATGAACAATCTCGGTTTCCTCTTCAAGGAGCAGGGAGATTTCCGGGCCGCCGAGGCCTGGTTCAAACGCGCGGCCGACAACGGATACCCCAAGGCCGTCGACAACCTCAATGCGCTCCGCACGGAACGGGGCAGTGCTGAGAGCGCCAGGTCCCAGTAGGCGGCCGCCACATCAGGTGAGACGTGCCGTCTCGTAGTCCTCAACCCACCGGGCGAGATCCACGCGGGCCAGGGACATGAGACAGCGGCCGTCGCGCGCTGGTGTCCTCTCCCGGGTCCAATGCCGCGACGCCGCCGTCACCAGGTGCTCCGGCAGCCGGCCCGTCGCGTTGGTCACCCGCCACCACGGAACTGCTGCCCCAGCAGAGCTCATGATCGCCCCCACCCGCCTCGCGGAGGTCCCCACCAGCTCAGCGATATCCCCGTAAGAGACGACACGTCCCGCCGGCACGCACTCGACGGCGCACAGCACCCGTTCGATCGTCAGGTCCACAGCATCATCCCGCACCCCCACAGTCTGCCTCCCACCCAACTGATGGGGACACCACCGGCCGCTCAGACCCAGACGGTAGAAGCGCTCTAGGGCCTAACTCCAGTGGAAAAGAAGTCGAGGGGCTCCTCTCCTGACCCGGCTTTGGACGAACGAGCCAGCCGGGTAGAAACACTTCTCCAGCAGATCCATGAATCAGTCAGCAGCACTGATGGCCCCACTGGCACTGACTTCTTCTATGATCCGGCGACGGGGTTGCCAGTTCGCTCATCGATCGAATAGCTAGGCTGGCTGGCATGACGCAGACCCACCCCAACCTCATCGCCACCGACGTAACAGTGCACCTTCCCGAGGATCCCGCTGCGGCGCTCACACAGCAGAAAGATCTCTTGGAGGTGACCGCCGACTATCCGTCATCGTCGCTGTGCTGGGCGCTGCTGGCTGAGGAAGCCCTGGCCAAGAACGAGCTGGCGGACACCCTGGCCGCCTACGCCTACGCGCGGACCGGCTATCACCGCGGCCTCGACCTGCTGCGCCGCAATGGCTGGAAGGGGTCGGGGCAGGTGCCGTGGGAGCACGAGCCCAACCGCGGTTTCCTGCGCAGCCTGTGGGCGCTGAGCGTCGCCGCGGGACGGATCGGTGAAACCGACGAGCAGGAGCGCTGCGCCCAGTTCCTCCGCGACTCCTCCGAGACCGCCTACCAGCACCTCGCGGGTGAGCAAGGATGAGCGGCTAGGCCTGTTATCCACATGAGAAGATTTAAGCACGGTACTATGAGGCTTATTCATAGCTATAGTTCCCAGCCAAACAGAAAATCTATCCAGAGTAAGTCTGGCCAAAATTTCTAAATAGACTTCGAGGCAACGAGAGTCCCTTCATGGATGGTTTGAAAATAGCAAAATTTCTTCTCAACGCCCGGTCGCCCATGCCAGCGAATAAGCTTCACTGATATTCCCGCTCGAAAACAAGATTCGAGCGGGAATATCAAGCCAGGTAGAGTAACACCATCATCAGGGAATGATCACCGCAGGCAAGAATTTCTTGACCCTATGCGATACCATTTCCTCAGTCTTCCCAATTGCATCCATGATCAGGTAAATCAAATAGCCAATTAGGCTTGCTTGACCGCCCAGCTTCCAGATCCCAGTGGAAACCAGCATGAAACACATCGTACCCGCCTAGCACGTGGCAGTCATACTGCTGCTTCAGGGTATCCGCTGGATCCGGACCGACTAGATAAGTTTTCCATTCATCCCAACCATAGGTACGGATAATGGTATTTCCGAATAAAGTGGAACCGGGGGTAGGGGGAATGCGTCGGAATTCTCCGATGTAGACACTCCTGCCCCAAGGAGTCAGCATAGCCGAGTAAACAGGCTGACCATTGTAATATGGTTTTCGACTGTCAGTGAAATCCTTGAACAGCATGTCATCCCACCATGGGTCAGCGACAATCGGGTATGCGCTTCCCTCACCATGTTCGATGACCTGGGTTACGGCCGTCCCTGAAACTTCATAGTGGGTAGGCACTGAATTGCCATTGGCATCCTTTGCCCATGCTGGCGCCAAGCCACCAAGCATCTTCCCGTCTTGGTCGAGGAACAAGATGGTGCCGCCCTCCTCGCGTACCTCAGCAGTTCCAGGGACTGAGAACGTGTATGGGTAGGCGGTGGGTGCGCTGGGAGACTCGATCACGGTGTTGATCTGCATACTTCCATCGCCGCGAGGCACAGGCACTGTCTTTGAACCGTTCTGGTTGTCATAGACGACTCGATCAGCCACAACTTGGGCGGATGCGGCGGTTTCTGCGAACGGCAGGCTGACTGAAATGTCAGATCGGTCTTTGGAATCGACTTCAATGGTCTTTGCCGCATCTTTGGGTAGCGTTATCTGACTATCACCAACATTCAAAGGACTCTGACCAGTGATGTTCTCTTCTGACACTTTGACTGCGTCTTCCGCCAGAGAGGGATCTGCTTTCGTGACAGACGATACAGCCTCATCTGAGGAGGACCCATTATCCGCAAAGGCGGAATTAGCCGTCGCCAAGCACATTGCGACCACAGCACTGGTCGCTACAAATATCAGTTTTCTTCTACTCATGTGAGCACCTCCATTACTCAGGAATGCCCCCAGAAGAGCAAGTTACAATTCGCAAAAACCATAAGCCTTAAAATCGAACCGTAGATTTGTTATTCCGGTTTGGGATTAAAACAGCTTAAGCGCAGAGGAAATCTAGACACCTCTCGCTACTCTACCGAGGGCTGGTCTTGTCTTTTTTGCACACTAGATTTTTTGCGGATGTTGCAACCGCCAGACGACGCTTCGATCTTCAATCAAGCTCGTCTTTGATCTTCTAGTTGCAGACTAGGTTCCCAATGATCGGATGTCAAGGGTCAAATTGACCTTTGACATCTTTTCGACAGCACATTTTGATTGATCGATGAACAATACCCAGTTGACTAGGAGAGCCGCAGGTTGCATCACCCACCGCGCCGGAGTCAAGGTTAGTGTATGCGCATTGCCCTGGCTCAGATCCGGTCCACCACCAGCCCGCGGGTCAACCTGGCGCTGGTCACTGACGCAGCCCGGCAGGCGGTCCAGGCCGGGGCGGATGCGGTGGTGTTCCCGGAGGCCACCATGTGCTCATTCCTGCGACCTCCCGCGCAGATCGCCGAGCCGTTCGACGGCCCGTGGGCCTCGGCTGTGCGGGAGCTGGCCCGCGAACTTGGGATCACCGTCGTCGCGGGAATGTTCACCACGGCTCCCGGTGGGCTGGTGCACAACACCCTGCTGGCGACGGGCGGAACCGAGGCCCGGTACGACAAGATCCACCTGTTCGACGCCCTCGGGAACCGGGAGTCCGAGCACGTGGCCCCCGGTCATCAGCTGGTCTCGGTGCCGCTGGCTGGCCAACAACTCGGGTTGGCGGTCTGCTACGACATCCGCTTCCCGCAGCAGTTCATCGACCTGGCGCTGGGCGGCGCGAAGGCGATGGTGGTGTGCGCGTCCTGGGCACCCGGCCCGGGCAAGCTCGCCCAGTGGCGCACCTTGGTGGCTGCCCGGGCGATGGACTCGACGTCCTTCGTGATCGCAGTCGACCAGGCGACGTCAGGCGATATCAACGCCTCCGGGCCGCCGACGGGAGTGGGTCATTCGATGGTGGCCGGGCCGGCAGGAGAGGTGCTCTTGGAGCTGGGGTCAGAGCCGGAGCTGTTCATCGTCGACCTGGACCTGCGTCAGGTCGACGCCACCCGCGAGGCCCTCCCCGTACTCAGAGGACACAAGCAGGCATCCCAAGACCTACACTCCGGTAGGTAGCAAGAAATGGTCGGCAGACCAGCCAAATATTGCCACCTACCAGACCGTAGGTTCCGTTCGCCTTCGTCATCCAGCGTGAGTGAGTGCCCGTTGGTCATCAGCCTCGGTTGCGAGGATGATTGCTACAGCTCCCACGACTGCGATTGCTCCCGCGAGCGGTTCGGGTATGCGACCGATGGTGATCGTCAGCCACCAATAACTGATGCCGAGCACCGCCGCGAGGGTTCCCGAGCCTGCCATCGCGAAGACATCCTCACGGCGATAGGGAACCGCCTTACCCGCCAACAGGCCAGCCCCCATGCTGACCAGCCCCATGCCCAGATAGATAGGCAGTTCGGGGATCAGTAGCTCCCGGGTCTCGGAATCGGCCAGCACGTAGTACGCCGCGAAACCGCTAGCTGCTATGAGGATGGCTGTGCCCTCATGGCCAAGGAACCATTGGGCTGCGGTGCTGCGAGAGGATGCAGGAGAAGCCAGGACACGCCAGCGCAGCGTCAAATACTCGCCATAGGTGATGATGCCGCCTGCGGCGCATAACAACAGCGCACAGCTGACAACTACCTGCCCGGTGATCTGGATCGACGTTACCCGCTCCATGAACGCCGCCAGTCCGATAATGGCCATCAACGACACCAGGCCCATCACGTTGCTCGGCTCACGAAAGAAGGTGAGGGCGCCGGACTTGACGATGTTCCCGTCCCGGATCACACAACGGGGACGCCGCCCGTGTGCACGCATTACGTCCCGGCTCGTCAGTGCGTCAGCCACCAGCCACAGGCCGAGCGCCATCGTCATGATCACCACAGCGATCACACAACTGTGGCCTGTGGACCATCTCAGGACAAGTTCCCCTGAGGCCACCAGCGCACTGTTCAGCCCATCGGCCTGCATGCTGGAGGCCGTCAAACCTAGGAAAGCGCACAACACAATGAGGGTCACGATGGCAGCACCACCACGCGATGCTGTGTTGTCATGTGTCACTGCGGTACCGATCCACTCGATGACCGAGGCAAAAGCGGCGATGGCGACATTGACGGCGACTGCCCAGGCCAGCGCCTCGACGGCGGATACCTCATCGGAGGCGGCAGCCATCGCGAACAGGCCTATCGAACCAACACCAGCACACACCACGGTGGTTGTCACCGCGTCAGGAATGATCTGGACAACAGCCCGGGTGATGCGGCCGAGGGGAGCCGTGGCCAGCAGCATGCGCAGGTCCTTCGACACGAAGTCGAAAGCAAGCATCATCACCCTGATCAGTGAGCAGATCAGCGCATAGCTCAGCGATACGCCGACGATCATGAGAGCAGCGATCCGCTCATTCGCGTTGATTATCCCGCGAAGCGTGGGGGCAAAGACGGGCCAGATGCCCCACCAGAACGCAGGAGCCGCCAATCCCAGCACAACAACCAGCAGAATGGATGCCACAGTGCCGATACTTGAACGCAACCGACGCCACCACAGTCGCGCACTTGCCCCGAGGACTCCGCCGACGATCCGGAAAGGCTGCCCGGCCTCAGGCCTCGTGGGAATGGTCATGCCTCTTCCTCGCCTGCTTCACAGCCAACACAGCACCGACGATGGCACCCACGGCTAGGCAGACACCGGTGGTCACAAGTGCGGGCCGGATGTCCACGGTGAACTGGAAGCCGCCTCCCTCTGTGATGTGCATATCAAGCCCGAAAATGCTAAGTGATTGCCCCATAACTAGGCCGGTTACGAAAACGATGATCGCCAGCAACAGCGAAAAGAAGAGCCCTACGAATAAGCCTGACAGGGCTCCGCTAAAGCCACCTCTGATACCGGCCTTGACAGGATTAGGATATGAGACGCCGGTCATTATTTCTCTACTTCTTTCTCGTCGAGATATTTCTGAATGCAGTCCTGACATCAGCTGCGGACCCGAAATCTAAAATTTCCTCGACACTTCCGGTAAAAATCACGCGGCCGTGGTCAATCATGACGATTTCATTGGCCAATCGCGCCACTAATTCAAGATCATGGGAGGACAGCAGATTCGATGCCCCTTCTTCCTGGCGCTGCCGTAGGATGCCAGAGATTTCATCGACCATCCATGGATCCATACCACTAAATGGCTCATCCAAGATCAACACATCCGGCCTCACGACGATGGCCGCGATGAAATCGACCTTCCTGGCCATTCCATGAGAGAAGCTCCCCACCAGCTGGTCCAAGCGGTCAGACATCTCAAGACGATCGGCCAGTTGATTGACGACGGCCTCATCCTGACGCCGCCCGTAGAGGCGGGTATTCAACGAGATCAACTCACGTCCCGTCAAATGATCGGGCCGCGGCAAATCATCGGGCATGAATGCGAGACGACGCTTTGCCTGAGCCTGTCGCGTCGGGATACCGTCTAATGTGATGTCCCCTGCGTCAAGCCGAGTCAGCCCCACAATCGCGTGAAGCACAGTGGTCTTGCCGGCGCCATTGACGCCGACAAGACCGACCGTAGTTCCCGGTTTGACCTGAAAAGAGACATCCTCAACCGCCAGCTGCTTGCCATATGACTTGAAGCAGCCGCAGCACACGAGTCCTTCCAGGGTCATACCAGAAGCACCCCGCGCACTAGGTGTAAGGATCCTTCCGACGCACAGCCCCGAAGCTCACGCCCTTTGATGAGCACCAGATGATGCTACCAAGAAGAATCGCAGTAGCTCACGGTTCTCAGAAAAAACAACCAGGTTACGGTCCAGTAGGTAGCAATATTTGGTCGGCAGACCAACCACGTGTTACTACCTACCGGACCGTAGGTTCTGTCGCGGGATGTGTCAGGTAAGGATCTGCTAGGCGTCGTGGGTCCAGAGCGACGACACAGGCGGTGTCTCCAAACGATCACCGACCGGCCGTCCCTCCCCCGCTGTGAGCACAATCCCAGCGACAAACGCGTCGCCTAGCCTGTCTCGCAGTGCTTTGAGATGCTTGAAATGATGACCAGCTGGAGCGACGGCCGACTTCACCTCCACCGCGATCACACCTTTGGGGGTTTCGATCACAAGATCTACCCCAGAGCCGTTTCGGTCACGGTAGTGGAAGACCTCGTAGCGCATCGCGGACAACAACCCCTCAGCAGTAGGCCAAGACGACGGGCGAGGGGTTGGGAGCTCCTCCACCCAGGTCCTAAAGTTCTTTTACAACGGCTGCGCGAAACCAGACCAGCAGTTCGCCGCCCCCAGATCAGCAAAACGCTGGGCGGTAGCCAGCAAAACGCTGAACGTAAATCAGCGATTTGCTTACCTCTCAGGGTTGGATTCCTGCCGTTTCCAGGCCCCGCAATGCGAGCCGGATCACCCGCTTCCAACCCGGGAAAGCGAGGGGACCGCCACCCAGACGCTGCTGAGCCCTGAGACCGTTGCTCTGCTGCTGAGCTACACGCCGTGGCATCGACGGCGCCGGTGGAGCAGAGCAGACCGAAGCGAGCGGTGACGGCAGGGGTCAACCACCCAGTACAGTTCCGCTTAAGACAAAAAGCCTGAACCATCCCCGGCATAGCGGCCTCGTCGGTGGTTCACCCTTAGATGAGGTGAGGTGCATGCCGTTCAAAGCTCCAGGCATGAGCGCCAGGGATATCCGGTCCACGTGGAAGGGGCATCCCGACCTCACCAAGGCTGTGCTCAAAGCCAACGAGCAAGGTTGGAGGATCGTCAAGGAGGGGAAGCACTATCGCGCATTCTGCCCCTGCGAAAACGGGGCGGACTTCACCATCCCGGGAACGCCACGCTCAGACTCAAACGCAGCTAGACGCGTGCGAGCCGATGCCTCGAAGTGTCCCGCCCAGCACGATTTGCTCAAGGCCCGCTCCCCTCGCCCAGAACGCCCCTCGCCCGCCGTGCCCGACTCATGACCCCCTGGAGACTGTTGTCGATTGACAACAACACCGGATGTGATGCAGCATGGGCGCAGGATGCGCCATGTAACCGACCTCACTCCTGCAACCCGCCAGCAGAACGCCTCAAAGAGGAGTCTGACCATGAATCTGTATGAGATGACTTTCCACGCGGAGCATGTTGACGACAGCATCGTCGACAAGCTCATCGATGAATTCGACGGGACTGTCGGGACCGATCACACTGGCCACGAGTTCGTCACGGTCCTGGGCGAGGGTTCCGACTTCGACGCTGCTGCGCGCGCGACCATCACCGAGTTGCAATCGCTTGGGCTGTGTATCCTCCGCCTCGTCCCAGACCTCGCCACCCGCCCCGAGATCGCAGCCCGCCTGGGTGTTACCCGCCAGGCGGTGCAGAATTGGACCTCCGGCAAACGCCAGAGCGACTTCCCGCTGGCGATCAACCCCGTTGGCGGCGGCGTTTGGTCCTGGCACGACGTCTGGGAGTGGGCCCTCACCCACGGATACGCAACCAGTGACGACGTGAGCCACCCCAGCCAGGCCGAGGTGGACATCATCAACGCGTGGCTCGGGTCCCGTATGACTGTGTCATGGACCTGCGGTCCGCAGAGAGCCGAGAAGACGGTTACCGTCCTGTCTTCACCGCTCGTTCAGCCACTGCGTCCGGGTGAATACAAGACCAGGTATCAGACCTCCAAGAAGGTCGCAGCATGAGCACTAACCCGCTCCATGCACTCGTTGCAGCCGTCCAACTAGTAGATATTCGTACAGCCTCAATAGAAGGTACGGTCGATCTTAGGGCGGGCGTCAAGGAGACAGGGACGGATGAGGTCTCCACCCCAGTGGAGATCAAGAGCGCTGTGGCAGTCAGCGACGACGCCAATAGACTGCTGGCTTCCCTCTCAGCGACGATAGACCGTCTAGCAACCCCTTCATCTCCGGCGGTTCACATGCATGTAGAGATTGCTGCGCTCTATGAGCTGACCGGTTGGCGTAGCGAAGAACTGGACGAGAACCTACTCAGCGGCTTCACCTATAAGGTTGCGGCGTACCAGATGCTGCCGTTCCTCCGAGAAGCATTCTTCGGCCTTGCAGCGCGGCTTAGAGTCCAAGCACCTATTCTTCCCCTGATGCCCCAGGATCTCGGACCAGCAGAATTCACGGAAGACTAGAAGACTGCGTCGATCGGCGGGGCGTGCAGGGGTGCCGTCAAAACTGATGGCACCCCTGCACTTCGCACAAACAGTCTGCCACGTCCCAGAGTGGCGCCCTTGCTGCTTTCGGACCCCACAACACGAGTCGGATCGCCCACTCCAACACCAGAAAAGTGAAGGGCCGCCACCCAACGGTGACGGCCCTTGGCTCACTTGCCGGCCAGGAGTGCCTCCTCGGCTTCCTTGGTCCACAGGCCGCCTTTCAGCTTGACCGCGACGTGCGGGAGTTTCTCCGGCAGGTCAGCGAGCCGCACCAGGCCAAGGTCATGCAGCGACGGGAAGACCATGATCTTGCCGCCTGAGGTGCGGTTGATCACCGAGTCGATGGCGTCGGCGAAGCCCGCCATGCCGGTGACGGCGTCGAGGGAGATGGTGGTGTCGATGACGCCCGCCTCGATCTTCCTCAGCACCGTGCGCATATCAGAGACATCCGATCCGGAGGTGCCCAGCATGAAGATGCGCCGCTCGATGATGCCCTGCAGGTCGAACTCACCGAAGGTGCCCGCCGGAATCCCCGCGAATGCGTTGACGATGGCCCCCTCGGCGGCCAGGTCGACAGCCTGCGCCACCAGGGCCGGGACCGGGACCATGCAGCTCAGGTGCGTGTAGCCAGGCTCCAGCGGGGTGGTGCCGGTGTTGACGATCGTCAGCTCCACGCCCCTGGCCTCGGCGACCGGGGCGACGACATCACGCAGATGCGCCAGGCGGTCGTCACTGAGGTCGGTCCCGGCGACCGTGATGCCCGACACCCCCGAGGTGACGGCCCGCATGGTGTGCATCTGCCCCATCGGACCGGCCGCGCCGATGATCGCCACCTTGTCGCCGTCGCGCAGCTCGCCGTTGGCAGGAATCCAGGCGTAGCCCTCGGCAGGATCACTGCCGGTGGTGCCGCAGAACCGGATGAAGTCGTAGTGGACCCGTCCGATATCCAAGCTGACCTTGCGTCCGATCCGCTCGCCGGAGAGCACCACGCACAGCACCCCGCGGGTGCCGAGCAACCCCGCGAGGGCCTCGATCACGCCGGCGTCGGAACCGAAGTAGACGATGTCGTCGAAGACCTGACCCGCCAGGCCTGCGACCTCCCCGGCCGTGACCCGGACGATCTCGCCGGGCTGGTGCTCAGCGGTCAGAGCCGCGAGGTCGCCGTCGCCGGCCACCAGCAGCCGGCCGCCGTCGGCGATGTGGTCGCGCTCGACCCAGGCGTAGGAGCCTTCGACGGTGGCCCACGGCTCGATCAGCCCGACGGCCGCAGCCGACGGCCCGTCGGTGACATGGATCAGGAACTCCTCGCCCGACGGCGAGACCGCGCAGCGCTCGTCGATCACGACGTACTCCTGCAGCGCCCCCTCGAAGTTGTAGCCGAACGCGCCGTTCGACTTCGGGGTGCGCAGATGCTTCCAGTCGGCCTGCACCAAAACGCGGTCTCCCACCGCGAAGTGGGTGACCTTCTCCCCTGCCTTGACGATGCGTCCCACCGGCTCGTGGCCTGGCACCGTCGGCTGCGCACCAGGCCGGTAGTCCGGGATCTCGGCGAGGGCCTCGGGCGCGATCCCCGCGATCACCTCGGCCTTGCGCGGGTGGGCGTCGAAGGCGTGCAGCAGCTTGGTGTCGCTGAAACAGATGCCGCAGGCCTCCACCTTCAGCAGCATCTGATGGGGACCCACCTCGTCGACAGGTTTGGCGGGGTTGAGCACGAACTCGTCAGCCCCGACGATCTGGATGGCGTGCTGAGTGGCGGGAATCTCGCCCATGTTCTCCTCCTTGAAGTTTCTGACCGGTCAGGCATTCAGCATGACCTGGCCGCCGGTGACGGGAACGGCCTGGCCGGTCTCGTAGGCCTGTTCGACGATGTAGTAGATGGCGCGCAGCACGTCGATGCCGGTGGTGCCGCGACGCATCGGGACCTTGGCCTCGTAGAACGCCTTGACGTCCTCGACGGTCTTCGCGCCGGGCACCTTGCCGGAGTTGAGGTATTGCACGAACAGTCCCTTGTCGGGATCGGACCACAGCGGGCCGTCGTAGAAGTTGCCGGGGCACACGGCGTTGACCTTGATGCCGTGCTCCACCAGCTCCAGTGCGAACGACTGCACCAGCCCGATGCCGCCGAACTTGCTGCCGGCGTAGGCGCCGTTCTTGTTGGACCCGACCAGGCCGGATTTGGAGTTGATCTGGATGATGTCGGTGAGCCAGCCGGGCGCGGTCTCACGCTGGCGGGCTAGCAGGCCACCCAGGTGTTTGGTGACCAGGAAGAACGCGACGTAGTTGATGTCGGTCGAGAGCTTGAACGCGGCCAGGTCCTGCTCCAGGACGGAACCGGCTCGCACGATTCCCGCATTGGAGATCACCAGGTCCAGGCCGCCGGTGGTGCGCTCCACCTCCGCGGTCATGGCGGCGACGGAGTCCTCATCGCCGACGTTGACGGTGATGGGGTGGGTGCGATCGCGCCCCAGTTCGGCGCACTTGGCTGCGGCGCCGTCGCCGTTGAGATCGGCGATGTAGACGAAACAGCCCTGCTCCACCAGGCCCTTGGCGATCTCCGCGCCAAAGCCCTGGGCGCCACCCGTGACGAGGGCGACGCGGCCGCTGATCTCGCGTTCCCCGCGCGCGGGGGCGGACACCTCGTAGGTCTCCTCCCCCATCCTCACGACCACCGGCAGGGTGACGTCGGCGGGGACGGGGGTGGTCTTATCGAGGACGATGGCGGGATCAGCGTCGCTGGGACGCACCAGGACGGGGCGCCGCAGCGCGGTGAGGAACAGGCCTCGGACCGTGGGTGCATTACTCATGATCAGTCACTTTCTGTTCAGGCCTTGGGTGCAGTGGCGGCGAGTTCCGTGGCATCGGCTCCGTCGGCATAGGCCCGGCCGAGCGGCGCGAAATCGTGGATGCGGGCGGCGAGCTGCTCAGGGGTGGGCCGGCCCTCGCCGAGCAGGTGCAGTGACGGGTCGACGGAGCTGAGGGCCTCGTGGGCGACGAGTGCCCAGGTGGCCTCGTTGAGTCCGGCGAACTCGGGACGGCGCAGCTCGGGGCAGGTGAATGACTGGCGGGGCTGGTTGATGTCGACCCCGGAGATCTCCAGCATCCCGTGCCTGGCGGCCAGCTCGTGGACGCGTCGCAGCTGCTCAGGTGTGTTGCGGGGCGGCATGTACGTGACGGCCCGCAATCCTCGTTCGGCCATGGCGTCGAACAGCTCATCCAGGAACTCGTCCTCGAATTTCTCGGCCTTCTTGTCGCCCGTCGGTGAGGCCGACACGTCACCCAGGTAGGCGTAGGTGGCGATGGCCCCGACGGAGTCGGCGAAGGCGACGACCTCCTCGGCGGTCGGGCATTCGGTGGTGGGCTGGATGTAGATCCGCTCCAGATATTCAGACTTCAGCACACCCAGCAGGTCGTACATCAGGTGCGGGTTGTCCTCATCGGCCAGCACCGCTTCCAGGGCGGGCGGGATGGCAACACCCATCCCTCTCAGGCCTGTGACCAGCGCCTGGCCGCGGCCGAAGCCCGCGATCTGTGCGTCGGCCATCGCCGCCAGCAGGTGGCGCTCTGTGATGCCGCCGCCGGTCGCGTACTGGCTGCGCGCCACCATGCCGGACTCGGGGTCGAACGGGGCCAGGCCCAGTCCGGTGAGGATGTCGTTGGCGGACTGCGCCATCGCCAGGGTGCGCTGCAGCCGGGCCTCGCGTTTCGGGGCGAGCCACTCGGCGGTGCGCTGCCGGGCGGGGGCGGGCACGCCCTGCACGGTCATGTAGGCGATGCCTGCCGAGTCGGGGTTGTTGAGCTTCCGCGTCGCGAACGGACCGCCGGGGTCGAAGAAGGCCCGGCATTCGAAACCGGTCACGCTGCCCATTCCGAGGATGCGGGTGGCCTCGCTCATCTCGGCGGCCGCGGCGATGGAGTCGTGGTCGACGGACCCGACTACCCGCAGCCCCGCGCGCCGGGCGCCCAGCGCAGCCCCGGACGGGGTGTAGGGGCTGAAGGAGTAGCAGGTGTGGATGTGGTTGTTGGACTCCGCCACCCACTGCGGGAAGGTCTCCCCGGCCGCGACGGCGCGCAGCGCGGCGAGACGTTCAGCCGGGGTAATCCCCGGGTTGTTTGTCTGGTTCATGTGGTTCCTTAGATCACTGCGTCAGGTCACTGCGTCCCCTGCCCACCGCGCCGGTCCGCTGGCCTTATCCCAGGCTTGCTGGCGTTATCGCTGTCTGCTGGCTTCACAGCACAGGCAAACGTGAATAAGGCCAGCACACTGGCGTCAGGACCAGCGGATACGGACCGGACGAGGTGGGCGCGACGAGCTCAGAGGCCGAGACGGCTGCGGCGCGCCAGCTCGGCGGTGGTCTGGTTGCTGATCGTCACGTGTCCGGGAAGCGGCAGGATCCGCTCATGAACCGCGTCGATGAGCCACTCGGGCTGCGGGAAGAACTCCTTCTCCAGCTCCGCCGCCGGGGTGATGGCGTTGCGGGAGCCGACCACGGTGATGGGCGCGTCGAGGTGGTCGAAAGCGATGGTCTGCACCTTCGAGGCGACGTCGTGCAGGAAGGAGCCGCGCTCGACCGCGTCGGAGCTCAGCAGCAGGCGGCCGGTCTTCTTCACCGACTCCACCACCACGTCGAGGTTCAGCGGGGCGACGAAACGCAGGTCGATGACCTCCGCGGACAGGCCATACCTGGACTGCAGGAGCTCAGCGGCCTCCAGGGCGCGATACAGGGTGGCGCCGAGGGTCGCGATCGTCAGGTCGCTGCCCTCGCGGCGGATGACGGGCTCGCCCTCCGGCACCTCGTAGTAGCCCTCCGGCACACCCCCGGGCTGGAACTCCTCGGCCTTGTCGTAGAGCAGCTGCGACTCGAAGAACACCACCGGGTCGGTACCACGCAGCGCCAGGTTCATCATGCCCTTGGCGTCGTAGGGGGTGGCCGGGTAGTAGACCTTCAGGCCCGGCATGTGGGCGCACAGCGCCGACCAGTCCTGCGAGTGCTGCGCCCCGTACTTGTTGCCGACCGAGACGCGCATCACCAGCGGCATCTCCAGCAGGCCGGCGGACATCGCCTGCCACTTGGCGGCCTGGTTGAAGATCTCGTCGCCAGCACGGCCCAGGAAGTCGCAGTACATCAGCTCGACGATGGCGCGGCCGCCGGAGAGGGCGTAGCCGACGCCAGCGCCGACGATCGCGGCCTCGGAGATCGGCGAGTTGAACAGCCGGTGGTACGGCAGCAGCTCCGTCAGGCCACGGTAGACGGCGAACGCGCCACCCCAGTCGCGGTTCTCCTCACCCCAGGCCGCGAGGGTTGGGTCGGTGGCGAACCGGTGGGCGACGGCCTCGAAGATGGCGTCGCGGTAGGCGAAGGCCTTGTTCTTGGAAACCGGTTTGCCGTTCTCGTCGCGGGCGGTGCGTACCTTGTTTCTCAGCGCCTTGACGCGCGGGTTCTCGGCGAGCGGGGTGAGCAGCTGCGGTTCCTCATCGGACAGCCGTTCCTTGTTCCCGTTGGAGTACATCACGGTGTCGATGAAGTCCATGTGGACTCGCGGTGACTGGTCCTCGTCGCGGGTGGCCAGGGCGATCACCTTGGTGAGGCGCTCGTCGAACCTCGCCTGGATGGCGTCGACGTCGGCCTGGGTGAGGACCTTGTTCTTCACCAGGTAGGCGGCGTAGTTCTTCAGGCCGTCGTGCTTCTCCCACAGCTCGACCTCCTCGCGAGTGCGGTACGACGAGGCGTCCGACGGCGAGTGCCCGGAGAAGCGGTAGGTGATGGTGTCGGTGAGCACCGGCCCGTGCCCCGACTCCAGGACCTCACGTTTGCGGGCGACAGCGTCGGCGACAGCGAGCGGGTTGAGGCCGTCGACGCGCTCGGCGTGCATGGCTTCCGGGTTCACGCCCATGCCGACGCGCGCCAGGATGTCGTAGCCCATGGTCTCGCCGGAAGTCTGACCACCCATGCCGTAGAAGTTGTTGAAGAAGTTGAACCAGATCGGCGGATTGCCGGTGACGCCGTCCTGCCACAGGGTGCGGTACTGATCCATGGCGGCCATCATCATGGCCTCCCAGACAGGACCGCAGCCCATGGAGGCGTCGCCGATGTTGGCGATCACGATGCCAGGCTTGCGGTTGATGCGCTTGAACAGGGCAGCGCCGGTGGCGATGTCAGCCGACCCACCGACGATGGCGTTGTTCGGCATCGACCCGAAGGGCGTGAAGAAGGCGTGCATGGAGCCGCCCAGTCCGCGGTTGAACCCGGCCTTGCGGGCGAAGGTTTCGGCTACCGCGCCGTAGAGGATGAAGTTTTCGGCGACGTCGGCCAGGTCGTCGTTGGAGACCTGCTCGGCGAAGGAGAGGGTCTCGCCGTCCAGGAACTCCTTCATGATGCGTTCCAGGTCGGCGGCATCGAGTTTGCGGGAGGCGGAGAAGCACTTGGCAAGGATTTCGCCGTGGCTGCGGTGGGACCCGAAGACGAAGTCCTCGACCCTCAGCTGGGAGGCCTGGCCGACGACAGCCGACTCCTGGCCGATGCTGAGGTGGGCGGGGCCGCGGTGGTTGTACTCCACGCCATTCCACGCGCCGGTGGTCTTGATGGAGTTGAGCATGGTCTCGAAGCTCCGCACGGCGATCATGTCGTGCAGGATGTCGATCAGCCCCTGCTTGCCGTAGCGTTTCAGCTCGGCCTTGAAGTCGGGTTTGTAAGCATTGACGGGCACCTCGGGGGCCTTGATGGCGCTCTTGGCACGCACGTTCGCCGGATCGACGATCAGTGAGCGGGTCATGTGTTTTCTCTCCTTATCGCTCAGGCCTTGGCAGCCCAGGCGGCCTCTCGGATCAGTTCACTAACGGTGGGATGGGGGAAGACCAGCTGGCGCAGGTCGGTGAGATTAAGCTCGGTCTCCAGGACGGCGGAGGCGCCCCAGATCATCTCGGCGGCGTAGCTGCCGATCACGTGGATGCCCAGCACCTGCCGGGTGCCGGCGTCGAGGATCAGCTTGGTGAGGCCGGGGGCCTGGAGACCGTTCTCGGCGACGAAGCGCCCGGACATGTAGCCGGGGACGCTGGCGGTGACGACCTTGCGTCCCTGCTTCTTCGCAGCGGCCTCCGTCAGTCCGATGCCCGCGCACTCGGGGGCGGTGTAGACGGCCCACGGAATGGTGTGCCAGCGCATCACCTCGCCGCGCCGGTGGGCCTTAGGGTCGATGATGTTGGCGGCAGCCACCTCCCCCATGCGGTAGGCGGCGTGCGCCAGCAGGCTGCGGCCGGTGACGTCGCCGATGGCCCAGACGTTCGGCAGGTTGGTGCGCATCCGGTCGTCGACGACCACGCCGCGGCCGGAGTACTCCAGCCCGCTCTGCTCAGCACCCCAGCCCTCGACGGCGGGCTTGCGGCC
This sequence comes from Arachnia rubra, assembly GCF_019973735.1. Taxonomy (NCBI): domain Bacteria; kingdom Bacillati; phylum Actinomycetota; class Actinomycetes; order Propionibacteriales; family Propionibacteriaceae; genus Arachnia; species Arachnia rubra. Next base: position 2,563,591 of record NZ_AP024463.1, read on the forward strand.
GACGGCCATCAGCACGTAGTCGGCCTCCACCGACTCCTCGGTGCCGTCGGCGGTGGTCCAGCTGACCTTGCCGCCGTCGATCGAGGTGACGCGGCAGCCGAGTGTGAAGGTGACCTGTTTCAGGGCCTTGCGGAGCTGCGCAGCCACCTCGTCGTCGGCGAAGGGCACGATCTCCGGCAGCATCTCGACCACGGTGACCTCGGTGCCCAGCATCGAGTAGAGGCTGGCGAACTCCACGCCGATCACCCCGCCACCGATCACGGCCAGGCGTTTCGGCACCTCGGGCAGTGACAGGGCCCCGGTGGAGTCGATGACCTTCGGGTTGTCGGCTGCTCCCGGGATGGGTGGCATGACGGGCACCGACCCGGTGGCCAGGATCACGTGCTCAGCGGTGTGGCTGGTGCCGTCGACGGTGACTCTGCCGGGACCGTCGAAGGTGCCATGTCCCTTGACGACGGTAACCCCGGCCTTCTTCTCCGTGGCGCCAACACCGCCGACGAGGGTGGATACCACCTTGTCCTTCCACTTCTGCAGCGCGGGCCAGTCGACGCTGATGCCCTCCACTGTGACGCCGAACTGGGCGCCGTGGCGGGCGTGGTCGTAGGTTTTGGCAGCCCCGAGGAGGGTTTTGGTGGGGATGCAGCCCACGTTCAGGCAGGTGCCGCCCAGGGCTTCGGCCTCCACGAGGAGCACCTTCTTGCCGGCATGGCCGAGCCGTTCAGCGGCGATGTAGCCGCCCGGGCCGCCGCCCAGCACGATGACGTCGAAGTCGGTCATTTCTTTTCCTCTCAGCTCAGGACGGCGATCTCGATGTTCTCCAGGAAGGCCACCAGGTCCTTCAGGAACCGGGCCGCGTCGGCACCGTCGATAACCCGGTGGTCGGCGGTCAGCGACAACCCGATGCGCTGCTCGGTGCGGACCTGGCCGTCCTCGTCGGTGTAGGCGCGCGGGAAGATGGCGTCGACGCCGAGGATGGCGGTCTGCGGCACGTTGAGCAGCGGGGTGAAGCTCTCGATCCCGAAGCCGCCCAGGTTGGAGACGGTGAAGGTGGCGCCGCTCAGCAGGTCGGGGTTGATGTTGCCGTCGATGGCCTGCGCTGCCAGGTCCTTGCTGATGGCCGAGAACTGGCCGAGGCTGAGCCGGGAGGCATCCCGGATGGTCGGCACGAGCAGGCCGCGGGGGGTGTCACAGGCGAAGCCCAGGTGGACGCGCTCGAAGGTGGTGAGCACACCGTCGACGAGGTGGGCGTTGTGCGCGGGATGCCTGGCAGCGGTCTTGACGGCTGCGAACCCGACGAGGTCGCCGATGGTCACCTTGTTCATGCCGAGCACCGGGTCGGAGTTCTTGAGCCGTTTGCGCATCTCCAGCAGGCCCTGAGCCCGCGCGGTGGTGGTGTAGGTGAGCTGCGCGGAGCTGGCCAGGGAGTGCATCATCCGCTCGGAGATCACCTTGCGAATGCCCTTCAGCGGGGTCTCGGTGTAGGGGCCGGGGAAGCCGGAGTCCGCGGCGGCGGCTGGCGCCGTCGTCGGGGCCGAGGCCTCCTCCACCGGGGCGGCGGGAGCGGTGAGGTCGGCCTGGCTGACGCGGCCGCCAAGGCCGGTGCCCTCTCCCGCGACCGCTCCGGCTCGGGCTGCCGCCTTGGTGGTGCCGTCGGCGACGGCGGCGACGTCACGGGCGATGACGCGACCCCCAGGGCCGGTCCCGGCGGGCACCGCTGCGATGTCGATGCCCTCGGCGGCTGCCAGGTTCCGGGCGCGGGGGCTTGAACCATACGCACCGTCGGCTGGGGCAGCTGCCGCAGTGGCGGCGGGGGCAACGGGAGCTTCGGCGGCGGGCTCTGGAGCGGCCTCGGGTCCTGGTTCGGCGGCACCGCTGAACCCCACGTCGGCCAGCGCTGGGGCGGGGTCTTCGCCCGGTTCGCCGACCACGAGGAGGGGCTGCATGACGGGGACGTCGTCGCCTTCCTCCCACAGCAGCTTCAGCACGGTGCCGGAGGCGGTGCTCGGCACCTCCATGGAGGCCTTGTCGGTCTCCACCTCGCAGAGGATGCCGTTCTCGGCGATGGTGTCGCCCTCTGTGACCGACCAGGACACGATGAGACAGGACTCAACGCTGTTCCCGAGAGCCGGCATGACGATGACGGTTGCCATTGGTTTCTCCTAGACGATGCGGACGTGGGTGTGTTCCTTGAGGGCCTCCACGGCGTCGTCGGGGAGACCAGAGTCGGTGATGATGCCGGTGACGGCTTTCAGCGGCAGGAACGAGACGAAACCCGCCTGCCCGAACTTGGAGGAGTCGGCGACGAGCCAGGTCTGCTCGGCGCGTTCCTGCATGGTGGTGGCCACCTGGGCTCCCTCAACGAAACGCGTCGTCAGGCCGCGTTCCGGAGAGAACCCGTCGGTGCCGAGGAAGGCGATGCGGGTGTTGAAGTCGGCGATGGCCCGCTCGGCCAGGGGCCCGACGAACGATTCCGACTCCGGCCGGAAGACCCCGCCCGTGAGGATGATGTTCAGCGCCGGGTTGGTGCGGGCGTTGTTGAAAACCAAGGCAGAGTTGGTGACGATCTGCACGCCGCGCTGCCCGCTCAGGTAGCGGGCTATGAGCGCGGCGGTGGTGCCGGCCTCGATCATGACGGTGTCATCATCTGTGATGAGTTCGGCGGCAGCCTGGGCGATCTTCTCCTTGGCCTCGACGTTGATCTGCTGGCGCTGGAGGATGCCCTGCAGGGTGATGGGCCGCGCCCCGCCGCGGGTGCGTACCAGCATCCCCTGCTGTTCCAGGGAGCGGAGGTGCCCGCGGATCGTCACCTCGGAGACCCCGAAGTCGCTGGCGAGCCCGGAGACGCTCAGCCGGCCGTCGTCGGCCAGCTTCGCGAGAATCGCGTTCTCGCGTTCTGTGCGTTCCACCGCCATCGCTGGAGCCTTCCGTTTACTTACGAAATTCTTTCGTTTGACCTACGATACCGCATCGATTCAGGGCGTCAAACGGCGATAACGCAAGCTACCCGGAGCGGCGGAACAGCTGTACCTACTGGGCCAGGCACAGGGCAAGCAGGCCTTGGACGACTCGGCGATCATCACCGTCATCGCCCCTGAGAAAAACCACGGGAAACAGTAAGGGCCGGGTGGCCCCTGCTCATTGCCGGCACGGTGAAACTCACCTGCGGGCCCGTCGATCCGGGTTTATGCGACCGCCTGAACCGCCTTGACGCAGGTAGGCCAATGCCCCGCCGGCTTCTGCTCATCTCGGCTGCACCCCACGTCAGCGCGGCATCACGGTGGCGTTAGAGTCACTCGTCATGGATATCCTGTTCGACACGGCCAACCTCGACGACATCGAGCGGCTGACCCCGATCTATCCCGTCACCGGCGTGACAACGAATCCCACGATCCTCAAGGCGGAGGGCAAGGTCGACTTCTACGCTCACTTCCGCCGGATTCGCGAGATCATCGGCCCCGACCGCACCCTGCATGTGCAGGTCCTCGCCAAGGACGCGAAGGGCATGATCGACGATGCTCACAAGCTGCTCGACAAGATCGACGACAAGGTCTACCCCAAGATCCCGACCACCGAGGCGGGCATCGCGGCGATGCGCCACCTGAAGGCCGAGGGAGTCAAGGTCACTGCGACCGCGATCTACTCCAAGACCCAGGGCTTCCTGGCGATCGCTACCGGCGTCGACTACCTGGCGCCCTACTACAACCGGATGCAGTCGCTCGACATCGACACCCGCGGCACCCTGGAAGCCCTCGCCGGCTTCATCCGCCGGTTCGACGCGCCCAGCAAGATCATGGCGGCAAGCTTCAAGAACGTCTCCCAGGTCTCCCACGCCCTTGAGGCGGGCGCCGACGCCGTGACCCTGCCGCCGAAGCTGCTGCGGGCCGCGCTCTCCGCGCCGGGCATCGAGGCCGCCGTCGATGCCTTCATCAGCGACTGGAAGAAGATCTACGGCACCACGTCCCTGCCCGACTGATGTAGAGATTTCAATTATGCATTCATTGACTTTCGGACAGGCCTAAAACGTCTTTTCGTTTTCACTGCGCTCGGAGGGACAACGTTGATAGCGTGTCTCCGGCCTGCCCTAAGAGGGGAGGGTGACACATACGCGCCAGGCCTGAGTCCGGTTTGACGCGCCCTGAAGGAAGAAGCCCGGAATGAGTTTGGAATATCCAAGATCCACGCTGGCAGCCCTAGCAGCCTCTGCCTTATTGCTGTCTGCCTGTGCGGGATCACCGCAGCCCTCAGCACCGTCCTCAGCCAGCTCCCCAGCACAATCCGCGGCCACGGACTGCGCGACCCTGCCCGCCGATCCGGGCTGGTACGGCGACAATCATGACCGCCTCGCCGCCATGATCAAGGAGAAGGGCAAGTGCGGTGGCGACGGTGATGTGGCAAGTGGGGCGCCGCTGGCGTTATTCGATTGGGACAATACCGTCGTCAGAAACGATATCGGCGATGCCACCACGTTCTGGATGATAGCCAACGGCAAGATATTGCAGCCCAATGACTGGGCTGAGGTGAGCACTTTCCTGACATCGGCGGCGGTGCAGGAGCTGACGTCATCCTGCAGCGCCCTGGCCGAGCCCGGACATCCGCTTCCCACCAACACTGAGGATGGCGTGGCATGCGCTGACGCAATTCTCTCGGTCTACTCCGAGGGCAAGACCACCGGCGGTGAGAAGGCATTCGAGAACTATAACGCCCGCCGCATCGAACCTCAGTACGCTTTCGCCGCCCAGCTGCAAGCCGGATACACCGACCAGGACGTCACGGCCTTCGCAACCCAGGCCCGGGAACAGAACCTGGCAGCCGAGCAGGATGCGACCCAGAAGGTCGGGTCGAAGGAGGTCACCGGCTGGGTGCGGTACTACGACCAGGTCACCAGCCTGATCAAGACACTGAAAGAGAACGGCTTCGACGTGCGGATCATCTCGGCCTCCGCCGAACCCGTGGCCCGCGTGTGGGCCGAGCCCCTGGGCCTGACCGGGAACAAGGTGATGGGTGTGGCCGTGGAGCACGACGACGACAAGATCACCACGAAGCTGAAGCCCTGCGGCGGCGACGAGGCCGGCATGCCCTACATCGAGGGCAAGCGGTGCCGCGTGAACCAGGACGTCTTCGGCATCACCGGTCCGGACGCCTTCAAGCAGGCTCCGGAGGGGCAGCGGCCCGCGTTCAGCGCCGGCGACTCCGACACCGACGTCACCTTCCTGACCGACGCCACCGCGCTGCGGCTGGCCATCAACCGGAACAAGGTCGAGCTGATGTGCAATGCCTACGACAATGAGGACGGCAAGTGGCTCATCAACCCGATGTTCATCGAGCCGAAAGGCCAGCGGGAAGAGCCCTACCCCTGCTCCACCAACGGCGAGATCCTGCCTGACGGCAGCACCGGACCGCTGAAGGACATTTCAGGCAACCTGATCGAAGACCAGAAGGACACGGTTTTCGGCGGCTGAGAAATCGGACAGAATATTCGACGGTTCAGCGGCATCTGTCTGCTGAACCGTCGAAATACCACGAAATATCTTCGGCCGAAGATTATTGGCTGCCGCGTTGCCTGGCGTAGGTGACGGGCGTCAGGCCGGTCACGGATTTGAAGTCCCGCTGGAAATGCGCCTGGTCGGCGTATCCGAGCGACGCGGCAAGGTCAGCCAGCCCGGAGGCATCCCCTGCCAGATGCCGGGCGGCCTCCTGAAGTCTTCTGCGGCGGATCAGCCACTTCGGCGTCAGGCCGATCCGCTCAGCGGACAGGCGTTGCAGAAAACGCTCGTTCACCCCGAAACGCTCGCAGATCTGACTGACCCGCTGGATGCCGGCCTCACTCTCGACGGCACGTACGACGGCGTTGACGACAATCCCGTCCTTGTCCACCGGCAGCAGCTTCCGCAGCGCGGTTTCCATGACGGCGACCGCGGTCTCCCGGCTCACCGGGTCGTTGGGATCGGTCATGCTGGCCCGCACATCGGTGACCAGGCGGTGAACGTCCGGCAGCCCCGAGTCCGCGAGATCCATCTGCCCGTCGGTGAGCGTTGAGACATCCGCCCCGATCAGGCGCTGGCCGACGGCAGGCTGCAGCATCACCCCGACGGCCCATCCCCGGCCGGTGAGTCGTTTGGTGGCGAGCCCTGTCGTGGGACCGATGAGGCTGGCATAGTCGTTTCCGACCACCACCAGGCAAACCGGGTACTGCAGGACGCGCTGCACCGAAACCCACCCAGGCGCGAGATCCCACACCGGAACCCAGTAGCGGCGTACCACATCGGCCAGGCCGGGCCGGGGCGCGAATCTGTAGACCGGCGGGCTGAAGCCACGGTCGTCGGCCAGCTGCGCGGGCTCCAGAAAAGCTGTGTCGTATTCGTTCAATACACCCTTCCCTCCCCCGGCAACACTAGCCAGCATGGATTCTCGAATCGCCCAGTTCCTCGGCCACGCCGACACCTTCACCCAAAGGACGACATCCCTCAGCGCCGCGCAGTGGGCATGCCCCAGCGCCTGCGAGGGCTGGACCGCGCAGGACGTCCTGGACCACGTCATCGACACCCAGCGCGAGGTCTTCGCCCGTCACGGCATGGATCTAGGAGCCCGGCCCTCCGGCGCCCCGGCCGAGGCGTGGAACGCGCACGCGGCCGCCGCGCGCTCAGCCGCAGCCGATGAGAAAACGCTCCTGGCCAGATTTGACGGCCCTTTTGGGCCGACCACGCTGGCTGATGTCCTGCTGGACTTCTACGGCTTCGACCTCATCATTCACGCCTGGGACATCCGGCGGGCCAGCGGGGAAGATCTGAAGCTCACCGAAGCAGAGCTGGACTTCATCGAGGCTGTCATCCCGGCGTGGGGGGATGCCCTCTACCAGGACCAGATCTGCGGCCGCCTTATCGAGGCTCCGGTGGACGCCTCCCGCCAGGCCCGGCTGCTGGCCCTGACGGGGCGCCGCAGCTGGTGATCACGACCTGAGGGAGCGGCGGACCAGCTTGACGACCTCCTCATAGACCAGCACCGCGGCACCTGCACCGACGGCGACGACCCAGTGGATCCAGTCCAGCGGAGCCGTGCCGAATGCGGCTTGCAGGAAGGGCACCTCCACCACCAGGATCTGCAGCACCGTGACGAGCCCGATCGACCCCCACAGCCAGGCATTGCTGAACAGGTGGTCGAATGCGCTGCCGGTGTCGGAGCGGGAGTTCAACGCGTTGAACAGCTGCATGAACACCAGCGCGGTGAACACAGTGGTGCGGGCGGTGATGAGCTGGGCATCGGTGGTCGCGAGTCTCTCCAGGCCACCGATGAGGCCGCCGGGCAGGCAGAGATCATAGATCAGCAACGCGAGCAGCCCCATCACCAGGCCCGTGCCGATGATCCGCCACCACATGTGCTGGTCGATGATCCTCTCTGTCAACTTCCGGGGCCCACGGCCCATGACGTCGTCCACCTCGGGGTCAACGCCCATCGCGAGCGCGGGCCCGGAGTCGGTCACGAGGTTGATCCACAGGATCTGCGTCGCCAGCAGCGGCACGACGGCGGCGGCCGGGTTCGCGGGGTCGGCCAGCCCGATCACCCCGCCCAGCAGTACCGCCAGAAACACCGTCGCCACCTCGCCCATGTTGGAGCTGAGCAGGTAGCGCATGAATTTCTTGATGTTGTCGAAGATCCCACGGCCCTGCCGGACGGCGGCGACGATGGTGGAGTAGTTGTCGTCGCCAAGGATCATCTCCCCGGCATCCTTGGTGACCTCTGTGCCGGTGATGCCCATCGCGATCCCGATGTCGGCGGACTTCAGCGCAGGGGCGTCGTTGACGCCGTCACCGGTCATGGAGACGATCTGCCCGCCGGCCTGCAGCGCGTCGATGATACGCAGCTTGTGCTCCGGGGATACGCGGGCGTAGACGTCGACGTCACGGACGGCCTGATTCAGCTGCTCTGTGGTCATGGCCTCGATCTCGCGTCCCGTCAGCGCCCGGGGCTGGCCCTCGGCGATACCCAGGTCGGCGGCGATGCGGGCTGCCGTGACGGGGTGGTCGCCGGTAATCATGACGGTGCGGATGCCGGCGCGGTGCGCCTCGGCGATGGCCTCGACGGCCTCGGGACGGGGCGGGTCGATGATGCCGACGATGCCGAGGTACACCAGGTCACGTTCAGCGTCCTCCGCGAAGGTGCCGGGATCCTGCCCGAGGGCACGGCGGCGGGCAACCCCGAGGGTGCGGTAGCCCTCGGAACTCAGCCGCTCGATGTCGGCGTCGATCTGGGCGCGGCGCTGGTCGCTGAGCGGCACGACGTCGCCGCCGGCCAGCTCAGCGGTGCAGCGTTCCAGCAGCACATCGGGCGCCCCCTTCGCGAACAGCCGGACGTGCTCGTCGGCGGTGCGGCGGCCGAGCACCGACATCATTTTGCGTTCCGAGGTGAACGGCACCTCGCTGATGCGCTCCCATGCCCCGACCCGCTCAGGCACGCCGTCGACCTTGTGCTGGGCGACGAGGAACGCGGCCTCGGTCGGGTCGCCCTGGACTTCCCAGACGCCATCGACCCTGGCCAGCTGCGCATTGTTCGCCAAAGAACCCGCGGCCAGGGCACGTTCAGCCTCACAACGCACCCTGGGCTCGTCCCCGGTGATGGTGACCTCACCGACGGGCTCATACCCGGTGCCGCTCAGCTCCATCCGGCCGGAGGGGGTGACGACCTCACGGATCGTCATCTCGTTCTTGGTTAGGGTGCCGGTTTTGTCGGATGCGATGACGGAGACCGATCCGAGGGTCTCGACGGAGTGCAGGTTCTTCATGACCGCGTTGCGGCGCGCCATGGCCTGCACGCCGATGGCGAGCACCAGCGACAGGATCGCGGGAAGTCCCTCCGGCACAGCCGCGACGGCCAGCGAGACACCCAGCAGCAGGATCTCGACGACCTCCTCGAGCGAGGAAACCCCGTTCACGACGCCGATGGCGATCATCACCACGACGGCGATACCGATTACCAGCCCACCCAGTGTCTTCGAGATCTGGGAGATCTCGCGTTGCAGCGGGGAGGGTTCGTCGGCGGTCTCGTCCAGCAGTGTCGCGATGTGACCCATCTGGGTGTCCATGCCGGTCTCAGTGACGACAGCCCGGCCCACGCCGCGAGCAACGGCAGTTCCCTTGAAGACCATGTTGTGCCTATCGCCCAGGGAACCAAGTTCGCTCAGCGGCGCCACGCTTTTGGTGACCGCCTCCGACTCGCCGGTCAGTGAGGCCTCCTGCACCTGCAGCGAGGAGGCGCTGAGCAGGCGGGCGTCAGCGGCGACAGCATCGCCCTCCCCCAACACCAAGATGTCGCCGGGGACGAGTTCGGCGGCGGCAACCGTCACCAGCCGGCCATCACGCAGCACCGTCGCCCGTGCCGCCGTCATATCCGCCAGGGCGGCGACCGCATCAGCCGCCCGGTTCTCCTGCACGAACCCGAGGATGGCGTTGGCCAGGACGATCAGCAGGATGACGACCACATCGATCGGCACCCCGTGGGTGCCCTCCAGGAACCACGCCCCCAGGGAGATGGCCATCGCTCCGAACAGCAGGTAGACCAGAGGGTCGGCAAACTGCCTGAGGAAACGCCGCCAGGCCGGCTCCCGGGGCTGGGAGCGCAACTCGTTGGAGCCGTGGCTGGCAAGGCGGGCGGCAGCCTCCGCCGACGTCAGGCCGGTCTCTGGATTGACTCCGGCGGAGCTCAGCACGTCCTCGACGGATTGCAAGGCAGGTGAGGTCGTCATGGGGTCCAGTGTCGCGCCTCATCAAGCATCTTCAGGGCAACGCCACGAGCAGATCACCTGACCGACCTGTCTGAACACCGTTCTACACAACCCCAGAATGACTGCCTGTCGTCTGGAGATGGCTAGCCCCATTGAGCATTTACACCCAAAACACCATTTCTGTCTTTCTCTTCCACTATGGTTACAGCACCTAACAATCAGAAGGAATCTTGAGGCTTATTCATAGGGGTGTTTTGGCTTTCCCCAGCTAACACTTTACCCGAGGGGGATGTGAGGGCGGCTTGCCCGATCTGAGATAATTCAAAATGCAGAAAGAAAACCCTCAGATGAAAGACAAGCCGCCGCCGTGAATACTACCACAAGCCTTGACCGTGACCAGATCCTCAACCTGTGCGAACTGATCCACACATCCCGTTCCGGAAACCTTCCCCCGGCAGGGTCCCGTGTCCTGGGCTTGTTCCGCTGTATCCAGGTCACTGTGTTGATATTGCGGCACAATCTCACCCAGGAGTTGCTGGCCGACATCCACACAGTCTCCCAAGCCACCATCTCACGAGTGGTGGCGGTCTACACTCCCCTGATCGCCGAAGCCCTCCAGAACTGGGTGCCCAGTGTGGGGGACCTCGACCCGGACCGTCAGTACATCATCGACGGTACTCTGGTGTCCTGCTGGTCGTGGCACGACCGTCCCGAGCTGTACTCAGGCAAGCACCACACGACGGGGGTGAACCTGCAAGTGGCCTGCACCCTGGCCGGACAGCTCGCCTGGATCTCCCCGCCCCTGCCGGGTAGTGTGCATGATGCAAAGGCCATCAAGGAATCCGGCTTCCTCGCAGCCCTCGACAGTCAAAGTCATATTGGAGACAAAGGCTACATCGGATTGGGGATGATCACCCCCGCGAAGAAACCCGCCCATGGTGAACTCACCGACAGCGACAAAAGAAACAACACGACCATCAACCGCGTCCGCTACCTCATCGAACGTGTCATCGCGAACGTCAAAACCTGGCGTGTTCTACACACCGATTACCGCCGCCCCTACAACACCTTCGAAACCACAATACAAGCCGTCACAGGACTCATCTTCGCCTACAGTCTATGAATAAGCCTCCTTGATGACAGCGCTGTCCCTCGAATCGCTCCACGATAAGCTCCGTGACCCCGAATTTGCCCTAGTCAGGGTCACCGCCACCTACCAACCTGGTGGTGGCATCGGAAGCCGGGTCTTTCCCCCAACATTCCCAACCTCAGGATCAAACGAATCGCCTTACCTCCTGGAGGAGCGCATCCGCGATGGACAGCCCCGGCAAGCTGTGGTCCTCGACCAGGTACCTTCCCAGGCCAATCGATGCGACGAAGCACTCAAGGCCGCTTGGAAGGCAGGGGATCTCCGGATGCCCATGCTCAGGCTCACCCACGAGGGCGCTGCGAAGGTCGTTATCACCGGTCTGGATGCACCGCACCGTGCCTTCGACGCATACTGGCGCGACTCCCTGCTCGATGGCGAAAAATTCGACAAAACCCCTATAGGTAAAGCTCTTCAACAGGCTTCTTTGGAGGACGCAACCGCACTTCTCCAGTACGATCCCGCAACCTTGGCCTATGGCGGATGGAACAGCCATCGCAAGGGCCACCAGGCCAAGTTCCCACGCTTCTACAGCAGCGAGATCGTCGGCTGGGATCCCGTTGTGGGCACGCGCAAGGCAGGCCGGATGGACCCGCTCAACCTCACCGGCTCACGAAACGGCGAGGGTGATGAGTGGACGTACTCGACGGCCGCGGCCAAAGGCACCAAAGCCAAGCTGAGCGAGATCGGGCACGGGAACATCGCCCCGAATTCCGCTCACGGCGGTGTGACCATCACCGAGGCGACTCGTTTCTCCACGCTGAGCCTCACCGCAGTCCGTCGGATTGGGTTTGGTGATCTGACGACAGAGGCCACATTGGCGGCTCGCACGCTCCTGGTCGCCTTCGCACTGCTGGGTGACCGGCTGGCTTTCGGTGGTGCCGGGATCTGGCTGCGCAGCGGCTGTGACCTGGTAGCAGAGTCGGAGTCCCTCGAATGGATCGGACGCGGCGGCGTAGTGGAGCCTTTCACCCTGTCTACTGACGAGGCGCTCAGGCTCTACGACGAGGCGCTGAAGGCTGCGCAGGCTGCCGAGGTCCCGCTGCACCTCGACCCCATCGAATTGACCCCCTCCAAGTCGCTCGCCGCAGCTATCGACTTCAGCATGACCAAGGCCGAGTCCGCAGGGGAGTGACATGCCCATCTGCCTCGACATCTGCCTGATGGGCGAGCGCTACGACGCTGGCGACGGCGAGGATCCTCGCTCACCGGAATGGCCTCCGCATCCCGCCCGGGTTTTTGCGGCGCTACGCTCGGTCGCGAAATCCTACGAACTTACTCCGCTCCAGCAACTTGAGCAGCTGCCACCTCCGCTGATCCACGCCATAGTCCTGGCTCCCCACAGTAGGAGCCGGACCTATGTCGTCACAAATGCGACGTCCGAGAAGGGTGGCAACCAAAACCATCCAGGCCATAAAAGCAACAACCTCAAAGAAAGGGTAAGCAGTTTTCCAGCGGACCCCAGAGTTCAATTCCTCTGGACCGATGACGTAGAAATCTCCGATGAGGCTCTGGCCGGCCTCGACGACCTCGCACGACGCGTCCCATACCTTGGCCGCTCAACTTCACCCGTCATCCTGGCCTTCCGCAGAGCAGCGGAGATCGAGCCCTTACCTGGATTGGACATCCTAGAACCCACTGATCGTGGACAGGAGGAGATTTCCCTCAGAGTTCCGTTCCCCGGTTTCCTGGACGAGCTGGAGGCCCTCCACGAAAGCGACCAGCCGTCATGGCAGGCAAGCCGGGCCCGGGCACGCCAGTCCTATCGGGTACAGCGCCCCGACTCCGGAGTCCGCGCCCCCAAGGCCATCACATCCGATTATCCGGATCTGGTTATCCTCCGATTCATCGGCCGGCATCCACCGGGCAATCTTGTAGGCCGTTTCACAGCGGCGCTGCGGAGCAAGGTGCTGTCCCAGACACAGAACCCCCTCCCCCCAGCTCTGCACGGTCACGGGTTCGACGGACATCCCCATGTCGCCTATCTCGGGCTTCCTTTTGCAGGTTTCGAGCACGCCGACGGTCGTCTCGTGGCACTGGCAGTTGCAATACCTGGGCTAGGCCAAGCGGAACGCCGCCGGATCCTGAGAGGCATTCTGGGCGCCGATCCAGACCGGATAGTCGAGCTGCGAGTCCCTGGGTTCAACCACCCCTTCGAGTTGCGCTACTCGCCCAGCGATCCGCTGCCACGCAGCGCGACCGCGGGGCGGTGGATACGCCCCGCAAGACGCTGGGTATCCGCCACTCCCCTGGTGCTGGACCGATATCCGAAGAATGGCGATCTCACCGCGGCAGTCAGTCTCTCCTTCGAACAAGCTGGGCTCCCGGTCCCCATCGGCATCGAGCTAAGCACGCAGCCACTGACCCATGGGGCAGTCCGGCTAGCCCCAGACGAGCTGCCTCAAAGAGCTCATGGGCGGCTCTACCGGCACGTCCGGGTGACTTTCGAACAACCAGTGGAGGGTCCCGTGCTGGCTGGGGCTGGACGTTACTTCGGTGTCGGCCTGTTCGCTCCAGAATTTGGAGGGGAAAACGATGATCGCCAGTGACTTCGACCAGTTCATGCTGGAGGTGCACGGCCACCCTCCATTCCCCTGGCAGTCAGCAGCTGTCGTCGATATCCTCGACAAGGGCTGTTGGCCTTCGCTAGTGGACATTCCCACCGGGCTCGGTAAGACCTCGATGCTCGATGTGGCTGTTTTCGTACTAGCGATGAGCGCTGGCGGCGAGACGCCACCTGGATTGGGGCGGCGACGGATTTTCTTCGTGGTCGACCGCCGGATCGTCGTCGATCAAGCCGAGATGCATGGAAAACGCATCTCTGAGGCCCTCGAAACAGCAACTGGCGGCAGCATCTCTGCTGAGATCGCCGCCCGGATCCGGAAACTATGTGGTTCCTCTGGCGCCAACCCGGTGCTCCCAGTCGTCAAGATGCGGGGCGGGACAACCTGGGATGCGGCATGGCTACCCCGCCCTGACTTGCCCGCAATCATCACCGGCACTGTGGATCAGGTAGGTAGCCGCCTATTCTTCCGCGGCTACGGGGTCAGCACGCGAAGGCGGCCCATCGACGCAGCACTGGTCGGAACCGATTCCGTGATCATGATCGACGAGGCACATCTAGCGCAGGCCTTGATTTCGTCCCTGGGAGCTGCCCATCGCCTGGACTCCAGCCAGATTCTCGGCTTGCCCCAGGCCTCGGTCATCCGCCTCAGCGCCACGAGCGGGGAACAGCCAGAAGGATGGGTTACCTCTTTCGATGAGGAAGCCCATCTACGTGACGTCACGGCTCACAAGCGCCTGACTGCTTCAAAGACGCTGACTTTGGTCACACCTCCTGGAGGGAAAAAGCTCAAACCTCACCAAGCGGTTGAGAAACTGGTGAAGTATGCCGCCGAAGCAGTCACGAGTGACACATCCCGCGTCCTGGTGGTGTGCAACACAGTGGACCGGGCTAGGGAAGTTCACCAAGAGCTCAAGAGTTCCAATAGCCTACTGCAGGGCACCGAAGTTCTCCTGCTTATGGGGCGTTCCCGTCCCTTGGACCGGGAGGCGATAGCAGGCCGGGTGACCGAGCTGTTCGGCGCAGACCGGGATGAAATGCCAAGACCGGCAATACTCGTCGCCACACAGACGGTAGAAGTCGGGATTGACCTCGATGCGACCACCCTCATCACAGAAACCGCCGCTTTTGATGCGCTGATTCAACGCATCGGCAGGCTCAACCGGCGAGGCGAGCTATCACAAGCAAAAGTCGTCGTGGTCGAGGATGGTGATCCAAAGCCTCCGGTCTACGGAGAGTCCAAGATCAAAACCGCTGATTTCCTACGATCCAGCACAGAGGAAACCGGGGTGCTTGATGTTTCGCCGTTGGCGTTGCGACACTTGACCACGCCGGAAGACTTGGCCGCGCATCCTCCGCTACTTCCGCTTCTTCTGCCAGCCCAGCTTGACGCCTGGGTACGTACTGCCCCGGCCCCCACAACCGATCCCCCGCTGGATCCGTACCTGCATGGTATTGACAAGTCAGTGGCGCCGGTCACGTTGGCTTGGCGTGACGGGCTCCTGGATGACTTCGGTGATCGCATTCCAGCTGAGGAGGCTGGTGCATCTATAGATGCCCTACCGCTCCGGGCCGAGGAGTGTATAGAGATTTCCCTTGGAGCGTTGCAACACTGGCTGCTCGGAAAGAAGGCCTGGCCGGTGGGTGACACCGAGGACTACGACGATGCCGACATTCCTTTCGGAGATGACGACGCCGATTCGATGGTGCTTCACCGAACCGAGGGAAAATCGGGTCTGTCTTCCTGGGACTGGGTATCTGCCGATTCGCTGCGCCCAGGCGATATGGTTGTCGCCCCGACCGAGCTGGGTGGGCTCGACCGGTTCGGTTGGGCTCCCACCAGCACGGAGAAAGTAACCGACGTAGCCGAACTGGCCGCTTTCCGACGCGGCCGGGCCGCCTTGCGGCTCGACCCACAGTTGCCTGATCGGCTCGGCCTGCCAGCGCCTTCAAACCTCAGAGATCTCGTGCAGGACTGGCGTAATTGTGATGACCCCGTTGATCGGGATGAGCTCAAGGCAACCATTGTCGGCACAGTCCGTTCCTGGTTGGCTCAACAGGTTGAGCCTGGTGCTGAGAGTGTTTGGACCTCGGCAGACTTCGCTGTTCTTGGCGCCCAGCTCTCTGATCAGGCCGCCCTTACGCAGATCAATGAAGACGCCGTCCCAGTACTACGAGAAATCTCACCAAAGCACGACCTGCCAGATGTGGATGAGGGAAACTCTGACGAGACCTCGCACCTGAATCAACGAGTCACTTTGGCAGTACACCTAAACACTGTGGGAACACGTGCACAGGATATCGCCTGTAACCTGGGCTTGCCTGAGCCGCTTCGCCGAACTGTGGTCGACGCTGCGCGCTGGCACGACTTGGGCAAGGTGGATCCTAGGTTCCAGGCGATGTTGTTCGGCGGGGATCCGATCCGAGCCGAGCTGGCGGATGAGCCACTCGCCAAATCCGGTATGCCTCCAGGTGATCGTCAGCGATACATCCGGGCAAGGACACTCAGCAAGTTGCCGCGAGGCGCCCGGCATGAGGCCTGGTCTGAGGCCCTCGTCACCGAGCATCTTTCAGGCATGCCAGAGGAATACCCCGGGGATCCCGAGTTGCTGTGTCATTTGATCGCAAGCCATCACGGGCACGCCCGGCCTCTCTTGCCGCCTGTGGCCGATAACGGCAAACACGTCTTGACCACAACCGTCGACGGCAAAGAGGTGACCGCTCCATTGCCTATTGGGGTGCGGTTGTCAGATGCCGATCGTTTCGCCCGGCTCAATGCCCGCTACGGCCGATGGGGGCTTGCCCTCTTGGAGGCCATCGTACGGTGCGCTGACATGACTGTGTCCTCGGAGGGATCATGAACAAAGTTAAATTCCCTGCTCTAATCGGTGATTCACCCCTTGCCATACTCGCGGCAATTGGAACGACGCGACTCATCTACGACTTCGCCGATGATGAAGCCCGGCTGGCATGGGATGCAACCGATCATTGCCCCATACTGTTCTCCGCCATCCCGACTGTGGAAGCTGTTGCTGACGAACTGTACAAGATCATCAAGAATATACCAGCAGATGTTGCCGTGCCGAGCGGCCCTGTTGGCTTTCCACCCCCTGGGAGATCTCCCGATAAACTACGGGTAGAGCAGGGAGATCTACCTGATCTAGTATCTAGCCTAGTTTCAGAAAAATCCGATTCTGAAAAAGCCACAGTGCGAGCATGGCTAGGTAGCCTGATAACGGACTTGACTGTTGATTCAAAGAAACGTGGATCAATTAGTAATTTCATCGCCTCATCAGGTGGGCAATCAATCGCCACTATGCTGAAGAACACTCTCACGGTTGTGCAGAAAAAACCAGATTATCTTCTTCAAGCTCTCGTTAAATGGCGTCGTTCACAAAAAGAATGTACTGGCGAATATTTAGATCACCGGGCAGTCTGGAAAGCAATTGAGGACGGTGCTGGTGTTCCTAAGATGCGAGGGGTACCCGGAGCTACCTGGCTTGCACTGATGTCTTATCCACTTTGGATAACAACCGCTACAGGAAAACACGCCCACACAAGTGGTTGGCATCTAATATCCAAACCTCGTGGCTCTGCGAAGGAACTTCGGCTACCGCTCTGGGAAGAACCTATAGGTCCGGCAGCTATCAAAGCGCTAGTAGAACACCCTGCCTTGGATGCTGACATGATGGAATCCTTAAGCCAGGAAGTCCGTCTACTTGGCGTTTTCCACATCTGTCGTGCACGACGCCTAGGTGGAGATCACTCAGCTGGCGTATTAGCTCCGGTAATACGATGACAGTCAGGCCGGATATCCCCGGGCTGCCGGAGATAGTCCCGGCACGCATGCTTAACGAATTCCTGTACTGTCCACGACTTTTTCATCTGGAGTGGGTACAGTCCCGCTTCGCCACCAACGATGATGTGGAGGAGGGCCGCTATGTGCATCGTGTGGTGGATAAAGCGTCAGGGGATCTGCCCGATAAATCTGAGGCCTGGGACGGGAGAGTGGCGCGCTCGGTATCGCTCTCCTCGCCTAGGCTTGGACTGGTGGCGAAACTAGACGTGGTGGAGGACGGCGGAGACGGTTCCGTCATTCCGGTCGACTATAAGAAGGGTCATCCGGACAAGGCCGGGAGGCCGTGGCCCAGCGACAGAATCCAGCTGCTGACCCAGGCGCTGCTGCTACGAGAAGCCGGACATACAGTTCATCGCGCAGAGCTCTGGTACGCTGAAACCCGGCAACGTGTGGCAATTTACGTCGATGAAGCCGCACTCGATGAAGTCTCGGAAACTCTCAAGGAGGTATGGCGTGTAGCGGCAGATCCGAACCCTCCGCCACCCTTGCGAAACAGCCCCAAATGTCCTCGCTGTTCACTAGTCGGAATCTGTCTGCCTGATGAGCTCGGAGCACTAAGAACTCCCCCGAAGGAACGACGGCCACTTAAACGACTACTAGCCCCTATTGTGGAAGGCCGCCCCGTATATGTGACGCTGCAGGGAGCCACGGCAGGAATTCGGCACGAAAGACTAGAGATACGACTCGATGGGGAATTGCAAACCAGCTATCGCCTTATCGACGTGAGTCAGTTATGCATCTTCGGTAACGTAACCGTGTCCTCGCAGGCTCTACGAGAGCTAATGTCCCGCGAACTACCCGTGCTGTGGTTCACATACGGCGGTTGGTTCGCAGGAATGGCTGCCGGACTGCCTGGAAAAAATGTGGATTTGCAAATAGCACAGTTCGGGGCATCAGACAGGGATCGTTTGGCAATCGCCTGTCGAATGATCTCAGGGAAGATTCGCAACAGCAGAACGCTGCTACGTCGGAATTCACGCACTGAGGCTGAGCGTATCGAAAGCCAACTCAAAGAGCTGGCTTCCCAGGCTATTCAAGCCAGCTCTCCTGGCCAGTTATTAGGCATAGAGGGAGCCGCTGCACGACTTTATTTTGGCAGTTTCCCAGCCATGATAGGGGCAAATTCACGCGTAGACATCTCAGGTTTCAAAGAAAACGGACGTTCTCGACGCCCACCGCCTGACCCTCTCAACGCCCTTCTGTCATTCTGCTATTCCCTACTGGTAAAAGATTTGACAGCAACTCTTGCATCGATTGGGTTTGACCCATACTTCGGAGTATTCCACAAACCAAGGTTTGGTCGCCCCGCGCTAGCTTTGGATATAGCAGAGGAGTTTCGTCCGCTGGTGGCTGAGAGCGTGGCGGTGCAGGTCCTGAATAACCGAGAGGTCGGTCCGAATGATTTCCGGCACCGCGCTGGCGGTTGCATGCTGGAGTCAAGTGGACGTAAGGCAGTGCTGCGGGCATACGAACGTCGTCTCGAGCAAGAAATCACACATCCCCAGTTCGGTTATAAAGCGACCTACCGTAGGATCATGGACATCCAAGCCCGTATCCTGGGAGCCTCCCTCACCAAGGAAATCGAACAATACACGGCGATGGTGACTCGATGAAAACACAACGGCGTCGTTATCTAGTGGCTTATGACATCCGTAATCCTGGACGACTCAGACAAATCTGCAAACTGATGGAAGCCCACGGAGAACGACTCCAATACTCCGTCTTCATCTGCGACCTCAACAAGTCAGAACTGATCCATCTAAGATCAGCCGGAGAAGAAATTATGAACCTAGCAGTAGACTCGGTGGTGATTGTTGATTTAGGAGAGATCGGTGAGGACAGGTTCATATTCGTTGGAGCCCGCGAGGAGCTACCCACCCGAGGCCCGCAGATCGTCTAGCGAGCGCTCCAGCGCCCTCCGTCCCCCTGGGGAGCGCTCGCGCCCTAGTCAACGCGAGTTTCCCAAGCCTGTCAGGGAGCAACAACCCGACTCGTCTGCCCCAGAACTTCCGCTGCTCGCAGAGATGTGCAACACTGGTAGTCAGTTGGTGAAAAAATCGCGAGCTCTTTTCCCAGCTCCAAAAGCTGGGCTCCATTGCGGCCGGGTCTTGCGCGACCATAGCGGGGAGTTGCTGCCGCTTTTCCCAGCTCCAAAAGCTGGGCTCCATTGCGGCAGCAGGACACGCTCGACTTCGGCATTGACGTTGTAGCTTTTCCCAGCTCCAAAAGCTGGGCTCCATTGCGGCATCGCACACCCACGAGAACTCCCCCTGGAGGAGGTCGGCTTTTCCCAGCTCCAAAAGCTGGGCTCCATTGCGGCACGTAAACAAGGTTTGCTAGTCAAGTGGGGTGGCTGGCCCTTTTCCCAGCTCCAAAAGCTGGGCTCCATTGCGGCCCATCGGGACCGACTCCTGGAGATACCTCGGGCCGCCTTTTCCCAGCTCCAAAAGCTGGGCTCCATTGCGGCTTGGCTCTGCAACTTGGCGAGGTAGGTAGCCAGCTCTGCTTTTCCCAGCTCCAAAAGCTGGGCTCCATTGCGGCGAGACGAGTCGGTGTTGCTGACGGCGGATGCTGGCGACTTTTCCCAGCTCCAAAAGCTGGGCTCCATTGCGGCGTGTCCGCCTTTGCCGTGGACGAGGATGGATCGTCCCTTTTCCCAGCTCCAAAAGCTGGGCTCCATTGCGGCCATTTCGGTAACGCGAAGGAATGGCATGCTGCGGCTCCTTTTCCCAGCTCCAAAAGCTGGGCTCCATTGCGGCGACTGGACACTCTGGCTGGAGGACTCGGTCGGACGGGACTTTTCCCAGCTCCAAAAGCTGGGCTCCATTGCGGCGACTGGACACTCTGGCTGGAGGACTCGGTCGGACGGGACTTTTCCCAGCTCCAAAAGCTGGGCTCCATTGCGGCTGGATGGCCTCGGTCACCACCTCTTCGGTGAGGGCCCTTTTCCCAGCTCCAAAAGCTGGGCTCCATTGCGGCCGAGGATCCTGGACGAAGTAGGTTTGGACTTCGATGGCTTTTCCCAGCTCCAAAAGCTGGGCTCCATTGCGGCACGGCCGCGTCCCAGGTCGGTGACATCGAGTTGATCCTTTTCCCAGCTCCAAAAGCTGGGCTCCATTGCGGCCGGATGTACCAGATGTGGCTGGCGGTGATTTCGACTTTTCCCAGCTCCAAAAGCTGGGCTCCATTGCGGCAGGGCTGGTCAGTGGCGGTTGATGTGTGGCGTGACCACTTTTCCCAGCTCCAAAAGCTGGGCTCCATTGCGGCCGGATGTACCAGATGTGGCTGGCGGTGATTTCGACTTTTCCCAGCTCCAAAAGCTGGGCTCCATTGCGGCAGGCCGCTGATGCAGGTTGGCGAGGTCGTGGGTGCCTGCTTTTCCCAGCTCCAAAAGCTGGGCTCCATTGCGGCATGCTCCTCGCGTGGCTGATCAACAAAGGGGCTATCTTCTTTTCCCAGCTCCAAAAGCTGGGCTCCATTGCGGCAGGTATCTGCGGCCGGGGCATGAACCGGAGGACGTGCTTTTCCCAGCTCCAAAAGCTGGGCTCCATTGCGGCGCGATGAAGAGAACCACCCCGCCTGCCAGGATTGATCTTTTCCCAGCTCCAAAAGCTGGGCTCCATTGCGGGGCTTCGATGATCAGGAGCTGTATGAGTATGCGGTGAGCTTTTCCCAGCTCCAAAAGCTGGGCTCCATTGCAACTATTTTATTTGTCGCTAAATAAATCAATCGGCTATCTTTTTAAACTATAAAAGCTGGACCCGTTGAGGGTTTTATATATTCCCCGTTCAGCATTCTCAAAAATTGAACATCGACTCTAACTTAATATCGAATCTTGGACATGAATCTTCCCAGATCAGCATATATTAGGAGGCTTATTCATAGACTGTAGGCGAAGATGAGTCCTGTGACGGCTTGTATTGTGGTTTCGAAGGTGTTGTAGGGGCGGCGGTAATCGGTGTGTAGAACACGCCAGGTTTTGACGTTCGCGATGACACGTTCGATGAGGTAGCGGACGCGGTTGATGGTCGTGTTGTTTCTTTTGTCGCTGTCGGTGAGTTCACCATGGGCGGGTTTCTTCGCGGGGGTGATCATCCCCAATCCGATGTAGCCTTTGTCTCCAATATGACTTTGACTGTCGAGGGCTGCGAGGAAGCCGGATTCCTTGATGGCCTTTGCATCATGCACACTACCCGGCAGGGGCGGGGAGATCCAGGCGAGCTGTCCGGCCAGGGTGCAGGCCACTTGCAGGTTCACCCCCGTCGTGTGGTGCTTGCCTGAGTACAGCTCGGGACGGTCGTGCCACGACCAGCAGGACACCAGAGTACCGTCGATGATGTACTGACGGTCCGGGTCGAGGTCCCCCACACTGGGCACCCAGTTCTGGAGGGCTTCGGCGATCAGGGGAGTGTAGACCGCCACCACTCGTGAGATGGTGGCTTGGGAGACTGTGTGGATGTCGGCCAGCAACTCCTGGGTGAGATTGTGCCGCAATATCAACACAGTGACCTGGATACAGCGGAACAAGCCCAGGACACGGGACCCTGCCGGGGGAAGGTTTCCGGAACGGGATGTGTGGATCAGTTCGCACAGGTTGAGGATCTGGTCACGGTCAAGGCTTGTGGTAGTATTCACGGCGGCGGCTTGTCTTTCATCTGAGGGTTTTCTTTCTGCATTTTGAATTATCTCAGATCGGGCAAGCCGCCCTCACATCCCCCTCGGGTAAAGTGTTAGCTGGGGAAAGCCAAAACACCCCTATGAATAAGCCTCTAGGCACACTCGGGCAATCAACTTATCATAGATAATTTTTGACTTAATCTCTACGACATATCATGGCAAATAAACCCCTATGGTTGCTCATATTTAGCACGGTTGACATAAATTCAACATTTCTACTTTGTTATAAACTAGTTTGCCGGCGTCTCGGAGGCCTCTTTTGCTGAGAGCTGGCAGACTGTTCGCATCATGACCTCTGACGGAAGGGCAGCTGATGACTGACGACCTTGTCGCGGCTACAGCAGAAGGGCGGCAGACCGAGTGACCGACCGCTCCGCCGCGCAGCTAGCGCTTCGCCGGTTCGCGGCTGCCACCAACCTCAGCATCCCCGGGCGGGCGTTCTGCACTCCCCGGAACCGTCAGCTGGCACGGGTTCTGCGGGCTATGGGCGCTCGGCTCGGGACGCCGGATGCCACTGCTGTCTTCGCGGACTCGCCGGTCGAGGGAATGATCACCGTCACCGCGGACTCTGTGTTTGCCCCCGACGGGAGCATTCTCTCCCCCGCTGACTCGCCCGAGGACCGCCTGGCCTGGGCGCGATCCCACATGCCGGTGACGCTCGACGCCGCCTCCAGCCTCGACCTGACAGGCGTACGGATCGGGGTAGCGCTGGTCCTGGAGCCGAAGACCGCTGTGCTGGCGCTGGCGCTGGCGGATGCGGGCGCTGAGGTCTTCGTGTTTGGCCACGCCGAGGAGGTACGCCCTGCCGTGGCCGACGCCCTGCGGCAGGCGGGGCTGACCGTCTTCGCCGACCCGGACCCCACCCGGGAGGAGCAGCTCGCCCGCGACTTCCTGTCCTGTGGCTTGCATCTTCTCCTGGACGACGGCTCACACCTGATCCGGCTCGCCCACGAGGTCGAGGGTGCTCTGGATCACCTGATCGGCGCGGCTGAGGAAACCACCTCTGGGCTACGCCCGCTCCGGGAATGGCAGCAGGCAGGCAGGCTGCGGATTCCCGTCATGGCCTCCAACGATGCCCGCACCAAGACACTGTTCGACAACGCCTACGGCACGGGCCAGTCCTGCCTGATGACCATCCTTGACCTCCTCGACCCAGGCCAGCACGGCTGGCCGCTCTGGGACAAGCAGGTGGTCGTGGCGGGATACGGCGACGTCGGCCACGGCTTCGCGAAACTCACCGCCGCGCTCGGCGGGCGGGTCGCCGTCGCTGAGCTGGATCCGGTCCGCGAACTCCAGGCCCGCATGGACGGGCACCGCACCGGACCCCTCGATGCCCTCGTCACGGACGCCGACCTGGTCGTCTCAGCCACGGGCGTGCGTCACACCATCACGGCCGCCCACCTGACACAGCTGCGCCAAGGCGCCGTCGTCGCTGTCATCGGCGGGGTGGAGCAGGAGGTCGCGATGGCCGACGCCGAGGCAGCCGGAGCGCATTGGGTCAGTGACGACGTCATGGCCCTGCGAAGCGGTCGGGCTGTGCGCATCCTAGATCGGGGGAACTGCATCAACGTCACAGCCGGCGAAGGCAATCCCATCGAGATCATGGACCTCTCCTTCGGCGTCCAGGTGGCAGCGATACGACACCTTCTGAACCACCGCGACCTGCCCCCCGGAGTGCACTCACTGCCGCGGGAGGCCGACGACGCCGTCGCCCGGGCCGCCCTCACCACCGCCACGCCGGGTTCCCCGCACCCACCACTGCCCAGGCATGCCCCAGAACCGGTGCAGGTCTACTCCGCCGGCCTGGTCATCCCCATCACCGCCCCCTCCGTGCTGGGCGGAGCGGTCGCGGTGCGTGGGAGGCGCATCCTGCATGTCGGGGAGCGCGACTGGGTGGTGCGCGCACTACGGGAAGACGGCATCCGCTTCACGGAGGTCCACTGGCCGGGCGTCATCCTTCCTGGCCTGGTCAACGCCCACACGCATCTCCAATACACCAGCATGGCGGTGCTCGGGCACGGCCAATACCACGGATTCGACGACTGGGCCCAAGCCTTCAACCAGATCTACGATGCCCAGGCCCTCGACTGGGCATCCTCCGCACGCCAGGGAGCGCAGCTGAGCCTGCGGCACGGCGTGACGACGGTCGCCGACGTCGTCACCGACCCCTCGGCCGCCTCGGCCCTGCACGATGCGGGCCTGCACGGGGTGGCGTACTGGGAGGTCATGGACTGGACCAACGAGGATTGGGCCAGCCACGGGCAGGACGAGGTGATCGCGGCGCTGGAGGGGATGCCCACCCCGCCCGCGGTGGGACTGTCACCACACGCCCCCTACTCGCTGGATGCGAGACCCCTGCTCGACCTGCCCGACATCGCCCGGCAGCGGGGATTGCGGCTGCACATCCACCTGGGTGAGTCGCAGCTGGAAGCCGAATGGGCCGAGGGACGCGAGGGCGACCTGGCGGACCTGTGGCGCTCCGATGTCTCCACCTCCTTCACGGCGCTGCGCGCCAGGGGTGTCGGGCACTCGGCGGCCCGGTTCGTCGACGAGCTCGGGGTGCTCGGTCCCGACTGTCACGTGGCGCACGGCGTCTACATGACCGCCGACGACCGGCGGCGGCTGCGCGCCCGCTCCACGACGGTGGCTCTGTGCCCACGCTCCAACCGGGTGATCGGGCTCGCTGCTCCCCCCGTCGCGGCCTACCTGGCGGAGGGCAATCAGATCGCGGTGGGAACTGACTCGCTCTCCTCGTCGCCGTCGCTTGATGTGCTGGGTGAGCTGCCCGAACTCTACGACCTGGCCCGGGAGCAGGGGTACGCCCACACCGACCTCGGCCGCCGCCTGCTGCATGCCGCGACGCTGGGGGGCGCGACGGCGCTCGGCCTGGGAACCGGCCGCAACCGGGTGGGACAGCTGCAGGCCGGAGCGATCGCCGACATGGTGATCCTCGACGTGCCCGTCAGCGACGTCATCGGCACCATCGACGACGTGGTCCGGCTGGGTGCAGGCCGCCAGGTCGCGACGCTGATCGAGGGCCAGCTGCGCTGGCGTGATGACCGCTTCCCAGGGATGACATGATTGCTCGCCAATCTGCCGATGAGGTTCACATGGTACGCGCCCCGCATACGCCCCGCTGGCTCATGCCAGTGAGTCCTAGGCTATGAGCCGTGAATGACGACGTTTTGCGCCTCACGGACTCCCTCGGCCTGACCCCTCACCCGGAGGGCGGATGGTTCCGGCGGACGTGGACGGCACCTGTCCGGGTGGACACCCCGAATGGGGAACGCGCCACAGCATCGGCGATCCTCTTCCTGCTCGGTGAGGACATGGAGGCCGCCTGGCATGTCGTGAGCTCGGATGAGTTGTGGCTCTGGCATGGGCCCGGGAGCCTGGAGATCCACGACGGCGGGAACGGCCCAGAGCCTGTCGAGGATCCGCAGCCGAGGATCATCGACAGCGCAACGGTGCAGCATCTGGTGCCTGCCGGGCGCTGGCAGCGCACCTTCGCCCGTGGCTCTCACTGCCTGGCGACCTGCGTCGTCTCGCCGGAGTTCACCTATGACGACTGGCAACTGGCCTGAAAGCCAAGGCAACCAAGCGAAACGCTATGGACCGTACCCCAAGCGAGGCTAACGAAGCGAGGTGCCGCATCCAGGGACGACGGACACCGGCGAAATTACGACTTGCGGCACTAGGCTGTGCATGAACTCAGCTGGCCCGTCCCGGGACCTGACCTTTAGGAGCATCAGAAATGGCCTTCCTCCTCACCCGTCGTGCTGCGCTCACCGCATTGGCTGGCACCGCCCTGCTCAGCGCCTGCACGATCGCAGACGATGGGAAGAACACCTCATCGGCTGGCACTTCCTCCGAAGGCGCACTGAGCACCGTCACCCAGGGCAAGCTGACCATCGCCACCGGTGAACCGGCCTACTCCCCTTGGGTGGAGGACAACGACCCCGCCTCCGGCAAAGGCTTCGAGGCCGCAGTCGCCTACGCCGTCGCTGGGAAACTGGGCTTTGCAAACTCGGATGTGGTCTGGGTGCGCACCACCTTCGATGCTGCTGTCGCGCCTGGCGCCAAGGACTGGGATTTCAACCTGCAGCAGTTCTCCATCACCGAGGAGCGCAAGAACGCCGTCGACTTCTCCTCGCCCTACTACACCAGCGCCCAGGCCGTGGTGACTCTGAAGAGCTCACCGGTGGCCAGCGCAACCAGTATCGAGGCTCTCAAGGGCGCTCTGCTGGGTGCGCAGACCGGGACCACAAGCTACAAGACCCTGACGGAAAAGGTGGCGCCGACAACGACCCCTGCTGTCTTCAACAGCTCGCAGGACACGGTCCAGGCGCTCAAAGGCGGCCAGGTGGATGCGATTGTGGTCGACCTGCCGACAGCGCTGTACCTGGTGGCCACCGAACTGGACAACGGGGTCGCGATCGGCCAGTTCGCCGACACCACCGGCGGCGACCAGTACGGCCTGGTGCTGCCGAAGGGGTCCGCCCTGACTGCCCCCGTCACCCAGGCTGTTGATGCCCTCCGCGCCGACGGCACTCTCGACTCCCTGGTCAAGACCTGGCTGACAGACTCGGTCAACGTCCCCGTCCTGAGCTGAGCCGGCTGATGAACAGCACAGTCGACGACCTCGAGAACATCAGCCAGGTAGAGCTCGGAAGGCGCAGCTACCGCCGGCAGCAGACCATCAGGTCGGTGCTGATCTCAGCGGTCTCCACAGTCGCATTCGCAGTGGTGATCTGGCTGATCCTGGAGAACTCCCCTGGCTGGCAGATCACCCGCGAGACGTTCTTCTCGGCACGTTACTTCGTGGAGGCGCTGCCTGCCGTGGCCATGGGGCTGTGGCTCAATATCCAGATCCTGTTCTTCGCTGTAATCGGCGTCGCGATCCTGGCAGTGATCCTGGCGACGCTCCGGTCGCTGCGGGGCCCGGTGTTCTTCCCGCTGCGTTTCTTCGCCGCCGCCTACACGGACCTGTTCCGCGGCATGCCGTTCCTCATCGTGCTGTACCTGATCGGTTTCGGTATCCCGGCGCTCAATCCGGCTACCCGCATCCCGGCGGCGCTGCTCGGCACGGTCGCGCTGATCCTCACCTACTCGTCCTACGTGGCGGAGGTGCTGCGCGCCGGGCTGGAGGCGGTGCATCCATCGCAGCGATTCGCAGCCCGCTCCCTGGGGCTCAGCCACAGCCAGGCGCTGCGTTACGTGGTCATACCGCAGGCGGTGCGGAAGGTGACCCCGGCCCTGATGAACGACTTCATCTCGATGCAGAAGGACGTCGGTCTGATCTCCGTGCTGGGCGCTGTGGATGCGATCCGTGCCGCGCAAATCCAGCAGGCCAACACGTACAATTTCACCTCCTACGTGGTGGCGGGCCTGCTGTTCGTCGTCTTCAGCTGGCCATTCATCCGGCTCTCGGACTGGTACACAGCGCGGCTACGTGAACGCGAGCAGACGGGAGGTGCGGTCTGATGGCCAAGCTGCAGCCTGCTAGCCCTGAAAACCACACGGGCCCGGTCCTTGACATGCAGGGGGTGGTCAAGCGATTCGGCCGCAACGTGGTGCTGCGGGGTCTCGACCTGGCCATCGCCAGCCACGAGGTGGTGGTGCTGCTGGGAGCGTCGGGCTCTGGGAAGTCGACGCTGCTGCGCACCGCGAACCTCCTGGAGAGAGTCGACGACGGGCAGATTTTCCTCTCCGGGGCAGACATCACCGACCCCCGCATCGACGTCGACGCCGTGCGCGCCCGGATCGGAGTGGTGTTCCAGCACTACAACCTGTTCCCGCACCTGAGTGTGCTGGACAACATCACCCTGGCAGCGCGGAAGGTGCACGGCATCGCCCGCGACGCCGCGGAGACCAGGGGCAAGGAGCTGCTGGAGCGCATCGGCCTGAGCGACAAGGCCGCTGCGTTTCCCGACCGGCTCTCCGGCGGGCAGCAGCAGCGCGTCGCGATCGTCCGGGCCCTGGCCACCGATCCCGAACTCCTCCTGCTCGACGAGATCACCTCGGCCCTCGACCCGGTGCTGGTGGGCGAGGTCCTGGATCTGGTGCTGGACCTGAAGTCGACGGGCTCGACCATTCTGATGGCCACCCACGAGATCGGGTTCGCGCGCTCCGCAGCCGACCGGGTCGTCTTCCTGGAACAGGGACGCATCGTCGAGCAAGGACCTCCGGAGCAGGTGATCGACGACCCACAGGACCCAGCCACCAAGGACTTCCTGGCTCGCGTGCTCCACTAGGGGCTCTCCCCTGCGGCATCTACAGCAGCGGCAGGCGCATCCTGACGGTGGTTCCACGTCCCTCGATGGAGCTGAGCTCACAGGAGCCACCAAGACGCCGCAACACGGCAGCCACCATCGGCAGGCCCAGACCGTTGCCGGGAATGTGGCGGACCTCCTTGGAACGGGCCAGCTCGCCCCAGACCTGGTCCACCTCGGAGGCCGGGATGCCGCGACCCGTGTCCGAGACGTCCACCACCACATGCCCGCGGTCCTCGATTCCCCGCACCTCTAAAGTCGCGCCGGGCGAAGAGTACTTCACGGCATTGCTCATCACGTTGTAGAGAGCCAGGAACACCAGGTCGCGGTCGCCGCGCACGGGAGGCAGCGGGCGGGGCGCCCGGGGAAATGCCACCACCAGGTCGCGGTCCTGTGGCACCGTGGTCTCGATCGCCTCCGTGGCAACTTCCGTGATGTCCACGGGCTCGTCGGCCACCGGGTAGGAGTCGATCTCGCTGATCTTGCGGAGCTCGGCGACGAGCGAGGCCAGCCGGTCCACCTGGGCGCGCATCGATTCCGCGAGCGCCACGTCCTGCACCTCGCCGATCCCCATCCGCAACGCCATGAGGGGATTCTTCAGTTCATGGTCGAGCCTCCCGACGAAGGTGCGGTGCGCTTCCCGGGCCTGCGCCCTGGCGCGCTCCGTGGCCTCCTCGACGGCGCGGCGGCCTTTGCCCCGGCGCCACCGCAGCACAACTACCACGCCCAGCACCAGCACCCCCAGCAGCAGCGGCAGCACCCACACCTCGATACCCACTTTGAAGATGCGGGTTTCCCCGGCGATCCGCAGGCCAGCAGATGCGATGAGGCCGGCCACGCCGATGGCCCACACCCAGCCCAGCCTCCTCACGCGGCACGAACCTCGGGGTGGAACCGGTACCCGACTCCCTGGACGGTGTCGATGACCTCAAGGCCCCGGGCGCCCAGCACCTTGCGCAGTTCCGCGACACGATGGTCGACGGCCCGGGTGGTGATGGCGAACTCGACGCCCCACACCTGCTCCAGGAGGTGGTCGCGGCCGAAGGTCTCACCGTGATGCACCATCAGATACTCCAGCAGAGCCAGGGCCTTCGGGGTCAACTGCACGGCCTGCCCGCGGACAGTCGCGGTCTTGGCCAGCCGGTCCAGTTCCAACCCACCGCCGGTTATCCGGGATGCGTGGGTGAGGGTTTGTCCCACCTGGCCGCGCCGCAGCACCGCTCGGATGCGGGCCACCAGCTCAGCCGGGTCGAAGGGCTTGTTGAGATAGTCGTCGGCTCCCTTCTCCAAGGCATCGGCGCGGGTACCGGACTGGCCGACCCCGGTCAGCAGGATCACGGGTGTCCAGTCGCCGCCTCGGCGCAGCCGGGCCAGCACCTCCCGTCCGTCGGCGCGAGGCATCAAAACGTCCAGGACGATCAGATCGGGATGCCGTGTGCGGACCAGCTCAAGCGCCTCGACGCCGTCGGCGGCGGTGAAGGCGACGAACCCCGCCCGCTCCAGGGTGCGGGCGAGGTGGTCGCGGATCATGGGGTCGTCGTCGACGACCAGGACAGCTGTCATGCGATGGTGTTGCCGGTGCCCTTGTCGTCCTTCTTCTTGGCCCCCTGAGATATGACGGTGTTGCCGTTACCAGTCAGCTTCACCGCGTCCAGGTCGTCGGGGACAGTCACGGAGTTGCCGTTGGCGGAGATCTCCACCTCGTCGAGGTCCTTGCCGGTGACGTTGTTCCCCTCGCCCTCGATGATCAGCTTGTCAGCAGACTCGAAGGTGATGACGTTGCCACCGCCCTTGACGGTGATGGTGTCGCAGTGCCCCGTCAAGGTGACCGAGCCATTGCTCCCGGTGATGGTGGACTGGCCGGAGCAGGGCTTGCCGTCGCTGTCGCTCTTGTCGTCCTTGTCACTCTTATCGTCGCTGTCATCGCTGGAGCTCTTGTCGCTGCTGCTATTGCCGGAACCACCTGCGCCCTCGGTGGCACCAACGCTGACCCCGCCAGGACCGACGGAGACGCCGGGAGCGTTCACAGATCCCCCGTCCTTGCTGGCATTGCCTCCGGCCTGGGTGGTAGAGACGGCCTGCGAGTTATCGGCAGACTTGGTCTCAGTGCCGGCAGCGCAGGCGGACAGTCCCAGGGCGGCGACGGCTGCGGCAGCGAGCGCGGTGCGGATCAGGTTGATTTTCATTTTTCTCCACAGGCATGAGTGGGCGGGAGGGAACAGCCATATTGTGCCGGGAAGAGACATTGCCGGATCAACCACCCCACCCGGTTACACCAGGTAGTGCTGGTAGGGGTGCCGGGATCTTAGGGATCGCTCAGGAGACGGTGTTGTTGGACCCCGTGTCCTTGACGTTCTTGACACCACCGCTGGCGGTGACCGTGGCGTTGTTACCGGAGATCTCCACCTCGCTGAGCCTGCCGCTGGAGGTGACAGTGGCGTTGCTCCCCGTGATCTCGGCCTGCGAGATATCACCGCCTGTGATATCGGCGTTATTGCCCTGAACTATGAGCCGGCCCACCGACTCGTAGCTGACGGTGGCGTTGCCGCCCTTGATGGTGATGGAGGCGCAGTGACCTGAGAACGTGGCCTCGGCATTGTTGTTCGTCACCACCACGTCATCGTCGCCGTCGCAGGTCCTGGAGACCGAGCCTCCGGCCGGTGAGTCCGTAGCAGACCCATCGGATGTATCAGATGTGGACGGTGTGTCGGATGCGGACGGTCTCTTGGACACGGAAATCCCATCCGGGCCAACCGAGATGCCGGGCGCTGTGACGCTACCGTCAGATCCGACGGAGACCCCGGGAGCCGAGATGTTGCCGTCGGATCCCACGCTGACACCGGGAGCGGAAATCCCACCTGGTCCGACGGAAACCCCTGGAGCCGTAACGCTACCGTCAGACGCGGTGCTCGATGCGGAGGCGGTGCTCGACGCGGCGGGGGAGACGGGCGCCGACTGCGTGCTGCCACCACCCACGGGCGCATCTTTCGGCGTGGCCTCAAGACCCGCGGAGCAGGCGGCGAACCCGAGGCTGGCGACAGCAGCTGCGGCGAGGGCGGTGCGGACAAGCATGGTCTTCATGACTGCTCCTTCAGGAGGTGGTTTGCGTGTGACGCATCAAGCATGTCGGGTTTCAGCGGCACGGACCGCGTTCGTCGCAGGATTGCGACAACCACCCCGCCGCCGGAACCATCCACTGCCGGATGACAAGGCATATACGTATCCCGCAATCTCCCGTAGGCTCCACTGCATGCATGGCGAATACAAGGTGCCGGACGGAAAACTGGTGGCGGTCGACCTGGAGGTCTCCGACGGGCGATTGACCGATGTGGTGGTCTCCGGCGACTTCTTCCTGGAACCAGACGATGCGCTAGATGACATCGTGCAGGCGCTGAACGGCCTGCCACACAACTCCTCCGTGGCGGACCTGGCAGCGGCCATCAACACCCGGCTGCCAGAAGGGACACGGATGCTGGGCTTCTCCCCGGAGGCGGTGGGCATCGCGGTGCGGCGCGCGCTGGGGCACGCCACGAACTGGGACGACCACACCTTCGACGTCATCGGTCCGGTCACTCTCGACCCACGGCTGCACGTCGCCCTCGACGAGGTGCTGGCGGGCCGCCTGGCGCGCGGGGAGATCGGGCCGTCCCTGCGCATCTGGGACTGGAACCAGCCGCTGGTCGTGATCGGCTCCTTCCAGAGCTACCGCAACGAGATCGACGAGGAGGGGCGCGAACGTCACGGCATCAACGTGGTGCGCCGCATCACGGGCGGTGGCGCGATGTTCATGGAGCCCGGCAACTGCGTCACCTATTCCTTGCTGGTGCCGGGGTCGCTGGTGGAAGGCCTGAGCTTTGAACGCAGCTACGAGTTCCTGGACCAGTGGGTGATGGGCGCGCTCGCGGAGCTGGGGGTCAAGGCCCGCTACGTTCCGCTCAACGACATCGCCTCCGAGAAGGGCAAGATCGCGGGCGCGGCGCAGCGGCGGCTCACCAGCGGAGTGGTGCTGCACCACGTCACGATGGCCTACGACATCGACGCCGACAAGATGCTCCAAGTGCTGCGCATCGGGCGAGAGAAACTCTCGGACAAGGGAACGAAATCGGCGAACAAACGTGTCGATCCCCTGCGCTCCCAGACCCAGATGCCCCGGGACGAGATCATCGCGTCCTTCCTGAAGCACTTCGAGTCGCGCTACTCCACCCGCCGCCGCGACTACACCGACGACGAGCTCTCAGCAGCCGCGGAGCTAGTGGAAAATAAGTTCGCCACGAAGGAATGGACCAGGCGTATCCCCTAGTAGATCCCAGTTTCCGGTTCCGTCACCCAGAGAATCCACATCCAGGCGATTTAAGGACACCCCGTCGGGTTCCGCGACACCCCCCACATTCGCAGGAGATCCAATTTTGGAGCATCTGGAACGTAGAGTGTTGGGATCGATGTCCAAACGCGCATCTGGAAGGTTGTCAATCAGGAGACCGGAGCGGACATGGCGGAGACACAAGCCGGAAAGATGAACGACCAGGAAACGGCCTTGGAGCCACTCCCCAAGCGGGAGAGCCCCGAGGACGCAGCTGAGCTCGCCGCCATGCCGCAGGAAGCGAGGGCGCCGAAACACGAGGCCAGCGAGCCACAGCGCAAGGCCAGCGCCTCCCCACAGGAGCCCAGCGCGCCGCCAGAGGAGGAGGCAAAGCTGAGGACCGCGGTCAACAGGGCCCTCAAGACCGCCTGGCCTGACTCCCCGGAGAGCACCTTTCCGCCGATGCCTTCCCCTTTCGCACCACCTCAGACGCTGTGGGCAGACCTGTCGAGGCCCTCCAAGCAGCGGCCCGATCCCCGCGCGAACGGGCTGTTTCCCGCTCCACCGGCGAGTCCGTCAGAGGCTGGGAAGCCCGCAGCACCCGCCGAGACGAGAGACGAGCCGCCGAAGAGTCCGCAGGTGCCTGCCTCGCAACAGGCTGACCTGGCCTTCCCAGGCGAGAGCTCCGAGTTGCCCGTCGTGCCTGAGGCAGATCTCGAACCCCGGCGTGGCACCCTCACAGACACCACTCCCGCCTACGCCCGATCGTCCAGGCGCCGTGAGGAGCCGGACGCGGTCCGGGCCCTACAGGAGGCGCCGTCGACAACAGGCGGCGCTGTGCCCGCGCCACCTGGCGAGGAAGCTCCCGCGCCGGAACCTGAAAGGCCCGAGCCGACACGGCTCCGGGACGCCGGACGTGCAGGCAAAGCTCAAAGCCCACGGTCCGCACCAGATCCCGGGAAACCAGAACCGGCACAATCGCCAAAGGAGCAGCGGAAGAAACCACAGGAGGTCATCAAGACTGCCGCTCCCCCGCGGCAGGAAACACCGATACAAGAAACACCGATAGATGCGGCAAAGGCCGTCACACCTACCGGGGAGGCTGACCCCGCAGCCGACGATCGCACCTATTCACACATCAGGAATATATCGAGGGGGCATTGGCGGGTCACCCTATTATCCAGCCTGGGCATCACCTTATTCACCGCGACGCTTATTTTGCTGGTCTACCCTATCAGCCGGTTGATATACGGGCAAGGCTGGCCTACTGTCGCATCCCTGCCAGGCCGGATCTCACAAATCTGGACAGATCTGACATCAGCTGATTTCATACAGCTCATCGCGATCACACTGCCCGTCCTTCTCGTATTCCTGACGCCACTATATATCGCATTTTCCATTCAGGGGAATCGCATCCCAGACAGGGACAGCAGCGCCACCAATGAGCAAGTCGCACTCCAGCAGGTTCGGGAGAGCGTGGTCCTGATACTCGCCGGCCTCACCGGCACGACAATCGCCTTGACCATCCCATGGATCACCGTCCGGGCACCGATTCTGCTGTTCCTTCCGGTTGGCGGCGTGCTGACCTGCGGCTTCATGATCGCGGTCCGGGCTCGCTCGCTGGAGAACGACAGGATGCGCCTGACGCGCTCCACCCAGCAGGAAACCGCCCTGTCCCAGGCAAACGCCAACGAGGTCACCGCCCGCCTGGGAAGACGCGGCAGAGAGCGCAGCAGCCAGGAGGGCAGCAAAAGCAGACGGGAAAAGAAAACCGCCAGAGTCCGGTCCTCCAGGGAGGACCTGCTCCGGCACATGAGATGGCGGCTTCTGGCAACACATTTCACGGTATTGACTCTGTTGGCAGTCGTCGGTCTTGTTCCCCTCATCTGGTACATGACCTACAATGTGGCCTCTCCGTGGGTCACGCTCTCATTCTCTCTTCTCACAATTGCGTGGATCCGGTTTTTCTGGGGCTACACCTTCACCACCAAGCGGAAGGACGTATTGGCTGAGGCAATGAAGCCTGGGAACAATCGTTTAGCCCGTTCTGGGGCATGGGCGGTGCGCACCATATTTGAATGCACCACAGCCCTGACCGCCCTGGCTGCCACTATCGTAGTTCTTGGCAGCCAGCTCACTGAGACCAATTTCACAGCAATCCTGGTGGTGGAAAGCGGCTGGTATCTGGTTGTACTGCTGCTTCGCTGGGTTTATCAGCAGTTCAGCCGGACGGGCCGCGGAATCCGGCAGCTGGACCGCAGGCTGGCCCTACTGAGGTTGCGGCGTGAGATAGCCGCGCTCCAGGCGGGAACCACTAGCCGCCCCGGCTAGGCTGGCGGCGTGTATGTCGCGAAGCACTTCGAGATTCCCGAAGACCGGCTCGCTGACCTGCTTGGCCGGGTCCGGGCCGGGAACCTCGTGACGGTACATGCCTCCGGGCCACAGGCCACCTTCGTCCCCTTCCATCTCGAGGAACGCGACTGCGGGCAGGTGCTCGTGACGCATCTGACACGGAACAACCCCCAGGCCGTCGAGCCTGTGACCGCGCCGGCACTGGTGATCATCGACATCGACGACGCCTATGTCTCTCCCCACTGGTATGCCACCAACAAGGACCTGCCCAACGTCCCGACCTGGGACTACATCACCATCCACATCACCGGAGCGGTCCGTTTCAACTCCGCCCCCGAAGCGGCCCTCAGGGCGGCCCGCGAACTCACCGCCCGGATGGAGCCACCCGAGGTCTTGGACGCAGTCGGCGAGGAGAAGCTGCGGAAGATGGCGCGGGCCATCGTCGGAGTCGAGGTGACGGTGGACAAGATCCAGGGCAAGGCGAAGGCCAGCCAGAACCGTCACCCCGACGATGTCGGCAGCCTGCTGGCCCACCTGGAGCACGAGGGCGAGACGGAGCTGGTGAGATACTTGCGGGAGGTCGCGCTCCCCCACGCCATAGAGCGTTTCGGGATGATCCACGATCTGCGAGGTGCCCGCCGCCTCCCCACCAGCACCGCTGACTGACGGACGCCGGTCTGTGAGTTCCCGGGCAAGGATTCGGACGGGGCACGCCCAAGAACAGCGCGGTCCCGGGTCGCCGTCCCTGCGATTCAGGCACCCCTGGCGGCGACCTCAGCCAGCACGTCGCTGACCGGCCCGCCGGCAGCTCCTGGGGTCTCATCCTCCAGGTAGTACCACCAGAATGGCGCACCCCAAGACTTCACCCGGCCCAGGCCGACGCTGGTCAGGTGCTCGGCAACGGCGCGGCGGGCCTGGCGCAGGTCGGTGGCTGATCCAAACCACCATGGCGCGCCGTCCAGGTCCGCGCCGCCATAACTCAGTTCGGTGACGGCCACCTTCTTGCCGGGGAATGCCTTCTCAAAGGCCGACATCACCCGGTCTGCGGCGGTCCCCAGCGGGTGCTGCTGCGGATAGATGGACAGGCCGACCACATCGACCAGGTCCTTCAGACCAGAGTCCAGGTTCTGCTCGATCCATGTGAAGGTCGAGTGGGCCTCGTCGTCTTGACCCAGCTGATAGTAGATCGTCAGCAGTGTCGTCTTGCCCATCTCCCGGACCCGCTGGGCAGCGATGGTGGTCTTCTCCACCGCGTCGCTCCCGAGCCAGTTGCCGCCCAGCTCATTGCCGACCTCCCATGCGTCGGCCGCCGACAGCGCGCTGATCAGCACATCAAGCCGCTCCCGGTACTGCGTCATCGACATCCCGGCCAGCTCGAAGGAGTCGCAGACCTGCACCACGGCCAGTCCGCCCACGGCATGGATCCCGTCGACGGTCTGGGCCCAGGCGGACACCTCATTGAGGTCGCTGACCACCAGTCGCACGGCTGGTGTGCGCTTTCCCCCCGTGATCGCACTCAAGGCACTGATCTGAGCTGCTGCGGGAACCTTCGTGAAAGTGACCGCTATGGCGGCCTCGGCTGGGGCGTTGGCTGTCGGTGCCCGGTCCAGCATCAGCTGGGCCTCCGCCGCCAGCTCCAGGCAGCGGGCGGCGGAGACTCCCTTGTCGGCGCCCAGCCCGAGCGCATCGCAACGCGCCAACTCTTCCTCGGTGGCTTTCCGCGCTTTGACGATGGTGTCATCGGGTGTGGGGCTTGCCGCGATCTGCTGCGCCTGCCGGTCGTGCAGGGCGCGGGCCGCCAGCTCATTCAGGTCGTAGGTGCCGGGACCTGGTAGATCGGCCAGCAACGCGGAATAGCCATGGCTCGTCGGCCAGGACAGGGCCAGGGTGTATGGGCCCGCTCCGGGTAGAGCTAGCTTTGCCGTCGCCTCCTCCGTCTCCTCCAGCGGCGCGAACTGCGCCACGGTGAGCGACTCGGAGTTCAGGAGCACGTCGTCATAGCCGCTCTCACCGGCACCGTTGCTCTGGCGACCGCGGAAGGCGGCAAAGTCCAGGAGCGCCCCATCGCTCCGGT
The DNA here is from genome assembly GCF_019973735.1 of Arachnia rubra. Taxonomy (NCBI): domain Bacteria; kingdom Bacillati; phylum Actinomycetota; class Actinomycetes; order Propionibacteriales; family Propionibacteriaceae; genus Arachnia; species Arachnia rubra. The sequence goes on from NZ_AP024463.1 coordinate 2,600,550, forward strand.
AGGCATGAAGAATCACATCCCCGTATTCTCCGCCCTGCGGTGTCATGCTGTAGGCCTCGGGGGCTCGCCCTGACATACCAGCGCTAAAAGCTGAAGCGCCCAATATGCCCAGGATCATTCGTCTGTCTGGCAGAATCGGTTGCGTCATGCCCCCCACCCTTCCAGGGGATCCCACAGCTCTCAAGACCCCAGGCGACTCGCAGAGCGCTCACGATGACCCGGGTTCACTACAGGCGGTGCAACACGGCAGCTGTCTGTCAGCGGCCCGCGTACTTTGCTTGTCGCCTGCCGGGCGGTGACGCGCCTAGGCCTCTTCCCACACTGTCGTAGCCGGCAATGCCTTATGGGGCCCCTCGTATGGATAAAACAGTGGCTCAGGCACCTTTGGCAGCGACCTTGGCCAGCACATCGCTGACGGGACCGCTGTGTTTGCTACCTGGTGTCTCGTCCTCCAGGTAGTGCAACCATAGGGGAGCGCACCAGGCATATGTTGGTCCCCCCAATCCGACGCTAGTCAGGTGCTCAGCAACGATGCGGCGTGCCTTCACCGGATCATCGGGGGACCCAAACCACCACGGCCCATCATCCAGGTCATTGGCCCCATAGGCCAGCTTGGCAAGCGTCGTCATCACCCGATAGGCCGCCGTACCCAAAGGATGCTTCTGCGGAACGACTCCAGGCCCATGAATAATTATCAATGAGTCCCCGTACCCTGTGGCGGATACGGGGACTGATTCTCATTGACCGGTCACTTTGATGCTGTCTCACGCGCTTGGGCCAGGGTCTTGAGACCGAGGCTGTTCTCATCGGTCACAGGAGTGAGGGCATCACCGTTCACGGTATACAAACCCTGCTCAGGGTTGATCAAGTCGTAATGACCATCGGGCATCAGATCCAGAAAGAGCAATATATCCGACGAACTAATATCCGACAGCGGCACTGTTTTCTCCTCCGTGTACTTCACCTGCTCATACTCCCCACCAGGCTGAATAACCTCAATGACATCGCCAACCCGAGCATCACCCTTCAGCGCCTCAGTGACCTCAAGTCGGCTGACAGTCGCCACAACTGCCATGTCACTTGGGGTGATCTGTTCGCTTGGAACGCCGCTTTGTGGATTGCTCAACCCATCCCCATTATCCGGCGAGGTATCGGGATAAAGCAATTCAACGCGAGAATCCAGGAACTTTCCCCTGACGATGGTTCCTGCGGCATCCCCTGCTTCGTCCAGTGTGCTGTAGACGGGGTAGTCTGCACTCATCTGGAGTGTTTCAGTAGGGTCGGCAGGTGAGGGCTCTGCGCTGGATCCTGAACAGCCCACGAAACCCAGCACGGATGCCGCCGCCAGAGCGACTGTGGCTTTCCTAATGTGTCCTTTCATGAGTAGATCCTCCCCACTTCTTCGATGTCGTAAGGCTGCGGAGCGATGACCGTCGTCCTGTCACGGTCATGCTTCATCAGTGATGGCCGATCTGTCGTCGGATTGTCGGTGAGGCTCAATGCATGCCCCAACTCATGCGTTGAAGTACTGGCAACCCACTCCTCGAAATGACTACCTGAGTCTTCTTTCAATCTCAGTGAATTCACTTGGATTTTGAAAGTCCTGTTGATGTTGCGCCAGCCATAAGAGGTGTACAGACCATAAAAATTCCACTGATAGCGGCCAGCTGTCATCACCGCCGCAGCGCTATCTTTTTTACCAATCGCTAGATCGCTTGTCGCTTGCGTCTGGTTCCATCGGTCACGCGCTTGATCGAAGACATTCGACCAATACGAGCTGATCCCCACATACTTGACCGAGAAAGCCGCACTCGGCATCCCTCCACTGGAATAGTCAGCTCTTGCCATCCCAGCAGGAGTAAACACCAGAACCGCAGCCAGGAACAATGTCCCGAGAAGACCCTTCCTCACTCTCCATCTCCGCTGAGGCAGATGGCGCTTTTCATTGGTGCATAAATTCACGGTTTCCTCCCTCCGTAGACCGAGATTCGTCCACGGCAACAAGCGATCTGGCCACGAGGAGGTTATTCATGACTACGAGCAACCCCGCGTTGACAGGGGTGTTTGTCTGACTGAAGCCCTCGTGAATAAGCCTCTGACCATAGGGTTTGCCATATTGCAGGCCAACCGCAGACAAATCTCTCGATATGCAGATACATTTCCACCATGCATGAATAAGACACAGATATCCACCCATCTCGGAGTTTGTTATATGAATGTTATATTCCTGGCTCGAATTTGGCTCTTAGCATGCCCCAACAGGCCTCCGGCTAGGCATAACGGGGCCGACGGTTTCCATGCGTCTGATTCTCACTATCCACAAGGTTGCCGCAAGTATGGAGATTAAATTTAAAATTTTATCAGAGGTGCCGCCGCCACAGGCCACGAGCACCGGGAAGCATCTGAAACCAACCGCCTAAAAGTTTCAGGAATCCTTCTCTTCGCGACATCTCTCCTTATCAAACACAGGTCAACGAAAGCTTGACCGCAGTGCCACATAAGCTTCCAGGCGTCACGTCGTTGATTCTGGCAGAAAACCGCGCTGACTTGAATGAATAATCCGACGGATTCTTACGTTTCCTTGCTGCTATGCGTCGCTCCACTGCTCAACAGCCAAGCCTGCGGCGGCCAGGATCTGCTCACCGGATGGCAGTCCCGAGGCCTGCCGGACCGGTTCTGTGTAGCTGACGACGTAGACCACCCGCCGCACCCGCCGGCTGTTGACGATCAGCCGCGCACAGGTGACACAGGACTCGTGGGTGATGTAGAGGGTGTGGACCTCCCCCTGTCCGTAGCCGGCAATGTCTTATGCCCCTCGTATGGATGAATCCCAGTGGCTCATGCACCTTTGGCAGCGACCTTGGCCAGCACATCGCTGACGGGACCGCTGTGCTTACTCCCTGGTGTCTCATCGTCCAGGTAATTCCACCACAGGGGAGCACCCCAGGACCTAGCCTGACCCATACCGACGCTCGTTAGATGCTCCGCGACGATGCGGCGCGCCTTCACCGGATCATCGGGAGAACCAAACCACCACGGCCCATCATCCAGGTCATCAGCGCCATAAGCCAGCTTGGAGATCGCCACTTTCTGGTAAACAGTCTTGGCGAGCGTCGTCATCACCCGATAGGCCGCCGTACCCAAAGGATGCTTCTGCGGAGCGATCTCCAAGCCCATGATACGGACAACCCCAGTGAGAGCCCTATAGAAGACTCTGCCATTGTGTAAATTCTTTCTCACCCATGTAAAAGTTGAGTGAGCCTCATCACCTTGCCCCAACTGATACTTAAGCCCCAGCAGCGTCTTTGTATACTCCTTCAGGGGATCATCACCCGGTATGGCTGTGGCAATCGCGCTATAGATTTTACGAGCGCAAACGGTCATATCTCCCAATTCCGATGATTTGTCAATGGGATCATCAGACAGCCAATCACCGCCCATATCATTGCCGACCTCCCAGACATCTACTGCTAGTCGTCCGGTGGCTGCCGGCAACCCCTTGAGAAGTTTGTCAATCCGAGCGATATTGTCCTCGTGCGACTTCCACCTCCTTACGACTGCGTCGCGGACCTGGATGACTGCTATACCACCCAGAGCGTGGATACCGTCGATCACCTCAGCCCACTTGGGAAGGTCATCTAGCTGTTCTCCGATCACCAACCGCACGGCCGGTGTGCGCTTGCCGCCCGTGATAGCCTTGAGGTCATTGATCTGCTCAGGTGTGGGAACTTTTGTGAAGGTCACTCCTATGAATGCCTTTGCAGGGATGACGGAGGCCAAGGCTAGGTCCAGCTTCAACTGTGCCTCTGAAGCCAGTTCCAGGCATTGAGCAGCGAGCGCTCCCCTCTCGGGGCCGATTTCAAGCGCACCGCATCTGGCCAGTGCCTCCTCAGTGGCCTGGCGGGCAGCGACGATGTCCGCATCCGGTTCAGGTCCTGCCTCAATCCGTTGTACCTGCCGGTCGTGCAGGGTGCGGGCTGCCAGCTCATTCAAGTCATAGGTACCGGGGCCTGGTAGATCCGCCATCAGAGCGGAATAGCCATGACTAGTAGGCCACGACAACGTCAGCGTGTAGGGACCGCCCTCCGCAGGGAGGGCAAACTTCGCCGTTGCCCCTTCCGCCTCTTCCAGAAGACGTACCTTGACGGCGATCAGCGATTCAGACTCCAGGAGCGCATCGTCATACCATTTCTCACCGGCCCCATTGGTCTGCCGGTCCCGGAATGCCGCAAAATCCAGGAATGTCCCATCGGGCAGATAGGCGTACAGGACCACCTCTCCCGCCCCGTCTTCCTGGGGAGCCAGGCCATGGGCCTGTGGATTCATCCCGGGCAGGTAAGCACTGAGCGCCGAAACGCCCAATGCACCCAGGACCGATCTTCTATCTAGCGGAAATGATGTCGTCACGCCGTTGATTCTGACAGAAAAACGCACTGATTTGAATGAATAATCCGACGGATTCTTACGTTTCTCTGCTGCTATGCGTCGCTCCACTGCTCAACAGCCAAGCCTGCGGCGGCCAGGATCTGCTCACCGGATGGCAGTCCCGAGGCCTGCCGGACCGGTTCTGTGTAGCTGACGACGTAGACCACCCGCCGCACCCGCCGGCTGTTGACGATCAACCGCGCGCAGGTGGCGCAGGGCTCGTGGGTGATGTAGAGCGTGTGGGCCTCGCCGTTCCAGTTGGCGGCCAGCAGCGCGTTGACCTCCGCATGGATGAAGCCGCTCATCCCCTGCTCCAGTGACTCGCGTTCGTTCGGCTCCCCCGCTGCCCGCCCGTTGTAGCCGACGCCCACCACGCGGTTGAAATGATCCAGCAGGCAGGCGCCCACCTGCACCTTGCTGTCGGCGCTGCGGGTCGCCCACAGCCGCGCCGTCGCGACGCCAAGTTCGTCAAAGCTGGGTCGATGTGCCATACCCACAACCTAATGGCGCTCCGCCTCCAGCCCGGTCAGGAACCACCTGTCTCTCCTGGATGTCGCAAGAGCCAGGCCGCCCTCACAGGAGGGTGCCCTGGTGATATTCCACGACCCAGCGGGAAGGGGTGCGCCGCCAGATGGTTGCGCGGCGGCTGCGCCGTCCTTCCTGGTCGAGTTCGTAGGTGGCAAGCCAGAGGCCGTCGCTGAGCTGTCGGGCCTGGAAATCGTGGATGACCCAGACGTCCTCATGCGGTCGGGAGTACCGGTCGACCAGCGCCTCGATGACAAAGTCCCGCGTGTAGACGCGCCCGCTGGCCCCAACCTCCCAGAAGCCGGGGGCGGTCATGTTCTCGAACACCTCACGGCCTGCACCCAGCTCCTCATGGTGGAAAACCGGCTCAAGTGCCAGGAGCTGCTCAGTGACCTGATGGTCGCAGCTCATACCCCAGACGTCCCCATGACCGGCACGGCCGGGGCTATGCGGGCGCTGCCGATGCCACGATTCGCCTTACCGAGCCGGAACCGGACCCTTCCTTTCAGCACCGTGCCGGAAACGGCCTGCCCGCCGATCAATGGCTCACCGGGAAAGAGTGTGAAGGTCCACTTCTCGTTGTAGTCGCTGTCGGGGATGAGCCCGGCCGGGGCCTGAAGCAGGCGGGCGCCCCACAGCTGACGCGTCATAGCAGCGCGGGTGTCGAAGCCATCGACGGTGAAGACGTCGGGTGACGCGCTGGTGACATCGTCGTAGCTGCCCGCCGCCATCCCGTACGCGCCCACCACCGACACGAAGGGCGTCCATGGCTGGGCTGGGCCGGTCAGGTCTGCTCCGTCCGCGAGCGCCGGGTCAAAGAAATCCTCTCCGAGCCCCGCGTGCTGACTCGCTCGCACGTCGGCGGGGATGCTGCTTCGCGTGTCCAGGTGACGTGGTGAGGGCACCATCAAGAGCCCGTACTCCACCGAGCCTGCGAACCGGAAATCGCTGAACCGCTCCCGCAGCAGCGACACCCCGCGTTGCGCGGCACGCCACTGCTCATCCGACAGGACCTCGGTGAGGAATGTGAGCGGTGACGGCAGCCCGGCATCCTCCAGCAACTCCCGGATGCGGGGGTTTGCCACCCAACCGGACTCCCGAATCCGAGCCAGCTCGTCGCCGCGGAATGTTGACACCACATCACGTTAACAACAGACTAGGCCGGCCGCACAGCAACAGCCCCGGTCCGGAGCTGTCACACCTCGTTCTGCAAGGCCTCCGGGATGGGCCGCGCCCAGGTCTCCCGGAGTTTCACCAACGGCATGCTCAGCAGCCCCACAACGGTGGCCTCCAACGGCTCGACGACTTCACCCAGCCTGGTCAGCGGCACGACGTTGTCGCGGCACAGCGACTTCAGCCGTTCCACCGACGACTCCGGCATGGTTACCACAGCCCGGGCGGCCGACTCGCTGAACAGCTGCGTCGCCGGGTCCTCTCCTGGCAGCGTGACGGTGAATCCGAACCCGCCCTGCAGGGCCGATTCTGTCAGGGCCACGGCGAGGCCGCCCTCGCTGAGGTCGTGGGCGGAGTGCAGCAGCCGCTCCAGGGCCGCGTCCCGGATCACCCTTGCCAGCCCGGCCTCCGCCCGGAGATCCACCTGCGGCGGGGTGCCACCGAGGTGCCCGTTGTGCACGGCATCCGCCCAGACCGATCCCGACAGCTCCTCCCTGGTGGTTCCCAGCAGCCAGATCCCGTCTCCGGCCTTCGCGAAGCCCGACCGCAGCCGCTTGGACACGTCGTCGATCACGCCGAGCACGCCGACGGTCGGGGTGGGCAGGATCGGGGTGCCGCCGGTCTGGTTGTAGAGGGAGACGTTCCCTCCCGTGACAGGGATGCCGAGTTCCTTGCACGCATCGACCAGGCCGAGGATGGTCTCGACGAAGCTCCACATCACCTCGGGATCCTCGGGGGAGCCGAAGTTGAGGCAGTCGGTGACAGCCACCGGTTCTGCGCCTGTCACCGCGACATTCCGGTACGCCTCGGCCAGTGAGTGCTGGGCACCAAGATAGGGGTTGAGGAAGGTGAATCGTGAGTTCGCATCGAGCGCCAGCGCGATCCCCAGCCCCGTCTCCTCATCGATCCGCAGCATCCCCGCGTCCTCGGGCTGCGCCAGGACGGAGTTCCCCCTCACATAACGATCGTATTGGTTGGTGATCCAGGACTTGTCGGCGATGTTGCCGTGCGCCAGCACCTTCAGCCACGCGTCCCGCAGACCTTCTGGGGAGTTGTCGCGGGGCAGGCTTTCGGCGCGATTGTCATTGACCTGGTCAAGCCAGGCAGGACGATGGTATGGGCGATCGTAGGTCGGCCCCTCGTGGGCCACAGTCCGCGGGTCCACGTCCACGATGCAGTGGCCGTGCCAATGGATGATGAGCCGCTCACCGTCGGTGACCTCGCCGATGACGGTGGCCGCTACATCCCACTTGCGGCAGATCTCCATGAAACGCTCCACGTTCCTGGGCTCCACCACGGCCATCATGCGTTCCTGCGACTCGCTCATCAGGATCTCCTCAGGAGCGAGGTTCGGGTCGCGCAGCGGGACGAGGTCGAGGTTGACCGACATGCCGCTGTTGCCTGCGGAGGCCAGCTCGGAGGTGGCGCAGGAGATGCCCGCGGCCCCGAAGTCCTGGATGCCGTTGATGATGCCCGCCTTGAACAATTCGAGGGTGCATTCGATGAGCAGCTTCTCCATGAACGGGTCACCGACCTGTACGCTGGGCCGCTTCGCCGGGCCGGTCTCGTCAAAGGTCTCGGAGGCCAGGATCGAGGCTCCTCCGATGCCGTCGCCGCCGGTCGCCGCGCCGAAGAGGATCACCCGGTTGCCCACCCCGGAGGCGTGGGCGCGGTGCAGGTCCTCGTGGCGCAGCACCCCGACGCACAGCGCGTTGACGAGGGGGTTGCCCAGATAGGTGGTGTGGAACTGCACCTCGCCGCCGATGTTTGGCAGGCCCAGGCAGTTGCCGTACCCGCCGACTCCCGCGACGACACCAGGTAGGACGCGGTGGGTGTCGGGCGCATCGAGCGGGCCGAACCGCAGCGAGTCCATCACGCCGATCGGCCTGGCTCCCATCGCGAGGATGTCGCGGACGATGCCGCCGACTCCCGTTGCCGCGCCCTGGTAGGGCTCGACGAAACTCGGGTGGTTGTGTGACTCCGCCTTGAAGGTCACGGCATAGCCCTGGCCGATATCAACGACTCCCGCGTTCTCACCGATGCCCGCCAGGAGCGGTCCGCGCGGGGTGTCCTGGGTGAGCTCCCCGAATTTCCTCAGATGCGCCTTCGACGACTTGTAGGAGCAATGCTCCGACCACATGACCGAGTACATGGCCAGCTCCGCGCTGGTGGGCCGGCGTCCGAGGATCTTCCGGATACGGTCGTATTCCTCGTCTTTCACCCCAAGAGCGGCATAGGGCTGCTCCAGGTCCGGGGTTTCCAGTGCATGAGCCACAGTGTCTACCACGGGGCCAATCTAGCGGTTGATCCCGCGACTTCGCGGGACCTCCCAGCCGCCGTCGCAAGATGGCTCTGCCCAAGTGTCGACTCCCCTTGCCCGCTCCCCTATGGTTGTGGCTGGTTGCAGTCTCAAAGCCGAGTCGCAGGAAGGAACCACCCGGGAAATGACCCAGCCAACCCATTCCGATGAATTCTGTGAACGCTGCTGGAGCTTCGATCCGCTCGCCGCCTCCCGCAGCGAGGACGATCCGGCGCTCGACGTCATCACCTCGGGAACCATCTTCTTCGACATCATCTTCGCGGGGCTGCCCCGGATCCCTGTCCCCGGCGAGGAGCTGTGGAGCACAGGCCTCGGCTCCTGTCCTGGGGGCATCGCGAACCTGGCGACGGCGCTGGCCCGGCTGGGGCTGCGGACCGGCCTGGTGGCAGGCTTCGGCGACGACACCTACGCGGACTGGATCTGGGAGACCCTCCTGGAGCAGGAGCACATCAACCTGGCTTCCTCTCCCCGGTACGAGAACTTCCACACCTCGCTGACGGTGGCGGTTACCGTCGAAGGCGACCGTGCCATGGTTACCCACGGCCACGACCTCCCGGAGTCCCTGTCGTCCTACATCCTGGCAGCTCCGGCGTCACGCACCGCGGTGGTCGATCTCGGCGGCGAGACCTACTGGTGGGACGAGTTGAAGTCCCGCGGCACCGCGCTGTTCGCTGACATCGGCTTCGACATCTCAGGACGCTGGGACCCTGCCGTCCTGCACCCGCTGCGCCACTGCCAGGCCTTCACCCCGAACGCCGTCGAGGCCATGGCATACACCCGTACCGACTCCCCCAATCAGGCCGTCCGCAAACTCGCCGACCGCGTCCCCCTCGCGGTGGTGACCGATGGCATCGGCGGCGCCTACGCCATCGACCAGAACACGGGCGAGGAGGCCTGGTGCCCGGCCGTGACGGTGGAGGTCACCGACGCCACCGGTGCAGGCGACGTGTTCGCTTCCGGACTCGTGTTGGGCTGCCTGGCGGGCTGGCCGCTGGAGCAGCGGCTGAAGTTCGCATCGCTGACGGCGTCCCTGGCGGTGCAGCAGTTCGGCGGCTCGCTGGCTGCCCCGGGCTGGGGCGACATCTCCGACTGGTGGCGCCATCTACGCCGCAGAGTGACCGCCGGAGACCTCAAAGCCGCTCACATCAGCCGCGAGTACGGCTTCCTCGACGACCTCATCCCCCGACACCAGGTGCACAGCGTCCGCCGCGCCGAGGCGACCTTCGCCACCCACTCCGACCTGCGCACGAAGACCCCACGCAGCCCGGCCTAGGGGTTTCACTGACCCTCCCTCGGTGGAACCCCCCACCTTGCCCTGAACACCTGAGTGTTTCTGTCGTCCTTTCGGCCGAGCCCCTCGCTGGGCTCCGGAACGCTTGGATACATTGACCGATAATCTATCCCCTGGAGGGCTCATGAAATCAATATCCCGTCCATTGGTCGTTGTCATGGCGGGTTCGCTCGCCGCCTTGGCAGGGTGCGCCTCAGTCTCAGGGCCGCAGACGGCAGCACCGCCGATCAGCCCCGCGAACGTCCTGGTAGCCGGTCCCGGCGACGCCACCAGCCAGGCCCCCGAGAGTGACGGCACCGCCCCTCTGGTAGCCAACAACATCTCGGAGGATGCAGAACAGGCCACAACCCAGCTGCAGAACCTCATCAACAAGGCCGTGCAGGAAGACACCGGAGTCAAGCTTGATCCATCGCGGACCTACACGATCAACCATGAACTGGTCCTCACGAAGGGACTGAAGTTCTTTGACGGCGCAGGCGCCACCATCAAAGCTGCGATACCCAAAGGGGATAACCCCGGAAACGTATTCCGTTTCGAAAAAGACGCCAGCAACATGAAGCTCACCAATGTAGTGATTGACCTCAAGGAATCCACAGAAAAGGGGGCAGAAGTTCGCGGGGTCCTAGGCTCCGCTATATCGGATATCGAGATCAGTCATTTGACAATTCTCGGCCTCGGGTATAGAGGCATCGATGTAGTCGCACGAGACGGCGCAGTGAAAAATGTCAAGATCCTGAACAACAGGATAGTCGGGACTGTAAGTGATGAAGTCCCAGACAAGCAAGTCGCAATCGGTGTTACTTCTGGGATCAAGGGCGTAACCACTGATCCAAAAGATGAATATGCAGACAAAGAAGCTCCAGCATATGATCGATTTGTCGAGAAGGGCACTATCGCAGAAACAAATCCTGGAAGCACAAACATCACCATCACTGGCAACCACATCACCGGAGCATACTATGGCATCGGGCTATCAGGAGTCAGCAACAGCTCCATAACCAACAACTACTCGACCGAGAACACCCGCAATCTGTCGATGCAGGACAACTCAAACAACAACACGGTGGAAGGGAACTACTTCAGCAATTCGTTCTCGGCATCCATCCACCTCGCCTACGGTTCATCAGGCAACACCATCAAGGGAAACAAGATCACCACCAACCGCTCCCAGGGCGAAGGACTGGTGCAGGCCTACCAGAAAAGCCAGAACAACACCTTCGAGAACAATGTGATCGAGGTCAAAGAGCCAGCCCATCCCCACTGGATGTTCTACGTCGGCCCGGCCTCTGACAATAACGTCTTCCAGGGAAACATCCTCTCCGGGAAAGCCGACAGGGCCATTGTTGCGGTCGAGTCCATCTGGGACAAGGACTCCACAGTGTCAGGGAATGGCAACCAGCTCTCCAAGCATGCATATGCCGGAAGAGACATCACCCATCCAAAAACTAAGGTATCGGTGAAGTACGCTGGCGGCCGAGGTAATCTCACTGGTGTCAAGTTCGTCGACAATGTCATCCTCCCGACGGGGACGCCATTCTATGTGGGCGCCGAAGTGTCCAAAGGTGTGGCGTCGAACCCTCTGAAGAAGGGCGAAACTAGAAAGCCGGAGGAAAAACTGATAGGCAATATCACGGGCCTGAATATCTCGGGCAATCACCTCGCCGGGACGGGGTACTCCGAATACCCCAGCGGACTGGCTGAACACAAGGGTTCTCTTCCTGGCGTTGAGAGCGCTTCCATCAACTATGAAAGCAAGGAGATCGGCCAGCACCACTCCACGGTCACCGATCAGCAGGGTGGCAATGGGAATGATCGGTTCGTCTTCGATGCATCCGGGGACAAGGCCACCGACAGCGGCGGCACCGACACCCTGTACACCGCCATCGACACCACCATCCCGGCTGGGGTGGAGAACCTTCAGATGCTGGGCAGTGGCCCGCTGAAGGTGACGGGCAATGACGAGGCCAACGCGATTACCGGCAACTCCGCCGACAACACCCTGTCTGGGGAGGGCGGCGACGACATCCTCGCCGGCGGAGAGGGAGCAAACACCCTCACCGGGGGCGCTGGGAACGATACGTTCGTACTGGATGGGAGGGCGGACGGCAAAGCCGACACGCTCACCGACTTCGCCTCCGGCCAGGACAAGATCAAGCTGCCCGCGGCGACCTTCGGCTACCTGGGTGATGACGCCTTCACTACAGGCTCGGCCACCACCACGACCCGCATCTACCAGCAGGACGGCGCTCTGTTCTTCGATGCCGATGGCTCGGGAGGCCTGTACCAGCCTGTGGCCATCGCGAAGCTACCCGCTGGCGTCCAGGTCCAGGCCGGTGACCTGATCATGGAGAAGGAACCAGCCAAGTAATGTCAAGGCGGCCGGGCAGAGCACCACGCTCTGCCCGGCCGCCTTCGGCTCTCCGTGGGCTACCAGCGCCCCCGACGGGATTCGAACCCGTACTTGAGCGGGTTTAAGCCGCCTGCCTCTGCCAGTTGGGCTACGGGGGCCGGGACCTACAGCAGTTCCAAGGCTATTCCATCCAGGATGTCAGTTTCGCTGACTAGGATTTTTTGGGAGGGAATTCTCGCGGCTATCTCGTCGAGGATCAGGGTCCCGGCCCCGATCACCCCAGCCCGGAGGGGATGCATGCAAGGCTCCCCCTCGATCTCGGACACCGGGGTGGCCAGCCAGTGGCTGTTGGCGTCGCGGATGTCGTCGCATCCCAGCACCAGGCCGTGCACCGCATCACGGGAATAGGCCTCCAACCCCAGCACCCGGGCGGCAACGCTCGTCACGGTCCCAGCCACCCCGACCGCACTCGCGACGGCAGCGAAATCGATCCCGGAGCCATCCAGCAGATCACCGACGAACGCCCGGGAGGTCCTCTGCTCCTCGGACGTCGGAGGGTCGGTGTGCAGGAACCGTTCACGGAGCCGCACGGAACCGACGTTGAGGGAGACGGAGTGCAGGATCGTCCCGGCCACATCGGCCAGCACCAGCTCCGTCGAGCCACCGCCGATGTCGAGGATCAGGGTCGGCGGGGTCACATCCACCGCGCAGAGCGCCCCGGAGCTGGATAGCCGCGCCTCCTCCTGGCCCGGGATCACGTCCACCTCCACGCCCAGGCGTTCGCGCACCCCGTCGCTCAGCAGCTGCCGGTTCGTGACGTCACGCGCCGCGGAGGTGGCGACGAATCGCACCTTCCCAGCGCCATGGGCACGGATGATCTGGGCGAACTCGTCGCAGACAGCAAAGGTGCGGGCCAGGGCATCCGGATGGAACTCCCCGGTGGCGTCGACTCCCTGCCCGAGGCGCGCCAGCCGCACCTCACGCGCTAGCTCTTGGGGCGCATCGCGGCTTCCCGCCAGGACGAGCAGGCGGATTGAGTTGGTTCCGCAGTCGATGGCAGCCACCGTCATGCCGGCTCCTCACAGCAGGCATCCCCGACCCGTTCCCGCACCAGAGCCAGGGCCTCGTCCCCCAGGGGATTCACGCCGGGGCCCACCGCCAGCGAATGTCCCACGAGGACATGAAGGCATTTCACACGGGCCGGCATGCCGCCCGCGGAGACTCCCTCGATCTCCGGCACAGCCCCGAGGGCAGCCCGGTCCGCGAGGTAGGCCTCGTGGGCATTCTGGTAACGGACCGCCAGTTCCCCGTCCTCCTGGAGCCGCCGCGACATCTCAGCCATCAGCCCCGAGGCCTCCAGCGACGAGCAGGCCGCGACGTACCGAGGGTTGGTCAGGTAGTAGACGGTGGGGAAAGGCGTGCCATTGTCCAGTCTGGGAAGGGTCTTGATCACCCCGGGGTTTCCGCAGGGACAACGCCACGCGACTGCCACCACTCCGCGCGGGGTGCGCCCCAACTGGTTCTCGATCACGTCGAGGTCAGCGGCTGTGGGAGCCTCGCTCACCAGATTCCTCACTCTTCCTCTTCGGCCGGGGCATCGGCCACGGCGACCGATCCCCACATCTGCTGCCACCACATACCGCTGCTGGGCTTGTTGGGAGCCAGCGCAGTGGAGTCGCCGCCAATCGGCTTGCCGTCGGCGCCGATCACCCGGTAACCGGTCTCCCCCGGCATGACCCAGCCGAGCCGGGACCGGGCCTCCGCCTTGACGAAGGCGGGGTCCTTCCAGCGGGCCAGCTGATCCTCCAGGGTGGAGATCTCCTGCTGGCGCTGCGCGATCTGTTCTCGCAGCATCGCCGTCTCCTGCGCCTGGGCGAAGTAAACCCGCAGGCTCTGAGCCAGGGTGACGGCCAGCGCGGCCATGACGACCCCCAGGATGAGGAGCCGCCACGTCATCCCGAGCGCACGCTCGGAGGATGTGACGCGGGGCCGTTCCGCGGTGGCACGGGCGACGGCCTCCGCATCCAGCGGACGGGTCCGGGAGCGACCGCTGGAGATCCGCTCCCCCGGACGGGCCGCGGTCCGGGAACGCGGGGATCCACGTCCCGGACCGCTGCCCGTCGGCTTGCTTCTGGGATTACTCGGCATGCGACCAGTCTGACTGATGCGAGTGCCGGATCAGCCCTTGAAACGCGGGAACGCGGAGCGCCCAGCGTAGACCGCGGCGTCATCGAGGTTCTGCTCGATGCGCAGCAGCTGGTTGTACTTCGCAACCCGGTCCGTGCGGGCCGGGGCGCCGGACTTGATCTGGCCACAGCCCAGGGCGACGGCGAGGTCGGCGATGGTGACGTCCTCGGTCTCACCCGAGCGATGCGACATCATGGTGCGGTATCCGGCGCGGTGGGCCATCTCGACGGCGTCGATGGTCTCGGACAGCGAGCCGATCTGGTTGACCTTGACCAGCAGGGCGTTGGCGACACCGGAGTCGATGCCCCGGCCGAGGCGCTCCACGTTGGTGACGAACAGGTCGTCGCCCACGAGCTGCACCCGGTCACCGACACGCTCGGTCATGGCCTTCCAGCCGTCCCAGTCCTCCTCATTCAGCGGGTCCTCAATGGACACCAGCGGGTAGGCGTCGACCAGCTCAGCGTAGTAGTCGATCATCTGCTCGGCGGTCTTATCGGTGCCCTCGAACTTGTAGACGCCGTCCTTGTAGAACTCGGAGGCCGCGACATCGAGGGCCAGGGCCACCTGCTTGCCGGGCTCATACCCGGCCTTCTTGATAGCTTCGACGATCAGGTCGAGGGCCTCGCGGTTGCTGTCCAGGTTCGGGGCGAAACCGCCCTCGTCACCCAGGCCGGTGGACAGGCCGCGGTCCTTCAGCACCTTCTTCAGGGCGTGGTAGACGCCAGCGCCCATCTCGACGGCCTCGGCGAAGGACTCGGCGCCGATGGGGGCGATCATGAACTCCTGGATGTCGACGTTGGAGTCGGCGTGCGAACCACCGTTCAGGATGTTCATCATGGGCACGGGCAGGATGTGGGCGTTGGGACCGCCGACGTACTGGTACAGCGGGAGCCCAGCCTCCTCAGCTGCGGCATGCGCGACGGCCAGGGAGACGCCGAGGATCGCGTTGGCCCCGAGCTTGGCCTTGTTCGGGGTTCCGTCGAGCTCAAGCATCGCGAGATCGACGACCCGCTGCTCATCCGCGTCGTAGCCGAGGACTTCTTCGCCGATGACGTCGAGTACGTTCTTGACCGCTGTCAGGACTCCCTTGCCGCCGAAGCGCTCGCCACCGTCACGCAGCTCGACGGCTTCGAAAGCACCCGTCGAGGCGCCGGAGGGGACGATGGCGCGGCCGGCTGCGCCAGAGTCGAGGACAACCTCGACCTCGACGGTGGGGTTGCCGCGAGAGTCGAGGACTTCGCGGGCGTCGATGAACTCAATAGCTGCCATGGGGCTGCCCTTCCTTGGATGTGAAGACCTGGATGTCCTTCCCGTCAACCCTATCCAACGCACGGGCAGCGGTCACGCCTTTCTTCCGCCCCTCGCACAGGGTTGCAGATCAGCGGCGTTTGACGACCTGGGCTATCAATTCCCGGCTGCACCCGATCGCTTTCGCGAGCGCGCCATAGGACCAGCGTTTCTCATCCTCAGCGCGCAGCTGCCGGATCAGGCGGTCGCGCTCGGCACGCAGGTCGGCGGCGCGCCGCTCGGCCTCGGACGCCTGGTCGTGGAGTTCCCGGGCCCTGGCGGCCTTGAGGTCCGACACTCCCCCGGAACGACGAGTGGCGGCCCCGCCTGCGCCTGTCAGCGCGGCGTTGCCGCCACGTGTCCGGTCCCGCCTAGAAGCCACGCGAAAACTCCGAGATCAGGTTCGGCACCGCATGGTCGAATCCGGCCACGTCCAGCATGCCCGCGTCGTCCGGGTTGGCGATGCTGAACCCCGTGGAGGTCATGGCCACCACCACGAGCTTCGCCGGGATGCCGGTTGCCCGGCGGTACTCGGCCAGGGCCTGGTACGGGTGGATTCTCCCGCACCAGGTCTCGTTGTCGGTGTAGACCACGAAGGTGTCCACCTCCAGTTTCTGCTTCCGGGCGTGGATCATTGGCTGTGCGCAGTCCGTGTTGCCGAACGGCAGACCGCTGATCCTGCCCAGCACGTCATCGAGACGCTGCCGCGGTGACAGGTCGAGCGGCTGCAGCCGCCCGGTGAAACCGACGACCGCCGAGACGGGTTCTGTTGCCAGCTGCACCAGGGCCAGACCCGCCGAGGCCTCGCGGGCGGTCACCGGCAAGCCCGAGATGTAGGAGGCCATCGAACCGGAGACGTCCAGCGCCAGCATGGTGCGCTTACCCGACGGGACAACTGCGCCAAAAGTGGCGTAGAACGCATCATCCAGGGCGTCGACGACCCTGCGGCTGGGCTGCCATGAGCTCTTGCCGCGTACTGACTGCCCGGAGGCATAGGTGCGTGCCGCCACGAGGACGTTCACCGGGTGGACGCGCGCCTTGCGGAGCCGGCCGGGATCGGTGAGCTGCGCGCATACCTGCTCGGTGTGGCCTCCCAGGTCGCTGAGAAGACCCAGCCCGGTGAGTCGTGGCAGCTGGCGCAGCAACGCCGTCTGCGGGATTCCCGCTTCCAGGAGCGCCTCCCAGACCTCGGGCTCCTTGAGAGCGGCGTCCGGCAGCATCTCCCAGGTCAGCCGGTGCTCACGAACCAGCCCAGCCCAGGTGCTGGCCTTCGTCGCCTCCTGCGCCTTCAGGAAGACGCGGATCAGCTCTGGTGTGTCATCATCCACCGACCTGCGCACGATCCAGTCGAACAGCGACCGCAGCTCCGGCACCGGCGTCACGGGGTGTGACAGCCGTAGCAGGTCCCGGTGCGTCCAGCCGTCGCGCTGACGGTACTTGACCACCTGATAGGCCAGGTCGCTGGCCTGCCGGTCCGTATACCAGCGCCCGACGGCGCGGCGCAGCCCGCGTCCCCAACCGCGGAACTGCTGCACGTAGGCGGCGAAGGTGAACAGGTGGGTTCCAGTGCGCGCCACCGTGGGCAAAGCGGCCAGCGCAGCCGCGGAGGTCTCAGGCACGGAGGCTGCATAGGCCAGCGCGAACAGGGCCGGGTTCTGCCGGGGCGCGGCGCCGCGGGCAGAGACGTCGACGATGGTGGCGACCAGCCCCTCGGGGTCCGATGCGGCCATACGCTGGAGGACGGCGACGTTCTGGATGGCCAGGTCCGCGGCGGAGGCATAGTAGGTGCCCCCATCGACCCCGAGCAGCAGGAAGCGGCGCAGCCGCGCGGCATCGTCGAGTTCAAAGGTGTAACCCCCGGCTGAGTTCAGGACCTGCCGCTCGTCGGCGGGCGCGTTCTGCGGGGTGATCCGCAGTGCAATCCGGCGCAGTACGTCCATGATGTCGCCTCCTTTCATTCGTCTTGGGCCTCTCGGAGCGGAAGGAGAGGAAGAGGCCCGGGCGGGCGTAGGTGTGGACACCGGAGTGCTGCTCTACCAATTGAGCTACGCCCGTTAGGACGACGGGACTCGAACCTGCAACCCGCCCATCCATAGTGGTAACCGATGCCCTTCGGCCCACCCGGGCCACGTCACCGCATGAGGGCCACCCGGGCGTGTGAGTGCATCCGGCGTTCAACCGACGGGGGCGGCTTTTCAGACAACAGGCCTGGCAATGTGCCGCAGCCCGCACGGAAGTCGTTAACCGAGCGCGACCGGCCCGGGTGGTCCTCATA
Organism: Arachnia rubra; assembly: GCF_019973735.1. Lineage (NCBI taxonomy): Bacteria > Bacillati > Actinomycetota > Actinomycetes > Propionibacteriales > Propionibacteriaceae > Arachnia > Arachnia rubra. The sequence goes on from NZ_AP024463.1 coordinate 2,618,383, forward strand.
TTGAGTTCTTCGTTCCGGGCCTTGCCCGTCAACTGTGTATTACAGTACACAGTCCTTCGCAGGGATGCAACTCATGGTTCTTCGTGGGACCCGTGGTGGAATAGAGGACGCCGACAGCTGGTGTCAGTCCGCGTCCGACCGCCTCTCCGCTTCCCGGATCCGATCCTCCAGCTCACGGAGAGCGGCACGGACCGAGGCGTCGGCATCGATGCCGCTGGCCTGGGCCCGGGCGACGAGAGCCCGGATCTGCTCCCCCGTCTCGCTGGCCGTGATGGCCTCGTCCGGCAACTCGACGGCGACCTGATGCGACCGGGCCCGCGAGATGACCTTCTGGGTGCGCGCCAAGGAGCTCATAGACTGCGCGATGCCGTCCAACGACGAGGTCCTACCCTTCTCCTGGCGTTTGCTCTGCTCCCAGGTCTGCCTGAGATTCTCGGGAACCTCACCGCCGCCGAAGACGTGGGGATGCCGGCGAATCAGCTTGTCGGCGATCCCCCGGGCGACGTCGTCGAGGGTGAAGCGCCCCTCGTCCTCGGCTATCTGGGCGTGGAAGTAGACCTGAAGCAGCAGGTCGCCAAGCTCCTCCAGAAGGTCGGCGTCGGTTCCCTGCTCGACGGCGTCGACCACCTCGCAGGCCTCCTCGACGAGGTGGGTCAGCAGCGACTGGTGGGTCTGTTCCCGGTCCCAGGGACATTCGACGCGCAGCCGGGCCATCACCTCGCGGAGGCGGATCAGCTGCTCACCGGCCATGGTCATCAGTCCTCCGTCGCGACCGAGATGGAGCCGCCCTGCGGGTCAAGTCCCTGCTCCGGGTCCCAGCTGCCATAGCGCGGATTGAACTCCACCTGCGGCAGCAGTTGCTGAACGGTGTCCGGGTCCACATTCCGCTGCATAAGGCGCAGTTTCACGCGGCCTTGAAGCACCTTCTCGCAGGGAGTTCCGGCCAGGGCCCTGCCCTGGGGGTCCGACTCGATGCTCTGCCGGATCCCGGCCTCATCGAAGGGGGTCCCAACGCCTTGGGCAACGTGGTCGGCGATGTCGCCGGCCACCAGGAAGAACAGCGCCCGGGTGCGGGTGACCTCAAGGCCAGCTGCCTTGCACGACTCCACCGTCTCAGTCAGCCTCACCTCCGGGATGGCCACATCACCGACGACTGCTGCGGTGGACGCACTGTGCGAGCAGCCGGCAAGCGCCGCAGCGGCCAGGCACGCAGCGGCAGTACGGGTGGCGAACTTCATGGGTCTCCCTCCGACAAACAGCCTCGCTCCCGAAGCATAGCGTCCACCTCATCATGGGCCAGCACATCCCTGTGATAAAGGCCGATGAATTCTGAAAGGCGGTTTCACAAGGACTTTTTCCGCAGTTCTCGTTGCATCCCAGGAGTCAGCCCAGTAGCGTGAAGCGTGCTCATCACCGCTCACGGTATATCCGCAGAAGTGGGAGTCACCTCGATTCGAGGCGTCTTATTTAAAAGACAACCACCTCGGATTCGCGCCTTCGACCACGACGTGGATACGCCGGGACCGGGACCGTCCTATCGAGGAGTAAATAAGCTGATGAAGATTTATCGCCGTAAATTTCACCTGGCGACGGCAGCGGTGGCGTTCATAGGCGTCTTATCGTTCCTACCCATCACACCTGCTAGCGCAGGAACGCACGAGGCTCCCTCATTCCAGTCCGCGCCGTCCGAGGTGGGAGACAACGGTGCGCCGTTCCAGCTCACCGCCGACCCGGGTCATTTCCAGAAGACAAGCCGGAGCGATGGCTCAGCAGCGGATTCCACGCTAACGGGTTACACCTTCCAGCTGGACGCGATCCCCTCCACCAGCGTCTACAACCGAGTGCAGGTCCGCAAGTCCGGGGAGAGCTATTACTCGGTCGTCGTGCGCTCCACTGAAGGGAAGGACTCCTACATCCAGCTGGAGAAGGTCACCAACGGCACCACTGAGGTACTCCAGGGCGCCAAGGTGAACGGCCTCAAGACCGGAACCAGCTACCGCCTCGAACTGGAGGCAGCCGGGAAGGACAAGGCGACCCTGTCCGCACGGGTCTATGAGGCCAGCTCCTCTGCTCCGCAGTGGCAGGTGACGGCAACCGACGAGAAGAGCCCCTTCGCACCATCATCAGAGATCGGGGTGACCGCCTACGTGGGCAAGGGCAGTAGCACCCCCGTCACCACGACGGTCAGCAACCTGACCTCCGCGGACACCGCGGCGAGCACAGCACAGCAGACAAACCAGCAGAACGCAGCAGACGGCCACGTCGAGGGCTGGGGAGACCCCGTCTTCAATGACGATTTCAATGACTTCTCCCAGACGAAGAATAAGTGGAATATTGAAGATAATACCTATGTCGGCTACGACTGGGGGGAGATCAAGGCAGACAATGTTAACGTCCGTGATGGCAATCTGGTCATTCACACCGAACGTCTAAAGGAGCCGATATCCCACAAAAAGGGGGATATAGACAAGGATGGCAATATCATCAAGCAACGCTGGTACTCCACAGGATCCCTCCAGACCAAGAATGGAAAATTCTCCCAGGAGTACGGCCGTTTCGAGCTGCGTGCAAAGCTGCCGACGATCAAAGGACACTCCCGCGGCATCTGGCCCGCATTCTGGATGCGCCCAGATAATGCTGACACCAACGAAGGTGAGATCGATATCCTCGAGGCCTACGGCACCCCAGCGGAAAGCCACGAAGACGACCATATCGACCTGCTGACCCAGTCCACGGCCACCTTGCACTACGTGCAGCCAGATAAGCACCCGGGCCAGAAACAGAAGCACCCCAATGAAAAGGCGATCACGCCGGCGGGGATCGATGTCAATGATGGCCAATTCCACACGTGGACCGTGGAGTGGACGCCGGAGAAGATCACCTTCTTCGTGGATGGCCAGAACTACTTAGATGTCGACAAGTCGAACGACCCCCGCTGGAAGACTCTCTTCGGGTCGGGGGACAAATACAATCTCCGCCTGAACACCCAGGTCGGCTCGGGATACTGGGGCGAGCCCAATGCCGAGCAGACGGCCGACAGGACCGAGTTCGTCATCGACTACGTGCGCGCGTGGAAGTACCAGGGACAAAGCTGACTTTGCCACCTCGCCCGGCGGGGGCCGCGGGTCTAGACCCGCGGCCCCCGTTTGTTGCTACGGACTGATCACCCGGTCCAGCAGGGACATCGCCCAGGCAACCGTATCGCCGTCGGGTTTGGGTACCAGCAGCTGCGACGCCGCCGCCTTGTATACCGACCCCGGATACAGACGCTGCAGCCGCAGTTGGCGTGACTCGGGCAGCGTCACCGGCTCGACCCGGACGTTCTTTCCCTGCGCAACGATATCCACCACCCCGAGTTCGCGGGCGCGGTTGCGCAGCACCGCGACCCCCAGGAGCTGCTCGACGGGCGGCGGCAGCTCACCGTAGCGGTCCGCCAGCTCAGAGCGCACCGCCTCGACGTCCTCAGGCGAGCGGATCTCCGCGATCTGCTTGTACATCTCCAGCCGCAGCCGCTCCGACGGCACGTACTCGTCGGGCAGATGGGCATCGACGGGCAGCTCGATGCGCAGCGCCGGCTCCGGCGTGGTGTCCTCGCCCCGGTACTGGGCGACGGCCTCCCCCACCAGGCGCAGGTACATGTCGAAGCCAACGTCGGCGATGTGCCCGGACTGCTCCCCGCCGAGAAGGTTCCCAGCACCGCGCAGCTCCAGGTCGCGCATCGCGATCGACATTCCCGCGCCGAGGTCGGTGTGGGAGGCCATCGTCGTCAGGCGCTCATGGGCGGTCTGGGTGAGGGGCTTGTCCGCGGGATACAGGAAGTAGGCGTAGCCCCGCTCGGAGGAGCGTCCCACCCGGCCCCGCAGCTGGTGCAGCTGGGAGAGCCCTAGCACGTCGGCGCGGTCGATGATGAGGGTGTTCGCGGTCTGGATGTTCAGGCCCGCCTCGACGATGGTGGTGCACACCAGCACGTCGGCCCGCCGCTCCCAGAAGTCGAGCATGACCTGCTCCAGCCTCGACTCCCCCATCTGCCCGTGGGCGGTGGCGACCCGGGCCTCCGGCACCAGCTCCCGCAGCTCGGCGGCCACCTTGTCGATGGAGTCGACGCGGTTGTGGACGAAGAACACCTGGCCCTCCCGCGCCAGCTCGCGGCGGATCGCGGCCCGCACCTGCCCCTTGTCGTAGGGGCCGACGAGGGTCAGCACCGGGTGGCGTTCCTCCGGCGGGGTGGCGATCACGCTCATCTCCCGGATCCCTGTAATCGCGATCTCCAGGGTGCGCGGGATGGGGGTGGCCGACATCGACAGCACATCGACGTTGACCCGCAGCTCCTTCAGCCGCTCCTTGTGCTCGACGCCGAACCGCTGCTCCTCGTCGATGATCACCAGGCCGAGATCCTTGAACACGACCTCCTTGGCCAGCAGCCGGTGGGTGCCGATCACCAGGTCGATCCTGCCGTTCGCCAACCCTTCGAGGACCTTCCTCGATTCGGCGTCGCCCTGGAACCGGCTCAGCTGCGCCATGTGGACGGGAAAACCCGCGAACCGTGACGCGAAGGTCTGATGGTGCTGGCTGACCAGCAGGGTCGTCGGCACCAGCACCGCCACCTGCTTGCCATCCTGGATGGCCTTGAACGCCGCCCGGACGGCGATCTCTGTCTTGCCGAACCCGACGTCGCCGCAGATCAGGCGGTCCATGGGGACCACCCTCTCCATGTCGGCCTTGACCTCCTGGATCGCAGACAGCTGGTCGGGGGTCTCGACGAAGCTGAAGGCGTCCTCCAGCTCCCGCTGCCAGGGGGTGTCCGGCCCGAAGGCGTGTCCCTTGGTGGCCTGCCGGGCGGCGTAGAGCTTGATGAGCTCCGCGGAGATCTCCTTGACGGCCTTCCGGGCGCGCGACTTGCGTTTCGCCCAGTCCGCGCCACCCATCTTGTCCAGCGCGGGGGTCTCGGATCCGACGTAGCGGGTCAGCTGGTCAAGCTGGTCCATCGGCACGAACAACCGGTCACCGGGCTGGCCGCGTTTGCTAGCCGCGTACTCGATCACCAGGTAGTCGCGGACGGCGCCCTGGACGGTGCGCTGCACCAGCTCCACGAACCTGCCGACCCCGTGGACCTCGTGGACGATCGGGTCGCCGGCCTTGAGCTCCAGCGGCTGGATGGTGTTGCGGCGGCGGGACGGCAGTTTGCGCTGGCCACGCTCCGCGGCCTGCTGTCCTGACAGTTCCGCGGCGGTAAGCAGCTCCAGCTTCGCGGGCCCAGCGCGCCAGCCACGGCGGAAGGAGCCAACGACCACGTGCGCAGTCCCGGTCTCTGGTTCGCTGTCAAGTTCGGAGAGGCCCGCGGTGATCTGATGCTCAGCCAACAGCTCGGTCATGCGCGAAGCCAGGCCCTGCCCCTCGACGCCGATCAGCACCCGCCAGCCGTCACGGAGCCGGCCCTGGATATGAGCAACGGCAGCGTCCACGTCGCCACGGAAGTCCTCGGTGGGGGTGATACCGAGCTGGCGGGAATGCACAGAGTCGGCGTCGAGATTGGCGTCGGGGGCCTCGTCGGCTGTGAACGGGGTGAGGCTCCACCATTTGTGGCCGAGCCCCATGGTGTGTTCACGGACCTCACCGAGCGCCCGGTAGGAGGAGGCTCCCAGGTCGATGGGCGAGGTGCCGCCGCTGGCCGCAGCCGCCCAGCTGGCACTCAGGAACTCCTCACTGGTCGCGACCAGTTCGACGGCGCGGGCCCGCACCAGCTCCGGGGCCGCCAGCAGCACCAGGGACCGCTGCGGAAGCACGTCGGTGATCAGCTCCAGGCCGTCCACCAGGACGGGGATCAGGGCCTCCATCCCCTCGACCGCATGCCCCTCGGCGAGACGGGAGAGCATATCCGAGAGCTGAGGATGCTCCCGCTGAAGGGCTTTGGCCCGCTGCCGGACCGCACCGGTGAGCAGCAGCTCCCGGCAGGGCTCGGCCGTGACCTTCCTCAGCTGCTCACCGGTGGAGCGCTGGTCGGCGACGGAGAACGGCCGGATCTCGGTCACCTCGTCGCCGAAGAAGTCGATGCGGACCGGCTGTTCCGCGGTAGGTGGGAAGACGTCCACGATCCCGCCGCGCACCGCGAACTCGCCTCGCCGCTCCACCAGGTCGACGCGGTTGTACGCCGCATCCACCAGCGACTTCAGCAGACTGGTCAGGTCGCATTCCTGGCTAGCCTCGACGGTGACGGGTCGCATTGCGGCCAGGTCCTTGACCTGCGGCTGAAGCAGGGCGCGCACGGGCGCGACCACCACCTGCGGCGGCGCGTCAGAGGCAAGCCGCCGCAACACGGCCAGGCGCTTGCCGACGGTGTCGGCCCGGGGTGAAAGGCGCTCGTGGGGCAGAGTTTCCCACGCCGGGTAGTAGGCGACTGCGTCCTCACCGAGCAGGCCGGCGATCTCGGCAGCCATGGCCTCGGCCTCCCGGAAGGTGGAGGTGACCAGCAGCGTCGTGCGCCCGGACTCGGATGCCAGCAGGGCGGTCGCGGTGGCGAAGAATGAGGTGGCGCAGGTGATGTCACGCGCCTCCGCGCCCGCCACCTGGGAGTCGTGCAGCGTGGCCCGGACGGCTGGGTCGGCTTCGAGGGCGGGAAGAAGTCCGGGAAATCTCACGGCGTCATCCTGTCATGACACTAGGAGTTGAAACGATTCTGCGCGGCCGCAAGACCCTCGGCTACCAGGGCCTCGACCGCATCGGCCGCGACCGCCGCGTCGAGCCGCATGGCATCCAGATCCGCGGGGCGCATCCGGGAGAGCACGTAGTCGGCAGCGGGCTGGCGGCCCGGGGGACGGCCAATTCCCACGCGGACGCGGTGGAAGTCACCAGTGCCAAGGTGCGCCCGGATGGATTTAAGCCCGTTGTGCCCATTGTCGCCGCCACCGAACTTCAGCCGCAGGCGGGTGGGGTCGAGGTCCAGTTCATCATGGACGACGATCACGTCGGCGGGAGGGATCCTGTGGAACCTGGCGACGGCGGCGACAGCGACGCCCGAGTCATTCATGAAGGTGGTGGGCTTGACGAGCACCAGCCGGTGGTCACCCGGCAGCATCCCAGTGGTCACCTCGGCGCGCTGCCCGCGGGCGATGGAGAAACGCGCCCCCAGACGTCCGGCCAGGTCGTCCAGCGCCCAGAACCCGACGTTGTGCCGGGTGGGAGTATACGCCGGGCCCGGATTCCCGAGCCCGGCGACGAGATGCAGGGAAGGACTCACTCGGCCTTGACCGGAACCAGGTCGATGTGCTCAAGGAAGCCGGTGATCGGGTCGCGCTGGGTCTGCTTCGGCGTCACCAGGAGGGGGGCGCCGCCGTCGACGCTCACCTCCACGATGACTCCGGCCTCACGGAAGACCAGGAAGGCATCCTGGCCTTCAAAAGAGATGTGGATGGGGTCCAGCCCCGGGCCGTAGATGACGGCGGGAACACGGTCGGCGCGGCGCAGCTTGCGGGCGGCGCCCTTGCCGAACTCGGTGCGAGCGGTGGCTTCCAGCTTCTGGGGGGCCATTTCTACCTCCTGAGGTGTGGTCGGGGATGCACGCCTGCAGGGGTTGCTAGTCGATAACGGACGTCGGGTCCCTCGCCAGGCAGCCCGGTCAGCCTACCCGAGCTGTCGCGGAGACGTCACGTCCCCGACCTCAAGGGGTAACGAAGGTCATCAGGGTTTTCCCTGAGATACGATTTGGCACCGGTGAAAATTTAGTTACAATTTTCAACGACCCATAAGTTCTCACAGGTCATCTCACAGCTTCCTCACAAATTTGTCGCAAGGATTTATCAGCATGACCTCATCACCCCCATTGCAGCGCGTGGCGCAGCGGGCCCCTGCCCTGCCGCGCGGGCGGCGCCTACCCATCTGGCGCGACGTGCTGGTCGGGCTGGCGTGGGTGAGCACAGCCCTCGCAGTCGCCCTCTACCTGGCGGACGGCACAGTGCAGCAGATCCGCAGCATTCCCACAGCGCTGCACGCGCTCGGGATCGTGGCGGGTCTCGTCGCCACGAACTCGATGCTGTTCATGCTGCTGCTGGCCGCCCGGGTACCCGCCATCGACCGGGTGATCGGGCAGGTCAAGGCCATGGAATGGCACCGGCAGCTGGGGCAGATCACCGTGCTCGGGGTACTGGCCCACGCCGCCCTGATCCTCACGGAGGTCGCCTGGACGAGCCGCGACGGCCTCCTTGGGGCAATCAGCATGCTGTGGGAAGGCGACCTGCTGCTGGCCTCCGCCAGCGTCGTCCTGCTGGTGCTGATAGCGATCACCTCGGTGGTGGCGGTGCGCCGCAGGCTGCGTTACGAGATCTGGCACGTCGTCCACATCCTCTCCTACCTTGCCGTGCTCCTGGCGATCCCCCACATGTTCTCCATGGGCTCGGTTTTCCTGCCCGGCACCATGCAGCGCGTCTACTGGGCCACCCTGCTGCTGGCCGTCGGCGCCTGCCTGCTCGGCTACCGCGTCCTGACGCCCCTCTACCGTTCCTGGCGGCACCAGCTGCGGCTCGTGGAGACCGTGCGGCTAGCTCCTGACCTTCTCCACTTGGAGTTCGCAGGCCGTGATCTCGACAAGCTGGAGGCCCGGGGTGGCCAGTACTTCACGTGGCGCCTGCTGACCCCGCAACTGTGGCGGCAGGCCCACCCGTTCTCCTTGTCCGCGGCGCCGACCAACAACCGCCTGCGCATCACCATCCGCATCACGGGCGACGGCACAGCCGAGCTGGCCGCCGCCAAGCCCGGCACGAGGGTGATGTTCGCTGGCCCCTACGGCGCGTTCACCGACGCCTCCCGCACCCGCGATGGCCTCGTGCTGATCGGCGCGGGCACCGGCGTCGCCCCGATCCGGTCGCTGCTGGAGACCACCACCGCGCACCCGGCGGACACCGTGGTGATCCTCCGCGCCTCCCGGCCAGAGGACCTGCTCCTGCTCAGCGAGTTCCGGGGGCTGTGCTCCAGCCGTGGCATCGCGCTGCACCTGATGGTCGGGCCGCGGTACGAGGGACGCTGGGTGAGCGCCAACTACGCACACCATGATTTGTCGACGCTGGTCCCGGATGTGAAGAACTCCGACGTGTTCGTCTGTGGTCCTCGCGGATTCGTCGACTCCGTGCTGGCTGAGGCCCGCTCCCTGGGGGTGGCCTCCGAGCAGTGCCACGAAGAAAGGTTCTCTCTGTGAAAACCGGCTCCACCATCCTGACCGTCCTGGCCGCCGCCGGCGTGCTGGGCGCAGGGTACGCCATCGGGATGAGCGGGCAGTCACCCGCGTCCGAGTCCTCCCCCGGTTCCCCGGCGGGCTCCGGCGGCGGCTCAGCCACCACCTCCTCCCCGACCAGCGGGACTGTGAAACCTGGGGTCAGCGGCACCTTCACAGGCGCCACCACTCCGCATGAGCACGGCTCTGTGACGGTCACCGTCACCCTCGCGGAGGGCGCCATCACGAATGCGTCGGCCACGTACGAGGCGGTCGGGGACAGGTCGAGGGGCTACGCCGAATCAGCGATACCGCTTCTCAACCAGGAGGTGGTGCAAGCCAATGGGGCTGCGGTGGACACCGTCTCAGGAGCCACCTACACCACCGAGGCATACCTGACGAGTCTCCAGTCGGCGCTGGACCAAGCCCGGGCGTGAAGCAGATCTTCGAGGCGATGGGCACCATCGTCAGCCTGCGCTGCCCAGCCGGGAGCACCGCAGCAGTGGAGCAGATCTTCTCCGGCCTGGAGGCACGATTCTCGCTCTACCGGGAGGACTCCGAGGCCAGCCGGATGGCCCGCGGCGAGCTGCTGCTGAAGGACGCATCCACGGAGATGCGTTCCATGTATGCGCTGGCCCATGACTGGCGTGTGGCCACCGACGGCGCCTTCCAGCCCCACCGGCCGGATGGGGTCATCGACCTGGCCGGGGTGGTGAAGGCTGAGGCGATCCGCCGCTCCGGCGAGCTCCTGGCCAGCACCGGCGAGGCCTGGCTCGTCAACGCGGGCGGGGATGTGCTCACCAGCGGCGAGGGCGTGGTGGGAATCGTCGCCCCCACCGACCGCGGCAGGCTGCTGTCACAGTTCACCACGACCACGACGCACCGGGCGGTCGCCACGTCGGGGACTGCCGAGCGTGGCGAGCACATCTGGCGGGTCGGCAGTCGCAGCGAATTCACGCAGGTGACCGTCGCAGCCCCCGACATCATCACGGCCGATGCGCTCGCCACCGCCATCGTCGCGGGTGGGCAACGGACCCTGGACAAGATGGTCCGCGAACACCCCATCCAGGTCCTGGCGGTTGGCTACGACGGCAGCCTGGCGGCGACGTCCGCCTTCCGCAGGCCGGCGGGGTAAGTCCCGGAGCACCCGCCTGGGGACATTCCCGCAGCCCGGTGGCATTAGTGGTGGCCGCGGGTTCCCAGGTCGTTGACGAACTCAACCTGCGGGCCGTCCTGGGTGGCTTTGAACGAGGTCATGGACGTGGGGGGCAGGCTGAGCCGCCGCGCGGGCAGCAAGTCGATGCCGAGCACCAGCGAGATGCAGCTCATGATCGGCCCCCAGTGGGTCACGACCACCGTCGTGCCGTTGAGCCCGAGAAGCCTCTCGAAGGCGGGGCGGACCCGGCTGTGCAGATCGACGTGCGATTCGCCGCCGGATATCCGGAAGGTCTCGTCGCTCCAGAACCGGTAGGTCTCGTCGGGATGGTCGCGACGCAGCTCCTCACCGGTGCGGCCGTCCCATTCTCCGAAGGACAACTCGTCCCAGACCCGCCTGGGCGTGACCCCGGTGCCGAACAGCTCAGCGACCGGGGCCGCGGTTTCCTTTGCGCGACGCAGCGAGGACGATATGACACGCACCTCCGGCGCATCCCCCAGGAAGGCGCCGACGCGGGCCGCCAGGTCGCGGGCTTGGGCCTGCCCCTCGGCGTTGAGCGCCGGATCGGCACCCCCGCGCCCGTCCCATCGCCCGGAGGCGGTGAAGTCAGTGACACCATGCCTGCAAAGAACAACGCGGCTGCCGGTCTGCATACGAAGAAGGCTAACGGCCACGGGCATTAGCTGCCAGCAGCCGCTCCGGCTGGGCACAAAGACGCGCGGGTCGACTTCGCGGCACAATCTCCCTATGGACCTTCCCGGCTTCACACGAGCATCCCGTGACTGGTTCCGCCGCCCCGTCCTCAACCTCGCACCGCTGCTGCTCGGCTGCGCACTGGCCCGGACGACCGGCGACGGCACCGTCGCCGTCCGCATCACGGAAGTGGAGGCGTACGCGGGGCCGGCCGACCCCGGGTCGCACGCCTTCCGGGGCCGCACCGCCCGCAACGCCACCATGTTCGGTGAACCCGGGCACCTGTACTGCTATTTCAGCTACGGGGTGCACCACAACCTCAACGTGGTGTGCGACGAGGCCGGCACCCCGACCGGCTGCCTGCTGCGGGCGGGCCAGGTGATCCGGGGAGCCGAGCTGGCCAGGAGCCGCCGGACGGCGAAGCCCCGGGCCACTGCCCTGCCGGAGCAGCACCTGGCGCGTGGCCCCGGCAACCTGGGGCAGGCCCTCGGGTCGTCACGCGAGACCGACGGCGCCGACCTGCTGGGCGACGAGTGGTCGTGGTGGCTGCCACAGGACCCGCCCGCCTTGTGGCGGACGGGTCCCAGGGTGGGGGTCTCAGGCCCAGGCGGCGACGGCGAGCTCCATCCGTGGCGGTTCTGGCTGCCGGGCGAGCCCAGCGTCTCGGCCTACCGGCCGGGAACAGCCCGGGCCAGCCGCGGCCGGTGACCGCCAGCAAGGGTCAGTGGTCCTGACGCTCGTAGATGAAGATCGACACCAGCAGCGAGACGAGATAACCCACCAGGCCGAGCCCCAGCAGCAGCCACGGCCCCCAGGGGCGAAGCCACTCTGGGAAGTTCGCCATCAGCCAAGAATCAGGCATCGCCGACAGCGCTGCCCATCCTCCCACCATCACAGTTGCCACCGTGATGATAAAGACGAATAAACCCGTGATATATCCATATTCGAAGATTGCTCTCATGAGATATCCATAGTGAACGGAGACGGGAGCAAGGACCGCGTAGCTGAGCACAGCTGCCCCAAGGGATGACGGAGTCATGGCCACCCAGCCACTGGCTGCGTCCATCCCCAGGAGCACACGCAACCCCAAGACAACGGCTGCAAGGCCCCCGTAGAGCACCAAGAACATCAGCGAGGTCAGGTAATACGAGATCGTCACCACGCGCCGCCGCAGGAGCAGGATGTCGTAGAACACCCTGTGAGGGGCTAGCGTTTCCAGGCTGAAAATAAAAATCACCGACATCGTTAAGAATGTGCTGGCGAAACTCATGGGATCTTCAGCCCCATGAGAAAAAACAAACCAGTATAGGATCACCCCAGGGGTCGTGTAGAAAATCCCACGCATTCTGTATAGGTCGAACTTCAGCATGGCTCCAAGTTCACGACGCATTCTCTGATTCCTTTCGCTTGGCGAGATGCACCAGCAGCTCTTCGATAGACGGCGCTTCCGACACGATGCCGGGCCCGCACAGGCTTAGGTCGGAGGCGGCCAGGAGCCCCTCCCAGCCGACGGCGTGCCGCCTGAGTCCGCGGATCCGGGGGCGTAGCTCATCGGTGAGGTCAGCGGCCCCACCGCGGACCATCGCCCACGCCTCGACGACCTCATCGCGGGGTCCGGAAGCGATCACCCGGCCACGGTCGAGGATGGTGATGAGGTCGGCGATGCGTTCCAGGTCGCTGGTGATGTGCGTGGAGAACAGGATGGCGTGCCGCTCATCGGTCATGAAATCCGACAGCCTGTCCAGCAGCTCACTGCGCGCCAGAGGGTCGAGGCCGCTGGTCGGCTCGTCGAGGATCAGCAGCTCGGCCCGGTGCGCCAGAGCCACCGCGATCTGCATCTTCATGCCCATGCCGCGGGAGAACTCCTTGATCTTCAGCCGCGGGGACACCCCCGCCCAGCCGGCCAGCTCATCGAAGACCCGCTGATCCCAGTCAGGGTAGAAGGGACGGAACAACCGGGAAAGGTCGCGGACCCGCCAGTCGGTATGCCAGGGCGGCTGGTCCAGGACCACGCCAACACGGGTCTTGTCGATCAGGTGCACCGCGCCGGCATGGTGCCGCACTGCGCCGAGCGCGATCTTGATGGCGGTGGTCTTGCCCGCCCCGTTGGCCCCGACCAGGCCCATCACGTAGCCGCGCGGCACGGCCAGGTCGAGGGGGCCGAGACGGAATCCGCCATAGGCCTTGGCGATTCCCCTCAGGTCAAGGGGGTTGCTGCTGGTCATTGTTCCTCCTTGGAAGTGAGAGCTAGTTCGGCGATGGCTCGGATCTCGTCGTCGTCAATACCGGCTAGCCGGGCGGCAGCCACGCCGTCGGCGAAGTGTCTCTCCACCTCGCGCAGTGCCTGTTCCCGGACGAGCTCGGCGTCGCGTGCTAGGACGAAATACCCCTTGCCGGGGACGTTGGCGACCATGCCGGAAGCCACCAACTCCGCGTAGGCGCGGGTGGTGGTGATAACGGAGACCCTCAGGTCGCGGGCGAGGGCCCGGATGGAGGGCAGCGCCTCACCCTCGGTGACATCGCCACGCAGGATGGCCGTCTTGATCTGGTCCTCGATCTGGACGTAGATCGGGGTCCCGGCGGTATTAGATAGCACGATGTCCATGCACCCTCCTTTCTGTATATAGACACCATATACAGTAATGACGGAAAGTACAACTATGCCGCGGATTACGGGGTTCTACCGGTAGCCGACGGTGCTGATTCGGCCGGCCCATCTGGACTGTCAGCAGAGCGAAAAGCCAACCCGCGAGGCATCAGGATGAGCCCCAAGGAAAATCCCTGTTGTTGGGGTGCCCACTCACCGGGCGAGCCTGGCAGGCACCACTTCGCAACAAGCCAACCGGCCGGCGACGGGCTGCCCGTCACCGGCCGGTTTCGTCGAAGGACCTGTAGCTTGTAGCTAATCCACCGCCAGGGCCTCCGTCGGGGTGGCGTTGGCCGCACGCCGGCCGGGCAGGACCGATGCCAGGGCCGCTGCCGCCACGCACACCAGGATCAGGCCACCCGTGACCGGCAGGTTGACGGAGAACACCACATCGGGCCGGCTGGACTCCGACATCATCCCGAGGGAGGTGACCACGCCCAGCCACGCGAAGAACGACCCGGCTGCCACGCCCAGGACAATGCCCGCCAAGGCCAAGAACATCGCCTCGGTCAGCAGCATCAGCCTGAGCGAGCGCCGCTGCATCCCGAGGGCCCTCAGCAGGGCCGACTCGCGCTGCCGCTCCAGCACCGACAGGCCGAGGGTGTTGCCGACGCCGATGAGCGCGATGGCGACCGCGACGCCGAGCAGCGCGGTCAGCACCACCATGAGCACATTCACGACCTGCTCGATGATCCCAGCCGCGGTGGCACCGCCACCCATCACGACCCCGTCGCCGGTAGCGGCTTGCGTCATATAGGGTCTCAGCACGTTCATCACCTGGTTGATCGCCGAGACAGAGTTACGGTCGGTCAGCTTGACCCAGGCCTCCCGGACCTCGGCCGTCCCGGACAGCTTTTCGAAGACGGACTCCGAAACCGCTGCGGTATTTCCTTCAACCTTGTTGGAGCCGCGCACCTCGACCTCGCCGGCACCCGGAAGCTCAATCCGCGACGGCATGGCCCTGGCCGTCGCCAAGCTCACAGTGACCACGCCATCGGCAGCATCATTACGTCCGCCGGAGAGCCCAAGTTCCGCATACCCAGGGTTCACATTGCGGACGCTGAGTTGCTCACCGCCCAGGTCCACCTGCTTGCTGGAGACCTCGACCACCTTGGCGACCCCGCTGGAATTGCGGAGGCCCTCCACCACCCCGCTCGGGAGCGGACCGGAGGTAGCCCGCGCGGACACGTCAACGGGATAGCGCTGGTTGATCCACTCGATGGCCGAGGTGCGCATGGTCGAGACACCGACCTGCAGCGTCACGACCAGGCCCACCGCCAGCATCAGGGCCACCGCGGTGGCGGAGGCACGACGCGGGTTGCGGGCGGCATTGCTAGCCGCCAGCTTGACCGTCGGCCCTGCGAATCCGAAAATCCGGCCGAAGAGCCGCAGCAGGAGGGGGATATAGAACGGGGCCGCACCCAGGATGGCCAGGGAGAGGAAAGCGCCACCGCCGGCAGCCCACATGAGGCCATGCTCCGTGTCACTGAAGGCCTGGAAGACCAGCCCGCCTCCCAGCAGCAGGAACAGGCCACAGAACACTGCGCGCACGATGCTCAGCCGTTTGGCCCGGGCAGCACTCGGCACCACCTGCAGGGCCTCGAGGGGACTGACCCGGGTGGCGGTCAGCAACGGACCGATCATCGACAGCACGGTGGCCAGCACACCGGCGGCAACGGCGACAGCCAGCTCCCCGAACGGCAGCACCAGCCCCCAGTAGAGAGACTTCGTGAAGTACCCGGCGATGGCGCCAACCCCGATCCCGAGCCCCACGCCGATCAGCGACCCGATGAGCCCCAGCAGCACGGATTCGGTCAGGAGCCGTCCCGCGACCTGCCCGGTCGAGGCCCCGACGGCGCGCAGCAGGCCGATCTGGCGGCGTCGCTGGGTGACGAGGATGGTGAAGGTGTTGGCGATGATGATCATCCCGACGATCAGGGAGATCGCGGCGAATCCCAGCAGGAGGTTGCGGAAGACCTCGAAGCTGCCAGTCAGCTGATTGAGCTGAGCAGCGCGATAGGCGTCGGTGGTCTGCACCTTGAAGCTACCCTGCCCGAGGTCGTCGATCGCCTTCTGAATGGCCGGGGCCACCGAGTCCGGATCCTGGGCCTTGACGACCCACTGCACTGCCGTCTGCGTTTCGAAGCTGGCGACATAGGCGGTCGATAAGTAGAGCGTGGGCGCGTCGTTGGTGATGCCGACGACCTTGCGGGTGTTCTTGCCCTGCTCAGCGCCATCGATGGTGATCTCCTCCCCGATCTTCACCTCCAGTTTCTCCGCGCCCTCCTTGGACAGGACGATCTCATTCGCACCCGAGGGCCAGTTTCCCTCAGCGAGGGAGGCCCAGCGGAAGTCCTCGGAGGGCAGCCGCATGATGTTGAAATAGGCAGAGGAGGAGCCACGGGTCAGTGACGTGGGAAAGACCAGGATGGGCTCCGCGGCCGTCACACCGGAGACCCCTCGAATGGCCTTGGTGACGTCCTCCTGGTCGAACCGCTCGCCGGGCTTCTCCTCCATACTGACCACGACATCGGCCTTGGAGATCGACAGCTCCATGGACCGGGCAACCGAGTTCTCCTGGCTGCGCACCCCGACGAGGATGGCCGAGATGAAGCCGACGCTGATGGCGACGGCCAGCAGCGTCGCGACGAAGCGGCCGGGATGCAGCCGGATCTCGTTGATGGCGTCGCGTAGCATCACGCCCCCAGTCGGCCGAGACTAGCCAGCATGATCTCAGCGGAGGGCTGGGCCACATCGTCGACGATAACCCCGTCGGAGAGCACCAGCGCCCGGTCCGCGTAGCCTGCCGCCTTCGGGTCGTGGGTGACCATGATGATGGTCTGCCCCTGCTCGCGGGAGCACTGCTGCAGGTACTCGAGCAGCGCAACACCGGTGCGGGAGTCGAGCGCCCCGGTGGGCTCATCAGCGAAGATCACCTGTGGCCGGGTAATCAGGGCTCGCGCGATCGCGACCCGCTGCTGCTGGCCGCCGGAGAGCTGGCTGGGACGGTGGGTGAGGCGCTCGGTCAGGCCGAGGGATTCGACGACCTCCGCCAGCACCGCACGGTCCGGCTTGCGGCCCGCGAGCTCAAGCGGCAACAGGATGTTCTGCTCGGCAGTGAGGGTGGGAAGCAGGTTGAAGGACTGGAACACGAACCCGATCTGGTCGCGGCGGATCTTGGTGACCGCCCGCTCCGGCAGCCTGGAGAGGTCCTGCTGCCCCACCCACACCGATCCGCTGGTGGCACGGTCTAGCCCCGCCATGCAGTGCATAAGAGTCGATTTGCCGGACCCGGACGGTCCCATGATGGCTGTGAAGGACCCGGCCTCGATGGTGATGGTGACGTCGTTGACGGCGACGACGGGACGAGGTCCGCCCTCGCCGAACACCTTGGTCAGATTCTGGGCGCCGCAAGCGGGAGCCGTGACAGGTGGAGCGATGCTCACTATCGGTAACCTTCCTCGATTCGATTGCTCGTCATCAACGTATCGGCCAGGATCCGCGGGGTCATCACTCTGACGGGGGAAGTTCCAGACGGTCTCTTGCAGACCAAAGTGCTAGCCTCCCCCATGCCGGACTAGGGGTATCACCCCGCCTCACCGGCATCCAGCCCCAGGGAAATCAGATGATTGAATCGGGCACGACGCCGGACCTAACCCTTTGAATTGTCAAAGTTTGGCAAAACCCGGTCGGATACAGTTAACTATCGGAGAGAAAATCAGTTAACTGGGGTTAAGATCTGAACATGACCAGCGCCACACATCTAGTAGGCACCCGGTGGGAACCTATTGCCCGCCGCACAGTCGAGGAAGCTGTGGGTTGTCCCATACCGGGATGGAACCTGTGCGCAGCTTCATCCATCGTGATGGAGGTTGATTCAGGGCAGCCACTGCCCAACGGCAATCAGCCCATGATGTGGCTGATACTCAGCGGCACCATAACAGCCATGGTCACCATCAAAGGCAAGTCGCACATCGCGGGTTACCATCAGAAAGGAGATATCTTCCTCAACACAACACCCCACGAGTTCAGCGAACTGCTGGGGCTCCCCGCGAACCACCAGATACTGGAGTCCCCTCTGGCTCTCGCACGCCAGCGCGGATTGGCCAAAGAGAATTCCATCATCGTCGGCACCCCGATTCGTCTTCTCTCAGCCCTCGGGAAACGCCATCCCGAATGGCATCGCTTCTCCACCGTCGCATTGCTGCGCCTGGTCGCCTATCACATGCACCGGGAATACCAGCTTCTGACTATGAGCACCGAGGAACGCTACCTGGCATTCCTGCAGGAATACCCACGCCTGGCAGCCCGCCTGTCACAACGCGAAGTGGCGCAGTACCTCGGCCTGACCCCCGTCGGGCTCAACCGTGTGGTCTCCCGGCTCCGCCAGCGCGGCGCTATCCCCCGGCCGGCGGAGAACACGGCCTAGAGGTGTCGTGTGGCGTTAGTTCACCGGTGTTTTCCGGCCCCCGGATGCGGCGCCTCGCTTCGTTCACCTTCATCACGGTACGCAGTACCGTTTCACTCGACTGCCCCGCGAACCATCCGCTCCGGAACCGCCTCCCACTGACAGACTCCCACCACACGGCACTAGTAAATCAGCTGAATAGTGGATTCCCTGCCGGCAATGACGCCGGCAGGGAGTCCACGGAGTTTCAGAATCCCAGTGAATTCAGGGTATGCCGAATTGCGTCGGCCGATTCATGCATACAGCCGAGTTCACCATCGGTCAGATGCAGCCGGAGGCTACGCCCAGCGCCCTGACTGTCGACGATAGTGGGCACGGAAAGACAGACGTCCTTGATACCGTGCCAGTCATCCACGAGTCCCGAAATGGGAAGCACGCGATGCTCATCGCGCAGGATCGACTCGATGATCCGCGTCGCCGCCAGACCGATGGCATAGTTCGTTGCTCCCTTGCCCTCGATCACCTCGTATGCCGCATTCACCACGCGGTCCGCGATCTCATCGCGAGTGGACTCATCGAGTTTCCCGGTCTCGCGTTCCCAGTCCAGCAACGGAATGCCACCGATGGTGGCAGCGCTCCACAGCGGGATTTCAGAGTCGCCATGCTCACCCGCGATATATGCATGGACATTCACCACGGCCACCTCACAGGCCTCTGCTACCAGATAACGCAGCCGAGAGGAATCCAGCACCGTGCCCGACCCGAATACCTGATTGGAGGGCAGCCCGCTGATCTTGAGAGCCGCATAGGTGGTGACGTCCACGGGATTAGTCACCATGAGGAAAATCGCCTCTGGCGAACGCTCCACCAGCGGCGGGATTACCTTCTTCATCAGGTTCACGGTGGAGGCCGCGAGGTCCATCCGGGACTCCCCTGGTTTTTGCTTGGCGCCTGCGGTAATCACGACCACATCGGATCCCCGGGTGACCTCAGGGTCCTCTGACCCCTCGATCTTCGCCTGCGGCATGAACTGGCTGCCATGAGCCAGGTCGAGCGCCTCGGCGCGAACCTTCGCCGCGTTGATATCGTGCAACACGACGTGCCGGGCAACCCCCCGGATCAGACTGGCGTAGGCGAGCGAGGAACCCACCGCCCCAGCGCCGATGATCGATACCTTATTGACCCCACGAACACTCATTTATGCTTGCCCTCCAAACAGAGATGTCACCGATCCGTCGCGGAAGACGGCGTTGATGGCCCGCGCGATGAGCGGGGCGATTGACAACACCGTCAGATTGTGGATGGGCTCGGCGGTCCGAATCGGCAGCGTGTTGGTCACGATGATCTCCGCCATGCCCGATTGATTCAGCCGCTCCACCGCAGGTCCTGAGAACACAGCGTGGGTAGCGGCGCAGATGACCTTGTTGGCGCCTCGCTCATGCAGCGCATGGGCCGCCTGGGTGATGGTTCCAGCAGTGTCGATCATGTCGTCGACGAGCAGGCAGGTTTTGCCCTGCACATCGCCGACGACCTCATGCACGGCGACCGTATTGGCCTTCTCATGGTCACGGCGCTTGTGGATGATCGCGAGCGGGCAGCCAAGTTCGTCCGTCCACATGTCGGCCAGCCGGACTCGCCCCGCGTCCGGGGAGACGACACACATCTGTGAGGCGTCGTAGTGGTCTCGTATGTATGCGCTCAGCACCGGCAGACCCCAGAGGTGGTCGACGGGGCCGTCGAAGAATCCCTGGATCTGCGAAGCATGCAGGTCCACCGACATGATCCGGTCGGCGCCGGCGGCCCGGTACAGGTCCGCGACCAGCCGCGCCGAGATGGGCTCCCGCCCGAGGTGCTTCTTGTCCTGGCGCGCGTACGGGTAGAAGGGGGCCACCACGGTGATCCGCTTCGCGGAGGCGCGTTTCAGGGCATCCACCATGATCAGCTGCTCCATGATCCACTCGTTCACGGGCGCGGTGTGTGACTGGATCACGAAGGCGTCACAGCCACGTACCGACTCCTCGAAGCGCACATAGATCTCGGAGTTCGCGTAGGCCAGGGCGCGGGTCGGCACCAGGTTCGTTTCGAGGGTCTGGGCGATCTCCTCGGCCAGCTCCGGGTAGGCCCGCCCCGAGAAAAGCATCAGGTGCTTGTTGTTCGCGGTCTCATTCCTCATGCGGGGATGCTCAATCCTTCTGCTTGGCGCGTGACTCGACGACGGACGGATGGATGCTGCCGTCGTTCGCGGCGGCGGCCCGCGCGGCCTTGGAGTGGGGGCGCCGCTGATCCACCCAGTCGTCGACGTTGCGCTGCCGGCCCCGGGCCACGGCCAGCGCCCCGGCAGGCACGTCATCGGTGACAGCGGATCCGGCCGCCACGAAAGCGCCGTCGGCGATGTCGACGGGCGCCACCAGCACCGAGTTGGATCCAATGAAAGCGGAATTCCCGATGTGGGTGGTGGATTTGTTGACCCCGTCGTAGTTCGCGAAGATCGTGCCGGCCCCGATGTTGGTGCCGTCGTCGATCACCGCGTCTCCGACGTAGCTCAGGTGCGGTACCTTCGAGCCCTCTCCGATGACGGCGTTCTTGGTCTCGACGAAGGCACCGATCTTTCCGCCGGTACCCAGCTGGGTGCCGGGCCGCAGGTATGAGAATGGCCCGACATTGGCGCCGTCCCCGATGATGGCGAAGGATCCGTGGGAGCGGGTGACGGTGGCGTTCTCGCCGACCTCGACGTCCTGGAGGGTGGTGTCCGGGCCGATCACGGCTCCGGTGGCGACGGTGGTGGCTCCCTGCAGGATCACGCCGGGCAGGAGGGTGACATCCTGGCTGAGGTCGACGTCCACGTCCACCCAGGTGTTACGCGGGTCGATGACGGTGACCCCCTCCAGCATCCAGTGTTCGAGGATGCGGCGGTTCAGCTCCTGGCTCATCCGGGCCAGCTGGATGCGGTCGTTGACGCCTTCGGTCTGCCACACATCGTCGGTGATGAGGGCACCCACGGGGTGGCCCTGGTCGTGGGCGTAGCGCAGGACGTCGGTGAGGTACTGCTCGCCCTGGGAGTTGTCGGTGGTCAGGTGCGCCAGGCCGTCGCGGAGGGTGGCGGCGTCGAAGACATAGATCCCGGAGTTGATCTCCCGGATGAGAAGCTGCTCGTCGGAGGCGTCGCGGTGCTCGACGATGCCGGTCACCCTCCCGGCGGTGCGCACGATCCGCCCGTAGCCAGCGGGATCCGCCACCTCGGCGGTCAGCACGGTGACGGCGTTGCGCTCGGCGCGGTGGATGGACACGAGGCGGCGCAGGGTGTCCCCGGTCAGCAATGGCACGTCGCCGTAGGTGACGACCACCTCGCCATCGAAGTCGGGAAGCTGCCCCAGCCCGCAGGAAACCGCGTGGCCGGTGCCGAGCTGCTGGTCCTGGACCGCTGTGGTCACGTTCTGGCTCAGCGATTCGAGATGCTCGATCACCTCCACTCGCTGATGCCCCACCACGACCACGAAATGATGTGGGTTGAGCGCTGCTGCCGCGGAGACCGCGTAGCTGAGCATCGATTTCCCGCACACCTCATGGAGCAGTTTGGAGCGACGCGACTTCATGCGCGTCCCACCGCCGGCTGCCAGGACGATGACCGCCGCGACGGGAGCCAGATCGTTGTCAGGGATGGTCAAGACCGTTTCCTTCCCGCTGTGTCCACCGGGGCCTCCCCGGACTCACGGTATGAAAACTACCAGCCGGGGAGTCAGGGAGCCCAGAGCCTGCGTCAACCCGGTCCTCGACGCTGTCCGGTTCGCCTGACCCGCTGCCTCGTTACCCTGAGGCAGTGGTGAGGTTCAACACGGATCCATTGATGGCCCCGCTCACTCCGCAGGAGTTGCGGGTGTTGAAGCAGCGTCGACGCAGCGGAGAGTTCGGCTACACAAAGGTGTCTACGATCGCGGTAACCGCGATCTTCTTCATGGT
This sequence comes from Arachnia rubra, assembly GCF_019973735.1. Classification (NCBI taxonomy): domain Bacteria; kingdom Bacillati; phylum Actinomycetota; class Actinomycetes; order Propionibacteriales; family Propionibacteriaceae; genus Arachnia; species Arachnia rubra. The sequence continues at coordinate 2,640,443 of NZ_AP024463.1, forward strand.
CTTCTTCATCCTCTTCATATTCGTAGGCAGCAATGTGGCGAGGGTCTTCATCAGCGACATGTCCATCACGCAGAGATTTCAGCCTCGCTTCGAGCTGATCCTGATTCCGGCAGCGTTCGTGGGAGTCTTCGCCATCGTGGCCCTGGTCTTCATCAAGGCCGGGCTGGCAAATTTCCGGAAGAGACGCAACTGGGCTTTGCTGGCACGGTTCGCCGACGTGAACGGCCTGCGTTTCGCATTGCAGTCGGCTAACCCGCGGTACCCCGGGCTGCTGTTCGACATGGGGCACTCCAGAGCTTCGGTGAACCACTTGTACTCGCCCACCGGGGTGCTGGTCGATGTCGGCGGCTACGAGTACACGACAGGCTCGGGAAAGAACAGCACAACCCATCACTGGAATTTCGCTGCCTTCCGGCTGCCGAAGCCCGTACCGCATCTGCTGCTCGACGCCAAGGCGAACAACAACTGGGGGTTCACGAACCTTCCCGCGGTCTTCGCCTCGTCGCAGCGCGTAAGCCTCGGAGCGCCATTCGACGACCACTATCAGCTCTACGCCCCCAGCGGGTATGGCCACGATGCTTTCTACCTGCTGCCTCCCAACGTACTGGATGCCTTGCTGAGGGCGCCGGCCAGCTATGACATCGAGATGGTCGACCAGTGGCTGTTCTGCTACACGCAAAGTCCCCAGGATCTGACCGACCCGGCGACCTGGCGTCTCCTTGAGATGATCGCCGGCGGTGTGCTGGGGGCGCTGAATCCCGTCGTCAGCCGGTACAGCAACCAGCACACCAGGCAGCAGCCGGCTGGCGGGCCCTACGGCCCTGGGATCCCGGCCCAGGTGGCGTCACAGGGCCTGCGGCTCAAACGGGGAGTCAACCTGACGTCTCTCATCGGCATCGCAGGTTTCGTGATCTACCTGCTGGTGCGGGCGCTGCTGTTCAGGATGTGACGGCTCCCCGGGTAGGAGTCGAACCTACTTCGCTAATCCTGATTCAAAGTCAGGCGGGCCCTGCCGGAAGACCAACCGGGGAACGGCCCTTGCCGGGCCAGTTGGCAAGTGTATAGGAAAACCCGGCCAGGCTGAGTGCCTCAGAAGATCTGCAGCTGCTCACGGCCGTGCGGCGCTGTTTTCAACAGCGGTCACGAACCGGGCCGGTCCTGGAGGACCGGTTGCGGCAACGTCCATGATGGAAAATGACCAGGGCGGATCTTTCACGAGGGATCAAGGAGGGATCATGGAGCGTTGTTTCGGAGCCGGGGACCCGCTGTACGAGCACTACCACGATACGGAGTGGGGACGTCCCATCGCCGATACCGCCGAGGAGACGGTCCTGTTCGAGCGGCTGGTCCTGGAGGGTTTCCAGTCGGGGCTGAGCTGGATCACAGTGCTGCGGAAACGCGAGGCCTTCCGGGAGGTGTTCGCGGGATTCGACCCGGCGCGGGTGGCGCAGTTCGACGAGCAGGACATCGGCCGTCTGATGGGCGATGCCAGGATCATCCGGAACGAGGCGAAGATCCGCGCCGCCGTCGGCAACGCGAAGGCCCTGGTGGCACTGCATGAGGCGGGCGGGACCCTGGCGGGGATCCTCGCGGACCATGCCCCTGGCCCACCATTGGCAGCGCCCAGGAGCCGTGACGAGATCCCCAGCCGCACACCGGAGAGCGAGGCCCTCAGCCGGCGGCTGAAGGGCCTGGGCTTCCGTTTCGTCGGCCCGGTGACGATGTACGCCACCATGCAGGCCGTCGGACTGGTCAACGATCACCTGGCCTCCTGCTGGGTGCGTCAGGACAAAGCCTGGTGAGCTCTCCGAGGCGTGCACAACCGGAAGCCCGTCATTGTTTGGGCATCCCCCAGCGGATGCGGGAGACTGGAGGTATGTCCATGCCCGCCAGCGCACGCGCCCGGCGTTCCCGGGTGCGCCTGAGCTCGGCACAGCGCCGCGAGCAGTTGCTCACCATCGCCCGGGAGGTGTTCGCGGAACGCGGATTCGAGGGGACCTCGGTGGAGGAGATCGCAGCCCGCGCCGGCGTCTCAAAGCCTGTGGTCTACGAGCATTTCGGAGGCAAGGACGGCGCCTACCAAGCTGTGGTCGAGAAGGAGACCACTACCCTGCACGCCGAGATCCACGCCGCCCTCACCAGGCCAGGTGCAGGCCCGCGGGAAACCCTGGAGCGCGGCGCCCTGGCTCTCCTGGACTACATCGACCGCTGCCCCGACGGGTTCCGCATCCTCTCACGGGATTCCTCGCTCGCAAACCCCACCGGCTCTTTCGCCTCCATCCTCAGCGAGATCGCCACCCAGGTCGAGGACATCCTGCGCGCCGAGTTCCCCCGCCTCGGACACGACCCGCAATACGCGCACCTGTATGCCCAGGCCCTGGTCGGGTTGGTGGCCATGACCGGGCAGCAGTGGCTGGATGACCGCGAGCCCGAACGACTCGTGGTGGCGCGGCACCTGATCAACCTGGCCTGGAACGGCATGGCGCACCTCACACCCAGCCCCAGGCTTCTCGTGGAGGTCAAGGACTCACGCCAGTAGGCGGCGCAGCATCGCCGCCAGGGATTCCCGTTCGCCGGCTGACCAGCCAGCCAGGAGGGATTCCTCCAATTCGACCAGGGCCTCCAGGGCATTGTCCACGGCACGCCTGCCGGCCCCGGTGAGTCCGACGACGACGGAACGGCCGTCGCTGGGTGCGGCATGACGGGTCACCAGTCCACGGTCGCACAGCCGGTCCACCCGGTTGGTCATGGTGCCGGAGGTGACGTGGGTCTGATGCAAGAGCTGCCCCGGAGATAGCTGGTAGGGCTCCCCAGCCCGCCGCAGGGCGGCCAAGACGTCAAATTCCCAGTTGTCCAGACCATGCTCAGCGAAACAGCGTTTGCGGGCTGCGTCGAGCAGGGCGGCCAGGCGGTGGATCCGCGACCACACCGCCATCGGCGAGGTCGCGAGATCGGGACGTTCCCGGTGCCACGCGGCCATCACCTCGTCAACCTCGTCCATCACGGCTCCTCACCCCACCACCTGAGCCCCAGGCACTGGGCCACAGACCCTGCGGACAGCACGGACCCTGGAGGACAGCAGCAGCCGCTCAGCGATCGCATCGGATGTCCCGGCCTCACCGGCCAGGAACGCGATCGTCGGGCCGGAGCCACTGACGATGGCGCCGGCCGCTCCGGCATCGCGTCCCATCCTCAGGACCTCGGCCAGTTCGGGCTGGAGGCTGATCGCAGCCTGCTGCAGGTCGTTGCTGAGCAGCTTTCCCAGACGCGGAACGTCGCCGTCGGCGAGCGCCGCCAGCAGGTCCGGGCCGATGCCGGTGGGCTGCGGCGAGCTGATGCGGTCGAATTCCCGGAAAACCGCCGGGGTGGACAAGCCATGGTGGCTGAGGGCAAGCACCCACCGGAAGGTGCCGCCAACGGCCACGGGGGTCAGTTTCTCACCTCGTCCGGCCCCCAGTGCGGTGCCTCCGTGGAGCAGAAAGGGGACGTCGGCGCCGAGCTGGGCTGCGAGGCCATGGAGCTGCTGGAGGCTCAGCCCGGTTTCCCACAGCTGATTGCAGGCGACGAGGGTGGCGGCGGCGTCGGCGGATCCTCCGGCCATGCCACCCGCAATGGGGATGCGCTTGTGGATCCGGATGTCGGCACCAGCACCCTCGGCTCCGCAGGTCTTAGCCAGTAGCCGGGCGGCGCGGGTCACGAGGTTGGTGCCGTCCGTGGGCAGCCCCGCTGCTCCCTCACCCCGGAAGCTCAGCCGGATTTCCCCGGTGCTGAGTGGCCGGGCGGTCAGCTCGTCGAACAGCGACACAGCCTGGAAGACCGTGCCGAGGGCGTGATAGCCGTCCTGGCCGGTGGCCCCAACGTTCAGCGCCAGATTCACCTTCGCCGGCACCCGCACCCGCACTTCAGCCACAGTCCGGGCCTAGCGTCGCGGCGGCTCCATCCGCCAGCCTGCTCGCGATGGCGGCGAAGGCCGCGACGTCGAGGACCTCGCCCCGGACCTGCGGGTCCAGGCCTGCCGACTCGATGGCCTCCGCTGCCGCCGCTGACCCGCCGAACAGCCCCGACAACGCGGCCCGCAGCATCTTGCGGCGCGACGCGAAGGCCGCGTCGATCACCGCGAACACCTGCTGCCGGGTCGCCGTGGTCTCCGGTGGGGCGTGGCGCTCCAGCCGCACCAGCCCCGAGTCGACGTTGGGCACCGGCCAGAAGACCTTCGGGGGCACAGTGCCGGCGCGCGTGGCCGAGGCCCACCAGGCGAGCTTCGCGCTGGGCGCTCCGTAGACCTTGGAGCCGGGCTGCGCGGCCAGCCGGTCCGCGACCTCCAGCTGCACCATCACCAGGCCCCGCCGCCAGGACGGGAAGTGCTCAAGCAGATGCAGCAGCACCGGCACCGACACGTTGTACGGCAGGTTCGCGACCACCGCGGTCGGCGCCTGGCCGGGCAGGTCGGTGACGGCCAGCGCGTCGGCAGCGACCACGTCCAGCCGCGCCGCGGCCTGTGGCCCGAGCCGCTGCGCGACGGTTGTCCCCAGACGGCCGGCCAGGCGGTCATCGATCTCGACGGCGGTGACCGCACGAGCCACCTCAAGCAGCCCGAGGGTCAGCGACCCCAGCCCAGGGCCGATCTCCAGGACGACGTCATCAGGTCCAATGCCAGACAGGGCAACGATGCGGCGCACCGTGTTGGCGTCGACGACGAAGTTCTGGCCGCGCTGTTTGGTGGGCCGCAGGTCCAGCCCAGCAGCGATCCGGCGTGCCGAGCTGGGATCCAGCAGGCCGGTCTCAGGCATCGCCGCCCCAGCTCGTGGCGTAGGCCGCCTCGGTGTTGGCCCTCACCTGGCGGCAGAAGCCGGCCAGGTCGGCGTCCAGCAGATCAGCCAGGAATACGACCGTATGGGGTAGCAGGTAGGGCGCGTTCGGCTTGCCGCGCTGCGGTTTCGGCGTGAGATAGGGCGCGTCGGTCTCCACGAGAATGCGGTCCAGAGGTGTCGCCTTCGCGGCCTCCCGCAGCGGCCCCGCCGATCCGAAGGTCACCACCCCCGGGTACGACAGCCAGAAGCCACGGTCCACGCACTCCCGGGCGAAGCCGGCGTCCCCGGAGAAGCAGTGCATCACGACCCTCCCGGGGCGCTCCCCGGAGTCGAGGATCCTCAGCACGTCGGCGTGGGCGTCCCGGTCGTGGATCACGAGGGTGAGGTCCTTCTGTCGCGCCAGGGCAATGTGGGCGCGGAAGCTGTGGGCCTGCGCCTGCTGCCCCTGAGGGTCGCGGGTGCGGTAGTAGTCCAGCCCGGTCTCACCGACGGCCACCACGCCCGGCAGCGACGCGAGCGCCGGCAGTTCCGCCAGCTCTTCGTCGAGGGCCGCCAGGCCGCCGCCCTGGAAGCAGCGTGCCGCGTCATTCGGGTGGATGGCGACGGCGGCCCGGACCCTGGGGTCGGCAGCCGCCAGGGCAGCGGCGGCGCGCGATGAAGGCAGGTCGCAGCCGACATCGACCACACCCAGCACCCCGGCGGCCGCGGCCGCATCGAGGGACTGCGCCACCTCAAGTCCGGAATACTCGGCGGTGGATCCCAGATGGGTGTGATTGTCGATGACATGCGCAGGAAGCGCCTCAGGAGCAGCCGGGAGATGCTCTGGAAGGCTCATTCGCCCTCCTTCCTGGCCGCCAGGGCGGCCTCGTAAAGTTCCTTGCGGGAGATCCCGAGCAGGTCTGCCACAGCACGCACTGCCTGTGACAGTTTCTCACCATCGGCGACCCGGGAGGCCACCAGGTCAAGAGCGTCCCCCATCCCGGCGCGGACTGGTTCGGCTCCGGCAACGACGACGGTCACCTCACCCCGGACCCCGTCCGCAGTCCAGCCTGCCAACTCCGCCAGGCAACCCCGGACGATCTCCTCATGGGGCTTGGTCAATTCCCGGCACACCACCGCGCGCCGCCCCGGGCCGAAGGTATCCGCCGCGTCCAGCAGCCACTCGTGGAGACGGTGCGGCGCCTCGAACAGGATCATGGTGCGCTCCTCCGCGGCCAGGGCCGCCAGCCGGGCGCGCCGCTCCCCCGGTTTCCTGGGCAGGAACCCCTCGAAGCAGAACCGGTCGCAGGGCAGCCCGGAGACCGCGAGCGCGGTCAGGACCGCCGAGGGCCCGGGAACGGCGGTGACCGGCAGGTCATGGTCGATGCACGCCCTCACGAGGCGGTATCCCGGGTCGCTGACCGAGGGCATCCCGGCATCGGTGACCAGCACCACCCGCTGCCCGGCAGCAATCACGTCCACCAGCTCCGTGGTCCGGGCAGCCTCGTTGCCCTCGAAGTAGGACACCACCCTCGCCCCAGTCACCACACCAAGGCGACGCAACAAGGTCACTAAGCGGCGAGTGTCCTCAGCCGCGATCACATCAGCAGCCACCAAGGCCTCGCGCAACGCAGGACTGGCATGGGTATGCGATCCGATAGGGGTGGCAGCCAGCACCAGTACGCCTCGGGTCGGATCCATAACCGCCAGCCTAGTGTCGCCCCACAATCTCGCTGTTGCTCTCCCACCCCAGATGCGGCGTCTCGCCTCGTTGACCTCGCCCACGGCACACCCAGGCGCCGCTTCACACAGTTACCCGCCACTCCGCCCCGGGACCGCCTCCCACTGACCAGCCTCCGCCACACGACACCAGCATCAGGGCCGTGAACTCACTGGCCTGCCTCCCCAGCCCCCCAGTCCGCCTTTGCAACAGAGCACCTTGTCGCGGAACCTCTTAGACTGTCCGCGTGGTGACGACTATCGAGGCTCTTGAAGACGGGCAGCTCAGGGACCGGCTGCCCGGATGGCTGGTGGCCGTCGGTCTCGCGGTCTTCGCCTTCGCAACCCGCATCTACAACCTGGGGTTTCCCGGGAAGATCGTCTTCGACGAGACCTACTACGCCAAGGACGCCTGGGGGCTGCTGCACTCCGGCTACGAGAGGCAGTGGCTGGACACCAAGCAGTTCGGCACCGACGACAAGATCGCGGCCGGGGACCTGAGTGGCTTCACGGACAATCCCGCCTATGTGGTACATCCGCCCCTCGGCAAGTGGCTGATCGCGATCGGTGAGCATTTCTTCGGGATGACGCCCTTCGGCTGGCGATTCATGTCCTGCGTCTTCGGGGCGCTGCTGGTGTTCCTGACGGTGCGGATGGCGCGGCGCCTGTCGCGTTCGACGCTGGTCGGCGCCATCGCGGGGGTGCTGCTCACCTTCGATGGCCTGGCATTCACCATGAGCCGGATCGCACTACTCGACATCTTCCAGGCAACGTTCGTGCTCGCCGCCGTGGCTGCGCTGATCGCCGACCGGGACTGGTTCCGCTCACACCTGGCCCGGTACCTGCGCACAAACAACATGGAAAGCCTGCAGGGCGCGTATGGTCCGCTTGCCCTGCTGCGGCCCTGGCGGCTCGTGGCCGGGGTAATGTTCGGCGCGGCCTGCGCTGTGAAGTGGAACTCCATCTACGTGGTCGCCGTGTTCGGGGTCCTGACGGTGGCCTGGGACATCGGTGCCCGCCGCCTCGCCGGCGCGGGCCGCAGGCTGAACGTCACCTGGCTCACCTGGGCCACGGCGTCGGCGTTGATGATCTGCGCCACGATCGTGATCGGTTCCCGCGCCGGTTTCCCCCAGGCTGCGTTGCTGGTCGGTGCCGTCGGCGGGCTGATCCTGTACGCCCACGTCCTGGGGCTGTGGCGGTCGCTGCTCAGCGACGCCCCCATGGCTTTCCTGTCGACGGTGGTGCTAGCGATCCCCGTCTATCTCGCCTCATGGACGGGCTGGCTGACGACCTCGGGCGGCTACCTGCGTGACTGGGGCGCGAAGCACCCGGACGACCCCGTCGTGCGGTTCCTGGGACCGGACCTGGGGGCATTGTGGAACTATCACGTGTCCGCCTACTCGTTCCACACCGGCGAGACCATGATGGTCAAGGCGGAACACCCCTACGAGGCCCACCCGCTGGGCTGGCTGGTGATGGTGCGCCCGATCGGGATCGACGCCCAGAATGACATCCAGCCAGGCGACCAGGGCTGCACCGCCGACGGCACCACTTGCCTGAGGGTGATCTCGGGAATCGGCACCCCCATCCTGTGGTGGATGGCCTTTGCCGCTCTGATCGCGGGGATCTGGTGGTGGCTGGGCCGCCGCGACTGGCGGTTCGCCGTCCCCGTCCTGGGCGTGCTGTCGGTGTGGCTGCCGTGGTTCCAGTACGCGGACCGTCCGCTGTTCTTCTTCTACGCGATCGTGCTGCTGCCGTTCTACGTGACGGGACTGGCGATGGCTCTGGGAAAGATCCTCGGCCCGGCGCACCATCCGAGACGCCGCATCCGTGCCGTGCTCGCCGGGGTCGCCGTCGCGCTGGTGGTCCTGCACTTCGCGTTCATCTACCCGATCCTCTCGGACGAGCTGCTGACCCGCCCTGAGTGGCTGGCGCGGATGTGGTTTGGCACCTGGATCTAACGCAGGAACGCGGCAGGATCACGCTTTCTTGCGGGCTTCCAGGGCCAGACGCTGGTGCTGTGGCCGTTCCAGGAAGCAGGCGATGACCGCGACGAGGAAAATCGAGGCCGCGGGCAGCAGCAGGGTGGTCGACATGGCGGCGGCGATTCCCTCCCGGGCCGTCTCCGGGATCGCCTCTTCCTGTCCTGGCTCCGAGCCGACGTGCGTCAGCAGCAGTGCGCTCATCACCGTCGCGATCAGCGCGCTGCCGAGCACCGAGCCCACCTGCCGGGTTGAGTTGTAGACCCCGGAGCCCGCGCCGGCGCGCATCGGTGGCAGGTTCGCGGTCGCCGACGACGACAAGGGGCTGAACACCAGGCTGCCTGCCGCGCCGGTGAGGGTCATCGTGGCGATCGGCACCCACACGGGTGTGGTCATGTCGAGGAAGTGCGCGGTCGCCAGGAGCGACCCCGACCACACCAGGGCGCCGGTGACGGTGAGATAGCGCGGATGCACCTGGTTGACCAGCCGTCCGGTCCAGTTCGACACCACCAGGGTGACCACAGCCGCCGGGGCGTTCATCAGGGCCGCGGCCAGGGGGGTCAGGCCGCGAGCCTGCTGAGCCCACATCATCAGCGGGTACGGGGTGGCGACGGAGGTCAGGCCGACCAGGGCGATGGCCAGGTTGGCGACGGAGAAGTTGCGGTCCTTGAACAGTGCCAGGGGCATCAGCGGCTCATCCGGATTGCGCCACTGCCACAGGACGAACACCACGAGCAGTAGCACCCCCGTGATCAGCAGCGACGTCACGCTGATGGGCCCGTAGATCACGCCCCAGTCGTGGCTGGTCGCCTCCTGGAGGCTGAACACGATGCAGAACAGCCCCGCGCCGGAGAGCACGACCCCGAGCCAGTCGAACCGGTGCCGGTTCTTCTCCAGGTCCGGGACCAGCCGGGCGGCCGCGATGTAGCCGACCACACCGATCGGCACGTTGATGAAGAAGATCCACTCCCACCCGAGCATCCCGATCAGCAGGCCGCCCAGCAACGGGCCGACGAGCATCGCCAGGCCCGCGGTCGCCCCCCAGATCGCCATCGCCTTGCCGCGCTGGTGGGGTGGGAACAGCCGAGTGATCACGGCCATGGTCTGCGGGGTCATCAGAGAAGCGCCCAGGCCCTGCACCACCCGGGCCATGACCAGCATCTCGACGGTGTTGGTCAGGCCGCAGGCCAGCGAGGCGAGGGTGAAGACGATGAGCCCGAGTAGGTAGATCTGCTTGGGCCCGAACCGGTCGCCGAGCCGCCCAGTGATCAGCAGCGGCACCGCATAGGCCAGCAGGTAGGCGCTGGAGACCCACACCACGGCGGCGACGTCCGCGCCCAGCTCAGTCATGATCGTCGGAGTCGCGACCGTGACGATCGTGCTGTCGACGAGAATCATGAAGAACCCCGCCACCATGGCCCACAGCGACCGCCAGGCGTTGGAGGGCACAGCGGACTCGGGTTGGTTCATGGTTCTCCTCAGGTCGCGAGCCGATTATCTCGGCTAGGACAATAGCGGCCTTGCGGCGACCAGGAACTTTCCTGGACCAGATGCCGGGCATTTCGCCCAGAACATCAGCCGGCGGGGCGGCGGCGTTTCAGCAGGCGTCCGGCCCCAGCGCGCAGCTTCGAGGCCCAGGGCAGCGACACGCCGCGGGCAGCGCCGGTGCCCAGCAGCAGGGCCGCCAGGTAGCAGCCCGACGCGGTGCCATTCATCAGCTCACCGCGGCCGTTGCCGCGGGTGTAGAACCCGCCGGGAATGGCGGAGGCGCCGACGACGGGGCGGCCGTGGTCACTGGGATCGATGATGAGCTGCCCGGGCGTCGAGTCTGTGGCCCCAAACTCGGTGGCAGCCCAGTTGGACAGCGCCACGGCGGCATCCTGGACCTGGATGCGAGCGCATTTGGAGCCGAGCAGCAACACCTCGCCGCCGATGGGCCGGATCAGCCAGACCGGCGGGCCCGCGAGCAGCGTCACCTCCCTGGGAACCGCGACGCCCCGCAACCGCAGGGCCGGCACGTACTGCGGCTGCCCGATGCCGGCCACCGCCCCCCAGGGACTCACCCCGAGGGTGTCGACGACGGCGTGCGCGGTCATCACCTCCAGGTCCCGCGACCAGGCCAGGTTCCATCGGAACGCCACCTCGGTTGCCCCGTCACCGCGCCTGATGCGGGTGACGGTGACGTCGTGGAGGATTCTCGCCCCGGTGGACGCGGTCTGCGCCTCCAGGGTCTGGGCGTAGTCGCCGGGATCGACCAGGAGAGCTGCTGAACGCAACCCCGCGCAGGCCCTGGAACTCAGCTCGGGCGTCAGCAGCGAGACCTCCGCCCCGCCGCCAGCGATGAGCTGCTGCACCCGCCGAAGCTCCCGGTCCAGGGCAACGCCGAGGGAGTGGTCGTGCAACTCCACCTCGGTCAGCTCCAGGGCACCTGCAGCCGCCACTCCACGGATCTCCTCGAGTCCCGCGAGATTGCGCCTGACATGCTCGTGGGCCGCACCGTCCCCGTAGGCCCCGGCCATGGTCGCGACCGTGCTGGCATGCGCGCAGGCTGCGACACCATGCCCGATGGCTGCGGTGACAAGCTCCGGGTTAGGGTCGAGCACAGCGACGGAGAAGCCCTCTGTGGCCAGGCGTCTGGCAGCGGTCAGACCCGCGACGCTGGCCCCGATCACAACCACATCCAGCACCATGACCCAACCCTATCCGGGGCCCGGAGCCGGCTCGCAGGACATCACGGTTCACTCATGTCATCTGTGCCTGGACCCGGCAACGGCAGTAACATGCCCGCGACGAAAGGACTGGGCCATGTTCGGCTGGAAGTTGCACAACAACGGAATCCTTGCTCCCGGGGCCGTGGTGGCCCCGACCGAACGACTCAGCTGGGGACGAACGATCGGGCTCGGCGCCCAGCACGTGGTCGCGATGTTCGGCGCCACGTTCGTGTTCCCCCTGCTGATGGGGCTCAATCCGCAGCTCGCGGTGATGATGAGCGGCATCGCGACGCTGGTGTTCCTGTTCGTCGTGAAACACCGCGTACCCAGCTACCTAGGCTCCTCGGCCTCGTTCGTGGGGGTCGCGACCGCGATCTACGCGGCCGGCGGCAACCCCGCGACCTTGACGGGCGCACTCTTCGTGGTCGGCCTGACCCTGTTCATGGTGGGGTTGATCATCCACTTCGCGGGGGCCCGGGTGATCCACCGGGCGCTGCCGCCGGTAGTGACCGGGGCCGTCGTGATGCTGATCGGCTTCAACCTGGCCCCGGTGGTCGCGGGGACGTACTGGCCGCAGGACCCATGGCTGGCGTTCATCGTCATGCTGATCGTGATCACGTTAAGCGTCGGGCTGCGTGGCTTCCCCGGGCGGATCGCGATCTTCTTGTCGCTGGTGACCGGCTACATCCTGAGCTGGGTCTTCGACCTGGTCTTCGGGCCCGTCCAGAACGCCGCCGCCGACGGCACCGTCACTGAGAAGCTGCGCGTCGACTGGTCGGCCGTGACCTCCGCGGACTGGTTCGGGCTGCCGCCGGTCACCGACCTGGCCAGCTGGCAGTTCGGCGGCACCGGCAACGTCGTCGGCTTCCACCTGCCGCAGTTCTCGCTCGGCGCCATCGTCATCGCCCTGCCGGTGGTGATCGCGCTGATCGCTGAGAACACCGGGCACGTCAAGGCGGTCGCGGAGATGACGGGCGAGAACCTCGATCCGCTGATGGGACGCGCCATCGCCGCCGACGGTGGCGGCTCGATGCTCGCGACCCTCGTCGGCGCCGGCCCCACCACCACCTATGCGGAGAACATCGGTGTGATGGCCGCCACGCGCGTCTACTCGACGGCCGCCTACGTGGTGGCTGCGCTGGTCGCCATCGGGTTTGGCCTGTCGCCGAAGTTCGGCGCGGTGATCTCCGCCACCCCGGGCGCGGTGCTGGGCGGCATCTGCGTCGTGCTGTACGGCATGATCGGCCTGCTCGGAGCGAAGATCTGGAAGGAGAACCACGTCGACTTCGGCAATCCGATCAATCTGATCCCGGCCGCGGCGGGCATCATCATCGGCATCGGCGACGTGAAGCTGCCGATCGGCCCGAACCTCACCCTGGGCGGTATCGCGCTGGGCACCATCGTGACGGTGGCCGTCTACCACATCGCCCACGCCATCGCGCCACGCGAGCTCCGGGAGGCTGTCGACGGCGCAGGCCTGATCTATGACGCGCCCGGCTTCTACGACGAGGACGGCGACGACCCCCAGGAACCAGCCGATAGCGGCGATGAGCGGGGGGACAACGACCGGCGGTAGCATCTGGAGCCATGACTTCGCTGATCCACGCCGACCAGGCCGGTTTCTTCGGGGAACACGGTGGTCGTTTCCTGCCCCCGCAGCTTGAGGCCCCCATCGCCGAGGTGGCAGCCGCCTACGCTGAGGCCCGGCAGGACCCCCAGTTCCAGGCCGACTATGAGGCGCTGCTTGCCGACTATGTCGGCCGCCCGTCGCCGCTGTTCCTGGCAGCCGGGCTGACGAAGCATCTCGGTGGCGCGAAGATCTATCTGAAGCGCGAGGACCTCAACCACACCGGCGCCCACAAGATCAACCACTGCCTGGGCGAGGGCCTGCTGGCCAAGCGGATGGGCAAGAGGAAGCTGATCGCGGAGACCGGCGCGGGACAGCACGGTGTGGCGCTTGCGACGGCGGCCGCGCTGCTCGGGCTGGAGTGTGAGATCCACATGGGCGCCATCGACGTGGCCAAGCAGCACCCCAATGTGGTGCGGATGGAGCTGCTGGGCGCGAAGGTGGTCTCGGTGACCTCGGGCGGACAGGCCCTCAAGGACGCCGTCGACTCGGCCTTCGGGGTGTTCGCCAACGACTACGCAGATACGTTCTTCGCTATCGGGTCCGTCGTCGGCCCGGACCCCTACCCGTCGATGGTGCGCGACTTCCAGTCGATCGTGGGGCGTGAGGCCAAGCGCCAGATCCTGGAGAAGGAGAACCGTCTGCCGGATGCGCTGGTGGCGTGCGTCGGCGGCGGGTCGAACGCGCTGGGACTGTTCACTGGCTTCCTGGAGGACGAGTCGGTGAGGATGTTCGGCGTCGAGCCCTCGGGACGGGACCTGGGCGTGCTCGGTGAGCATGCCGCGACGATCACGCTCGGCTCCCCCGGGATGCTGCACGGCATGCGGACGCTGCTGCTACAGGACCAGGACGGCAACCCGGCGGCAGTGCACTCCATCGCTTCGGGCCTGGACTATCCCGGGGTTGGCCCGCAACACGCCTTCCTGCGGGATATGGGTCGCGTCGACTACGTGCACGCCTCGGACGACGAGACCCTCGCGGCCTTCCAGCTGCTGTGCCGCACCGAGGGCATCATTCCGGCGCTGGAGTCGTCGCATGCGCTGGCCCACGCCATCCACCTGGCCCCTACGATGAGCCCCGACGAAGTAATCGTCGTCAACCTCTCAGGCCGCGGCGACAAGGACATCGACTACGTCGCCGAGCGTCTGGCGAAGTAGGCGGCTCCCCCTGGTCAGGGCCGCTGGCGCCGTGTCGCCAGGGCACCGGTGCAGTCCCGGTCCCGCCAGGCCAGGATCCGGCACTGATCCCACTCGCAGGTCCACCAGGCTGGTGTGTCGGGACCGGCGGGGCGGTACTCCCAGGACTCCCCCAGGGTCCCTCCGGGTCCGGCCAGGCCGGGCAGGCAGACTTGTCTCATCCGGTCCAGGGTGATCGCCCCGGTTTTGACGAGGGCCTCCTTCGCGACCCACAGGCGCAGCAGCTCGTCGGGGCGCTGCGCCCAGTTCTCCGCGGGATGGCACAGTATCGCCTTGACCGCGCTGAGTTCGCTGGCGCGCGCGTTGTCCTCGACGTCGATTCCCACCGCCCCGCGGCCTGCGGCAGCCACCGCGGCAGCCACGCTGCGGCGGGAATGCGACAGGGAGATGCAGTCCCCAGTGGGGCTGATGGGTCGTCCGGCGTCGTCATGGCTGATCACGGGCACAGCGTTCGCCGAGGTCGCCGGGGCATCAGCGATCAGCGATTTCGCCACCAGATGCGCCAGGGTCTGTGCCAGGCGGTCGTCAGGTCTGCGCAGCCTGGCCAGCCGCTGCCACTCCGCGGTGGAGAACCAGCCCGTAACGTCGTCCAGTCCAGTTCTCGGGGTGGCCAGCCACCACTGAGCGCGGATCAGCGGCCCATCGGCCACGCTGAGCTCACCCAGGCACCCTCCCAGTGCCCTGGGGCCGGGGTGATTCCCGGTGGCCGGCGGCCGGAGCCAGTTCGTCGCCATGGGATCAGTTTTCTCACACCTGTGTCGGTAAAGCCTCCGCAGGGGATTTTAGTACCGCATGGCGTCATTTCGCCGGTTTTTTCAGCCCCGGATGCGGATCGCGACCTTCCCGGTGGTCCTCCCCTGTTCGAGTGCGGCGAGCAGGTCCGTGACTCTGGGAAACTCCGCGGTCTCGGTCAGGTCAACCCGGATGTCGCCGCGCGCCACAGCGGTGAGCGCCCAGGCGAGGGAGTCGGTGCCGGCCTTGGGGTGGGCTGCAAGCCAGGCACCAACGTTGAAGCCGGCGGTGGTCTTGTTCTGCAGCCAATGGTCGATGGAGCTGACCGGAACGTCGGGAGCCTGGGAGGCGTTGCCCACGCGGAGCAGCCGTCCGCCACTGCGCATGAGACCAAAAGCCGTCCGCGTGGCCTCACCACCGACCGGGTCCACCACGATGTCGTAGGTGTCCTCCGGCACCGCAGTCAGGTCGCTGCGCAGATAGGCGTGGTCGTAGCCGAGGGCGGCAGCTGTCTCCTGCTTGGCAGCGGTGCCGACGACAGCGTCGATGCGGCCGGCTCCAAGCGCTTTGGCCACCTGGGCGAACTGGGAGCCCAGCCCTCCCACACCCGCGTGCACGAGGAGGCTCTCGCCAGGTGTGAAGCGGGCGACGGTGGTCAACGCGAGGTGGGCAGTCACTGTGTTGATCGGGACCACCGCGGCCACGTCGGTGTCCACACCATCCGGGATCGCGGCCACGAGCGCGGCAGGAGCACAGACGATCTCAGCGAATCCGCCAGCGGCGGGGAGAATCGCCACCACCCGCTGCCCGAGTGTGAACCCGGTGACATCCTCACCGAGTTCCCGGACGACCCCGGAGACCTCCAGCCCGGGGATGAAGCTGGGGAGGGATGGCATCGCGCCGGTGGTCCAGAGGGCATCGATCAGGCCCACTCCGGCAACCTGCACATCGATGCTGATCTCCCCCGGCTCAGGACGTGGATCTGGGACCTCGGAGCACTCAAGGCCGGCAAAACGATCATGACGGGCGACGACGAGAGCATGCATGGGTTTCTCCTTGCAGGATCGGATCTAGTAAGCACTCTCATGTATATCAGGATTCTACTGAAAAACAGAACTCTGATATAGGTCAGGAGTCAGTCATCCTCGGCGATAGAGGTCCGGGAAATCGGCAAATACAGATCGGGGAGCTGCCGGCCGGCGAGCCCAGCTGCCGGGCCAGCCAGTGCTTGTCCCGCTACGCGCTACGGCTGCGAATATGCTCCTCAGCGCGGGAAAGATACTCACGGAAACGATCGAACTCGGCAGGTGTGAAAGCCGCGCGGAGGTCATCCTCGATGGCACGCGCCACCCGGTCCGCCTTGGCGGCGAGTTCCCGGCCCGCATCAGTGAGCTCACAGACGAGGACCCTGGCGTGCAGCGAGGAGACATCCCGGGTGATCAGCTTCTTGGCCTCAAGATTATTCAGGATCGTCGCCATGGTCTGAGGCGAAACCAGCGCCGCACGGGCCAGCTGCGCGGCCGACTGCCCAGGAACATAGCTCAATGCCAGGAGCGTGGCGTACTGCGGAACCGTCAGATCGAAGTCACGTAGAGCTCGCGCCTTCTCCGCCATGAGAACTTGCTCGACCCGCTTGATCCCGCTCCCAAGACGCACCGACACATCCGCCTCGAGTCGTTCCCGCCCCGCCTGCATCATTCTGGAAACCGCCTTAGTTCACTTCGCAACCACGCGGCAGTCTACTGAGCAGTTGCCAGTGGGCAGCGAGCGAAACCCCAACAGCTCACTCGTCGTGCTGGACGACCTCGAAGCCCAGTAGCTCGATGGACATCCCGCGGCGTTCGTCGGATGTGTGGGCGCTGGTGTCGCGGGCGGCCACCCACGCGTCGTAGTTCTCGCGGGAGGCCCAGCGGGTGACGACGAAATAGCGCTCCTCGCCGAATTGGGGACGTAGCAGTTCGAATCCCTCAAAACCATCGGCTGAGTCGACGGCCCGTCTGCGGGCTGCGAATCGCCTTTCGACCTCAGGTCCCGCACCCTCGGGAATCCTCAGGGCTGTGATGTTCACAAACGTCATGCTGTCCTCCTGAACTCCTGTGACCTAGCCGTCGGTGGTCTCCCGGGTGACGGGTGTGCTCACCCACACCCTCTCATCGCCTCGGTCGATTGTGGTGCCGAACCTCGCGAGCCGGTCCGCGAGGGTCTGCATTGAGGCTCTGGGCGGAATCCAGGTGGCGCTGACCCCGCAGGCGGCGGCGATGCTGGAGAGCACTTTGTCCGGGATCGCAGCCACCCGGAAGCGCGTCGAATCCCCAATAGCGATCACCCGCTGGGCGCTGTGGATGATCTCCAGCGCACGCTGCGGGGCGACCTGCTCGGCCTCGTCGGCGATCGCCCACCCAATGGCCTCAGGACCCAAGCTGCCGAACATCCCGCCAAACAGTTCGATGCCCGTGGTGACCACTGGGACCGCCAGGAAGAACAGCTGCCACGCCGCTCGGATCTTCTCCAGGCCCAGATCCTCCGGGGCTTTTCCCGTGATGACGTCGATGGCGGTGCCGAGCGCGCCGACCATACGGACGGCGGTCCCCGCCAGGAGAGCCTCATGCAAGTTCAAGGCCGCCAGGAACAGCTCCGAGCGCGCAGCCTCCAGCTCCGCATCGAGCCAGGGGGCGTGGAGTTCGCGCCTTTCCCCCACCCAGTGCTCATCGGGATAATTGTCGCCGAGCCGGTTCTTGTCCGCCCTGATCTCACGACTCAGCTGATCCAGCTCGGCCCCTATGCTCTCCAGCTCCGGGGCCATCTCCACCTGCTCCATCCGGAGTTTCTCAAAACGCCCCCGGAGCTCCTCACCCTGGTCGATCATCCGCTGGTATTCCTGCTCGGCCTGCTGCAGATTCCCAGTCGCCGCGTCATGCTGCCTGCGCCATTCCCGGGCAGAACCTCCCAGGGTGAAGAGAAACTCCGTCGCGCCCGGTTTGAAGGCCAGTGTCTTGTAGTGCTGGGTGGTCATGTCCTCGACCCGCTGCTTGGCGGCCCGCTCCGCCTCGGTGTTCGCCAGCATCTCGGACTCGACAGCAGAAAGCTCCGCCTCAACCACCGGCGTGCGGTCCTGGAGGATGCGTTCCCGCTCGATCAGGTCGCGTTGGGTCAGCATCGCCTGGCGGGCGTCGAGCCGGGTCTGGATGAGTTTGGTCACCTTCTTCTCAGCCTGCTGGAATTCGTGCCGGGCCATCCACCAGCTCCGGTGGGACGCCTTGCCGTCGCGCCAGTTCCTCAGCTTGCCCAGCATCCTGACCGAGGTGGTCTCCCCGGTGTCCGGGTCTGTTGTGTCTAACCAGAACTCGGCGCCGAATGCCTCCCTAGCATTCGCGTCGCCGAACCTGGCTGCGACCATTCCCCAGGCCGCGCTGGGGGCCGCCCCGTCCTGCGTCGGCTTCTCGGCGGGTGGTTCCTGCGAGCCATCCTGCGCCCCCTCCCCCAGGACAGCAGTGGCGATGTCGGCGAAATAGTCCGCGGATTCCCGCCACGGCTGGCCAATGGACTCGCGGCTCAAGAGGTCCGCCGCGATCTCACCGGCGGCCGCGTCGCTGCCCGCGACCACCACCATCTCGAACCCACAGAACTCGTCACGGAGCTGCGGCATCACCCGCTGGAACCCCTTCGCATCCTTCCAGCTGTGCTCCTCAGGGGTGAAGGCCTCCGTCGGATGCGACAACCCGGCCAGCCGGCGCGCACGCTCCACGACATTGCCCGCCAGGATGTCGCGCAGCACGACGGTCCGGCCGGGCCCGGACGTGACGTTGATCCCCAGCAGCCCTCTCGTGGGCGCCAGGTCGTCAAGGGCCCGGTTGATGACGAACTGCTGCCTCAGGGTCGGGGAATGTGACGGGTCGCGGGGCCAGCGGCCGCGGGGAAGCCGCTCCGGTGAGGTCAGGGCGTCCACTGCCTCCGGTTCGGCGACGATGTCGATCCGGCTGGTCTCGGCCAGCTCCTGGTCCTTGGTGAGGTAGGCACGCAGCGCCGCTCCCACCTCGCCCTCCTCCTGCAGGGCTGCAATGACGATGTCCAGCTCCTCCTGGAAGGGACTGCCGGGAAAGTGCGGTTCCGCGATCTCACCGCCCTGGGGGATGTCAGTCAGCTGGCTCTTCAAGAGGATCCGGTCCATGGACAGCTCACGGGCGCCCTCGATACCCCAGGTCTTCTCAACGATGCGCAGCAGCTCCTTCAGGGAGTCGGCGTCCTGGGGCGGCGGAAGCTCCTCCTCGACGCTTGCACGCCGCGCCCTCTCGAAGGAGCCGATCATCTCATCCAGCCGGGTCTGCGCGGAGGCGAATTCATCGATCCACCCGGGACCGGGGTCCTCTCCGTGGGCAACCCTCCCGATCGCCCAGAGCGCCGCCGACAACACCGCGGACCCGGGGATGATCCGCCCGTTCTCGTCCAGCACCAAGAAAACGCAGGCACCGTCTCCCGTGGGTAGTCCCGCGTGCGCAGGCTCCTCTTTGGACACCCTGCGGAGCCACTCGTAGGTGTCCTTGAGCCGGTACACCCCGAGGAAGACGAGGTGCCGCCAGGCCTTCGGCGTCTCCTCCTGCTCATTCTCCGGGGTCTGGAGCACGTCCCACGGTAGCGGGCTGGAAGGCACCCACTCGATCACCTGCTCTTTCCCGTCCCCGTCAGCGAGCGAGAAGAGGCGTGGCATCGGCTGCGGGCTGAAGAGCTCAAGCAGCCGCCAGAACGTGAGAATCTGGCGGCGCTCATTATCAAGAAAGCCCGGCATGGCTACCATCTTGCCGTTGAAGAGACTCAAACGCACTCGTCTTTCTACCCGACGACATCCGGGATCCATCCTAGAGCGTCACGCGAAATAACTTCGCGCCAGTGGTTTTCCTCTCCAGGATTGCCTCTGCCGGCCCCACCCCTACAGGGCAAGCCTGCGGGCAGCCCTCACCACCGACTCCCGGCGCCGGGCATGCTCGGCCTCGGTGGCTGGCCCGGTCAGCATACGCGCGACCTGCGGCACTGATGACCACCAGCTGGCCAGCGACAACACCAAGAAGACGATGTGATCGGCATCAAAGTCACCGGTGATCACCTTCCCCCGCTGGCCATCAAGGACAGCCGCCGTCTTGTAGCTGTAGTGCTCGCGCCGCTGTTCCTCGTCGGGCACCTCCTCGGCGTCGAAGATGAGTCCCTCCCAGCGCAGCAGCCGCCCGAGCTCCGGGTGCTCCAGATGGTAGTCATAGACCTGTCCCGCATAGTCGCCGATGTCCTCTTTGGCGAAAGATTCGACGGGCAGGGCCTGCGCCACCTTGGCGAGTTCCTCACGCAGGACCCGGGAGAACAGCTCGCGCTTGCCGCCGAAGTAGTTGTAGACGCGCTCCTTGTTGACTCCCGCCGCCTTGGCGATCCGCTCGATGGTGGTGCCGTCTGGGCCATGGGCCGCGAACTCACTCGTGGCCGCCTCCAAGATGCGGCGTTTCGTCGCCTCAGTGTCCCAGGCCATCGCTCATTCCCGTTCATTGCTCAAATTCCAACGATTTGGTTGGATTTCGGCGCCGCATCGCACTACCCTCTTTTCCAACGATCACGTTGGGAAGGAAGGTATATGACGCCGGATCCCGAAAGCACCCCCGTGGCAAGGACGGGAGGAGACCAGCCCGGCCAGGAGGAGACTTTCCCAGCCAGTGTAGGTGGGGTCTCAGTGCTGGTCATCACAGCGTTGGCGGTGTTGTCGCAGCTCTACGCGGCGATCCCGCTACTGGTGCCAGTCGGCACTGCCCTGGGTGGCAGTGCGACGTTCGCGCTCTCCACAGCCTATGGACTGTGCTATGCCCTCGGCTTCCTCCTCTGGGGGCCAATAGCAGACCGGTATGGTCGCAGACGGGTCATGATCACCGGACTGGCCTGCCTGGTGGTCACGACGTTCGGATGCGGACTGGCCAGCTCGCTTCCGCTGCTTGCCGTGCTGCGCGGCGCACAGGGGTTGATGGCCTCCAGCCTTCCCCCCGTCGGGCTGGCCTACCTCAGCGAGGCCGTGACTCCCAAGCACCGAGCGACGGCGATCGGAGCGATGTCCACCGCTTTCCTCGTCGCTGGGATCGTCGGGCAGATAGGGGCGCAGGCTGTGGCTGAGCGGTTCGGATGGAGTTGGGTGTTCTTCGGCAGCGCCTGTCTGCTTGCGCTGTGCATGCTGTCGATCGCCCTGCTGGTGCGTGAGCCTGGCCGCGCGCCGTCTCCCGGTGGGCTCGGCCAGCAGTTCCTCACCATCGTCCAGCTCTTTTCCAGGGGCGATGTGCTGTTCCTGTGCGCCGCGCACCTCACGCTCCTGTTGTCTTTTGTCGCCATGTATACCGGTCTCGGCATGCATCTGACTGCTCTCGGGCACGATCCGGGAACGGTGTTTGCACTGCGACTGGCCGGCCTGCCGGGCATGTTTGTCGCGCTGGCCGCGGGGCCCCTGACCCGCAGACTGGGTGGCAGCACGGGCCTTACACGGACGGGTTTCCTGGTCGCTGGTCTCGGATTGGTCGCAGAGGCCCTGGCTCCAGAATCGATGATCGGCCTAGGGCTCGCCAGCCTGGTCTTCGTGACTGGCATCGCCCTGGCTGTACCGGCCATGATCGCGCTGTTCGGGCAGGCCGCCGCGCCCCGGCGTGGAAGCGGCATGGCTATCAACGGCTTCGTCCTGTTCATCGGTGCCAGCCTTGGTCCGGTCCTGGCCACCGCCGGGCTGAGTTTCACCATCCTGTTGTTGGTCATCGCGCTGCTCCTGGGAATCGCCGCCGTCTTCGTGACGCTGTCCGCCCGCGCTGCGGCGTCAGCAACAGCAAAAAGACCCAAGGAGTCCTAGGAGTTCTTGGGAGCGGTGAGGGCGCGCAACCGGACGAGCCGCTGATAGGAGGCCGTCCCAGGGACCGCGGTCCAGGCGACGACCTGCATGTCCGGGTCGGCGTTCCACGTCAGCGCCGACCATTCAAGTTCGAGATCCCCGACCAGCGGGGGATGCAGCACCTTAACTCCCCAGGTGCGCGGCGCGACCTCGTGGCTGGCCCGGCACCCGGCGCATACCGAACGACGTCGTTATCCCCACGGCCTCGGGTGTCAGGCCAGCTCGCCGCGCCCGCAGGAAGTCACCGAGGACGGTTGATGAAGCCATGGCTGTGACTATTCCAGAAGAACCGGCTCCATGCCGTGTCACTGCCAGGGAAAGACGCTCCTAGGTTCGATGCTTGCTGTTACCGGACCAGAAATAAATACTGGCCACAATCCCAAACGTCTTCCAAAGGAGCACACTCATGCGTGCAACCGTCATGTACGGCGCCGGCGACGTCCGCGTTGAGGATCGTCCCGCCCCAGCCATCGAGGAGGACACCGATGCAATCGTGCGCGTCGTGCGCACCTGTATCTGCGGTTCCGACCTGCACCCTTACCACTCAATGGCGGCCTCCAGCGACGGCACCACCATGGGTCACGAGATGATCGGCGTGGTGGAGCAGACCGGCGACCTGGTCTCCACCGTCACCCCGGGCGACCTGGTGATCGCACCATTCGCCTTCTCCGACAACACCTGCGACATCTGCCTGGACGGCTTCCAGACCGCCTGTCCGCACGGAGGGTATTTCAGCACCTGCCAGTCCGAGGTGGTGCGCGTACCACAGGCCGACGGCACCCTCGTCGTCGCGCCCGCCACCGAGGATGAGGCGATCCTGAAGTCCTATCTGGCGCTGTCCGACGTGTACTTAACCGGCTACCACGCCGCCTTCATGGGCAAGGTGGAGCCGGGCAAGTCGGTGACGGTGATCGGCGACGGCGCAGTGGGGCTGTCCGCGGTGCTGGCCGCCTCCCGGATGGGTGCCGACCGGATCATCCTGATGGGCCGTCACACCGACCGCACCGACCTGGGCCGCGACTTCGGTGCCACCGACGTGGTCGCTGAGCGCGGTCAGGAGGGCGTTGAGAAGGTACGAAGCATGACCGACAGGCAAGGCACCCACGTCGTCCTGGAGGCCGTCGGCCACATGGCCGCCTATGAGCAGTCCTATGGGGTGGTGCGCTCTGGTGGGGTCATCAGCCGGGTCGGGGTCCCGCAGTATGAGGACGCGCCGGTCGGTTTCATGAGCCTCTTCGGCCGCAACATCACCCTGACCGGCGGGCCGGCCCCGGTGCGCGCCTATCTGGAACAGGGATTGAAGGACGTCACCTCCGGCCTGATCAACCCAGGACAGCTGTTCGACGTCACCCTGCCGCTCGACGAGGCCCCCAAGGGTTACGAGCTGATGGACTCCCGCAAAGCCCTGAAGGTGATGCTCAAGCCCTGACGGCAGTCCGCCGGGGGCCGCTTCCGGCGGCTCTCTTCGACCCCACACCTGTCAGCTAGGAGGATTCAGGCATGCATGCCATCGGTTTCGACACTTATGGGGCTCCCCAGGTGCTCCACCCCGTCAACCTCCCGGACCCCACACCGGGCGCCGGCGAGGTACTGGTCCGCGTCGCGGCCGCGGGAGTCGCCCCCGTCGACGCGATGGCCCGCTCCGGCCTGCTCGCGGCTCTGTACGAGAGACAGCAGCCGCCCTTCGTCCCCGGGATGGAGATCGCCGGGACGGTGGAGGTGCTCGGGATTGGGGTCAGCGACGGTGAGCTTTCCGCGGGTACCCCCGTGGCCGCCTTCGTCGACTTCAAGGGCGCGCATGGCGGCTACAGCGAGCTGCTCGCACTGCCGGCGGAGTCGGTGGTGCGCGCCCCCGCCGGGCTGTCGATGCCCGAGGCGGCCACCACTGTGCTCAATCCCCTGACCGCCCGCAATGCCTTGGATGCGCTGGACCTGCCGGCCGGGGCGACGCTGCTGGTGACCGGTGCCGCTGGTGCGGTCGGCGGGTATCTCGTCCAGCTGGCCGCGCATGCGGGCCTGCGGGTCGTGGCCCAAGCCAGTGCCGGGAACGAGAAGCTGGTGCGCGACCTCGGCGCGGCGTGGTTCGTGCCGCGTGACGCAGACCTGGCACAGGCCGTCAAGGCACAGCTGCCGGATGGCGTCGATGCTGTGGTGGACACCGCGAACATCGGGGTTGCGGTCGCTGATGCGGTCCGTGACGGCGGCCAGTACGCGGCGCTTCGCCCCTCGACGGACGAGACCGGCCGCGGCATCGCGGTCAAGGGCCTCAATGTGCGCCAGCGTGCCACCGACCACGCCGCGATCGCGGCCCTGCGCGACCTTTTCGACCAGGGGGTGCTGACCGCGCGGCTCGGTGAGGTCGTCCCAGCCCGCGACGCTGCCCGCGCCCACGAGCTGCTGGAGACCGGTGGGTTGCGAGGCCGCATCGCCCTGGACCTGACAGCTTTCTAACACCCCGTGAAAGGAGCCAGCATGCACGCTCGTTCTCTCGGCCAGGGACTCCAGGTCTCGGCGATCGGCCTCGGCTGCATGGGGATGTCGCAGAGCTACGGACCGAACCCCGGCAGCCGCGACGACATGATCGCCGTGCTGCGTGACGCCGTCGACGAGGGCGTCACGTTCTTCGACACCGCCGAGGTCTACGGCCCCTACGTCAACGAGGAGCTCGTCGGCCAGGCCCTTGAACCGCTGCGCGACGCGGTCATCATCGCGACCAAGTTCGGCTGGGACATCCGCGACGGATCAATAGTGGGCCTTGACAGCCGCCCGGAGCAGATCCGGCGCGTCGCGGAGGAGTCACTGCGACGGCTGCGCACTGACGTCATCGACCTGTTCTATCAACACCGGGTCGATCCCAGCGTGCCGATCGAGGAGGTGGCGGGCACCGTCGGTGACCTCGTGGCGGAAGGCAAGGTGCGTCACTTCGGGCTGTCCGAGGCCTCCGCGAAAACCATCCGCCGCGCCCACGAGGTGTTCCCCGTGACCGCGGTGCAGAGCGAGTACTCGCTGTGGACGCGCGACCCGGAGGCGGAGGTCCTGCCGACGCTGGCGGAGCTCGGGATCGGGTTCGTGCCGTTCAGCCCGCTCGGCAAGGGTTTCCTGACTGGGACCATCGACACCTCCACCGCCTTCTCCGACGGGGACATCCGCACCCGCGTGCCCCGGTTCAACGAGGAGAACCTCTCCGCGAACCAGGTTCTCGTCGAGCAGGTGCGCGCGCTAGCCGCGGCGAAGGACGTGACGCCGGGTCAGGTGGCCCTAGCGTGGCTGCTAGCCCAGCACCCGTGGGTCGTCCCGATCCCCGGCACCCGCCGGGTATCACGGATCCGGGAGAATATGGCCGCCACGCAGGTGGCGCTGTCAGCCGACGAGGTGGCTGATCTCAACGGCCTAGCTGAGCGCATCGGGATCCGGGGCGACCGCTACAACCCCGAGCACATGGCCTTCCTCGACCGCTGACTCCCCCCACCCGGCACAACAGATACACCAAGACGGATACACACCGAATGACCGATACGGAATCACGGTCCTGTGCGGGCTGTGGTGGGGCTATTTCCTCTTCGGTCCCACCACCCTCCAGAGCGTCCTGGAGGAGAGCGAGAACCGCATCGAGCTGATCAGGCCGGTGCTGTCGTACGGGCACCTGGCGCTCGCCGCCGGGATCGTCGCCATCGCTGCGGGCATCGGCCAGGCTGTTGCCGATCCCGGGGAGCCGCTGCAGGTGGACAACGCGATCCTGCTGTTCGGCGGCACGATGCTTTACCTGGTCACTTTCGCCTTCACCCGGTGGCGGCTCTTCCAGACCCTCGCGGTGCCGCGGCTGTCAGCGGCGGCTGCGGTCCTGATCCTGTTCTTCCTGTCGACGCAGGTCGCGGCGATCTACTCGGTCGCCCTGCTGGCTGTCGCGCTGATCATCTTGAACATGGTCGAGAGCGTGGTGCTGCCCCGCACCCTCCGGAAGCCCGGGACCGCAGGGTAGGCGCAGGCTGATCCCGGCCCCGGCCAGGCCTACAACACCGCCTGGGGTGAGACGGACGGCGCGGGTGTCGGCGATGCGTTCAACCCAGCCCTGCGCGAAGAACGCCTGGCAGATGCTGACGCCAAGCGGTCCTGCGAGGTGGAAGCGACGCTCGGTGGCGTCCAGGCAGGCGGCGCCCCGGGTGGTCTCCGGGATTCCCCAGCTGGCGAGAAGATCCAGTCCGCCGGAGGTGGGCTGGAAGTCGTCATCCATCAGGCCGCAGTGCTGAAGCTGCGCGGCGAGACCGACGCCGAGACGTCCGGCAAGGTGCCGGTAGCAGGTGCGACCGGCACGCAGGCGATCCCCCGCGCGGTGGGCACCGAGGCTGGGCGGGGTCGCGACGGTGGTGCCAGAGACGACGGCGAGGTCCTCGATGATGCGCGCGATGCATTCCCCCGCTAGGCGCAGGTAGC
This sequence comes from Arachnia rubra, assembly GCF_019973735.1. Classification (NCBI taxonomy): domain Bacteria; kingdom Bacillati; phylum Actinomycetota; class Actinomycetes; order Propionibacteriales; family Propionibacteriaceae; genus Arachnia; species Arachnia rubra. The sequence goes on from NZ_AP024463.1 coordinate 2,666,526, forward strand.
GGTGACGTCCCTGGCGGATCTCCTCGGCGAAGCCACGGGCGACGAGCAGGTTGGCGTGTTCGCTCGCTGTGGAGCGGGCCAGGCCGCAGTACCTCCCCAGTTCACCGGCCGTCCAGGCTCGCCCATCCATCAGCGCGGCGCACATGGCCGCCCGCGACGAGTCGGCCAGCACCGCCGCGGCCGTGGAGATGTCGGGTACCGGTTCAGGGAATGTGCGGGCTCTCATCTTCTCCATTCTGGCTCCGGCTTCGTTCGGCCTGCACCGAACATTCCACGTGCGAGCATCGAGGCGACACCTGGCAGCCGAGGAAAGGGATGCCCGCATGGACACAAGACCAGCCCGGGGAGCTCTGGCAGCGGTGCTGCTGGGGTATTTCGTCGTCATGCTGGACACGACGATCGTCAATGTCGCGCTGCCGCGGATCGGAGCCGATCTTGGCGCCCAGGTGGCGGAGCTGCAGTGGGTAGCCGACGCCTATACGATCGTATTTGCAGCTTTGCTGCTGGGCGCGGGCTCGGCATGCGATCGTATGGGAGCGCGCAGGGTCTACGTCGCTGGGTTGCTGCTGTTCGCGGTCTTGTCGGCCGGATGCGCGCTGGCTCCCTCAATCGGGGTGCTCATCGCCGCGCGAGCGGTGCAGGGCGTCGGCGCCGCGGCGATCGTGCCTGGGTCGCTGGCGCTCATCACCGAGACCCATTCCGGCCCCGGTGAAAGATCCAGGACCATCGGACTCTGGGGCGGCGCCGGTGGGATTGCGGCGGCCGTCGGTCCGGTGCTGGGCGGGATGCTGGTGGAGACAGCGGGCTGGCGAGCGGTGTTCTGGGTGAACCTGCCGGTGATTGCCGTCACCTGTCATCTTGCTCTTAGTAGGCTCCCTGCCGCCTCGACAACTCTCCCCCGCGGCCCGGTGGATCACGCTGGGCAGATATTAGCGATAGCAGGGTTGGGGACGCTGGCTGCCGGGATCATCACCGCCGGTGAGGAAGGCCTGCGACCCGCTCAGGCGCTGCTGCTCGTCGCCGGGGTGCTGCTCCTGGCCGGTTTTGCGCTCGTCGAGAAACACCACCCGGCCCCGATGCTGCCGTTGAGCCTGTTCACCACCGCTGGCTTCGGGCTGCCTGTGCTGGCCGGGTTCGCGCTGAACCTGGGGTTCTTCGGGCAGCTCTTCGTGCTCTCGCTGTTCTTCCAGCAGCACCTCGGCTACCCACCCTGGCTGGCGGGACTGGCCCTGGCGCCGCAGGCATGCAGCGCGGTGGTCGCGGCGCCCCTTGGCGGAAGGGCCGCGGCTAGGATCGGTCCGTCCATCGCTATGCTCCTGGGCCTGGCAGCGGGGGCGGCCGGGTTCGCGTCCCTGGCCTTGGTGGATGAGCGGACACCCTATCCGGCAGTCGCTGTCCTGACGTTCATTGCCGGATGCGGGGTGGCTTTCGCAGTGCCCGCGGCGACCTCCGCAGCCATCACCGGGGCCCCGGCCGCCTTCGCAGGTCTGGCCGGAGGGGCATCCAACGCCGCCAGGCAAACCGGCAGCGTCCTAGGGGTTGCTCTCCTGGGTGCGCTGGTGGCTGGGCGCGATTTTCTGTCCGGGTTCCATCTGGCTGCCCTGGTCGCGGCCGGGGTCTTGGCCACCGCCGGCGCATTCACATCGGTGCTCATACTTCACAAGAGCTGACAGACCCCACCGGCAGATATGCTGCCACCGCCTGCCCTCCATACGGACGGCCAGCCTGGGAGGGCCCGGAGGGGTTGCGTTGACCCCATCGTGGGGTACGTTGAGGATGTACCTGAAGGTGAGGTACTTGCCCGATAACCGCCGGCTTGGGGCCGGTCGTGGGTTGAGCTCTTGTTGTACCGACTGCGTTTGAGGCAGTTCGACAATCACATTCATCGCGACGAGTGTTTGTTCGTCGTCCCTGCGCCTTGCGCGGTCACTCCCCCGCGATTAATCGGCCTAGCCAATTAAAACGAATAGGAGTCATTGCACGTGACAGTCAACCAGAATGCACAGCCCTCCGAGGCTACCGGCACTGTGGATGTCCAGGTGATGGGCTTTGACGGGGTAGCCAGCGAAACCCAGATTGCACCGACAGCCCAAGGCGTGACCGTCGATGAGCTGCTGGCGCGGAAGAACGGCTTCATGATCGCCCACCGAGGCGGCTCAGCCGACTGGCCGGAGATGAGCCTGCTGGCCTATAACGAGTCAGCCAACCGGGGCATACCCGCGCTGGAGTTCAGCTTCTCCCTGACCTCCGACGGCGTACCCGTGGGTGTGCACAACGAAAACCTGAAGGGTGTCGACCCGTCGGCCCCCGACACTCCCGTCACCCAGATGACCTGGGAGCAGGTGCGCCAGTACAAGACGAAGGGCCAGCCGTTCATCCGGCTGCAGGACCTGATCGCCGCCTATGGCTCAGATCACGTGCTGTTCGTCGACCCGAAGCGTAGCGCCCAAGCCTCCGACACCTATCTGCCCTGGCTCGATCCCCAGCACACCATCCTGAAGTACTCCGCTGATGCCACATGGCTGGCAGATATCTGGCGCGCAGCCGGCTTCAAGACCTGGGGTTTCTTCTACGCAGAAAGCGATGCCCTCAAAAGCGAGGCCAAGGAACAGGCCACGCACTGGGACCTGATCGGGGTGACGTGGGAGGCCCAGGAATCCACGTGGGAGACCGCCAAAGGCTATGGGCGTCCCATCATCGGGCACATCTGCCCTAGCCAGGACGCGATCAACAAATGCATGTCATTGGGTGCCGTGGGGGTCATGTGCTCCAAGATCGACGGAATGACCCTGCCGTGACGGCGCAACCAAACTCTGAAACCCACATCGAACAGGAGACCAGGACCATGCTGAACAGGCGTTCTTTCATCACGATCTCGGTAGCGGGAGCGGGCGTGGCGGCGGCGGGTGTCATCACGCCGGCCCTGACAGCTGCCGCCGACGAGTCAACCTCCACTGGGAACACCCAGATCCAGATCGGCCCCGTGGCGGTGCTGGCGGGTACGACGATCCTGCAGGTTGCCGCCAAGAAGGCCGACTTCGATTTCTTCACGTCGAGCGGAGCCTTCTCCAAGAGCAGCAATGGCCTGCTCGTCCCGTCGGGCATCCGGCTGCTGTCGCAGGAACGGGGCGTGGCACTGACCCCCATATCCGAGCAGCCGGAGGTGAAGCCGAAGGCGGAAACAGCCTTCTGCTGTGCCTATGCCGTGTTCGACGGCCTGGAGGGGACCAACCCGGTCGAGGTACGCATCCCCGGCTACACCCTCGTTACCGGCGTCCCGGTCGTATCCCTCGACAATGCGCCATTCGTCGTCAACAACAACACATAGTTCATGACCTGCTGGGGCCGGGAGGAGAAGCTCTCCCGGCCCCAGCGGCATCACCTCACCCCCAGACCGGGGGATAATCCGCACAGGTGGAATGTGGGATCCTGATCTCATGTCCCCTGATGACAGAATCGTGATCATGCGTGGACACGACGACCTGACCGCCACCGACCTGGCGAGTCTCGCTGCCCTTTTCGACACTGAATATCGCGCATCCTTCGGCCCCTGGACCCCGGAGCGTCCCTACGGCTATGCCGGGCACGACGTGCACATCCTGGCTCGCCGGGGCAGTCGAATCGTCGGACATGCCGGTTTCCAGCGGCGACGGATCGCCATCGGGGCTGGGAAACTGACGATCGCAGGTGTTGGGGGCGTGCTCGTCGCCCCTGAGGTCCGTGGCACCGGGCTCGGGACCCAGCTGGTGGACGCAGCCGCCGCGGCGATGCGGAGCCGGACAGGCATTGACGCCGGCTACCTGGGGTGCCGGGAGGATGTCGTCCCCTTCTACGAGTCCTGCGGCTGGCGGCGCATCGCCGCACCCGAGCGTCACATCGACCGGCTGAGTGGGGAGGTTGTCGAGAAGCCACCGGGACCGCCGCTGCTGATCCTCCCCATCACACTGGCCCTTGAGGACTGGCCCAGCGGGATGATCGACCTGCGCGGCCGCCCCTGGTAGTTTCCCGCGCACCATCACACCCGAACAGCTCATCGGAAAGCCGGTTCTTGACATCCCTGAGCAGCATCATCCGCCCCATAGTCATAGCCACAAGTGTAGCCATGCGCTATCCACTTGCCGTCCTCGGCAGTTCGATGGTCACGACACAACCGGGTGGCCTGTTCCGGATCTCGGCGGTCCCGGCGTGAGCGGCGACGATGGTGCGGACGATGGGCAGGCCGAGTCCGCTACCGGAGATCCCGTCAGGGGTGCGGGCTTGGTCACCACGCCAGCCTGCCTCGAAGACTTTCGTAAGCTCCTCGTCGCTGAGCCCGCCACAGCCGTCACCGACCTCCACCCGCACGGTGTCCGCATCGGCTGAGACGGTGACAGTCACGTCGGTGCCCGGCCGCGTGTAGGCGATGGCGTTGCCGACGACGTTCTGCAGCGCCCTGGACAGCAGTCCGGGGTCGCCGACGACGTCACTCGGCCCGCACTCGGCCGTCCCGGTCAGGTTCACACTGCGCTGCGCAGCCAGTGGGGCGAGGCTCCCGACGAGGTCGGAGACCAGGTCGCTGATGGCGATGGTCTCGGAGCCGAGTTCCAGGGACCCGCTCTGGAGCCCGGCGAGTGCCAGCACGTCATCGACCATGCCTGCGATGCGTCTCGTCTCGGCGATGATGCTGCGGTGGTAGGCGGCCGGATCCGGTGCGATCCCGTCCTCCAAGGCCTCCGCCATGGCGCGGATACCGGCCAGCGGGGTGCGCAGGTCGTGCGACATCCAGGTGATCAGCTCCCGTCTGCCTTGCTCCACCTCGCGCTGACGGCGTTCCTGCTCCAGGGCAGTTGATGCACGGGCGATCATCCGCTGGCTGCGCAGCGACACAAACACGCCAGTCAGCAACGCGGCCGGGGCGGTGGCTGCCAGCAACAGCAGCGGAACCCCCACGGACTCGATCAACATGAGCCGCACCCCGACCAGTAGGCCGGTCCCGATGGTCACCACCACCGCGAGAGGGCTCAGCAGCGACGCCCAGCGCACGGAACGTCTTGCAACCGTGGAGGTCAGCGCCGCACACACCAGCCCCACCGCCAGAGTCACTAGAGCGACTATCAGCAAATGCTCAGCCATGGGGCTCCCAGCGGTAGCCGCGTCCCCAGACGGTGACCAGCCGACTGGGATGGTGTGGGTCGGTTTCCACCTTGCCGCGCAGCCTGCGCACGTGCACCGTCACCGTCGACGCGTCGCCGGCATCCCAGCCCCACACCGCGCGCATCAGTTCATCGCGTGAGAAGACCTGGTCGGGATGCGTGACGAGGTGTGCCAAGAGGTCGAACTCCCGGATCGTCAGCGCCAGCGACACCCCGGCGAGGGAGGCCTTCTGGGCGGTGAGGTCGAGCGTCAGGTCGCCGTCGGTGACGACGTCACGCTCAGGTGCGCTGGGCTGCCGGCGTCGCAATACGGCCGTAACGCGCAGCACTAGCTCCCGAGGGCTGAACGGCTTGGCCAGGTAGTCGTCGGCACCCAGTTCCAGTCCCAGGATCCGATCGGCCTCCGCGCCCTTGGCGGTCAGCATGATCACCGGCGCCTGAACGCCACGGCTCCGCAGGCGCCGGAAAACCTCAAGCCCGTCGATGCCGGGCAGCATCAGGTCGAGGATGATGAGATCCTTGTCATCGCCGTGTCCCAGAGCCGCCAGCCCGTCGGCGACTTCGGAGACGTCGTGCCCAGCGGCACGCAGGTAGTCGCTAACCACACCGCGTACCGTCGGGTCGTCATCGACGATCAGGATCCTGGGCACCCGATCAGGATAGGAGATGCTGTCTGGCACGGCGGGGTCCCTGACGTCAGGGTCCCCCATCTCATCCGAAGGTGAAGGCATTGGCTCTCACACCTGCATCGAAGGTCAGGGTGACAGTGGCTCCCTCGGTGGCCTGGGGCAACCGGACAAGCCGGTACAGCCGAGCGCCGGAGAGGGTCACCGTCTCCCCCTGCACATCTGCCCCGCCCGGCGAGTCCATCCCCTCCACATGGACGCGCACCTTCGCCCCGGCTGGCCCATCCATCACCAGGTAAACTTCGCTTCCGGCGAACCGATAGCGCAGCTGGGCGCCGTCCTGCAGCGCGGTGACCGACTCCTCATCGGCCGACCAGCGCCCAGACAGCGTCCACCGGTTGGTGTCCTGGGGGCCCTCGGGCTGGCCGTAGTCATGTTCACCCCCGACCAGCTCCATCTGGTTCCCGGATGCACGCCGCATCCCGAGATAGGTCTCAGGGGACTGCCCAGGCGTGGGGTGCAGGACGTCGCCGGAGACTTCCGCTTTGTCGCCGCCCTCACCCAGGAGTTCCCGGATCTGCGCCTCGGCCTGGTCGTAGCCGCCCTCGCCGAAGTGCGTCCAGCGGACCGTCCCGTCCTTGTCGATCAGGTATTTGGCAGGCCAATACTGGTTTTTGAAGGCCTTCCAGGTAGCGAAGTCGTTGTCCAGTGCCACCGGGTATCTGATGCCGGCTTCCCGGACTGCACGTTCCACATTCTCCGGAACCTTCTCGAAGGCGAACTCGGGTGCGTGCACGCCGATGATCTCCAAGCCCGCCGCGTGGTAGCGGTCGTACCAGGCGTTCAGGTACGGCTGGGTGCGCATGCAGTTGATGCAGCTGTAGGTCCAGAAATCCACCAGCACGACCTTTCCCCGCTGGGCCTGCAACGTGGTCGGCTCGCTGTTGACCCAGTGCGTGATCCCGGACAACTCCGGTGCGCTGCCGAGAGCACGGGACTGGCTGTCGCCTGCCACCCCAGGCACCGCGTCCGAGGAGGGGATCAACCCCTGCTCGAACGCCGACAGCGACGGGAATTTGTCGGCGGCCCACGTCTGGAGCTGCTTGTCCACCCCGGTCGCAACCAGGAGCCCGACGACGATGAACAGCACCGCGACCGCCCGTTGGAACCTGCCACGCGGATTGCCCGCCCATCCCAGGCGGTTGATGAGCTTGCGCCCAGCCAGCGAGATCGCCAGCAGCGCCCCCGCCACGCCGACGCAGTAGATGCCGAGATAGATCATCCCCGCGACCGGGCTGGCCGGAAGCACCGTCGCAATCACCCAGGCGTAGGTCGGGGAACAGCTGCTGAACACCGGGCCGAGGGCCGCACCAGTCAGCAACGCTCCCGTGGTCTCGCTGCGCTGGGCGCGTGCCTTGTCCAGCAGGCCATGGGAGCTGTCGAGCCGGGTCCATTGCGCAACCCGCGACCACACCCTGGGAAACAGCATCGCCAGGCCGAGCAGGACCACCAGGGTCCCAGAGCCAATGGCCCAGATCCTGGGGTCGATGCTGAGGAAGGCGGTGCTGGCCTTCAGCAGCAGCGTGAAGACGAGCAGCGACGCCACCAGGCTGCCTGCGATGAGGTAGGGACGGCGACGAGACCCATGCCCCAGGCTGCCGCCAACGATCACCGGAAGGAACGGCAACACGCATGGGGCCAGCACCGTCAAAACACCGGCGACGAGCGAAAGGAACGCGATGAACATCTTTCTAACCCTGTAGTTCCTTCAGCAGGGCGTTCGGTGAAGTGCTGACCCATGTGCGGGTTGCCATACCCTGGGCATCGACCTGGACGAAGGTGTGCTGCATCGTCACCCCGTAGCGCTGACGCAGGTCGGTGTGGCTGTCGTAGTCGACGCTGACGACGGTGGTCTTGGCTGGTATCTTTCCGGGATCGTCGGTGAGCGCCTTGGTGATGGCCTGACAGTCCGGGCACCACGTGGCATTGAAGAACAGCACCACTTTCACGCTGGAGTACTTGTCCATGGCGGCGGAGTACTCTTCGTAGCTCACGTACCCCGACGGAGTCATCATCGCGTCACCGGGCGAGGTGCTCATTCCGGCCGAGGGCGACATGGCCCCGGACGGGCTCATCGCGGGCGACATCGCATCCGACGATGCGTTCTGGGAGCATCCGGCGAGAACGATGACACCGGCGACGGCCAAGGGAGCAAGGATTCTTTTCATGCCTGAGAGTCTTCCGCCGCGGCGATGACAGGAACCAGGGGAGTTTTCTTACGGAAGTGTGACGCCCCAGCATCGATGACTCTGTGTCAGCCTTTTGGCCATCCGGCCAGTGACTGCGAGATGCGCACTGCCGGGGCATAGCCATTGGTTGAGGGGTTGGCTAGGCTGAGCGCGCGGACGGTTGGAGGGCAGGTTCCGCGACCAGATATGTTCCGGGAGCCAACCGTGAGGAGTCAGCATGAGCTTCCGTCTAGTCCGATTCAGTGCGTTGTCCGTTGCGGCCGTCCTCGCAGTATCGGGGGTGAGTACCGCGGCCGCAAACGGGGAGACCCCCACGCCGGCACCGTCGCCGTCCGCCACGGCACCGGCTGCACCCAGCGACCCGTTGTCCAGCCAATATCCAGCCGATTTCAAGCTCACGCCGCTGTCAGCCGACCCGATCAGCGACACCGCCGCACCTAACTACGGCGCCTACCAGAGTGATCCTGCTTATGGAACCCATGTTTACCGCGCCACCAAAGCCGATGAGAGCGGTCGCATGCGACATGAGTATTCCCGGCGCCAGGCGTTCAACGCCGACCAGTCCCGCTACCTGGCTCAGGACACCAGCGGCCACTGGCACCTGTACGACGGCGTGAAGCTCACCGAGATCTCCCAGCTCGACGCACTCGGCGGCGACTGCGAACCCCTGTGGCATCCCACCGACCCCAACAAGCTGTACTTCACGGCCCGCGACGGCGGCCTCCAGTGGTGGGTCTACGACATCGCCTCGGGTAACAAGGAGGTCGTCTTCGACTTCACCGGCCAGACCCCTTGGCCCGATGCGAAGTCCTTCTGGACCAAGGGCGAGGGCACGATGAGCGCCGACGGACGTTACCTGTCGCTGATGGCCACCAGCTACGACGAGTCCACCCAGGCGAAAGCCATCCACGGACTGGTGACCCTGGATCTACAGGAGAGGAAGATCGTCGGGACCCTCGACGCGAAGGACTTCCCCGTCCCAGGTGCCTACCCGGATCACATCAGCACCTCGGCCAGCGGCAAGTACGCGGTCCCGTCGTGGCTGGACGGGCAGGGCGGCACCCGCGCTTACACGCTGGACTTCAAGGAGTCGCGGCAGCTGACCCCGGCCTCGGAGCACTCGGATCTGGCTTTCGGCCCGAACCGTGAGGACTATCTGGTCTACGCCGACTACGCCCGCGGCTTCATCTCAGCCATCAACCTGGACAATGGTGAGGCAACCGACCTGCACAAGCTCTATCCGGCCTCAGGTGAGGGTTATGCCCTGCACATCAGCGGCCAGGCCTTCGATCGTCCGGGCTGGGCGGTTGTCTCTACCTACGAAGACTTCGCTGACTACGGGAACACCCGCCCTGCGCCTGAGATCCGTCCGGAGTACCGGAAGGTGTGGCTGATGGAGCTCAAGCCGGGTGGCCGCACGGTGAACGTCGCGCATGTGAGGAGCAACTGGTCAGGCGTGGAGGGTGACAGCAGATACTTCCTGGAGCCCCAGGCCAGCGCCTCCCGCGACCTCAGCCGGATCATCTTCGCCAGCAACCACGGCGGAGCGACGGAGAGCTATATCGTCCCGCTGCCCACCAAGGCCATCGACGAGGCACCAGCCTCCAGCGGCGAGTGACCTGAACCCAACAGTTGAGGGGTGCCCATCCGGGCACCCCTCAACACTGTCTGGACAGCGGCCGACCTGCCAGCCTCACTCCGGTCCGCCGGCTGGCCTAGTGAACGTCCCTGCTGGAATGGTCACCAGAGCATAGAAGCTGTGTGCCGCCCCGGGGGAATTCCAGAGCGCCTGAACACTCACTGTGTCGCTGTCGGTGGATCTATTTGTCGTTGCGCTGGAACTTCGCTTTGAGGTTCTCGATCCGCTCGTCCCATTTCTCGCGAAGCTCCTGCTTCTTGTGCTCGCGCACCGCTTCGCGGGCTGCCCGGGCCGCGGCCTCGGCCGCCGCCTGCTGGGCCTCGATCTCGGCGACCACCTCTTCCACAGGACGCCGCACCACAGTCGCGCTGACGCTGTCGGCGAAGGCGTTGAGGGCAGCGGGCGCGTCCTCCACGACCTGGGCCAGGATCGCGTTGCCGCCGGGCGGCACGACCTTGGCGAAGTCGGAGATGACATCGTCGCCCAGATCCAGGCGGTCGGCGTCGATGAGAGAACCAGTCAGGGCGCCGGCGCCAAGGCCGAGCAGCATGCCGAGAGGGCCGCCCAGGATGCCGACGAGCATGCCGATCAGTGAGCCGCCCGTGGTGGCAGCCCCGGCCTGATAGTCGCGGCCTTCGGCCAGGTGGGCTATGCCGTCGGCGTCGCGCTCGATGATGACGGCGGCGTTGAGGTCGAAACCGGCAGCGCTCTTCAGTTTGCTGAAAGCCTCGTAGGTGCCGCTGTGTGTGGGGAGGGTCATGACGACGATGTTTTCGGCCATGCACTTTCCTTTCGTTGCCCGGCCCCATTGTGATTGGACATGAGGGACAGCCCGGCTGAAGAGTGCCGCCGAACCACCCCAGGAAGAGGCCGGTTCACCTCAACCTAACCCAGCAATCCCCCTCCCCCGGTTCCGACACACCTCCGCCGGACCGCGGTCTTCTCACCTCGGAAACCCAACAGCAGCATGTGTTGACTACGTGTTTTACCCAGATGGACGACAAGAGTCGAGACATAGCTTTGCCTTTATGTCAACTTTTCAGCCGACCGGCCAGGCGCGAAACCGCAGCCTCAGGAGAGCACCGCACCGTAGAACTGCCGACCGCAAGAAGGTCAATGCCAGACCTAGTGATCCACAACTTCCCGGCCCAGGAGCTCGCCCAATTCCACCGCCGTAAATCGAACCTTCTACCGGCCCTGCCCTTCAGTACGCTCGTCGCATGGACCGCGAGGAAGCTATCAGGATCTTCTCCCTTCATCCCGGCGTCGAGATCGTGCATCGACCGCCGCAGGAGCTGGCGGACCCCGGGATGGTGGTTGTGCGGTTCGAGGACGGCGAGATGCATGGGTTCAACCCAGACGCGTTACCCCAGGCCGATCCCGGTGAGAGCGAGAAGGAGTTCATCGCGAGGGTCCACCGCCACATCGACTCCCAGCACGTTCCTGGCAGGCTCGACAACCACACCCCCGAGACGGCCGTCCCCGCTCCCCGCAGCGCCCGCTACTACATGCCAGGACGGCTCCAGGCCGGCGTGGTGGGATGGTTGAGCGACTTCATCGGCTTCGGCCTCGCCATCGCCGAGCCGGACACGCTGCGCATGGTCATGGAGTCCGAGCTGCCCACCGACCGGAGCGAGTTGGACAATTTCCAGTTCCAGAGCCGGGCCCTGATGAACCTGCACGAGATGACCGAGGGCATGCCCGTGAGCCAGATGGGCCTGGGCCCGGACGTGCTGCGGGTCACAGCCCCCTACGGGCATGAGATTGCCTGGTTCGCAGACCCCGGTTATATGCAAGAGGTGTTGCTCCGCTTTGCGCTCCGGACCCACTCGGAGTGGGCGGCCATCCCCGCGCGCTGCAATGACCTGCTGCTCGTCAACACGGAAACCGACCAGTGGGAGGCGTTGCTCGGCGAACTAGAGACCATGGCCAAGGACCGCAAGAGCATCCATCCCGTCCCGTACGTGGTGCGGGATGGTCGCTGGGTGGAGCACATTCCGCGGCTACCCCAGCCACTGCACCGCCGGTTCCAGGAGATCAAATGGCGCGTGGAAAGCGAGATCCATTCCTTCCACCGGCAGCAACTGCAGGAAACCAACGACGGCGAGGTGGATCTCATCGCCACATTCGAGGGCGAGATCATAGACGGCACCGACGATCTCGTTTCCTTCGCCGTCGTCCCTACGGCCTTGGAACGCACCAGCATTCCGAAGGTCGACCGGGTCTACTTCGTGGTCTCCGGCATCGAACAATACTGGACACGCTTCGACGACCTGCGCCAGGACCTCCCCCACCTGGTCAGCCCGCACCCCGGCACCCATCCACCTCGCCACATCATCAGCCGGCCCAACGCCCAGGACTACGCACGCCTGCACCACTGGAAACCGAGCTGAACACAGCCGGTTGGAGACGGCCAAGTGGCCGGTGGTTCTCTGGACCGCCGCTTAAGGAGTGAAAAATTTCGTGACATTCCCGCCCCGGGACCCGTCTCAGTGGTGAAGCCATCACTCGATGGACGAACAGACGACCACCAGGGAGACAACATGGCCAACCACAACAACGTTCCGGGTGCGGGCTGGCAGAGCTGGGTCTTCGACGTGAGCATCCGGGTTACAGTCGCCCACGTTGAATAGGAGTGAATGCGCCCTGGATTAACTCAGTTCTCTGGAGAGCTGCCGGAAATAGTTGTACTCCGACCATGTCTTGCGGTCGCCGATGACGAACAGCCGGCGTTGTGCCCGGCTGGCTGCGACGTTCACGAGGTTGACGGTCGCTGACGCCCAATCTTTTGCACCCGGCTTGTCCGGATCACCGCCCAGCACCAGGAAGACCACCGGGGCCTCTCTCCCCTGGGCTGTGTGAATGGTGCCAGCGCGAAGCCCGGGGTATCGCCTCGTCAACGACTCCAGCTTGTTGGCGACATCACGGAACGGCGAGATGGCTATCACCTGCGACGCGGGCACGCCTTTCTGCTCCAGATATTTGATGGCCTTCTCCAGGCGCGCTATCTGGTTGACCTGCAGGTGGGTTCCGGGCGTCGGCGCGGGTTCGTCGACCCAGCTGCTCGGAGTGACCAGGGGGCCGTCCGGGGTTTCGTCGAATGGTCCCGGCTCGCTGGTGCTGCTTTTCCGGGGCGGCACCCCATTGACCATGATGTCGTTGTAGGCGATCTTGTTGCACAGGGTGAACATCGGGTCGTCGCAGCGGCGGTGAACCCTCAGCGGGGCGCTGACCCAGACCTCCTCCTCGCTCTGCGGCAGAGTCGTCCCGAAGCAGGAGACGCGGTCCGCGAGGGTCTGGACGGAGGCCAGCGGCGGAATCCACACCGGCGAAACCCCGTAGGCGCTGGCGATGTCCCGCCTCGCTTTCGGTGGGATCGTGACCACAGGCTCAAGCTGCAGCGGGTCACCGACCGCAACCACCCGTTGCGCACGCCAGATCGCGCCAACGGCGTACTGCGGCGATGCCTGTCCCGCCTCGTCGATGAGCAGCCAGCCGATCGCCTCCCGGCCCAGGCCAGCGAACATGCGGCCGACGGACGCGAAGGTCGTGGAGATCAGGGGCACGACCAGGAAGAACAGCTGCCAGGCGGCGCGCAGCTTCTCCGGTTCCAGGTCGCGGGGATAGCTTCCCGCGACGACATCACAGGCAGCGCGGAGTCCGTGTTCCATCTCGCCTGCCGCATTAGCCAGGAAGTCCTGGTGGAGTTGAAGCGCGGCGAGGAACAGCTCCGAGCGGGCAGCGTCGATCTCGGCGTCAAGCCAGGGCGCGTGGAGTTCACGCTGGTCGCCGGTCCAGGTCTCGTCCGGGTAGCCGGGCGCATAACGCTCACGGTCCCTGGCGCACTGGGCACGTAGCTCAGCCAGTTCCGCGCGGACCTGTGCCAGGTGGGTGTTGGCCGCGGTCAGGTCGGCGCGAAGCTGCATCATGCGGTCGCGGAGCTGGCCGGCTTGCCGCGCGACCTCGTTCCTGGCCTGCTCCGCGGCACTAAGGTCGGCGGCTATCGGGGCGAGGTCGGCGCGCCAGGCCCGTATAGCGCGGCCCAGCGTGAAGACGACCTCAAGGAAGCCCGGTTTGACGTCCCGGTGGCGGTCGTAGCGGGTAGTGGCCTCGGTCACGAGCGCCTCGGCCTGCCCCAGCATCGGCGTGTACCTGCTTAGCTCGACCTCCGCGTTCTGCAGGATGACGCCCAGGCGCCTGATCGTCGACCGCAGGTCCTCCTCAGCACGGACCAGCTCCGGGAGACGCTGCATGCGCTGCTGTGCCTGGCGTCGCTGCTCGACCAGGGCGTCAACACGCTGCTCGGCCTGTTTGAAGTCGCGGCGAGCCTGCTCCCAGGTCTTGTGTGGGACGTCACCTTTGCGCCACTGCTGCAGACGGGTCTGCATCCGGATGCCGTCGTCATGGGTGGCTCCCTTGGTGCGGGGGTCTTTCTTGTCGAACCAGAATGCGGAGCGGAAGGCACCGCGGTTGCGTTTGTTGCCGAGCCGGGCGGCCACCAGTCCCCAGGCCAGCTGCGCCGGGATCGTTTTGCCGTCGTCGTCGGTCACGTTCGCCAGCACGGCGGAGGCGATCTCGGCGAAATAGTCGGCCTTGTCTCGCCACCGCTGGTCGATGGCCGTTCGCGCGGGGATCTCGGCGGTCACGTTCTCGACGGCGGAGTTGTTCGCGGACGCGACGACCATCTCGAATCCGGTCAGCTCCAGCCGGAGCTGGCGCACGCTGCGGTTGTGGCCGCCGTGCCCTGTCCACCTGTGGGTCGTGGTGGTGAACGCGTCCCCGGGACGCTGGAGTGAGGCCAGGCGGCGAGCCCGCTCGACGACGTTGCCGGCCAGGATGTCGCGCAGCATCGTCGTCTTCCCCGTGCCGGGCGGGCCGTTGACTCCCATCAGGCCACGCGTGGGCGCCAAGTCGTTGAGCGCCTGGTTGACCGCGAACTGCTGGCTCAGCGCCAGGCCGTGGCTGGGATTCGACGGCCAGCGTCCCTTGGGAAGCCTATCGATCGCCACGCCGGCGTCCACGGCCTGCGGCTGCTTCACAATATCCACGCGGTCGCGAACGTTGAGGCGGTCGTCGCTGGTCAGATAGGCCGCAAGGGCATCACCGGCGCCAGCTGAGCCGCCGATATTCCTGCGCACCGTGGCGAGGTCGTCCAGGTAGAAGCTGTTGAGGAAGTCGATGTCGGTGGGCGGTTCGGAGCTGTTGACCACGACAGCCCGCGACTGGATGACGAAACCCCTGACCGTCAGGTCCGGGGCTCTCGCGATCCCAGAGACCTCGCGAGCGATGTCCAGGAGTGTGTGAAGGGAGTCGGCATCGTGTGGGAGCGCTGTGTCGATGCCGGCGGAATCGTGTCTTTCGCTCTCACATTCGTCGACGGCCTTCATGAAGGCCTGCGCTGCCTCGGGAAACCCGTCGGCCCAACCTGGGTGACGCGGACCGGGGTTCTCAATGCGGGCGACGGCCCACAGCGCCGAGGACAGCACCGCCGACTCGGGGACGATGCTGCCGGTCTGGTCGATGAGCAGTCCGGCGCAGGCACTTCGCCCGCTCGGACGCTCGTCGTATGCCTCACGGTCCTCGCCGAATGCCCGGTGCAGCCACTGGTAGGTCGCCTCCAGGTCGTACAGCCCCAGGTAGAGCGTGTGTTGCCAGACCCGTTTCCTATTGCCAAGCGGCGGCGGGGGTGGCAGCATCTCCCACGGCAGCGGTTTGGGGCTCTCCCACTCGACGACCCGCTGGTCGGCAGGACGCTGCGCCCCGTGCGTGGGTTTCGGGACCTTCTGCGGACTGAACAGCTCCAGCATCCACCAGAACCGCAGGACATCTTGCTGGTCACTACCGGTCCGAGAGGTTCCCATGCCTCCATCCTGCCCCAGCCATGATCTCCGCAGGGGGAACTGCGCAACTCGCAGACGTCCCAGTGGAGATCTCAGCCCATTGCCCGGTTTCTTCCAGCGTGCCGAACAGCCACCCCGGCTGAAAGTAGGTCGTAGTCACCGAACAGGTGATCCCTTCAAAGCCCAGCGCCTTCCCGCCAAAGAAGATGACATAAATAGCCATCGTTCCTTGAAGATCTATTCAGACCTACGAGAAGCCAGGTTTGACAACGAGCTTGCCGTCCCGCGGACTATTTGTTGACATGCTTCAGCGTCACGGATATTTATTGTCTTTCCGCCTTGTCGCGGCTGGATTCTGAAGAGAAAGTTCAGTCTTCACCATCGACTGCCACCCACAGCTGGGCGCGGAGTTTCACCCGGATCTCGTCGCTCAGGTAGTAGTCGCCGAGGGCGTCGGACAGATCGACCAGCAGGGCCCGGTCGAGTTCCCGGGGGATGGTGGGACGCCCTTCCCGGAGTTCCTTCCGCTGCTCGGATGTGGCGGTCGCCGACCAGGCACGGTACGCCTTCCCGACGACGTCGATGATGGCCTGCTCAACCTCGGCTGAGTCATGCTGGTACGTGGGCGCTATGTAGGGCTGGACCCCGCCGCCTCCGCTGTAGGCGGTGATCGATGCTGTCTCTTGCATCGGCGCTGCGCGCCGCGCGAGGTCGAGGGGGCTCGGCGGGCGTGCGGCCCGGGCCGCCAGCCCATCAGCCAGTAGTCGTGGCTGGGCGACGGCCTTGGTCACCGTGGTCTCCAGGATGCTGCCCTCCAGGACCTCGACGCCATCGGCGGCCTTGGTGAGATAGCCACTGACGCCGTGCGGCTCCCCGGACTCCGTGGGAACGGCCAGGACGAAGACCTGGACCCCCTGAGCCTGAGCCTCCTCGACCGCCTCCGTCAGGTCACCGTCACCAGACAGCAGGTAGATCACGTCGACCGCATGATTGCGGGAGTGCCCGACCATGTCCAGGCCGATCCGCAGGTCGACGCCCTTCTGCTCGCCCACGACACCGACGTGCCCCAGCCGCAGCTTCACCTTCGGCAGCACAGCGACCTTCTCATGCTCCGGTTCTGCCGCGCCGTTCTTGCCGGCGTCATACCAGTAGACCCGCAGCACCGGCAGCCCAGCGCGCTCCTCGACCAGCGCGATCAGCTCAGAGACCAGGCCCGCGTAGTCGACTTTGATACCGCGCCGTAACGACGACCCGGTGACGCGGGTCGCTGCGGCCGCCATGAGATAACCGGCATCGACAAAAATCGCTGACTGAGAACGCATGATCTCCCTACTAGCATCCTGCGTGCGTGGAAAAGAAGGCCCAATGAAGCCGAGTGGGCCAAATCCTGATCTTCTCGTGTGAGAGCACCCGGTGCTCATAACCTAAGGACAGAGCAATACGACCAACCCCGCCCATCGGGCTCAAGACTACCATCGGCCTCCTGTCGGTCGCGGTCCGCCACGGCGTTCAGATGCAATCCCGGCACAAAGCTCAGGCGGAGGCCAGGACACGCCTCTCCTCACCGATGGTGGTGTCCTGCCCATGACCCGGTTTCACCACGGTGCCAGGAGGCAGCGTGAGCAGCCGGTTCCGGATCGACGCCAGGATGGTGTCGCGGTCGGAGAAGCTGCGGCCGGTCGCGCCAGGACCGCCGCGGAACAGGGTGTCGCCGGTGAACACCACCCCGAGCTGCTCAGAGTAGAGGCAGCACGACCCGGGGGAATGCCCGGGCGTATGCAGCACCGTCAGCTCCACGTCCCCCACCAGCAGCCGCTGCCCGTCCCTCAGCTCCCCACCGGGCGGAAGACTGTGCACCTGATGCCACAACACCAGGTCGTCCGGATGCAGCAATACGATCGTATCCACGACGTCGGCCAGCTCCCGCGCGACCCTCACGTGGTCGTCGTGGGCGTGGGTGCAGACGATCGCCAGGACCCGGCGACCGCCGATGACCTCGCGGATCGCCTTGACGTCGTGCGGGGCGTCGAGGACGATGCACTGGTCATCGTCGCCGATCACCCATACGTTGTTGTCGACGTCGAAGGTCTCGCCATCCAGCGAGAAGGTGCCGGCGGTCACGCCATGGTCAATCCGCACGCTCATGCCGCGATCTCCTCAGGCTCGTCGGGTTCGCCGGAAGCTCCCAGAATGACCACCGAGCGCAGCACCTCGCCGCGTCCCATCGCGTCGAATGCGGCCTCGACGTCCTCAAGACCGATCTCCTCGCTGACGAAGGCATCGAGTGGAAGACGACCGTCCTGGTACAGATCGACCAGCATCGGGAAGTCGCGGTCGGGAAGGCAATCGCCATACCACGAGGACTTCAGCGACCCACCACGGCTGAACACATCCGCCAGGGGCACCTCCAGCCTCGCCTCCGGATCCGGCACCCCAACCAGGACCACGCGCCCCGCGAGGTCACGGCCATGGAAGGCCTGCAGCCAGGTCTCGGGCCTGCCGACCGCGTCGATGACGACATCGGGGCCGAAACCGTCAGTGAGCCTGCGCATCTGCTCGATGGGATCCTCACGCCGCGAGTTGATGCGCTCGGTTGCGCCCAGTCGCGCGGCGAGATCCAGCTTGCGGTCATCCACGTCGACGGCAATGATCTTGGCGGCCCCGGCCAGGCGGGCCCCGGCGATCGCAGCTGCGCCGACTCCCCCGCATCCAATCACCGCGACGGCCTCTCCGCGGCTGACCTCGCCAGTGTTGATCGCGGCGCCGATACCAGCCATGATCCCGCAGCCGAGCAGAGCCACCGCCGCTGGCCGCGCAGCGGGATCGACTTTGGTGCACTGTCCCGCGTGCACGAGGGTCTTCTCGGCGAAGGCCCCGATCCCGAGGGCCGGGGTCAGCTCGGTGCCGTCCTGGAGCGTCATCTTCTGGGTGGCGTTGTGGGTGGCGAAGCAGTACCAGGGTTTCCCACGACGACAGGCCCGGCACTGCCCGCACACAGCCCGCCAGTTCAGGATGACGAAGTCACCGGGCGCGACACTGGTGACACCATCACCCACACTCTCCACAATGCCGGCTGCCTCGTGCCCCAGCAGGTAGGGGAATTCGTCACCGACATGGCCGTCCCGGTAGTGCAGGTCGGTATGGCACACCCCGCAGGCCAGGACCCTAACGACGACCTCATCGCGTCCCGGATCGGGCAGATTGATGTCGGCGAGCTCGGCCTCCGCGCCTTTGTCGCGGGCGATCACTCCCTTGATGAGCTGCACGGTTCTCCCCTTCGCGTCAAACGGCTACGCCTCCATCTTGAGTCAAGACAGCGAACCTGTGTGGTATCAGTGCCCACCCCGCGAGTCGCCTGTGTGGATGCTGGCGCTGGCGGCCTTTATGGCCGGGCGCCTGTAGGGCGGTACGATCACCGGAAGCCAGGCCCTCACAGCACCAGTCCCAGGAGAGGAGGGTCCATGACTCCTAGACGAGTGGTCATCTCGGGAGCATCGGGGCTCATCGGGTCCGCACTGGAGTGTTCGCTGCGCGCCGACGGCATCGCGATCACCAAACTGGTGCGCACCCAGCCGCGGAACGCCGACGAGATCCCCTGGGACCCCGCCCGTGGTGTCCTCGATCCTGACGCGCTGGCGGGCGCTGAGGCGGTCGTGAACCTGAATGGAGCGAGCATCGGGAAACTGCCATGGACCGCCGCATACCGACGGACTCTCCATGAATCTCGCATCCAGCCGACCCGCACCATCGCCGCGGCCATCACCTGGCTGGGGCGTCACGCACCCATGCTGGTCTCTGCCTCCGCCGTCGGCTTCTATGGTCATCGCCCGTCGGAGAGACTCCGGGAGGACTCCGGGGCCGGGGACACCTTCCTCGCCAACCTCTGCGCTGCCTGGGAGGCAGAGGCGCTGAAAGCCTGCCCGTACACCGATGTCGCGCTGATCCGTACGGCGGCGCTGCTGCATCCGCAGGCGGTCCTGAAACCCATGATGTCGCTGACGCGGTGGTTCCTCGGCGGACCGCTGGACAGCGGCAGACAGCAGTGGCCCTGGCTGTCGCTGGAGGACGAGGTCCGGGCGATTCGTCACGTCATCGACCACCGCCTGAGGGGACCGGTAAATCTCAGCGGCCCCACCCCGGCCAGCGGCGCGAATATCGGCAGAGCACTCGCAAAACGCCTCAATCGTCCCTATGTGTTGCCCACCCCCGCACCGGCGCTGCGCCTACTACTAGGCCGTGACGCCGCCGACTCCCTACTGCTCGCCGACGCTCACGTCGAACCCGCGGTACTCCTCGAATCAGGTTTCACCTTCACACATCCGACCGCGGAAGCGGCAATCGAGGCGGCGCTGCCCAGTTCATCGAGACCGACATCGCCTTCGTAAGGATTGGATAGTATCAGTTTGTCACTAAATAGGGTCTCACAGCAGTGAGCGTGCGGAGGTCACACCGTCTTGAAATCTCGTTCACCAGAACCAATCGCAGAAATCATCAGCTTGTGGGAAAGACAGCAGGATGCCTACGTCGCCCACCGCGCGCAGCGTTTCAACATCATGTTGGACGCCATCAGCTATACCCACCCAGAGGTCAGGCTGGTTCTCGACATCGGCGGTGGCCTTGGTTCTTTCTCCAAACTCATCCTGCAACACTTCCCCAACGCGACGGTTCTCACTCTTGATTACGACCCCGCCCTGCTGAAGCTGGCCCGCCACAACCTGCACGACTACACGCGACGTTCTAAGATTGTGGAGGCAAACCTGGTCGATCCCACATGGCCGGAATCACTCGGCCGGGCTGAGCCAGAGGTGATCGTCTCAAGCACCGCTCTCCACTGGCTCTCGTCTGCAGAACTAGTCGCCCTGTATGAACAGCTTGCCGGGATCCTTCCTGCAGGTGGCCTGTTCTTCAACGCCGATCATCTCTCCCACACCACTGCCGGAGCCTTCTTCCATACGGTCAGCGCCGCCGACGACGCACGCCAGCAGAGCGTCTTCGACTCCGGGGTTCCCGACTGGGCTGACTGGTGGGACGAGCTACGCGAAATCGACGGCTTCGAGCACCTGATCGCGGAACGCGACCGCCGGTTCGCAGGCGGGACCGACAATCAGGATGCCACCGCCGCCCTACACATCGAGGCCCTCCGTGTCGCCGGCTTCACCGAGTCGGGCACGCTCTGGCAGTATTTTGATGATTATGTCGTCTACGGGGTCCGCTGACTCACCTGCTGTCCTGGCGGCCTCAGGCCCCGGCACTCGGTGCCACCACTTCCAGCACAACCCGCGCAAGCGTCCAGTTATCACGGCCATCAACCGGAACGCTGACACCTCCTTTGGAAAATGAACATGCACGATGAGAGTGAGGGACAATGGCGGACACCGGGAGAAAACAGCGAATTGGAAGGCCCCCCACAGTCTCACGCGAAGAAATAATCAAGGCAGCCCTCGGAGAGGGAATATCCAAGTTTTCCATGCTGTCCGTGGCCAAGCGGCTAAATATCACTCATGGAGCCCTATACCGCTACTTCCCGTCTCGCGACGAACTGGCCATCGCGGCAGTCGACACGGTCATCGAGAGAGCCTGCTGGGACGATACCGCGACACAGTGGCGCGAGCTCCTAACCGGATATGCACGATCATTGTGGTTGTTGTGCCAGGCGGCCCCCGGCCTGGCCGAGTGCGCACTGAATCTGCCGCGCGACTCACAGGCCATGAGCCGGATAGTGGATAAATACGTCCGGCGTCTGAGCCAGTGCGGCGTCAGACGTGAGGACGCGACGGTGGCGGTTGGTCTGATCACCGAGGGCGCGCTCCTCAGCTCTCTACTGCCACGACGAGGGGATGCTCATAGGACCACCGCTGCCAAGGACGCGACCTTGGAGGAGACCAGCGAGCTTGGCGGACTTGCTCAGAAGCTGGCACTCATCCTGGATGGTGTCGCACATCGCCTGACCTGCTGATCCAACACCTGCTGGCCTGCCCACAACACCCGTCAAAAGCCTTGTGAAGTCTTATACACCACTTAATGACAGTGTGATACTATCGCGACCCCAGGACAGGGTTGCCTGCCTAAGCAGCACGTGATGAGGCGTCGCGCACCCCGACCTGGACCAGACGAACTTCCTCGGAATATGTACTCAGAGCTAGTAGGAGCCGATCTTGAAGAAGCGACTCGCAGCCCTCACAGCAGCGGTGCTGACGACGGTCATGATGCTGACTGGTTGCCAGCAGGGTGGGGCCAGCACAGACGGACAGTCACCTACGATCCAGAGAACACACGGCAGCGATGAGGCCGTGATGTACCTCGGCCCCCCTGGCCGAACCCGAAATGGGCTTTGACCCCACGCTGGGATGGGCGAATGTGGACGGGGTGAGCATCTTCCACTCGAACCTGGTCCACCTGGACCAGGATATGAAGATCCAACCCGACTTAGCGACAAGCTGGGAACTGGCATCTGACGGCATCACCTATTCCTTCACCTTGCATCCCGAGGCGCGCTTCTCGGATGGGTCACCCATCACTGGCAACGACGTCAAGTTCACCTATGAAAAGGCGATCGAACGTGGATACGTGGGTGGGATCGACACCATCGAATCAATAGAAGCACCCGATGACCATACGGTCGTCATGCGACTCAAAGACCCTAACTCCCTCTTCATCTACGCTGTCGCCAGACTGGGAATCATCCCGGAGAGCGGTTACTCCAATGACTACGGGAGTAAGCCGGTCGGTTCTGGACCTTATCGGCTCATTCAGTGGGATAAGGGACAGCAGCTGATAGCTGAGGTCAACGAGCACTATTTCGGCCAGCCCCCCCCTCGCTGAAGAAACTGACAGTGCTGTTTCTCAGCGAGGAGACGGCACTTGAGTTCGCCAAATCGGGCAAGCTAGACCTCTACAGCACCCCGATCATCTTCTCTGGTGAGCAGGTGCCCAATATGCGAACCCTTGAGCTGTCCAGTGCTGACCGTCTTCACATCTCGCTGCCCAATACGGCTCCAGGTGAGACCACCAGAGAGGACGGCCTGCCCGTGGGCAACGCAGTCACCTCCGACCCGGCCATCCGGAAAGCCCTGAATGTTGGGATCAACCGGCAGGAGATCGTCCAGGGTGTCCTGGGCAATCATGGCAGGCCTGCGTTCGAGCTTGTCTCTGAGGACATGCTCTGGTGGAATCCGGAGACCGCCTTCACCGACAGCGATACCGAGAAGGCACAGCAGATTCTCGCGGAAGCCGGCTGGCAGGACACCAACGGCGACGGAATCGTTGAGAAGGACAGCGTGCCCGCCGAATTCGACCTGCTCGCCGCCGCCGACAACAAGACCTACCAGGCCTTGGCCATGGTGGTGGCGCAACAGGCGAAGAAATTTGGCATCAACATCAACGTCTCTGCCAAAAGCTGGGATGAGATCGACAAACTGATGTACGCCAATCCCTTCGTGCTGCTATGGGGGTCGAGAGACCCGATCAACGTCGAGTTCCTATACCACAGCACGAAAGCAGGAATGGGCTATCACAATACAAGTTACTATTCGAATGAGACAGTCGACCAACACATTGAGGCTTATTCATAGGGTGTAGGCGAAGATGAGTCCCGTGACGGCTTGTATTGTGGTTTCGAAGGTGTTGTAGGGGCGACGGTAATCGGTGTGCAGGACACGCCATGTTTTGAGGTTCGCGATGACACGTTCGATGAGGTAGCGGACGCGGTTGATGGTTGTGTTGTTTCTCCTGTCGGTGTTGGTGAGTTCGCCATGGGCGGGTTTCTTCGCGGGGGTGATCATTCCCAATCCGATGTAGCCCTTGTCTCCAATATGCGTCGTGGTATCAAGTGTCTCGAGGAAGCCGGATTCCTTGATTGCCTTTGCGTCATGCACGCTACCCGGCAGGGGTGGGGAGATCCAGGCGAGGTGTCCTGCTAGGGTGCAGGCCACTTGCAGGTTCACCCCTGTGGTGTGGTGTTTGCCTGAGTACAGCTCGGGACGCTCGTGCCACGACCAGCAGGACACCAGAGTACCGTCGATGATGTACTGGCGGTTCGGGTCGAGGTCCCCCACGCCGGGCACCCAGGCTTGGAGGGCCTCGGCGATCAAGGGAGTGTAGACCGCCACCACTCGTGAGATGGTGGCTTGGGAGACCGTGTGGATGTTGGCCAGCAACTCCTGGGTGAGGTTGTGTCTGAGTGTTAACAAAGTGACTTGGATACAGCGGAACAAGCCTAGGACACGGGATCCTGCTGCGGGAAGGTTTCCGGAACGGGATGTGTGGATCAGTTCGCACAGGTTGAGGATCTGGTCGCGGTCAAGGCTTGTGGTAGTATTCACGGCAGCGGCTTGTCTTTCATCTGAGGGTTTTCTTTCTACACCTTGAATTATCCCAGATCGGGCAAGCCGCCCTCACATCCCCCTCAGGACAAAGCACTAGCTGGGGAAAGTCAAAACACCCCTATGAATAAGCCTCCAAGTTGCTGAAACAAGACGATGGCTGATTCCAGAGGAAGCTCACGGTCTGCGATCTCAGTTCGGACGTTGGCTTCTGCCTCGGACATCATTGCGCGCAAGCGAAGACCTGTGTCGCTGACAGACTGCACAAACTCCAGTTTCCGCTCCAAATCAGCAACAAGAGCGTCTAGCTCAGTGACTTCGCGTTCTGCCTCGCGGAACGTTTCTAATGCCATCGAGTTATTCAACAGGTTCATCACGGCCGCGCGTCGTTGATCAAGAGCTTGGCGCTCCGAGTGAGCCTCATCCAGACGCTGATTAACGGCCAGCAGTTCTGTCTGAAGGTACATTTGCCGGTTTCTCACCACGGAGGCTTGAAACTCGGCGACTTCGCTGAAACGGCGGGTCACGGTGCCCGGCAGGACGATACCGATTTCCGCGTACATGCTTTCAAGCTGCTTGGCGAGTTCTCCTCCTGCAACTGCGGGGCGCTCTTCCATCATTGCTAGCTCAAGGTCACGCTTCCGTTGTTCGAGCGAGAGGCTCTCGTCATTGAGATTTCTGATTTCATGAGTCAGACGGTCTGCCTCCGCCTGATGGTCGGCATACTGCTCATCGACCCTAAACCCCGACAGATTGGACTCCATTCGAGACCGCTTCTCACGAGTTTGAGCCAAACGGGCCCGCAACTCCGGCTCGCTGAGTGCGATAGCCCCGAGCGTGCCGTCAGAAATAGCTTTATTAAGCGCTTTCCGATTCTTCTCCAAAGCTGTTATTTCGCCAGCTTTAGAGGCTTAGTCAGAATCGGTGGCTGCAATAGTTAATTGACGTGTTGTGCGTGTCGGTATGCGCGAGGAAGGCTCAACTTCCTGAATAATTGATAGTACCAACACAGTCAATCGAAAGTTGAGCCTTCCCATGTACTCTAGCACAGGTCTTAGCAGCGAACAGATCACCGACCTTGTCGCACGCATCCATGACCTCCGCGAGGCACCAGCCTCCCGAGCAGGACGGAAACCCACACTAGGACTGTACAAGTGTGTTGTTGTGGCCTTGATCTATCTGCGATCCAACCGCACACAAGCATCGATTGCCGACCAGTTCCACGTCTCCCAGAAAACGATCTCTCGAACCATCGCATCCTGGATGCCCATCCTGGGACAGGCCCTGCAGGACTGCACCCCCACGGTCGACGACCTCGATGTCAGCGAACCACTCATCGTCGATGGCACCCTACTGCCGACCTGGTCATGGCGCACCATGCCAGAACTGTACTCCGGCAAACACAAAACCACCGGCGTCAACTGGAGTGCTATGGGTTTTGTGGACACTACTGAAAAATGGGATTTCTAGGCTGCTTTCTGGTGTTGGCTCCATTCTTGGTGGACGTGGTTGGGGGTTCGGTACCCTAACGCCGAGTGAAGTCGTTTCTGATTGTAACGTAACTCGATCCAGGCTGTCACATCCTTTATAGCATGTTTCCGTGTTGGGTAGATCTTCCGGTTCACTACCTCCTTCTTGCAGGTGGCATTAAATGATTCCGCTGCGGCATTGTCGTAACACGACCCAGTTCTACCTACCGAGGCACGGATACCATATGTGTTCATGATTTCCGCGTAATCAGCTGAGGTGTATTGCGAACCACGATCCGAATGGAAGACGGTTTCACCTCGGGTTACTGGGCAATTTCTGACTGCCATGTGTAAAGCCTCGGCAACAAGCCGGGTGCGCATATTCCCGGCGATCGCATAACCGATGATCTTTTTCGAGTAGCAATCCATGACGGTTGCTAGATAAGTGAATCCTTCCCAGGTGGGGATGTAGGTGATATCGCCTACCCATTTCTGCCCTGGTTTGTTGGCGGTAAAATTCCTTTTCACCAGATCCGGGCGGTGGTGAAGATCCTGGGCCGGGATGGTGGTACGGACCCGTTTCCGGGGCTGACAGGCCACCAAGCCAGCCCGGTGCATGAGCTGACGCACCAGCTCTGGGCTCGCGTGGATTCCCCGTTCAACCAGAGCTGCGTGGATACGTCGATACCCGTAGGTTTGCTCAGACTCGTGGAAGAAATGCGTAATTAAAATAGTGAGTTCTTCCCGGCGTTTCTGCGTCTCGGATAAACCCTGATTCCGCCATCTGTAGTAGCCGGAACGAGACACTCTGGCCCAGCGGCACATCAGATACACAGGATAGCTGCCTTCCTCGCGGTGAATATAAACATATTTCGCTGCTACCGGGATTCCTGCGCGAAGAAGGCCGCCGCTTTTTTCAAAAACTCGATCTCCATCTTCGCTTCACGCAACTCAGCCTGCAAGCGCTTGTTCTCCGCCACCTGATCCGACGAGGCTTCTACCATACCTGGGTCGGGATGCTGCTTCCGCCATATTCTCACCCAGTTACCCACAGTTTGCGGAACCAGATTGTAGGACTTCGCCACTTCCGCTATCGGCCGAGACCCCTCAAGAACCTCCGCGATGATTTGTTCTTTAAACTCTTTACTAAATTTCGAAGCCGGCATAGAGGCTTATTCATAGGGTGTAGGCGAAGATGAGTCCCTGTGACGGCTTGTATTGTGGTTTCGAAGGTGTTGTAGGGGCGGCGGTAATCGGTGTGCAGGACACGCCATGTTTTGAGGTTCGCGATGACACGTTCGATGAGGTAGCGGACGCGGTTGATGGTTGTGTTGTTTCTCCTGTCGGTGTTGGTGAGTTCGCCATGGGCGGGTTTCTTCGCGGGGGTGATCATTCCCAATCCGATGTAGCCTTTGTCTCCAATATGACTTTGACTGTCGAGGGCTGCGAGGAAGCCGGATTCCTTGATGGCCTTTGCGTCATGCACGCTACCCGGCAGGGGTGGGGAGATCCAGGCGAGGTGTCCTGCTAGGGTGCAGGCCACTTGCAGGTTCACCCCTGTGGTGTGGTGTTTGCCTGAGTACAGCTCGGGACGCTCGTGCCACGACCAGCAGGACACCAGAGTACCGTCGATGATGTACTGGCGGTTCGGGTCGAGGTCCCCCACGCCGGGCACCCAGGCTTGGAGGGCCTCGGCGATCAAGGGAGTGTAGACCGCCACCACTCGTGAGATGGTGGCTTGGGAGACCGTGTGGATGTTGGCCAGCAACTCCTGGGTGAGGTTGTGTCTGAGTGTTAACAAAGTGACTTGGATACAGCGGAACAAGCCTAGGACACGGGATCCTGCTGCGGGAAGGTTTCCGGAACGGGATGTGTGGATCAGTTCGCACAGGTTGAGGATCTGGTCGCGGTCAAGGCTTGTGGTAGTATTCACGGCAGCGGCTTGTCTTTCATCTGAGGGTTTTCTTTCTACACCTTGAATTATCCCAGATCGGGCAAGCCGCCCTCACATCCCCCTCAGGACAAAGCACTAGCTGGGGAAAGTCAAAACACCCCTATGAATAAGCCTCATAGTACAGATTTTACCTCACATGTTCGAATAAACTCAGGTTTTTCACCACTGTCCACGAAACGCCGGGCACTCCAAACGTCCAGGTTGCATGCGACCTGACAGGACGGCTCGCCTTCATCTCCGACCCGATGCCCGGCCGCACCCATGACGCACACGCACTCAAAGAAACCGGCCTACTCGACCACATCACCACCGGGCAACTCATCGGCGACAAAGGATACATCGGACTCGGCATGATCACCCCCATCCGAACCCAACCGAAACAACAACACACAGAAGAAGAAAAAAGGTTCAACAAGTCAGTAAACGCGATACGCTACATGATCGAACGAGTCATCGCCAACCTCAAAACCTGGAGAATTCTCCACACCGACTACCGCAGACCCTTCACAACATTCCCAGAAACAATCACCACAGTAGCCGCACTCGAATTCTACAGAAACACATTCTGACTAAGCCTCTTAGTAAGGATCTCAGGCGAGAATCCAAGAAGGAAGCCAATCCGAGTTCCCGACTCCCAGTCAGACTCGACGCGATGAGTCTTGAGCGGGTCACCGAAGTAGTCACGGGCAAGCTGTCCAAATAAATGTCCTACTGTCGGCCTTTTGACGGATTTGGGAATCCCGAAGAGGCTAGAGAGTTCGCGCTTCCAGTCATCAATGCTAGTCGCAGATCCATCGATATATACCTTCGTTTGCGGCGATACTGGCCTTTGTACGCAGCTAGGCTTTGCGGCTCCGTCTAGTTCAAGTTCGGCTCAGAACGAATGCTTGGCTAACAGATCAGCTTTGAGACTGTCGTTGATACTCCCCCCGAGAACATAGCGCAGGATTCTGATGAAACTCGTCTTTCCCGCACCATTCCGACTGTCTCCCGACGTGGATTCAGTCGTCTTATCTGCGAGCAGGATGTTCATCCCGTCGTGAAATTGCAATTGTTTGAAGCGTGCGTCGGATGAGCCAAGCTTATGCAGAAACATCAGACCTCACCAACTGCCCAGACTTATTCCAGGAAACTGCGTTAATCGCGAACAGCATGGACAAGGCAAATGCAAACCAATCGAAGGTAATCTTGGCGTCTCCGCTAGCCTCACCTGAGCTTTTCGAGAATCGTTCCCAGAGCCCCGAGACGGTTGCCGGAGAGTCCAATAGTGAGATGATGTTCGCTCCAACAGTTAGCAAAGCTCGCTGAGGCTCGATGCCTTTAGTGGGAAGCAACATCGTGCAGCTCATCCCTATCGTGCTCGACAGGCGGTTCTTCGAAAATATCACATGAATCAAAGAAGTATGCCGTGACGGCATATACGGCGTTAGCCCTTTTCGTGGACAGATCAAAGTCTTGGCCGCCAAGCGCCCCATAGATTCGACGAACAATCTCACGTACATCCTGCGTAGCCTGCCGGGCTTCTTGGTAGATGACGCGGAAGCGTTGAGCTTTCTCGTCGCGCAACTCAGGGTTCGCTTGTTCGGAAAACCATTTGTCAATGCGCGACGAGAGCAGTCTCCCTGCGTAGAACTCCGCTCTTGTAGTTTCGGGGAGGTTATTGAATTCTATCTTGGTTGAGGGAACTGGACGGATGGATTCGATGTGATCGGGGCCAGCCCCATCTATATCCTCCAGGGAGAGGATCAAATGCACAAGATCGGCGAGCTCCACGTTCTGTGCGTGTGGGACGCCTGGAATGACTTCATCTAGCTGCGCTAGGGTCAGTTTATTAACAGCCTTCCACCACAGATCATCGGCCTTCCAGGAGGCTTATTCACAGACAGCGTGGCGGCCAGTAAAATCCCTAGTCAGGACGCACTTGAGGAAGGCTGTGAATAAGCCTCCAGATCTCGATTAAGATGGGACGTTGACTGCCCGGCGCATGCTGCGCCCGCAGAGCCAGAACACTCTTAGTTGGCATCGGACCAAAGGGAGCGTTGGTTACAAAACGCCAGGTTGAGAAGCTCTTCCAACTAGCGGTTCCTCTGGCGAAGTCAGACTCCAGCTGATCTTTGGTTTTCTGGTCAATGCCGGTTGTGGCGCGCTATCCATAACAGGCGTACAGGATCGACCCACTGTCAGCAAGCCCATCACAGCCGCCGTCGCCGTGCCTTCCCATCGGTGTTGGGTTCAGATAGTCGACATGGAGACGCTTCAAGACCGCCATAGCATAGTCCTCGAAAACGTCGCCGGAAGCGAGACACCGCTGGTCATGCATTGCTCGGTACCAGCTCTTCCATGCCGAGTCGATCATGGACACGATCCCCTCTCACAGATGATTCGCGTATGTGGCCAGAACAGTGTCGCGGTAACGGGGTTGCGCCACCCTGTCAGCCCAGTTTAGCTGTCCACCTCGACCTCAGTCCCACCCGCTCGGTTCCTGCTGCCGCTCGTCAACGGCCTCTTCAGGGAGTGTCGAACGCTTGGCAGTCGCACAGATCTCGGCTCAGAGTTCAAGCTGGCGGTCCACCCACTGTCAGGCTCCCTCCAGTCATTCTCGACACCAGTATGAGGCAGCTTCCGGAGAGCGATCGCGGCGCGGACTCGGTCGAGCTTCTGCGCGGATGACCGAGTCTTCAGTCATGAAGCCGGCGCTGCCAGTAGCGGGGCTGCGGCAGTGGTGCGGTAGTAGAGCACCCGGTACGGGAATACGCGCACGCTGGCTCTTCGCACAACGGGCAGCTCCTCCCAGCCGGGGAACACGGGCGAGGCATCAGGCCAGTCGAGAATATGCTGTTCCGTGGTGCGGATCTCGGTGAGGAAATCAGCACCGAGCGATGCACGTTACTGTTTCGTACCGCTCGGCTGCTCCTAGGAGTTCAGCAGCTGCCTCGGGGGGAACACGGAGCGCGAGTGTCACTTGCGCATCGCGGCGAGCTTGGCACGGATCTGTGCATGAACCTCGCCCGCGTCGAGTAGTTCGACTTTGCCTGATTCGATGTCGTCGATACAACAGCGCAGTTCTGAGCGCCATGCCGCATCACTCTCGGCCTGATCCTCGACCATATGATCGTCTTCGTCGAGGCTGCAGATGCCACGGTGCAATGCCGCAACGCGGTCATGATGATCAAGCGAGCGCAAGGTCCCCTCGACCTCAGCCGCATTCATAGACATGACCCAAGCGTACGCCGCAGCGCCGACAATACGTAGGGACGTTTTCCGCAATCTCCGTGGGGCTCGGCAGTCTCATCCCCGACCCGGTAACGTATAACGGCGTCTGGCACGTACTCGGCAGGGATGAGAACGTATCGTTGCTGATCGTGCTGTTTGTGCATGATGCGCTGATTCGCAGCTGCAGTGGAGCTAAGGGGATTCGAACCCCTGACCTTCTCATTGCGAACGAGACGCGCTACCAACTGCGCCATAGCCCCAGGTACCGGATGATGTTAGCACCGCTGTCAGGCCCAGTGCCAACCCGTCATTCGCCGACGGCCCTGGGCCTCTGGACGAGCTCCTCGGGGGGTTCCCAGTCGGCGGGGGCAGCGCGCCGCGGAGCCACTGGACGATCGGCAGGGGTGTCGGCGGTGGGGATGATGATGGTGTTGTTGACCGGTGCGGACAGATCGATGGTGCGCACGCTCCGGGGCACGAGAGGCTTGGAGACGTAGGTGGGCGTGATCACGGGGATCGGCTCCCACAGCGGACCCGACTTCTCCGGCGCGGTCAGGTCGACGGAGAACTCGTGGGAGGTTTCCTCCTCCTCGATGGCCTTCATCATGGACGTCGACTCGCCGTCGACGTAGCCGGCTTTGACCTTTGCCGCGCGCTCGTCGAAGCGGCGGTGCATCTTCTTGACCCCGACCCGCGCGGAAATCAGGAACGCACCCAGGGCGACGATGGGGATCGCCACCGACCAGCCGGGCACGATGTCGAACAGGCAGAGCACGAGGCATAGGAGGGTCATCACCCCGAGCGCCGTGACCACACGCCGCCGCCGCATAGCGGCCTCCCGCGCCATCAGGCGTAGCTCGGTGAGCTCCGCTCTGCGGGTCAGCGGCGTGGAGACCTCGACTGGCGAGTCCTCCTCGTCGTCGTACTCGTTGACGTTCCCGCGCAGGATCCGCATGGAGCCGGAGAAACGCTCGACGGGGTCTCCGTCGAGGACATCAACGTCGTCTTTATGAACCGACAACCAGGGCAGGCCGAAGGCCAGGACGGCCAAGACCAACACACTGATGACAATTCCCGCGAGCACGATCACACGTTAAACAACAGCGGCGTAATTTTCTTCTGCGGCGCGCCGTAATTTTCCCGGGAACCTGAAAAAACCTCAGGATTCGTCCAGGAGCCAGCACTGGACCGCCTCCCCCGGACGCACCAGCTCGGTGTCCTCGTCCAGGACGATCAGGGCGTTCGCGCGCCCCAGCTCGGCCATGGCGAAAGGGTCGCTGACCCGGCTGGCGGTGCGGAGCCGCCCGTCATCGATCACCTCAGCGCGCAGCAGGTGTCGCTGACCCCAGATCGAGCGCATCGTCGTCCTGGCTATTGCCCTGACTGTCTTTCGGTGCACGTCCGCTCCTGTGAGGCGCTTCAGCAGGGGCCACACGAACACCTGGAAGGACACGTAGGCGGACACGGGATTGCCCGGCAGCATGACCATCGGGACACGTTCATCGCCGATCAGCCCGAAGGTCTGGGTGCGTCCCGGTGACATCGCCACCTCGACGGCGTCAACCAGCCCCATCTCCGACATGGCCTCGGCCACGGCCTCGTATTCCTCGCGGCGTCCGCCGGTGGTGGAGATGACAAGGTCGGCGCGGATCAGCTGGTCGGTGATCGCCTGTTTGAGCTCGTGTTTGTCACTGGAGTGCACGGCGACCCGGAACACCGTCGCCCCGGCGGCCCGCGCGGCGGCTGAGATCAGGAATGAGTTGGCGTCCGTGGCCTCGCCGTAGCCGACGTCCTCCCCCGGCTCCACCAGGTCGGCTCCGGAGCTGACCACAACCACGCGGGGCTTCGGTCGCACCAGGACCTTGTCGATACCGGCTGCCGCCAGCATCCCAACGCTGCGGTCAGTGAGCACATCACCCTCGGAGAGCAGCCGGTCGCCGACCGCGAGATGCTCGCCCGCGGCCCTCAGATATTCACCCTCTGAGACCTCTTTGACGAGCTCGATGCGATCGCCGTCGACGTTCGCGAAGGGGTAGGGCAGGACAGCCGTCGTGCCGCGGGGAACCACCTCGCCGACGTCGACGGGAACAGCCTGGCCGACCCCGAGATGCTCGGTGCCGACAGCCAGCTGGAGCGACCCCACCGGCTGGCCTTCCTCCCACAGGTCGGAGGCGCGCACCGCGTAGCCCGCCACTTTGCTCGTCGAGTTCTGCGGCACATTGATCATGGAGTCGATGTCCTCACAGATCACCTGCCCCCAGGCCTCCAGCACCGACATGCCGAAGGGTTTGAGGGGCTCGACGAGCTCCAGCAGATAGTCGACGTGATCCTGGACACGGCGCAGGCCGTTAGAGTCCGGCTCAGGCGGTGGCGGCAGGGACGGGGCAGGGGCCTCCTCGATCGAGGGTTCCTCTTCCACTTGCCTTCTGCGACCGAAAAGCGCCATGTTTCTACGATAGGCCAATGGAATTCACACATGAGAAGGGCGCGCTGCGGGAAACCATCACAGCGCGCCGCAGGGCCCTGGAAGAACCCGACTGGCAGAAAAACGACGAAACCCGTTGCGAGACGCTGTTGGGGCAGCTTGGAACCCCAGGGGTGATCGCTCTATACGCCTCCAGAAAACAGGAGCCCGGCACCCTTATCGCCATTCGGCGACTCCTGGAGCTGGGCTGGCAGGTCCTGCTGCCCAAGCTCTCCAAGGAGCCGGACTGGGCCTGGGCCACCGGCGAGCTGCGTCCTGGCTGGGCGGGTATTCCCGAACCCACCGACCAGGGGCTGGGAATCGGCTCCCTGGCCCTGGCCGACGTGATAGTGGTGCCCTGCCTGGCGGTCTCCCGCGACGGCACGCGGCTGGGCATGGGAGGTGGCTGGTACGACCGGGCCCTCCACCACCGCCGGCCCGGAACCCCGGTGTGGGCGCTGGCGAACTCCGATGAGGTGCTTCCGCGCCTACCCCATGAACCGCATGATCTTCCCGTGGATGCGGTGATCACCGAGGATGGATTCACCCGTCTTGGGGCAGGGAGCGTATCCTGATTCGCGTTTGTCCATCGAAGCGGGAGCGTGAATGCCCACCTATCAGTACCGTTGCACGGCATGCGGCGAGGAGCTTGAGGCCGTCCAGAAGTTCTCCGACCCTGCTCTGACCACCTGCACGGCGTGCGGTGGCGACCTACGGAAGGTCTACAGCGCGGTCGGCGTGGTGTTCAAGGGCTCCGGTTTCTATGCGACAGATTCCCGCAAGTCGAAGTCCGCCCCAGCGTCGGATTCCTCCAAAGAGTCCTCCTCCAAGACGGATTCAAAGTCCACGACAGGTTCGGCTTCCACCCCCGCCAAGTCCAACAAGTCCAAGGAGGCCTCCAAGGCAGCGTCCTGAGGGAACACCACAGCCGCTCTGTGGAAAAGTGCCCACGGGGGCTGGCATTGCCCATAAAGAGGGCGTGGAGAGTTTCTTTCAGCGCCTGAGGCGCTTCGTGAGCTGGCACCGCCGGGCCATCGCCGCTCTGTTGGCGGGCCTGGGTGCCTTCGCATTGGTGACGCACCTGTCCCCGAGAGGTCAGGACCAGGTGCCCGTGGTGGCTCTGGCCCGGTCCGTGGCTGCTGGGGGTGTCCTCAGGAGCGATGACCTGAAGGTCACGCACCTGCCTTCCGGCACGCTTCCCGAGCACAGCTTCAAGGATCCCGGGGAGCTGGTCGGCCAAACCCTCGGGTTCGGCCTGGAGACAGGTACCGTGCTGCAGCCAGGGATGCTGGCCGCCACACCGTCGCTGGCTGAGGGCCGCGCGCTGGTCCCGATCCTCATCCGCGACAATTCGCTGAGGACGCTGCTGTCCCCCGGCACCCCCGTCACGCTGGTGCTCGCCGACTCCGGTGAGGTGGTCGCCACCGATGCCCGGGTCTCATCCATGCCCAGCGCTTCAGAGGGCACCCTGTTGAATCCAGGCGGAGGGGCAAAGCCCCTCATCCTGGTGGATGTGCCAGCCGGAATTGGGCCCGAGGTCTCAGCGCTGGGACAGCAGGGAAAACTGACAGTGATCCTCGGGAACGGGTCTTGATGTGTTTAGGGATCTCGCGCACATCCACATTTGGCATCTTTCACGTCATCCGATTGGCCAGAATTTACTCCAATGAGCCATTTGGAGACCGAGAAGCTGGCCTCTCCCGCCACGATATGCATAGAGTGACTCCGGTCCCTGAAACAGGGCTACCCGGACCTGAATCCCCAGGTTCCGGGCCGCTCCCCGGCCCGTCGAGTGGCCGGAGCACAGAAGGAATGCAGGATGAAGGGCTTCAAAGAATTCATAATGCGCGGCAATCTCGTCGAGCTTGCCGTCGCAGTCATCATCGGTACCGTGTTCTCTGCGGTGGTCAAAGAGTTCACCGCCATTCTCATGGGCTTCATCGGTAAGATCGGCGGCCAGCCGGACTTCTCTGCAGTGACCCTGTTCGACGTCAATGTCGGTCTGTTCATCAATGCGGTGATCACCTTGCTGATCACCTCCGCGGTCGTCTACTTCTGCGTTGTGAAGCCGTACAACATGCTGCGTGACCGCTACTTCCCGAAGAAGGACGAGGAGCCCGCAGGCCCCAGCTCCGAGGAGCTCCTCACCGAGATCCGCGATCTCCTGAGGACCCGCAACTACTGATCAGGAGACAGACAACTCCACGACGAGCCGCTCCGCTGGGCCAACGAGCTTCGGCGAGCCCATCACCCCCAGTGGGGCGGCCTGTCCGCCAGCAGCCGGCGCTCGTCGGCGTTGAGCGGACGCACCAGGGCCTGGCCCCGGGACGAAGTCCCGGCCAGGCCCGTTTGCTTTCTCACCTCAGCCAGTAAGGCATCGAAACGCGCGAACCCGAGCTCTCGCCGGGCTTCGAGGTCGACGGGGAACGGCCACGGCAGCCGCTTGTTCATCTGCTCCTGTCTGAGGGCCGCCAGCCGCTCCGCGCCCCACCCGAGACGAGCCAGCTCGGCTGGCAGCCCAGCAGCGTCACCGCTCACCGGAAGCGTCCGCCCCGTCAGCGCCCGGGCAAGCTCGACCGCCTCATCGGCCAAGGTCAGGCGCCTAGCACGGTTCCGGCGGGAATGACCTGAGGCGTTCCTTTGTCGGGGAGGTCGACGGCGCCGCGCACTTTCACATGCGGCTCAAAGACCCAGTCCCCCTTGATCCGCAGGGCCGTCGCACCGCGCAGCGATGGGGCCTGCGGGATACGGGCCTCGAAATCCTGGACGGTCTTGTAGTGGCGGGAGTCGAGGCTGATCTCAGGCGTGGCCGAACGCGCGACGAGGTGCCCGTCCTCGTCGAGGTCGTAGACGTCAGAGCGCAGCAGCAGCAGCTCGTTGGTGGTCTTCACCGGTTGGAACCGGTCGCGGCCGACGCAGATCGCGGTGGCTCCTGGGAAGACCTCGATGGCAGCCCCCATCGCCGTCTCCACCTGCACCACCTTCGGGGAGCTAGGATCGGCCGGATCCACAGTCTTCTCGTTGCGAATCATCGGCAGCCCGAGCACCGAGTTGCGCTCACGCAGTGTGTCAGCCAGGCGCTGCAGATCGAACCACAGGTTGTTGGTGTGGAAGAACGGATGCCGGTGCTCGTCAGTGAAGTAGCCCATCTCCTCGGGCGCCGTCTGGGCGGTGTCACGGAGGATGAGCTGCCCGTCACGTTTGCGGACGGCCAGGTGACCACCCTTGCGATCGTTGATGGTGCGGCGGCACAGCTCAGCGGCGTAGGGGGCACCGGAGGCGGCAAACCAGCCGGCCAGCCTCGCATTCGGAGCGGCGCCCAGGTTGTCCCCGTTGGCGGTGCAGGCGTACCGGAACCCCTTGTCGATCAGCTGCTGCAGCAGGTTGGAGCTCCACAGGGAGGTGTAGATGTCCCCGTGCCCGGGCGGGCACCACTCAAGCCCCGGATCCGCAGGCCACTCGACGGGGGTCAGGTCGTCGGCGCGAAGCTTGGGCTCCTGGTTCTGCAGGAAGCTGAGCGGCAGGCCGTCGACGGGAAGGTCGGGGTAGCGGGACAGGTGGGCGAGGGTGTCGGCCTCAGTGCGGAAGGAGTTCATGAAGAGCAGCGGCAGCGGGGCGTCCCAGTCGCGCCGGGCGGCCTGCACCTGCTGCACGATCAGGTCGAGGAAATTGAGGCCATCGCGCACCTCTAGGAGATTCTTGGCCTTGTCAAGTCCCATCGATGTGCCTAGCCCACCGTTCAGTTTGATGATCACGGTGGCGCCGATGGCCTCGCGCGCCTCGTTGTCGCTGACCTCGACGTCGTCCAGCATCGGCGGGTTGGTGAGGGGCTCGATGTCCTCCTCCCGGATTAGTCCGGTCTCTCCCGACTCAACCAGCCGGTAGTAGTGGGAGAACACGTCGACTGCAGGGGTAGCCACCCCGGCGTCAAGCATCTTCTGACGGGCGGCTTCCAGGCCAAGCTGCGACACTGCTGATTTCCCTTCCTCGGTTCCGGCCTCATCCTAATGGCCTGCGACGGTTTGCCGCTGCTCAATGAGAGTTTTCGTGGCGCGGTTCTCACAGTGGCACAGTTCTTCCAACTGTTTTCCTCGTGCACGAAACGCCGCGTCTGCCCGTAACCATCACCACGAGAAGGGGTTATAACCGCTCGCGACGGCGTTTCGTGCACACCGGAATGTGATGCGGTTATTGCTTTCTTGACTAAATCCGGCCCCAGGCCTACTCTCTGATCGTTCATTTAGGTACTTACGTAAGTATTCTGAGAAATTGAGGTCGCTGATGCCCCCGAGCACGCACGGAAGCAGGCCAAGCCGCATGGCCAGCGTCTATGAGACGCTCGTCACGCATCCGAACTCGACCGTCAGCTCGCTGATGAGGCAGACCCGGCTCTCGCGACCCACCATCACCACTCTGCTCGACTCCCTCACCGAGATGGGCCTGGTCGC
This sequence comes from Arachnia rubra, assembly GCF_019973735.1. Taxonomy (NCBI): domain Bacteria; kingdom Bacillati; phylum Actinomycetota; class Actinomycetes; order Propionibacteriales; family Propionibacteriaceae; genus Arachnia; species Arachnia rubra. The sequence goes on from NZ_AP024463.1 coordinate 2,703,881, forward strand.
CCCCCAGGGGGCGGAGGGTAGTGTCGGGCGGCCCGCTGAAACCTGGGCGCCGCGCAAGGACGCCGGGGTGGTCATCGGCGTCGATCTGCTCCAGCACAGCGTCCTGCTGGCCGTGGCCCAGCTCGACGGCGAGATCATCGAGACGGACCACCGCTCCGGCCTGAGCGTGGACAGCTCGGTCCGGTTCAGGAATGTGCTGGACCTGATCAGCAAACACGTCACCGAGGGCACCGCCGGCCCGCCGCGCGCCATCGTCATCTCCACCACCGGGACCGTGGACCTGGATGGCCGCCTGATGCGCAGCGACGCCGTGCCGCAGTGGGAGGGTTTCGACCTGGGCAAGGAGCTGTCGCAGCGCCTCAGGCTCCCGGTGCGCATCGAGAATGACGTGAATGCCGCGGCTTTCGGGGAGTTCGCGCTGCGCTGCGGCGATGGCTCCCTCAGCCCCGGCGACGACCTCCTGCTGATCGCCCTGTCCCGGGCGATTGTCACGGGCCTGGTCATGAACGGCAAGCTGCACCGGGGGCACCGGCAGAACGCCGGGGAGGTCGGGCTCCGGATCGTCGACGGAGTGGGGCTCTCGCCTGGAAGCCTGGCGCGTGCCGCCGAGAGCATCGGCACCGTCTCCGCTGTCCTGGACCCGGCCAGCATCGTCCTGACCCTGCCGAACCGGGAATCCCCCGGGATCCTCGCCGAGATCATCGAACACCTGCGCACCGCCCGCGAATCCAGTGCCGCGGAACTCAACCTCGAGGTCTCCCGCCTCGGGCAGGGATCCGCCATCGTCGGCGCTCTCTCCCTGGCCCTCCAGGAGGCCCGGACCAGTCTCTTCGGCGAGTCCACCGCGCTCATACCGATCCCGAAGGGCCTCAACCACATCACGAGAATCACAGCGAGAGGAATCCACTACCCCATGTCCACGGTAAAGCCGGCCGCCTCTGACCGGGCGACGCTGCGCATCGGCGTAGTCGGGGTGGGAGCCCGCTCCGACATCGCCAAGCACTTCGAGCTCCCCGGGCTGAACTGCCGCATCACCGCTGCCGCGGAGCCCCACCCCGACGGCGAGGCCCGCATCCTGAACCGCATCGGCCGCAGCGACATCAAGCTGACGAGCAGCGTCACCGAGCTGATCGCCGAGGGCATCGACGCGGCCCTGGTGACCTCTCCCGACGACACCCACGCGCAGGTGGCCTGTGAGCTGTTGCGGGCTGGCGTGCCCGTTTACGTCGAGAAACCACTCGCGACCCGCATGGACGACGCGATCGCCATCCTGCAGACCGCGTACGAAACCGGCACGAAGCTGTACGTCGGGCACAACATGCGTCACATGCACGTGGTGCGCTCGATGCGGGACCTGATCCGCCGCGGCACCATCGGCGAGGTGAAGGCCATCTGGTGCCGTCATTTCGTCGGCAATGGCGGTGACTACTACTTCAAGGACTGGCATGCCACCCGTGAGCACGGCACCGGGCTGCTGCTGCAGAAGGCCGCCCACGACCTGGATGTGATGCACTGGCTGGCTGGCTCCCACACCGAGCAGGTGACCGCGATGGGCGGCCTGACCCTCTACGGCCAGATCACCGACCGCCAGGACCGCTCCGACCAGCTGCTGGGCGACTGGTTCAGCATGGACAACTGGCCTCCGCTGTCGCAACGGGGCCTCAACCCAGTGGTGGACGTCGAGGACCTGTCGATGATGCTGATGCGGATGGAGTCGGGGCTGTTCGCCTCCTACCAGCAGTGCCACTACACCCCCGACTACTGGCGCAACTACACCGTGATCGGCACCGAGGGTCGCATCGAGAACTTCGGCGACTACGAGGGCGGGCACATCAAGCTGTGGAACCGCCGTCACCTCTACGACCCAGAGGGCGATGCCCAGTTCCCGATCAAGGGCGACGACAAGGGACACGGCGACGCCGACGTCCTGACGGTCAGCGAGTTCGTCTCCTTCATCACCGAGGGCACCCCGACGGACACCTCCCCGCTCGGCGCGTGGTACGCCGTCGCCGCGGCCATCGCCGCAACAGATTCCATCCGTAACGGCTCTTCCCCCCGGGACATCCCGAAGCTGGCTCCGGAAGTCATCGACTATTTCAACAACAACCAGGTCAAATGACCGACACAAAGAAGGAGAACCCGATGAAGCGTCGCACGTTCCTGGCGGCCGCCTCAGTACTTGGAATCGCACCTGCCCTGTCCGCCTGCTCCAGCCAGACCAGCCAGGGCTCCGCGGAGTCGCTGAGCAAAGACACCGAGGCCGAGCTGACTCTGTTCTACTGGGACAAGGCTCAGAAGCCCACCATCGAGGCCAACATCGCCGCCTTCAACAAGGAGTACCCGAAGATCAAGGTGACTCCGTCGGTCGCGGTCTACAAGGACTACTGGACCAAACTGCGCACCCAAGCCGAGGGCGACCAGCTGCCCGACGTGTTCTGGATGAACGGCCCCAATTTCCAGCTCTATGCCGGCAACGGGATGCTCGCCGAACTCGACGACCTCCAGGACGTCGCCTGGGACAAGTACCCCAAGGCCCTGGTCGACCTCTACACCGCCGAGGGCAAAAAGTACGGGGTACCGAAGGACTTTGACACCATCGCCTGCTTCATCAGCAAGGAGATCTTCACCAAGGCCGGCGTCGCGGTCCCCACGAGCGGCTGGACCTGGGAGGAACACCACGCCGCCGCCAAGGCCATCGCCGACGCCAAGGCGGGCTACGGCGTGGTCGTCGGGCTGACGGACCACCAGTCCAGCTACTACAACACGATCTACCAGGCAGGCGGCTACGTCATCAAGGACCGCAAGTCCGGATATGACGACCCCAACACCATCAAGGGCATCCAGTACTGGGTTGACATGATCAAGGACGGCTCCATGCCTGAGCCGAAGGTCATCGCCGACACCGAGGCAGATCATCTCTTCATGGATGGCCAGGCGGGCATCCTGTGGGGTGGTTCCTGGCTGGTCAAGACGCTGCGTGAGAAGTTCACGGGCGACGAGGTGGTGGTGGTGCCGCTGCCCAAGGGTGAGAAGGAGGCCACCATCATCCACGGCCTGTCCTACGCTGCCTCGGCGAAGTCGAAGAACCTGCCCGCTGCGAAGGCACTGATCAAGGCGTTCACCAGCCAGGCCGGCGAGGAGACGGAGGCCACCAACGGGACCGCGATCCCGGCGTTCAACGGCACCCAGGCCAAGTGGCTGGAACAGGCACCCAGCTGGAATCTCGACGTGTTCACTAAGGCCGCCGACAGCTACGCCGTTCCCTACCCGGTGTCGAAGAACACCGCGGTCTGGGAGGAGAAGCAGAACACCATCCTCAGTGACGTGTTCACCGGCCAGCTGGCCGCCGAGGAAGGCTGCAAGAAGCTGGCTGCCGAGATGAACACGGCCCTCGGACAGGAGTAAGTGAGATGACCGTCGACAGGAGCGGCGGGGCCAAGGTGTCGCCCTCCCGCCGGCGTCGCGTCAACCCGATGTCAGTGGGGGCCTGGCCCCTGCTGTTCATCGGGCCCCTGATGCTCGGCGTCCTGATCTTCTACTATTTCCCGATCATCGGGAACCTGTACGCGTCCTTCACGAAGACGAATGCCTTCGGCGGCAATCAGAAATTCGTCGGGCTCGACAACTACACGGATCTGCTGGCCCGCCCGGACCTCCCCTCGGCGACGGTCAACACCCTCTTCTACACGGCCGTGGTGCTGCTGGCGGTGCCGTTCTCAGTGGTGATCGCCTCGCTACTGGAGTTGCCGGGCCTGAAGGGCCGCTCCCTCTACCGGGTCCTGTTCTTCATGCCCTACCTGGCGATGCCGGTCGCGATCGTCCTGGTGTGGCGGCTGTTCTTCAACGGCAACTTCGGGCTGCTGAACCAGACGGTCAAGGCGCTCGGCGTGGCTGACCCGCCCTACTGGCTGTCCACCCCAGGGCTCGTCATCCTCGCCGTCGCGTTCTTCGGGATCTGGGCATCGATCGGTTTCAACGTGATCATCCTGTCGGCTGGCCTGAAATCGATCCCCAAAGAGCTCTACGAGGCCGCGCAGCTGGACGGAGCGGGTGCCTGGCACCAGTTCAAGAACATCACGGTCCCGCTGCTGACACCGTCGATCTTCTTCCTGACGATCATGCAGGCCATCGGAGGCTTCCAGCTCTTCGACGCACTGTTCGGGATGCTCGGGCTGAACAATCCTGCGGCGGGCGCCTCCCGGTCGCTGGTCTCGCTGTTCTACCAGGAGGCATTCGTCAATAACAACCGGGGTGCCGGGGCTGCGATCTCCATCATGATTCTCCTGCTGGTGGGCGCGGTCACCGCGGTCCAGTTCTGGGCACAGAAGAAGTGGGTGCACTATGTCTGAGCGTTCACACAACACCTGGAGGCAGCAGGTACGGCTTCTGCCCGCTCACATCATCCTGCTCCTCGGCGGCCTGACGATGGTCTTCCCGTTCGTGTGGCAGGTGATGATGTCCCTGTCGACGAACCCCGAGATCCAGTCCGTGCCGCCGCAGTTCCTCCCTGCCACACCGCAGTGGAACAACTACGTGGACGTGTTCGCCCGGATGCCTTTCCTCTCGCAGTTCTGGACGTCGCTGCTGATCACGGTGATACGGACGGGAGCCCAGCTGCTCCTGTGCTCGATGGCGGGCTATGCCTTCGCCCGGATGCAGTTCCGGGGACGGAATGTGCTGTTCGGCCTGCTGCTGGCGATCCTCATGATCCCAAGCCAGGCGTTCCTGATCACCCAGTACCAGATCGTCAAGGGCATGGGCCTGCTGGAGACCCCCTGGGGAATCGTGCTGCCCGGGCTGTTCTCCGCCTTCGGAACGTTCCTGATGCGGCAGGCCTTCATGTCACTGCCCAAAGAGCTGGAGGAGGCTGCCCGCCTCGACGGCTGCAACCCGTGGCAAGTGTTCTGGAAGGTGATGCTGCCGCTGACCAAGCCCAGCCTGTTCGCCGTCGCCATCACGACGGTGCTGTGGAGCTGGAACGACCTGCTGTGGCCGCTGATCGTCACCACCCGCGAGACGAACATGCCGCTCAGCGTCGGCATCGCGACCTTCGCCGGACAGCACCAGGCTGACTGGAACCTCATGATGGCGGCCTCCGTGATGGCGATGGCGCCGATCTTCGCGCTGTTCTTCGCCATGCAGCGCAAGGTCATCGAGGGCCTGGCGACCTCCGGCCTGAAGGGCTGACAGCACCGCCGCCGCTCCGGGGAGTCATGCCTGCCCGGAGCGGCGAGCGGGCCGGGCGGCCCCGTCCAGCGCGCCTCCCAGATCCCCTACTCGAAGGCGATCTCCAGCTCCTCCGCCATTGACTTAAGACGCTTGTCCCGGGTCCACAGTCGCGCCCCTGGCACCACGAGGACCGCGCCGAGCAGGTTGACGTCCACCAGGCTGAGGCCGCGGCCCCACAGGCGCCTGGACTCCACGAGGTGCAACATTTCGTCGTCCTGCAGGCTGGGAAACCGGTGCAGGTTCTCCAGGTAGGACATCCGCACCGAGCGAGCGGGCATGGAACTGAGCGCCAGCTCGCCGATCACCATGGCGTGACAGCCCGCCTCGTCGCCACGCAGCAGACGGACCAAACGCAGGTCGCTGCGGCGAAAGTGGTCGATCCAGACGGAGGTGTCGACGAGGATCACTTGGCGAGGTCTCCAAGGTCCCGGTTGCGCGCCGACGCCTGCGCCTCGGGCTCAGCGCCACCCAGTGCCGCCAGCCGCCGGGCACTCTCAACGCGGATCAGCGTCTCCAGGCCCTCGCGGAGCAGAACGGAACGCTCCTTGACCCCAGTGAGCTCCTGGGCGCGGCTCACCAGGTCATCGTCCAAGGTCACCGTGGTTCTCATGATCGTCCTCTCCGGCATCAAAACTAGCATCAGATGATGCTTTTCCAGCCTCATCCCTGCCTGTCCGACATGACAGATCGAACCACATTCTCAGGCCATCGGTCCAAAATCTTGCTGACAATCAGACCGGCATGAGCTGCTGCCACAGCGCCCTCCGAAGCAGGAAGCCCCTACGTTCCGTCACGTCCAGGCGGCCTTCAAGGCCGAGAGGATCACCGTCTATCAGGCCCACCGGCTGGGCAGCGCCGCGGCAGCCTCCAGGAGCATCCACGCCGAGGCCTGCACTGACAGGTCCCGCTCTGGGATCCGGCTCCTCCGGTCGGGAACCTGCGCGGGCTGGCTCCATTCATGCCCGAAGACCGGCAGCCCGTCCGCCCCCTCCGCCGCGTTGCGCCACGCGGCATCCGCGGAGACCCGCACCATGTGCGCGGCGAGCTCCCGGGTAGCGTCATCGCCCTCCAGCCGGTTGGCCACGAGCGCCAGGTAGCGGGCCAGGATGCCCGCGAACAGGCCGCCGTCGTCGCCATCACGCCCGATCATCACCCCCTCATAGGTGAGGTGACGCGAAGTGGCTGCCACCAGGTCGGCGATCCGGCGCGGCGACTGCGACCCCATCACCTCTAGCTCAGCGCCGAGCACAACGCCCTGGCAGTAGGTGTAGATGGTGTCGTCGCGCCTGGGTCCCTCCGGGGTCTGGACGATCCCATCGGCCACCAGGCCGTTGCCGAGCATCAGGTTCCCGGCGATCCAGTCGGTGATCCGCACCGCCTCGTCGCGATACCCGGCGCGAGCCAGCATGATGGCCACCGGGCCGTTCGCAGGAGCGTTGAGGAAATTGTCGCCGATCCGCCAGGGCACCACACCCTCGGCCCGGATCGCACCGCGGCAGGCCCGGATGATGGAGGCCGCGCTGAACGACAGCTCGAAGACGTCCTGGGCACGCTGCAGGGCAAGTCCCCACCAGGCCATGTCGTCGTAGAAGCGGTTGGTGCGCCTGCCGCCGTTACGGATCAAGCTGGCGCGCGCCATCCGCCGGGCCAGCCGGGCCCGTTGCAGGCTGGGGGCACGCAGCTGGGCGTCAGTGATGCAGTCGAGCAGGTGTGCCTGCCACCAGTAGTGCCATGCCAGGAACAGCCGGTGGGACAGCCGCGACGGGTGGGAGATCACCCCGCCCCGGGTCCCGGGAAGAGCCCAGATCCGCCGGATGCTGCGCGTCAGGACAGCCTGCTCAGCCAGCGCGGCCCGCCCGGCCGGGGTGTCGGTCTGCATTCGCCCTCCCATCGATGTCTGGGCCCAGTTAATCAGATGGCTTCAGGACCACCGGCGAAGACATCAGGCGCGATCCAGCGCCTTGATCAGTACGCCTAGTCGTCGAAGTCGTGGCCCGCCGCGTCGGCCTCCTCGATGAGGGCTGCGAGCTTATCCTCCTCCATCAGGTAGGGAGTCAGGACGCTGATGAGCTCGTCAAGCTCCTGAGGAGTGCCCTGAGCGGAGTACATACCGGCCTCAGGGTCCGAGCTGACATCCGGTGCCTGCCCCTGGGCGATCAGCCACCGCACCACCCCGTCCCAGAAATACCCTCCTGGCTCGTGGCCGCTCTCCTCCGCGACCTCGAAGGTCGGCGGGGCGTCGAAGTCGAAGAAGATGGAGCGGGTGCCATCGTCGAGATCGATGTGCTTGATGAAGTCAGGGGTGGTTTCAGGCATCACAAACTCCTGGCTGAGACAAGACCTGGACTACAGGGCGTGACAGAGTCTGACAGACCTGTTTGCCGATGGCCAACAGCAAAGTTCGCACACCGATCCAAACACCTCGTCCGACAATCGCCTTCAGAGGGGCATCAACGGTAGATTGATAGTCCAGCGCATGGACAGCGCTGAGAAAGATGAGAGGCACAGCGGGATGCAGCAGGCGGGTTTCAAACTGGACACCAGTTCACGGGAGGCCATCCTGGAAATCACCTCCCGGGGCCGGCTGGTGATCACCAATCCGGTGTCGAACCGGGGCACCGCCTTCACCCACCGGGAAAGGGAGCAGCTGAATCTGTCAGGCCTGCTGACGAACCGGGTCTCCAGCATCGAGGAGCAGCTTCAGCGCACCTACGGCCAGTTCAAGCGCTGCCCCTCGGCGCTGTCGAAGTTCATCTACCTGTCGCAGTTGCGAGACCGCAATGAGGTGCTCTACTACCGGCTGGTCAGCGAGCACCTGGAGGAGATGCTTCCCATCGTCTACACCCCGACCATCGGAGAGGCCATCGAACGCTTCAGCCACGAGTACGTCGGCACCCGGGGGGTGTTCCTGTCCATCGACCATCCCGAACGCATCGAGGAATCCCTGCGCAACTTCGAGCTGACACCCGAAAATGTCGACCTGGTGGTGGTCACCGACTCCGAGGGGATCCTCGGCATCGGTGACCAGGGGATCGGCGGTATCCAGATCGCCATCGGGAAGCTGGGACTGTACACGGCCGCCGCCGGCATCCACCCGCAGCGCGCCATCCCGGTCGTCCTGGATGTCGGCACCGACAACCTGGGGCTGCTGCACAGCGACAGCTACCTGGGTGAGCGTCATGCGCGGGTCCGTGGCGAGAAGTACGACGAGTTCATCGACCGCTTCGTGAGCGTAGCGACCGAGCTGTTCCCCAATGCGATGATCCACTGGGAGGACTTCGGCGTCTCCAACGCGCACCGCATCCTGCAACGCTACGCGGACAAGATCTGCACCTTCAACGACGACATCCAGGGCACCGCAGCCGTCGTCCTGGCCGCGGTGATCGCAGCTGTCCGCCGCACCGGCATCCCGCTGCGCAAACACCGGTTCGTGATCTACGGGGCGGGCACCGCAGGCATCGGTATCGCCGACATGATCCAGGGCGCCCTCAACGCGGCAGGCCGCGAACCGGGGCAGTTCTACGCCTTCAACCGCCATGGCCTGATCATCGAGGACAGCCCCGGGATGCGTGATTTCCAGCGGCCCTACGCGCGCGGCCGCTCTGAGATCGACGGCTGGGATGTGGCCGACCCGCAGCGGGTGAACCTGCTGGAGACCATCAAGAACGCGAAACCCACCATCCTGATCGGCACCTCCGCGCGCGGTGGTGCGTTCTCGGAGGAGGTGGTGCGGGAGATGCACTCCTACTGCGACCGCCCGGTCATCATGCCCCTGTCGAATCCGACCGACCGCGCGGAGGCCCGCCCGGCGGACCTGCTGGACTGGACCAACGGCAAGGCCCTGATCGCGACGGGCAGCCCGTTCGACCCGGTGCGGCGCGGCGATGTGCACCACACGATCGCCCAGGCCAACAACGCCCTGATCTTCCCGGGACTGGGACTGGGCGTGTCGGTGGTGAGGGCCAAGCTGGTCAGCGAGGAGATGATCTACGCCGCGGCCCAGGCGCTGGCTAGCTTGGTCAATGAGCACCAGCCCGGGGCATCACTGCTGCCCACCATGCGGAATCTGCGGATGGTCGCGGCGACGGTGGCGAAGGCAGTCGCCGAAACAGCCGAGTCCCAGGGGCTGGCCCGGCGTCCCCTGACCAACCCAGTCCAGGACATCTACGAGCGCATGTGGAAACCGGAATACCCACAACTACGCATCGTGTGAAAACGTCCCGGCCATAAATCCACTGAATTCATCGCATTGGATCGCTTCGAGCATCAATGCCGGATCCCGACCCGGCTTTGAGACGCTCATGACAGGACCCGCCCTGTACCCCAGTAGGCTTTCGTGGCACTCTGGTCGTTGTCAGCATTCGCCCAAACAGGAGATATCCGTGCCCTTTTCTCGACGTATCGCTCCAGCGGCCACCGCCGCGTTGATGGCGGCTGCTCTCCTGGCAGGCTGCGGTACCAACAACCAGCAGGCCAGCCCCTCCTCCCCCGGCAACGACCAGTCGAATCCCGCGGCAGAGGGGATCAAGCTACCGACCACTCGCCCCTCAAAGGGAGAGGGAAGCAAGCCGAGCCCCTCTGCCAGCCCGACCCCAACGCCTGTCAAGGTGCCAGGCGCCTACGCCGGGGCAGGCGGCCCCCGTCCCCAGAACGCCACCCCGATCACCTCGGTCCACCCGGCAACGGACACCAGCCCGGAGACGGCGGTGATCAAGACCCCGTCGAACAACATCGGCTGCGATCTGTCCGCTGACTTCGCCGGCTGCGGCATCGAGAATTACCAGCAGTCCAAGCCCTACGGCAGCGACCAGATCGGGGCGAAGTGGTGGGTGCCGCTCGACGGCTCAGGCAATGAGGTCGAGGCGAAGGGTGATGCTCCCACTTACATGGACGCCACCGTCCCCCCCGCAGCTGGTGGAGTACGGCAAGGTCGTGTATTACAACGACTATGTCTGCGCCTCTGAGCAGAACGGCCTGACCTGCTGGAACACCTCGACGGGTCACGGCGCCTTCATGAACCGCGACAGCACAACGCTCTTCTGACCGATCCCCCAACCCTCAGGCCGCGGTCACGCGGTGAGCCCGGAGAGGTGCGGCGACATTCATCGCGAGGGTTTCCAGCGGGCAGAGTCATGCCAAGATGTGGCGCAGCGGGATCCTATGAATCCTGGCAGCCACCATGAAGTACCGATCGGAGGCATCCCCACTAAGGCTGTTTGACGTCGCAGTCCCTCATTTCACTTTTGCTGAGCACTTTCGCCGCGGCGCGGTCACCCACCAGGAAGCAGTAACCGACGATGGCGGCGGCCACCATCGTGATCGACACCAGGCCGGTGAGCGCGGTGGAGAAGGATACGGGCAGCAAGAGCCAGGCACCCGCCAGGATCGTCACCACCCCCGCCACCTTGGCGGGACGGGAGGCCCGGATATGCGCCGCCGTCCATGCCTCCTCGCTAGCCAGGGTATTGGCCGTCCGGATACCCGCTAAATCCTTGCGGTCGAATAAATCTTCGGCGGCATACCTGCCAAGAATGATCAGGAGAACACCAGATAACCCCATACCCCCAGCCACGACGATCCGACCTATCCATTCCGCAAGCACAAGCTTCTCCCTTCATGTCAGCATTCGACTTTTATTCATAGGTCACAGGCCGCCCAGGAGCTGCTGCCCCTCGGCCAGACCACGCTAAGGAACCTAAACTGACGATAGTTGATTGTTTTACCAGTCTGCTTCCCTGGCGAGAAACGTGCATTCACGAAGTGCAATTGCCAATGGCGGCACCACCGTCCGGAGTAACCGTTCAGACAACTGGGAGGAACTTTCGTTAAGTAACGAAAATCAACCCAGACACTTCCTATGCCTATTCCTCGCCGGAGAAACACCTGAAGACGAATCACCAGCGTGCAGTCGATAGACTATCGGACCACAGGACTTTTGCTTTAGGGGGTCAAAAAATGAATCTGAAGACACGCATGGGAATCGGGGTGCTCGCTCTCTCCGTCGGTTTCCTCGCCGCCGCGCAGCCGGCGGAGGCGACGAACCGCGGCACGCAGAATGGCGACGAGTCGAAGGAGTGCTCGGCGCTCTGGCGTGCCGAGACTGTCCTAGACGCTGATCTGACCAACGACGACGCCGAGTACCCGGACCTCATGGTGGATTTCGCGGGTGATCCTGTGCACTACACGAACGGCGGCTACATCCGCGAGGTCACTCCCGCCCTGAAGAACTCCGGGATGCTGGAGATCAACCACTTCTACGTCGGCTCGGGAGCCAACCTGGCACAGGTCTGGCGGATTCCCACCGCAACCAAGGACGCCATCAAGGATGCGAGGGTGACGGTGAAACTACCGCCAGCCGTGGTCACTGGCGGGTACAAGGTGACCTTTGACGCCGTCTCGGTCAACTCCCGGATCAGTGCCTGGGGTGACAACTACTCCGGTTTCGAATGGGCGGAGCGGGCCAAGGCCACCGACAATGGCGACGGCACCTGGACTGTGGACCTGGGCGACCTGCCGGCCGGAGCCGGCACCGTGTACCAGTTCACCGTCGCCGTCGGGTCCGCCGTCAGCATCAACGACCGCTTTGTCGCGAGCGCGTCCCTGACCGGCACCTACGAGCAGGGCGGCAACAATGGCAAGTGCGGTGCGCCTTCCCCAAACCCAACCGACTCACCCACCGCCTCTGCCGATCCCACACCGGCACCCACACCGTCGGTCTCGCCGACCCAGTCGCCCTCGGCCCAGTCCAGCCAGCTTCCGAGGCGCGCTGGCCTGCCCCGGACCGGCCTGGCATAACAAACGCCTGAGGCCCCGGCGGCCCTGATGGGTTGCCGGGCTTCAGTCTTTCTTCGCACCGGACAGAAAACGTCAGCCGATGTGGAAGTACCGCTCCACCAGGTCCTCCATCCGGACCCGGTCGGCGACGATGTCCGCGCGCAGGTTCTCATCCTCGAGCGCGATCAGCTGCCCGGCCCAAGCGTCGATCAGGCCGGGCGGGAAGACGCCGAGGGCCTCGTAGTCGCCGCGCTGGTCCAGCAGCCGGCGAGCCGCCTCGGCGCAGGAGGCTGGCAACTGATCGAGCCCTGAGAGCCCGGAGGCGTCGCCGTTGACGTAGCGCGCCATCGCGTAGTCGAGCATCGATGGGTCGGACAGGCCGATCCGGGCCGCGACGGTGATCCCCGCCAGCAGCAGATGAACGTTGGCCGCGCCGTCGGGGGACCGGAGCTCGACGGTCTGGGAGTCGTTCGGCAGCGCCCCGATGGCCTCCTCCTGCGGGTTGGCGTCGCGGAACATGCGGTCGTCGAGATGCTGCCAGCCAAGCGGCACCCGCACCAGCGCGGAACGGTTGCGATCGCCCCAGCAGATGGCGGTGGGCGCCTCCTGGTGCGGCACCAGCCGCAGGAAGGACGTGGGCACCGGGTTGCCGAAGGCCGTTAGGGATGCGGCGTGCGACAGGTACCCGCCCACAACACGGCGCGCCACATCGGTGAGCCCGGCTCCTTGGGAGAACTGGTTGACCCCGTCCCGCATGAGGCGGGTGTGGAAGTGCATGCCCGACCCGGCCTGCCCCACCACGATCTTCGGTGAGAACGACACCTCGATGCCGTGGGCGTGCGCGACCTTCCGCACCACCCACTTCGCCAGGGTCATCTCGTCGGCAGCGCGGGTGACGTCGGTGGGCAGAAACTCGATCTCCTGCTGCACCATCTGGAGGCCGTCCGCGACGAAGTTGCCCACCTCGGAGTGCGCATACTTGACGGAGCAGCCCATCCGCACCAGATGAGCCAGGGACTCGATACGCACCTGCTCACATTTCGAGAACGGGCTGGCCTCGTGGTAGCCGCGCTGCGGCTCGACGGGAAACAGGTCCTCGGCGGGCGAGAACAGGTAGTACTCCAGCTCGCCGAGCGCCTCCAGCCGACAGCCGGTCTCGTCTTCAAGGGCCTGCTGAGCTTTGCGAAGGATCTGCTGGGGCGAGCTTGCCAGGGGATTTCCCTCGACATCGTAGAAACCGCACACGATGTCGAGCGTGGGGAATTCCGCGAAAGGGTTGAGGAAGGCGGTGCGCAGTTGCGGCACCACGTAGAGGTCGGAGCTGGTGGCGTCGACGAAATTGAACAGCGACGACCCGTCGACCCGCTCCCCCATCGTGAGGATCCTGTTGAGGTGTGCGGAGGACTGGATGGCGAAGTTCAACACCTTCAACCGGCCGTCACCGCCCAGATATCGCAGGTTCAGCATGGGGATGTCCTGCTCCGCGACGAACCGGATGATGTCATGACGGGTGAATTCGTGCGGCTGCTTACCGAGCGCACGAACCAGCGGGTTGGGGTTCAAGGTAAGGGTGTCGATCTCCACCACGGCTCCTCCTCTTCGAGTTGCCCAGATTGTTTCAGAGATGTTACGAAACAGCCAGTCCAGAATAGTTCCCAGTTTCGTTCTCGGCTCCCCGCCACGGCCGTTCTCTACTCAACAACGAACGCGCTCCGCAGCCTGATCGGCAGCAGGACCTCACCAGGCTGCTTGATTTACCCTTCTCCCATGAGGCTTGGCGCGGTGCTTGAAGCCTGGTCCGGCTTGGCCCAGGGACCTCCGCTGCCTGGCGGCAACCGGAACGAGGTGCTTGCTGGGAGCATCGCGGGACGGCAGGTTGTGATTCGCCATTCGAGCCGTGGCGAGGAATCCCTGCATTGGGAATTCGATCTGCTTTCGCATCTGCGGTCCCGAGGCTGCCTAGTCCCTGAGCTGATCCCGGCCGATGATGGACGTCTTCACCTCAGCGGCTGGCATGTGCAGGAGTTGCTTCCTGGACGCCCCGCCACCTGTGAGGACGGATCAGCCGTGCGGAAGGCGCTCGCGAGGGTGCATGAATTAACTCGTTCTTGGGCGCAGCGCCCAGGAGCGGTGTCAGCGTCGAAGCTCCTGACTGCCTGGCACGGCGGAGACATCGACCTCAGCGCGATGCCTGACCCACTCGTTGCGGAAATCCGGCGGAGCTGGCAGGCCGTGAAGCCAGCGGAGAGCTGCGTGGTCCATGGCGACGCAGGTGGGATGAACGCCCTGGTCGCTCCCGACGGCAGCTGTGCCCTGATCGACTGGGATGAAGCTCGCGTCGACGATCCGCTTTTCGACGTACCCGCGGACCCCGGAGAGGAGAGGGCTGCGCTGGCCTGGGAGGTCGCGACCTGCTGGATGCGGGAACCCGGCTATGCCAAGCGTCTAGCTGTCACCTTTATGGCCGGTTAGTGATCCTGGCGGCGCGACCGGCTGAAGCACAGCACCGGCCACCGCGCCGGACGCATTGTTCGTTGTCACCGCACGATCGCGGTTTGTCTTTCTCCCGAGTCACCTCACCCTGGGTGCTCTCGGGCCATCGTCTTGCCGGTAAGTTCCCCCAAAGGTATTTGGTCTTTGTAGTCCGAATGAAACAAAGTTGGTGCAATATGTTCCTGTGAGCAACGTGACCAACACATCATTGATCGACAAAGCTGTACGCACCGCACGACGGTGGGCGCAGCGTTCCCTTGCCTACCCGGAGCCCCGGGCGGCAAAGCTGTTGGCCAGTGCCTTGGACCACCCGGACGGGCTCCGCTTCACCCTTGAGTTCGTCGACGGCGTTCTGCGACCCGAGGATCCTGCCGTGGCAGCCAGGAACCTGGGCCGCCTGGCCCGGCAGCCCGTCCCATTCCTCCCGTCCTACCTACGCGCCGGCCTCGGCCTCGGCGTCGCCCCCGCACCCAGGGCAATGCTGCCCGCTGTGCGACGTGCTTTCTCCGTGCTGCTCGGCGACCTCGTCGTCGACATCGGCAGCGACCTCGGGCCGGCACTGGCCAGGCTACGGCGCAGCGGCGCGAGCCTGAATATCAATCTTCTCGGCGAGGCTGTCCTGGGTGACGAGCACGCCTCCTCGCGGCTCAACCGCACCATCGACCTGCTGAACCGCCCGGACGTCGACTACGTCTCCATCAAGGTGTCGTCGGTGATGGGCCCCCATTCCCCCTGGGCCCATGACGTGACGGTCAAGGAGGCCGTGGTCCGGCTCGGCCCGCTGATGGAGACAGCCGACCGGACGGGCAAGCTCGTGAACCTCGACATGGAGGAGTATCGCGACCTCCACCTCACCCTCGAGGTGTTCGAACAGTTCGCCATGAAGCTGCCGAACCTTAGGATGGGGCTGGCCGTCCAGGCCTACCTGCGCGAGTCGCCCCTGATGATCGAGCAGATCCAGGAACTCGCCCGCCGCCGCCACGAAGCCGGTGGCGTACCGCTGCGGGTGCGCCTGGTCAAGGGAGCCAACCTGGCGATGGAACGCACCCAGGCGGAGCTGCGGGGCTGGCCCAATCCGGTGCTGCCGTCGAAGGTGGAGACCGACGCCAGCTACCTCAGCGCCCTCGATCGTCTCCTGACGCCCGAGTCCATCAACACTCTGCATCTCGGAGCGGCCAGTCACAACATCTACAGTCTCGCGACCGCCGTCGAGCTGGCGAAGTCCCGCGGCATCACGTCGGGCTTCGGCATCGAGATGCTGGCTGGCATGGCGGTTCCGCTGCAGCGGGTGATCCTTGAGGACCTGGGGGCGCTGCGTCTCTACGTGCCGGTGGTGCCACGCAGCGAGTTCGACTCCGCGATCACCTACCTCGTGCGGCGTCTTGAGGAGAACGCGGCCCCCGAGAACTTCATGTCCGGAGCTGCTTCCCTCGGCCGCAACGCCGCCTTCCTCGACAAGGAGGAAGGCCGGTTCCGCGATGCCGTGGAGCTGATCGGATCCCCCACCCCGGCCGCCTGGGCGCAGCAGGAACGCAGCGAACCGACACCGGTGTTCACCAACACCCCCGACACCGACCCCGCGCTGCTGAGCAACCAGCGGTGGGCGGATTCCATCCGCGAGGCGCTGGGCGGCTCCGATCTCGGCAACAACACCGTCGCGGAGGGCACGCTCGACTCCGCCGAGGCCCTCGACGAGGTGCTTGAGACCGCCGTCGCGGCAGGCAAACGCTGGGCCGCGACGCCCGCGAAGGAACGTGCCGCGGCTCTGCACCGCCTGGGCGCTGAGCTTGAGGCGATGCGCACCCAGCTGGTGACCGTCGCTGCCGACGAGGTCGGCAAGCTCATCGACCAGGCAGACATCGAGGTTTCCGAAGCCTGCGACTTCGCCCACTACTACGCGTCCCTGGCCGGGGAAGAGGTCGACGGCGCCACCCACGTCCCGCCGCGCGTCACGGCCGTGGTCCCGCCGTGGAACTTCCCCATCGCGATCCCCCTGGGTGGGGTCGCGGCGTCACTGGCAGCCGGGTCTGCGGTGGTGCTGAAGCCTGCCTCGCCCTCACGGCGCTGCGCGGCGCTGCTGGCTGAGGCCTGCTGGCGGGCGGGCCTGCCGCACGACCTGGTGCAGTACGTCATCATGGGTGACCGTTCGCTCGGCAAACGCCTGGTCAGCGACGAGCGCGTCGAGCTGGTCGTGCTGACCGGGTCGGCGGAGACAGCCGAGATGTTCCGTTCCTGGCGTCCCAACCTGCCGCTGCTGGCCGAGACCTCAGGTAAGAACACCCTCATCGTGACCCCGTCGGCCGACCTGGACCTGGCGGCCGCCGACCTGGTGGCCTCCGCTTTCGGGCACGCCGGGCAGAAGTGCTCGGCGGCATCACTCGGCATCCTGGTCGGGTCGGTGGCGCGGTCCCGGCGCTTCCTGGACCAGCTGGTCGACGCCACCTCTTCCCTGGTGGTGGCGTGGCCCGAGGATCCCGCAGCCCAGATGGGCCCGCTGACGGAGGTGCCCGGGGAGAAGCTGAAGCGCGGCCTGACCGAGCTGGAGCATGGACAGAGTTGGCTCGTCAAACCGCAGCGCATTGACGACCGGCTGTGGCGGCCGGGCATCCGCGTCGGCGTGCGGCCAGGCAGCGCATTCCACCAGGTGGAGTACTTCGGCCCGGTGCTCGGCCTGATGGCGGCACGCGACCTCGAACAGGCCATCGACTGGCAGAACGGCACCGAATACGGACTGACAGCCGGCATTCACTCGCTGGATGCCGAGGAGATCCAGCTTTGGCTGGACTATGTGAAGGCAGGGAACCTGTACGTGAACCGCGGGATCACCGGGGCGATCGTGCGGCGTCAGCCCTTCGGCGGCTGGAAGCGTTCCGCCGTCGGCACCGGCGGCAAGGCGGGTGGGCCGAACTACCTGGTGGGTTTCGGTTCCTGGAAGCCGGAGGATCTCGACTCCTCCAGCGCCTTGACCGAGCCGCGCCTCGTGAGGCTCATCCAGGCTGCCGCGCCGATTCTCGACGAAGAACAGCTTGCGCGGCTCAACGTCGCAGCATCCTCGGACCAGGCGGCCTGGCGCACCCTGTTCGGCGTCGCGCACGACCCGTCGGCGCTGACTGCGGAGATCAACGCGTTCCGCTACCGCCCGACGGCGGTGACAGTGCGGGTGGAGTCCGACGACCCAATCGCGGTGCTGCGGGAGGCCTCGGCTGCCGTGGTCACGGGGTCCCCGGCGATGTTCTCATTCCGCGAGGAGCCTGCGGAGGATTTGGCAGGTGTTCTCACCGAGCTCGGCTTGACCGTCAGGGTGGAGGACGACACCACCTTCGACCGGGACATCCGAGGCCGGGTGCGGCATCTGGGTGACCGGGATCTGCTGACCGCGGTCGGCGGGTCGATCGACGTCAGCGTCCACTCGAGTCCAACCCTCTACCCGGGACGCCTGGCGCTGCTTCCCTACCTACACGAGCAGGCGGTGTCCGTGACGAACCATCGCTTCGGGCATCCGACACCACTGACCGACGACCTGCGAATTTAGTGCCGCGTGTTGTGAGTTCGCCGGTGTTTTTCGGCCCCGGAACCGCCTCCCACTGACGAACTCCCACCACACGACACTAATAACAATTCACCGGCCCAGCCACCGTGCGGTATCCCTGCCGCTGGCTGGGCCGGTTCGCGCCAGTAGGACGTAGGGTTGACGGCATGATCCTGATTGTCGTGAAGTTCCCGGTCAAGCCCGAGCGCGCTGAGGAGTTCATCGCAGCGATGGGGCCGGTCACCACCGCCACCCGAGCTGAGCCAGGCAACAAATGGTACGAGTGGTCGCGCAGTGTGGAAGACCCGAGAGAGTTCGTCCTGGTCGAGGCGTTCAACGATGATGCGGCCGAGGCGCACGTCACGTCAGCGCATTTCAAGGAGGGCCTGGAGACCATGCGTCCCTTCCTGACGGCCACCCCCAAGATCATCTCACGAGTGGTCGAGGGAGATGGCTGGGAGCCGATGGGTGAGCTCCAGATCGACTGACAAGGAGCGATGATGGACATAGAGTCGAGAACAGGCAGCACCCAAGGCTCACCGGAATTTTTCACAGGAGACGTCTGGGTGAATTCAATCGCCGCCCCGAAGTTTCCGGGACAGCGGGCGATAGCTGCTCTCGTGAGGTTCGCACCATGCGCCCGCACCGCTTGGCATTCACATGCGCTCGGCCAGACCCTGCATGTGGTCTCAGGCGTCGCCCTGCTGGGGACCCGCGATGGCCAGGTGATCAGGGCATACCCCGGACAGACCATCTACACCCCGCCGGGCGAGGAGCACTGGCATGGAGCGACGCCGGAGGACTTCATGTCACACCTAGCGGTCCTGGACCAGGGCGATGATCCGGCAACCACCACTGTCTGGCTGGAGCACGTCGAGGATGCCGACTACCTGCGCTCCACCATTCCTGGAGAGGAGATTCCCTGATGGCAGAACAACAGCCCTCCGGTGCGCAACGCCAGTTCGGGCAGATCGCGCCATTCTTCGCGGAGATGACCGATGACGTGCTGTTCGGACAGGTGTGGTCCCGCAGGGAGTTGTCTGCCCGGGACCGAAGCCTGGTGACCGTTGCCGCACTCGTCGCCGGCGGCAATACCGAACAGCTGCGTTTCCACCTTCCGCACGCGGTCGAGAATGGCGTGACCCGCACCGAGCTGATAGAGGCGATAACATAACCCATCTGGCCTTCTATACCGGCTGGCCCAGGGCGGTGTCCGCGATCAGCATCGCCAAAGAGGTCCTCGATGACGCGGGAGACGCTGCTTCCTGAAGGCTGGGTGAATAGCCTGCCGGGTCCCACAGCGATGCTGACCGGTTGCGGGGACTCCGCTCGCAACCGGTCAGAGACCGGCGGGATCTGGCACCTCCCAGGAACCGAACCACATCTGCGCCTGCCTGCGTCTGGCCTGCTTCAACACGCTGAACTCGGGCAGCTGGATGCCGCGGGCGGCCGCGATGGCAACAAGGAAATCACGCACTCGCCAGACCTCGCGCGGATCCACGGCGGGCCTCATGTCCAGGACAGCCGCCAGCTGGTCGGTGCCGTACCCAAGCCGGTGAGCCAGCTCCTCGTTAGTGGCAGGCAGTAGTTCCCGCAGCGCCGTGAGTTCCTCAGCGGTCTGGCGGCGTTCGGCATCGTTGATCGACATGATCCCAAGTGTGCCAGCCGGGGTTCGCCCACCACCTGCTGTGACTTGCGGCTCGACGCCCTCAGAACCGTCGACTACCTTCAGAGATCTCCCAGGGCACTGACCGATTCCTGTGCGCAATGGCGCAGGGCCGCCACGGACGGGAAGTCCTCATGGTCTGGCCAGGCCAGACAGCCCTCGACGCAGACGCTGATGATGGCGCGCGCCCGGGCGCGGACACCCAGGCCTTCACCTATCAGCATGCCTTCCAGCGCTGCGGTCCAGGCAGTTGTCTGCTGCCACAGCAGTTCTTGAAGCCTGGGAGTGTCGTGCACCAGACTGACCCTGCGGGCGAAGTCGTCGATCCAGTCGCCGGAGTTGTCCAAAACCAAGTCAATCAGGGCGATGATCTCCGCTGGTGTTCCCACTACTGGATCCGTCGTGGCCTCGTGGTACAGCATCTGTCCGATACGCCCCGTCAACACGACATCGACGATGACGGCCTCCTTGGTGCCGAAATGCCGGTAGAAGGTCATGGGTGAGACGTCGGCGGCATCAGCGATTTGCTCGACGGTGACGTTGTCGAAACCATTCTCGGTGAACAGGTCCAGGGCGGCATGCCGGATGTTCCTGCGCGTGGTGAGTTTCTTGCGCGTCCGCCGGTCGCTGGTCATGGTCGCGATTGTACGAAAACCCGTCGCCCAGCGGTCACGAGAAGCACCACGCTCACAGCCAGGGCGATCAGTGCGCAGGCACCGAAGACCAGCTGCATGGCCTCGACATAGGCGGTGGAGGCGACAGCCCGTACCGTCTCGCCCTGCGGGGATGGCAGTCTTCCAGCAGCCGCGAAAGCCGCCGTGATGGATTGGGTGATGGCGGCCCCGGCCTCGGGAAGGTCCTTAACCAAACCTGCGACCCCTACGGCGTAGCGATTGCCGATCAGCGACCCGAACAGTGCGACCCCCAGGACTGCCCCCAACTGACGGATGCTGTTGAGCAGCGCCGCCCCAGCACCGCTGCGTTCTTCAGGGACGGCGCTCATACCCGCTTCGATGCCACGAGACTGACCGATGCCAAGGCCGAGGCCGGCAACCAGCAGGCCCCAGAACATCGGTGTGTATCCGCTGGTGGTGGTGCTCATCGAGCACAACCACAAACCTGCCGCCACCAGCACCAGCGCCCCCGGCAGGATGAACTCACGGATAGGTCCGAGCCGCGACAACCGGCCGGCAATGACCGCGCCGGCCACAGCCGTCAACGCTACCGGCATGAGCATCATGCCTCCCGTGGTCGCATCATTGCCAAGCACAGTCTGAAGATAGCTGGGCGCGGCGAACAGGACCCCATAAAGCACGCAGCTGATGAGCATGAGCACGAGCACCGGAAGCCGGAAACCGCGTCTCGCGAGCAGTCCAAGATCAGTGAGCTTGCCCTTGGCCCGGTTCTCAACCAGTACGAAGACCGCCAGGAGGACACCTCCCGCGACAAGCAGCCCCCACGTGGTCGGCGCCGTCCAGGTGCGTTCGGCATTGATCAGTCCCCAGGTGAGCAGGGAGAATCCGCCGGCTGAGATCACGATCTGCGGCAGGGGCAGGGGACGCCTGTCAGATGCCGGCCGGCCCCGGGGGACGAAGAGTAGGCAAAGCACCAGGGTGAGGATCGCGACGACAATGTCCAGCCAGAAGACCGCGCGCCACCCCCAGCTGTCGATCATGGGACCTCCGATGAGCGGGCCGAACGGAGCACCCACTGCCCCGGAAGCCGTCCAGATCGCCGTCGCCATGGCTCGTCTTTCGGAGCCGAATAGCGCAGGGATGAGGGCTAGCGACATGGGGATGAAAACCGACGAGGCAAGGCCCATTAGCACACGGGCTGCTATCAGCAGCCCAGGTGTCATCGACACCGCTGCCAGGACAGCTCCCGCGATGAACAGGCCAACACCACCCAGCAACAGACGACGATGTCCGAACCGGTCCCCCAAAGCACCGCCCAGCAGCAGCACTGACAGCGAGGCGAGGTTATACGAGGAGACGATCCACTCCAGCTGGCCAGCGCTCGCCCCAAGCCCGGACGCCAAAGCGGGCAGCGCAACGTTGACCATTGTCGTGTTCATGAACAGCAGGACCATGCCCAGGCAGAGAGCCATCAGGCCGAGCCATCCCCGCTTAATGTTAGTAGCTAGCACATGTTAGAGTCTATCTCTAAGTCAAGTCCCCCAGAACGGCCAAGACCTCCGGAACAAACGGAGCCGCGGGGCGGCCCCTGAGGTCGATCAAGCCGACCCGGGACCGCCCCGCGGTTGTGAAGTGAGCTCTACGCAGACTCGACGAGACCTGCGCCACCGGGATTCTGGTAGCCACCGAAGTTCTGGGTGGCATACCAGGATTTGGTGGACGAGTTGTAGGCCATGCCAATACCCAGGGCGTTCGCATCGGGAGCGACCATGTTGGCGTAGTGGCCTGGCGAATGCAGCCACTGCTCAAAGATCTGAGCACCGACATCACCGCTGAGAGCACTCCCCCCGCGCATGGCGACGTTCTCCGAGGCCGTGCTCCAGCCACTCGGGTAGCCATCCGAGAAGTGCGGACGATGTGTCATCGTGTTCTGCGAAGCCATGTGTTCGGCCCAGTCCTGAGCAATCGCGTCCAGCTGTACGTAGCGGGTCACGGGCTTCAGGCCCAGGCTGATGCGCAACTCGTTGACCTTGTGGAAGATGGTCTGAGAGTATGCAGCGCCGTCCTGGGTGACAGCCGCAGGGGCGACGACGGCCTGCGGAGCTGTCTGGGGCGCATCCGATCCGGTGGCAGCCTGAGCAGCCGGAGCCGCAACGAGCGGCACAGCAGCCAGCAGCGCACCCGCGAACAAACGCGTCATCTTCATGAGCAGTCCTCTCTTGGTTAGGGAAAATGGACTGCGCACCACTCCAGCACACCCCAAAGATCACGACAAGGTAACGTTGCAGCTGCCAGCCACCCAACAGATGAGTTAACGATAGTTAATTGCACTTTGACTAGGGGGTTCACCGCCATCATGGAGATGATAAAACCGTTAATCATCGTCACGGCGCCCGGCGTGTCGGTATGGGCGACACCACAAGCAGCCTCTGTCACACAACCTCGCCCCATATACCAGCAAGATCACAGGCCACCCATCCCCACAAGCATGACTCCCCCAGAGGCTTTTAGATAAAATTTAACTATCTTTAGTCTCTATTGACCCTCGGTGAAACCCTCATTAATATCCTCGTGGGGGGAGTAAGAAATCCAACTGTAAACCAAATTCGTTGGCACTTCGGAACAGCAACTCCCCCCACCCACATCTTCTTTAAATGGCCGACAAGACCAGTTGATTGCTCTGCCATCGCCTAGGGCCTTGACCATCGAAGATCACGAAATTCATCTCAGCGCCCGGAAACCACAACGTCGCTGATGACAACACGGTACGCTGAGGAACCTCCTTCACACGACGCGAGCATCAAACGTGCGGCGCATGATGCACTATGCAGATTTTTAGAGCCCCTCCAATAGACACCGGACCTCCTCGGTGAGCCGGAGGCGTAATGGATCATGCTGATCTCCCAGCAAATGATCGGAATTTCGCCAGTGCCCAGGCGGATAGAGCCAGACGGGTTTGTCACGGATACCAGCGGGCTCCCAGTCGTAGCGTGGCCAGATGTGGGCGTGTAGGAACGGGTCGGTATTGCCCAGGATCTCGATATTCACCCGCCGGAACCCGGAGTACATGTCACGGCAGACGCTCTCAACCGCGAAGGCCAACAGGTCGGTGTCAGCGAGGAATCGCAAGCGCCGGGGACGCGGTAGGTCGGACAGCATGCCAGTTTCCGGGTCGCTGGTCAGCGCGACACAGTAGCCCGGCAGCCACTGGACGTCACCGATGACGGCGAAACTCTCGGTCATGCGGGCCAGCACAGTGGGGTTGTGGCCCTCGAGCGCAGAACGTACCCGGTCCTTGCGCCAGTTGAGGAATCCATTGCCAGCGACAATAGCGCTCATAGGACGTTCAGCGATGTGCGGTTTCAGGCCTGCGAAGCCCATCCCGGCGGTAGCTTCCTCAGGTTGTGCTGCGACGGCTACCTGATTGCAGGAGCACTCACTCCCCACCCCCGGCAGGTTCGCTGGACCCGTCAGCTAGGGCCCTGAGCCGGGTGTTGGCCCGCTCCACGTCGAGGCGGGTGAGCAGGAAGAGGATGAGCGCATTGGCGGCCAGCGGCAGCCACACATACATGATGTAGAGCATCTGGATGGCCGAGTCCGGCTGTGTCTCCGCTCCCCCGATGTATCCGCTGGCGGCCAGCATCCATCCGGCCAAGGCCGTGCCGATGCCACCGCCCACCTTCACTCCCAAAGACGTGCACGAGAACATCAGCCCGTCAATGCGCTTGCCGGTGCGCAGCCAGGTGTTCTCTGAGGTCTCGGCGATCATTGCGTTGAGCGTCCCCTGCAGCGGGCTCATCCCCAGGGAGGCCACCGCGGACAGCGCCAGCATGAGCGGCATGTTCCCCAGGTAGGCGGCCACCAGCACCCCCAGACGCCCGGCCACCGCGATCACATATCCCCAGATGTTCACCCGGTACATCTCCTTGAAACGCCCCACCACCACGGGGGTCAGCAGCAGGCCCACGATCAGGGGAATGTTGATGGCCCAGGCGAAGGCTCCCAGCAGATTGGCATCACCCAGGATGTAGGTCATGAAATAGATGCCCATGTTGAGCATGGCTGTGAAGATCTGGGTCAGGAGGAAGACCACCAGGATGACGAGATAGTACTTGTTGGCCAACAGCATCCGGGCGGACTCACGTACCGTGAGTTTCTCCTCCGCTCCCTCACCCGACGACGCGTCATCCTGCTCTGCTGCCTCCTCCAGCTCCTCGGGCGGCAGCTCCTTGACGGAGAAGACAGACAGGGTGTTGACCGCCAGCCCGAGGAGCGCGTAGATGATGGCGATACCCCGCCACCCCTGCGCCCCGCCGCCCAGCATCTCCACGCCTTGGACGGTGACAGTCTGGATAAGCAGGCTCGTCCCGAAGGCGAACATGAAGCGGATGGAACCCATCTGCACCCGCTCGGCGCTGTTCTTGGTGACCAGGGCGGTCAACGCCGAGTAGGCGATGTTGTTGGCGGTATAGAAGACCGCGTTGAGCAGCGTATAGGCGATGAAGAACCAGGCGTACTTCGCCCACTCCTCCATGCCCGCCGGGATCGCGAAGATCGCGATGATCATGACCGCGCAGCCCACGAAACCCCACAGCATCCACGGCCGGGCCTTACCCATGCGCGTGTGGGTCCGGTCCAGCAGCGCCCCGAAGACGACGTCGGAGAACCCGTCGAAGAGCCGGGAGACCATCATGAGCGTCGCGACCACCCCCGGGTTGAGCCCGGCGGTGTCCGTCAGGTAGATCATGACGAAGGCGGACAGAAGCACATAGACGACGTTCCCGGCCACGTCGCCTGAGCCGTATCCCACCTTGTTGTACCACTTCAGGTACCTGCGCTCCTCGGCCTTGCCGCTCTGAGCGCCTGACGACTCTCCGGCGCTCCTGCCTGCTGCACCGGTTGTCTTTTCTGCATCTTTACCACTCATGGCTTCACCTCGTTGTGTGTGCTGATGGTGCGGGGCTGGAAGTGGATTCCCAGCTCCAGATCACGGGCATCGACCTGGTAGCGACGGGCCAGGCTCGGACCGCAGCTGTTCGAGCCGATGCCGGCCATAGCCGCGTCCAGGCACAGAACCGTCGACCCGCAGGGCCGCAGCTCCGTGTTGTGGCGTCGGCTGGCCAACTCCTCCTGCGTGTATGGCGAGACATTGAAAGAGAAGGGCTGCTGTCCCACAGCGGTGAGGCTCAGGCCGCCGCCAGAGAGGGCCACGTAGTCGCAGTCGGCGCGGCTGCCGTTCTCCTGGGGCCGGATGTAGTCCTCATGAAAGGCCTCGGCATCGGCGGCGAACTCCCCATGCCAGCTGGCACGCCGCTTGTCCGCGTAGCTCTCCAGCGGGCCCAGCCCGTAGTAGGAGACGTGACGCATCGTCTCCGGCAGGAAGAGACGCAGGCCCAGCCGCGGTAAGGATGGGAACCCCTCGGCCCGGCTCACGGCGAGCTTCAGATCCATCTCGCCATCGCCCCAGATGGTCCAGGACATCTCCCCGCGCAGGATGGGCTGGACGGTGGGCGCAACCATCGCGATCCTGGAACAGAGGACAACGCGCCCCTCCTCCTCTGTGATCTCCGTCCCATAGGCCCGCGCCACGGCCTGGTGGTAGTGGGCACGTTCCCACTCCAGGCGCACATGGCGGTCGTTGTCGGTGGGGGCGCGCCAGATATTGAGCTCAGCCGGGCGATCCAGGAGTTCCCGACCGCCCGCTGCCATCCGGGAAGGCAGTCCAGTGCGTGTATCGAAGACGCAACGCAGATCGCCGGCGATGACACCGACCCGCGGTCCCTGCCGCGTCACCTGCACCGGAGCACAGGTGGTGGAGTGGCGCGCGAGCTCCCGGACCCGGCGATGACGCCCGTCGGTGTTCTTCACCAGAATCTCGTCGAAGCCGAGAACGTGCCCGGCTGAAAGCAGCGGCTGGTCCGAGGCGAGCCGGTAGGTGATCTTGAGGTGGCAGCGACCCGCGTCCGGGACCTGGAGGGCGCAGGGAACAACGACCTGGGAGTGTGGCGGAACGGCCTGCCCCAGCTCCAGCTCACCGCATTCGGCGACGGCGCCGTCGCACATCAGCTCATAGGAGACACGGACGTAGCCGGCCAGGTCGGTGTGGTCGAGGTCGTTGCGGATGGTGACAAGCCCGGCCTCCTGGTCGTAGCCCACCACCCGGGCGGGACGCTGGACGTTCTTGAGCTCAGCCAGCCCTGGGTGAGGGACGCGATCGGGCGAGACCAGGCCGTCGACACAGAAGTTGCCGTCATGGATGGCCTCGTCGTGGTCGCCGCCATAGAGGTAGACCGTCCGTCCGACCGGGTTGGCCCTCGCGGCAATGGCGTGGTCGCACCACTCCCACACGAAACCACCGCACATGCGCTCGTCGGCCAGGATGATCTCCCAGTAGTCCTCGAGGTCGCCGGGTCCATTGCCCATGGCGTGGCAGTACTCCACCAGGATGAAGGGCTTGTCCGGGCCAGAGTCCAGGTAGGCGCGGATCTCGTCTAGGGACGGGTACATCCGGGAATACAGATCGATGCTGGAGTAGTCATAGACGCGCTTGGAGTCGCGGTAGTAGGCGCTCTCGTAGTGAGTCAGGCGTGTGGGGTCGAAGGCTTTGGCCCAGGCCAGCGCCGTCTCGAAGGCGCAGCCGTAGCCGCACTCGTTGCCCGCGGACCAGGAGATGATGCTGGGGCGGTTCTTCTCCCGGTGAACGCACAGGCGCATCCGGTCCACAGTGGCTTCGGTCCACTCGGGGTTGTCAGCAATGGGCTCGTTCCAGTGCTCCACCTGGTTATCCCAGGAGTCGTCGGCCAGGAAACGGGCCTGGGTGCCATGGCTCTCGTTGTCGGCCTCGGACATGACGTAGAAGCCGTACTCGTCGCACAGCTGGTAGAAGCGCGGATCGTTGGGGTAGTGGGAGCTGCGCACCGCGTTGATGTTGTGCTCCTTCATCAGCCTCAGGTCGCGCTGCATGTGGGCGAGGTCGACGACAGGACCAGTGAACGGGTCGGAGTCGTGCCGGTTGACCCCGCGCAGGGTGACGGGACTTCCGTTGACCCGGACGACGACGCCCGAGACCCCGACCTCACGCAGCCCCACCCGGTCAGTGATGACCTCGTCCGGTGTGGTGATCACCAGGGTGTAGAGGTAGGGGTCCTCGGCGCTCCACAGATGCGGTTCCTCCACCGTCAGGTGGACTCGATGGCTATAGCCGTCACCACCAGCGGCAGGGTCGAAGGGCTCCAGCTCCCCGGTGGCGATGGCTTTGCCCTCATGGTCCATCAGCGCTGCCGTGGTGGGCGTCACGCCGCCGCGAAAGGCTCCCCGCAACTCGACGATCGCGTCGCTGCGTGCTGCCTCCTCATCCTCACCGCACCCGAGCGCGGTGGTGATGGCGTAGTCGAAGAGGACCGAGCGTGGCCGCGACAGGAGGTAGACGTCCCGGAAGATGCCGCTGGTGCGGAACTTGTCCTGATCCTCCAGGTAGGTGCCGTCGCACCACTTGAGTACCAGGACAGCAAGACGGTTGGTGCCGGGACGGATGTACTCGGTGACGTCGAACTCACTGGTGGCATGGGAGACCTGGCTGTAACCGACGTAGGCGCCGTTGAGCCACACGTAAAAACAGGAGTCCACGCCCTCGAAGGTCAGGTAGGTGCAGGGAGCCTCAGGAATACGTTCGTACTGGAAATCCTTTAGGTAGGCGGCGCAGGGGTTGTCCTGGGGAACGTGGGGCGGGTCGAAGGGGATGGGGTAGCGAATGTTGGTGTACTGGTGGTGGTCGTAGCCGAGGTGCTGCCAGACGCTGGGTACCGGCACCGGTTCGAAGCCTGGCGGCACAATCGGGTCGATCCAGTCGGTCGTATTGGCCGAGGCCACAGACCCCGTAAGGCCCCTCGGCCCCGTCACCACGCTTGCGTCTGCGCTGGCCGCCTCCGTAGGAGCCATCAGCCCGACGCCATCCGCATCCTCTGTCGGCACTGGGGCCGCCATCGTCGCCCAGAAGCGCTCGGCGAGGTCGTGGATGCTGGGCAGGTATCTCATGAACCATTGGCCGCTCAGCAGTTGGAGACGATCCGATTCCTCACGTTTCCAGGGGCTCGGGTCCGCCGGCGCGGAGGCGGGAATGTAATAGGCGCGGGGCGGCAGGGTGTTCTCGTGGAGGATCCCGAGGTCCTCGTAGTGCCTAGGAACGATCATCGTTCATGCTCCCTTGGGTCAACGGAACGTGGGGTTGCATCGGTGCTACACCAGCCATGTTGACGTTACCAGGATAGATTTTGTTCGTCTACCCCTTGATTCAAAGGGAATTTAGGCGATAGTTTTAATCAAGTATGGCAACGTCAACATAATATTATGAAGGGCGTTCTATGGCCTTTGATAAGCTCCGCCCATGGTCAGCCGGCGCAGGAGCACGAAGGGTGGACCGTCGTTGAGCGACGTGGCCCGCCTGGCGCGCGTCTCCACGCAGACGGTCTCACGTGTCTCGATGGGAGCAGACAATGTGAGTCCAGCCACCCGCGAGAAGGTGCTGCGAGCGATGAACCAGCTGGGTTACTCCCCCAACCGCGCGGCACAAGCCCTGCGACGGGGGTCCTTCAAGACGATCGGCGTGCTCACCCAGCAAATCCAGCGCACCGGGGAAGCCCTGACCACCGCGGGGGTACTGGAGGCCGCAACCGAGGCTGACTACGCCGTCAACCTGGTACAGGTGAAGCGCCCCGAATCCGACGATATGCGCCAGGCCGTCTACCGGCTCTCCCACCAGACCATCGACGGCCTCGTAGTGGTCCAGGCCGGCCGGGCAGGGCTCGATCACCTTTCTCTGCCGCAGGCCATGCCGGTGGCTGTCTCGGACTCAGCCCTCGTGGGCTACTACCCCTCAGCCAGCGCCGACCAGGTGGGCGGGGTCCGTGATGCCGTCGGGCACCTCCTAGCGCTGGGGCACCGCACCGTTCATCATGTCAGCGGGCCGGAGGGGTCGCAGTCGGCGTTGATCCGCAAAGCCACCTGGGCGGCCTGCCTGCGGGAGGCAGGTGCGCTGGTGCCCGAGCCAGTACTTGGGGATTGGGAGGCAGCCGCTGGTTATAAGGCAGGCCTGCACCTGGCAGCCGACCCGGACGTGACGGCTGTCTTCTGCGGCAACGACGAGGTGGCCCTAGGGCTCATCCGAGCGATGCACGAGCAGGGCCGGCGCGTGCCGCAGGATGTGTCCGTGGTGGGTTTCGACGGCCTGGACCTGGGCGAGTACAGCTTCCCGCCGCTGACCACGATCCGCCAGGATTTCAAACGCCATGGCAGGGAGATGGTCGGGCTGGTGCTGGAGCAGGTGACCACCGGCCCGGTGGACGGCTCCCGGAGCGTCATCATCCCGACCGAACTGGTACTGCGCGGCAGCACAGCTCCCCCACCCACCAGATAGAACGCCCCACCTGAACAACCTCCACATCCCGAACCGGTCATCCCGAATTCCCCTCTCCAGCCATCGCCAGCGCAGGGGTCGGTAATATGAGCCTTTAAGCACAGATCCAAACCAGCCTTGGCATGACCATCAACGTGAGGACCTGCGCCTGGCTGATTCAAGGAGGCGACCAATGCCACGACCCATTGACCGCCCTCTCGGGATATCTATGAGTCGTTGAAAGAAGTACGCTCACCACGCCAACCTGTGGTAAGCAGGAACTGCTCCCACGTGAGGGTATCCGGGGCGATGCTACGGCTCCACTCCAGGTCACGCTCCGGTTTGAAATAGCCGTAGTCCACTGCGTAGTTCACCATGCCCAGCACCTCTCGCAGATGTAGTTCATCATTGGCGATCTCAGGAAGATTCCGGAGCATGCCCTCGCGGGTGAATGCATCTCTATATTCGGCTTTTATTCCAGTTACTTCCTGGAATGTCTCCACCATCTCACGCGGTGAGATGACATCTCCCACCACGGCGAGCGTCTCACCCTGGTATCTTTCGGGATTTGAAAAGATCTCCAGTACCGCAGGGCCTGTTGCCGTCAGCGGATCCACGAAGGGCGCGCGGAATTCCTCGGGCAGATAGATGGGAAGCAGGAGCGTATCTCCCATCATACGCGGAGTGTAATATTCCAGGAGATTTGTGTAGAAGAAGGAGAGGATCACGAAGGTGTGCGTGACGGGCAATGTGCGAATATAGTCCGCGACCCGCGCCTTATCGGTGAAATGTGGGGCGAACTGCCGCCCACCCGAGATGTCCTCCACGTTCTCAAGAGTGCTGAACACGAGGTGCCTGACGCCTGCCTGGGCGGCAGCATCGGCCAAGCGGCACCCGAGCTCGTACTCCCGTGAATGCTTCGGCGGGGTGGGTGGGGTCACCAGGAACGCTCCCGCGGCCCCAGCGAAAGCCGCAAGCCACTGGTCATCATGCCCCAGCTCAAGAGGAGCCACGATGATCTCCGCACCCATACGCGCGAGATGTTGCGCCTGCCGGGAAGAGGGACTACGCGTGAGAGCACGCACCTGGAAAAGCCCGCTGCCCAACAGCGCCCTGACAACGCTGCGGCCCTGCTTGCTGGTGCTACCGGCAACGGCAATAATCGGCTTGGGGGACGTCACGGGGGTTCTCCTTAGGCGTCGAGAGGCGAGCTTCTTTACAAGCCCCACCTTGGGACCACCATCCGACTGGGTCAAGAACTATCCTCTGCGATAGGTACCCTCAAGAGAGCAGGTGCACGGTATGAAAACGGAATGTATCAGCGACTTCGTCAGTTTGAATGGGAAGAAATACCCCTGCCCGATCAGCGTCGTCATGGACCTGGTGGGCGGAAAATGGAAAGCAGTCATCCTCTACCATCTACAGGAAGGCCCGAAGCGTTTCAGCGATCTGCGGCGCGCTCTCATATCACCGACAGAGACAGTATTGAGCAACCAGCTCAAGCAGCTAGAACAGGACGGATTAATATCACGACAGGTCTTCGGAAGCAAACCACCTCTCAAAACGGTGTATTCGCTCACCGATTTCGGACTCACCTTCCTACCAGCACTGAAGGCGTTGACACAGTGGGGCAACCAGGTGGTGTCGGAGCGAGGACGATTTGAGTGACCATACCCGAATAGCTATTGGCTCATTTAGATAATCACAGAATTTATCAAAGCCACAGAAAACAGAACTCCACACGATCGCAGATCATATGGACAAAACCCTTGGATAATAGTCTCATTGGAGTGCCCGGCGTTTCGTGGACAGTGGTGAAAAACCTGAGTTTATTCGAACATGTGAGGTAAAATCTGTACTATGCCGGCTTCGAAATTTAGTAAAGAGTTTAAAGAACAAATCATCGCGGAGG
Organism: Arachnia rubra; assembly: GCF_019973735.1. Taxonomy (NCBI): domain Bacteria; kingdom Bacillati; phylum Actinomycetota; class Actinomycetes; order Propionibacteriales; family Propionibacteriaceae; genus Arachnia; species Arachnia rubra. The sequence goes on from NZ_AP024463.1 coordinate 2,735,510, forward strand.
TTCTTGAGGGGTCTCGGCCGATAGCGGAAGTGGCGAAGTCCTACAATCTGGTTCCGCAAACTGTGGGTAACTGGGTGAGAATATGGCGGAAGCAGCATCCCGACCCAGGTATGGTAGAAGCCTCGTCGGATCAGGTGGCGGAGAACAAGCGCTTGCAGGCTGAGTTGCGTGAAGCGAAGATGGAGATCGAGTTTTTGAAAAAAGCGGCGGCCTTCTTCGCGCAGGAATCCCGGTAGCAGCGAAATATGTTTATATTCACCGCGAGGAAGGCAGCTATCCTGTGTATCTGATGTGCCGCTGGGCCAGAGTGTCTCGTTCCGGCTACTACAGATGGCGGAATCAGGGTTTATCCGAGACGCAGAAACGCCGGGAAGAACTCACTATTTTAATTACGCATTTCTTCCACGAGTCTGAGCAAACCTACGGGTATCGACGTATCCACGCAGCTCTGGTTGAACGGGGAATCCACGCGAGCCCAGAGCTGGTGCGTCAGCTCATGCACCGGGCTGGCTTGGTGGCCTGTCAGCCCCGGAAACGGGTCCGTACCACCATCCCGGCCCAGGATCTTCACCACCGCCCGGATCTGGTGAAAAGGAATTTTACCGCCAACAAACCAGGGCAGAAATGGGTAGGCGATATCACCTACATCCCCACCTGGGAAGGATTCACTTATCTAGCAACCGTCATGGATTGCTACTCGAAAAAGATCATCGGTTATGCGATCGCCGGGAATATGCGCACCCGGCTTGTTGCCGAGGCTTTACACATGGCAGTCAGAAATTGCCCAGTAACCCGAGGTGAAACCGTCTTCCATTCGGATCGTGGTTCGCAATACACCTCAGCTGATTACGCGGAAATCATGAACACATATGGTATCCGTGCCTCGGTAGGTAGAACTGGGTCGTGTTACGACAATGCCGCAGCGGAATCATTTAATGCCACCTGCAAGAAGGAGGTAGTGAACCGGAAGATCTACCCAACACGGAAACATGCTATAAAGGATGTGACAGCCTGGATCGAGTTACGTTACAATCAGAAACGACTTCACTCGGCGTTAGGGTACCGAACCCCCAACCACGTCCACCAAGAATGGAGCCAACACCAGAAAGCAGCCTAGAAATCCCATTTTTCAGTAGTGTCCACAAAACCCATAGCACTCCACATCAATGCGCCGTGTTGACATCACACCATGACACAAACTTGCTGAAAATAGAACGGCATGAGCGATGAGGATTCTCGTACTCACCACCTGGAAGCGCTGGTGCAAGATTCCATCACATGACACCACGCCTCCCAGAGCGTAGGCTTAAAGCGCATCCGGTCTTTGTCAAATTATAAAATAATAGGGAGGGTTTTATGCCTTTCGTTGATCGTCGCGGCTTCGGCAAGATCGCTGCTGGCAGTGCTGTGCTGGCTGGCGCCTCGCTCGTTGCCCCGGTCGGACCAGTACCGCAGGCATCCGCTTTTGGCCTTGCCACCTCGAAAAAGCGTCTGACAGGCGCAGACATGTACACCGCGTCCAACTGGAGGGTGGCAGGCACCGACCTCGGGATCCCCTACGTGCTTGAGAATGGGTCGATCGGGTATCTCTTCGGGGACACCTTCAGCAGCGCCTGGCCGGAAGGTGGCAGCGATCACCGCTCTCCGGTCATGCTCCGTTCCGCCTCCGCCCCAGGTTCCAGCGAGGGCATCGTCTTCGACAGCGCCGCGAAGGTATATGGCAACGGCTTCGCCCCTGAGCTCATGTACAACGCCCACGGAGGCAGAGTCGGGAACACCACCGAGCTCACCGTGATCCCCAATGACGGCATCTCGTTCCCGGAAACAGGACGGCAATTGGTCTCCTTCATGAGCATGGAGAGCTGGGATAGCGGCCAATCCGGCGCAGGCATCTTCAAGTCGGGATTCGCCGGGCTGGCCTACTCCGACAACGGCAACGACTTCCAGCGCACGAATCTACGCTGGGACAACAATGCCGACAACACAGATCCCTTCCAGATGTGGACGATGCAGCGAGATGGCGAATACGTGTACATCTTCTCAGTGCGCGCCGGCCGCCAGGACGGCCCGATGATGCTTCGCCGCGTCAAATGGGAACGCATGTTCTGGCCTAATGAGTACGAGGGCTGGGGATGGAATGGGACAGACTGGGGCTGGAGACGGCCCTGCACCCCGATCCTCACCGCCCGCTTCGGGGAGCCGTCGGTGAAGAAACTTCGTGACGGCACGTGGGCCATGGCGTACATGGATTACAAAGAAAATAAGCTGGTGACCCGTACCGCGAGCCGCCCCGACGGCGTGTGGAGTGATCCGAAGACCCAGGTCGAGAACATCGCAAACTGGAATCTCTACGGCGGTTTCATCCATCCCTGGTCGACCCGCGGATTCGGCGGGCTGCACCTCATCGTGTCCCGCTGGGCTCATGAGGGGAATAGGAGCACCGCTTATCATGTCGAGCAATACCAGGGAACCCTCTGACCAACAGGGTACCCATCACGATCCCGTGGCGGCATTGGGAATCAATGACGCCACGGGATTATGTGGTATTTTCCAGTCTCTATTCGACCCCCGCAAGACCATTTCCTGATCTATTCCTGGATTTTCTCCGACCCCAGCACCATGAGATTCTGCGGCTCAGGAAACGGGATGAATCCCGTCTTTGCATATAGCTCGTGGGCATCTTTCGTCGAAAGCATAAAACGCCTAAGACCCAGCGGCCGGATGAAATCGACGATCACCCTCGACAGAGCGGTGCCGAGCCCACGACCTCGTATCTCCGGCACGAGGTAGACATCGCACAGCCAACCCGATGTCACACCATCGGTGACCACACGCGCGTACCCGGCCTGCGTACCGTCCGGGCCATACAGGCCAAAGTTGATGGAGGCATCAGCCGCCCGCTTCACAACCTCAAAGGACCGCCCCATTGCCCAGAAGGCATCTGTCGACAACCACTTATGGACCCGGACGAGATCGAGCCGGGAACGATCAGTGTCTACGACGAAGTCATCGCGCAGGTTCACTCTTAGGCGCGGACCTGATGTGATCACATTTATCTCAGCAGACATCGCGGCTTCCTCTCGCTGCTGGAGCGGACATTGAGCTAGAGCCTCACCCACAGTACCCACTTCGCTACCGGGGGGAGGGAATCACTCACGCGTTACTCCAGGTGCGATCACCTGGAGTCCCAGGGAGCGGGCCGCGTCGCTGAGCCTGCAGTCGTAGGTAAGGATGGCAGCAGCATCAAGTCGCAGGGCTGCCTCCAGGTGTATTGCGTCAAGAGTCCGCAGATAAGGCATGGGCAAAAGACCTGCGCTGCGGTAGACGGCCCGGTCAAGGGCGGCTAGCGCGACACCGTCGAGAATCCGAGTCACATCAGCCTGGTCGATGTCTTCCCTGACGGCGAGGCGACGCAGTTCGGTTTCAAGCAGATCGCTGGAGACCAGTATGTCCGAGGATCGGTCAAGCCACCTCAGCACAGCGTCGCTCTCGGACTGTTCGATCAGCAACGCCCCGAGGGCCGAGGGGTCCACATAGACAACCCGCTGTGAGGTCACTGCCTATCCTCACGCAGGTCATCGAGAGTCTCGGCAAGGTTCCGCACGCCAGTCTTCCGCGCAATCCCCAAAGCCGCCCATCCGCCCTGACGCCGCGCTGGACGAACGATCCTCAGCGCGGGAGCGGGCTGCTCAAGCGGCACGATCCGTCCCACAGGAACCCCGCTATTGGTCAAGATGAAAGACCGTCCCCCACTCACCGCACGCAGCACCCGGCCGGACTCATTGCGCAACTTGCGCTGCGACAAACTCTTGATCGGCGACTCGGCATCACTCATGGCATACGACCGTAGCGCATGCGCTACGAATACTGCATATTACCAAAATTTATCTTCACCTACCGGAAGCCTGAAAGCCCATTTAGCAATGCGATTAAACCTCCCATTCTGGCCAAGGTATTACTCTATTAGGGTGATGACAACCCAAGCTGCTCCACTGGCTGTTTCGTAACCTCGGAGATAGGATCAAAATCCTTATCAACTGCAAGCACTGTCAATCCTAGCCTCTCCGCCGTAGCCGCAATGAGAAGATCAGGGATTGACGGTGCGCGATGCTGCCCACGATCGGCAAGCAGCATTTGCACTTCCCATGCCCGCTCCTCCAATGTGGGCGTCAGGAATTCAAGCGGCATAAGCGATAGAGGTGGCATGGCGAACGCCTTCCGGGCGGCCTGAGCAGAGCGCGCGGAAAACCCAATTCAAGCCTTGTGACGGTTGACAGCCGTACTAGGCCACGCTCGCTGCCCCATTCCTCAAGCTCGGCGGCTTGCCCCAGCTGCATCCGCACATACGCCGACTTATCGACAGCCATCCCCTTACTGCCATGCTGACTCCATGACATGAGGATCCGCAAGATCCTCGAATGCGGCTGCCGATCGACTCCAATCCTCCGCAGTCACCGATACGCCAACAGCAGGTGCCACAGCGCCCCCTTCAAGCCTGCGTCGCAGGAACTCGTTGCGCGACAGCCCCAGGGAACACGCCTCGGCATCAATGCGCTCAATAGCTATTTCACTGAGACCACGAATGATGACATCTGCCATATAGCTCACCTCCCATCCCGGTGATATCACATGATATCACCGTAGTGTTAAACACTTCTCTATGAAGATTCTATTTGCATAGATAATTTAAATAGAATAAAGTCATTTGCGAGCCACTCGCCTGGATAACCAGACTGGTCAGAATTTACGCAAAAAGCTCTTTGAGTTTCATCAGCGCCGCAGGTCCAGGATTTGCCGCTGCCTCCGACGGCAGCGAACTGGCCGGGCTGGGAACCTGCTGTTGATGACCAGGCACCCTGCGGCTGTTGCGAGATACTTCACACGTTGAACCGGAACTCCACGACGTCGCCGTCTTGCATGATGTAGTCCTTGCCCTCCAGGCGGACTTTGCCTGCGGCTTTGGCGGCTGCCTCGGAGCCTGCGGCGATGAGGTCGTCGTAGCTGATCACCTGGGCTTTGATGAAGCCCTTCTGGAAGTCGGTGTGGATGACGCCCGCGGCCTCGGGGGCCGTCGCTCCCTGCGGAATGGTCCAGGCCCTGGCCTCCTTCGGACCCGCCGTCAGGTAGGACTGCAGACCGAGGGTGGCGTAGCCGACGCGCGCCAGCACGTCGAGACCGGGTTCGTCGACGCCGGCGTCGGCCAGGAACTCCCGTGCCTCGTCCTCGTCCATCTCCACCAGCTCGGATTCGAACTTGGCGTCGAGGAAGATCGCCTCCGCGGGGGCGACGACCTGGCGCATGCGGTCCTTGAGGTCGTCGTCGGCCAGCTCATCCTGGTCGCAGTTGAACACGTACAGGAAGGGCTTCGCGGTGAGCAGGAACAGTTCGCGCAGCAGCTCCGTCTCAAGACCGGAGCCGTGAATCCGCCGGCCGTCCTCCAGGACCTTCACAGCTGCCTGCATGGCCTCCAGCTTCGGCCGCGTCTCCTTCTTGATCCGGGCCTCCTTCTCGACGCGCGGCAGCGCCTTCTCCAGGCTCTGGAGGTCGGCGAGGATCAGCTCCGTGGTGATCGTGTCGATGTCGCCCGCCGGATCGACCTTGCCGTCGACGTGCGTGACGTCGACGTCCTCGAAGACGCGGGTGACCTGGCAGATGGCGTCGGCCTCGCGGATGTTGGCGAGGAACGCGTTGCCCATGCCCTCGCCCTTCGAGGCGCCCCGCACGATGCCCGCGATGTCCACGAAACTCACCGTCGCGGGCAGGATGCGCTGCGAGTCGTACAGCTTCGCCAGCACCGGGAGCCGGGTATCCGGCACCCCGACCACACCGACGTTCGGCTCGATCGTCGCGAACGGATAGTTGGCCGCCAGCACATCATTGCGGGTCAGCGCGTTGAACAGAGTCGACTTGCCGGCGTTCGGGAGACCGACGATTCCAATGGTGAGAGCCACGAGCGACGAGTCTACGGCACACCACCCCCCCAGAACCGCGGCGTCGCACCCAATATTTACGGACCCCTTGCCTTTCCCAAATCCGCTGAGTTAGGGTTGCCTCAGTGAGAGACATTGTTGATCACAGGTGTTCAGGACCACCGCATTGCGCTCTGCCACAAGCGCTCAGCAGGCCCGTCACACCGGCCTTTCTCTCCTTGGGCTGGTTCCGGCGGGCCTGTATGATGTTTCATCCTGCCAGATAGGCGCGCAGCGCACCCGCCAGGTGATGCGGATCATCCGCCCCGCACATCTCCCGGGCCGAATGCATCGACAGCAGCCCGATACCGACATCCACCGTCGCGATCCCCAGCCGGGTGGCCGTGATGGGGCCGATGGTCGACCCGCACGGCATCGCATTGTTCGAGACGAACACTTGGGACGGCACCCCGGCAGCCTCGCAGGCCCGCAGCCAGAGGGCCTCGCCCACGGCGTCCGTCGCATACCGCTGGCTGGCGTTTACCTTCAGCATGGGGCCGCCGCCCGGCACCAGCTGGGCGCGTGGGTCGTGGTGCTGGGGATAGTTGGGATGCACCAGGTGTCCGGCATCCGCCGAGATGCAGGAGCCCCGGGCGAGCAGGGCCTTCGTCGCATCAAGGCCGAGGCCGGCGACGGCGGCGATCCGCTCCAGCACGTCCCCGAGGAATGGCCCGGCCGCCCCGGAGCTGGTCGCGGACCCGATCTCCTCGTGGTCGAAGGCAGCGAAGATCACCAGGTCATTCCCATCCGCCAAGTCCTCCATGGCCGTCAGCCCGGCGTGGGTGCTGGAGAGGTTGTCCAGGCGTCCCGACGCGAAGAACTCGCCGTGCAGCCCGAAGCGGGCGGGCGGCTGGGAAGAGTAGGTGAACAGGTCGTAGCCCAGGACGTCGCTGGCCTTCACCCCGGCCTGCTCGGCGAGGGCCGCCAGCAGATCGGGTTCGGCGTCGAGGGTGAACACCGGCTGGGTGTTGGCCTGGCGGTCGAGCGTGAGGCCGTCGTTGACGCCCCGGTCCAGGTGAATGGCCAGCTGTGGGAGGCGAGCGACGGAGTCGAGCCGCACCAGGTGCTGGGCGCCGTCGCGGGTGACGATGCGCCCGGCGATGCCGAGCTCCCGGTCCAGCCACGAGTTGAGCAGCGGGCCGCCGTAGATCTCGACGGCTATCTGCCCCCAGCCGCGGCAGCTGAAGCTGGCCTCGGGCTTGACCTTCAGCGCCGGGGAGTCGGTGTGGGCTCCGATGATGCGCAGCCCGGTGGTATCGCCGATGCGCTCCGGCTGCCGCCAGGCAATCACAGCACCGTGCCGGACAACGAAGAACCGGCCGGCCCCTTGCGGGAACCGCGCCCGCTCGTCTACCGGATTGAAACCGGCATCGACGAGGCGCAACGCGATGCTCTGGGCCGCGTGATAGCTCGTTGGGGAGGCTGTCACGAAAGCAGCTAGGTCATCCAAGTGGGAGGTGGGATCCGCGAACACGGTATCCATTCAACACCCAGCCCCTGACATTCCCGCACCGGCGTCGAAGGTTCACTGGCCTCGTTGCCGTCTGTCGGCATCACGACAGGCAAAAGTGCATAAAGCCAGCGACCCAGGACCAGGGAAAGAAAAATGTCGGTGGCATCTGCGAGGCTTCCGCCATGGACACTTCCTCACTGCTTCTGGCCCTGGTGATGCTGCTGGTCGGCATCGCCCTGGGCTACCTGCTCGCCCGTCAGGGCGTTGCCTCCCGCACGGCCCGCGCAGAGGCGGAACGTGACGCCGCGCAGCAGCGGGCTGCGGAGGTCACTGCAGACCGCCAGCAGCTCGCCCACCACTTCCGGGTCTTGTCAGCGGACACTCTGGAGCAGCAGACCCGGCAGGCCGACCGGGCTGCTGACATCCGGCTGACCCCCATCTCCGAGGCCCTCCGACAGCTGCAGCAGCGTCTCGCGGAGGTGGAGAGGCAGCGAACCACCCTGGCCGCGGAGCTACGGCAGCAGGTGGAGGGGGTGCGGGTCTCAGGCGAGGCGGTGCGCAAACAGGCGGCAGCCCTGGAGACGGCGCTGCGTGTCCCACAGGTGCGGGGCGCCTGGGGTGAAGCCAGCCTGCGGCGGATAGCGGAGATCTCGGGCCTGGTGGAGCACTGCCATTTCGAGACGCAGACCACCTACACATCTTCCGACGGCAGACGTCTTCGTCCCGATATGCGCGTCGACCTCGCTGGCGACCGGGTGGTGTTCGTGGACTCGAAGGTGCCGCTGGCCGCGGTACTGGAGGCCTGCCAGGCTGACGACGAGGAGCAGCAGACCATGCACCTGCGGCACTTCGCGAAAAACGTGCGCGCCCACATCGACCAGCTCTCCGCGAAGGAGTACTGGGCGCTGGACGCGGGCAGCCCTGAGTTCGTGGTGTTGTTTCTGGGCAGTGACGAGTTCTACCGGCTGGCTCTCGAACAACAGCCGGACCTGCATGAGTACGCGGCTAGCCGCCGGATCACCCTGGCCGGCCCGGGGCTGCTGATCCCGTTGCTGCAAATCATCTCGCACGGCTGGCGGCAGTCGCAGCTGGCGGAGTCGGCGGCGGAGGTCAGCGCCCTTGGACGTGAGCTGTACTCGCGGCTGGCTACGCTCGGAGCACACTTCGAGAAGCTGGGGTCGGCCATCAACAGCACGGTCCGGAACTACAACGCGGCAGTGGGCACCTTAGAGGCACGGGTGCTGGTGTCGGCGCGGCGGTTCCACGCGTTGAAGGTGTCCACAGACGACCTGCCGCGGCTCGGCACCGTCGATGAGGGGGTCCGGGTTCCCGTGGCACCGGAGCTCGTGGAGTCCCCTGACGCAGGGTGAGGAGCGTCGCCGCCCGGACTGTGGTGTCAGGTGTCGTTCATTCGCCGGTGTTTTCCTTCCCCGGATGCGGCGCCTGGCCTCGCTCACCTTATTCAGGTGCGACCCGGTAGCGTTTCACTAGGCTGCCGTGGCCACAGTATCCGCCCCGGAACCGTCTCCCATCAAACTCCCGGCGCACGACACCAGGTCGCGTGCCGCCCGGGGTTGCGGAGTGCGAATTTTGCCTCCGGCTAGCACAATGAGGGCCGTGACTGTGCTTTCCGACCTAGCGGACCTCGTACCCGACGCCCGAACCCGGTTGAACGGAGTGGCCCGCGTCACTCCCGTTGAGCTGAACCAGCGCCTCACCGACGCCACCGGATGCGAGGTGTGGCTGAAGCGGGAGGACCTCCAGCCGGTGCGCTCCTACAAGCTGCGAGGCGCCTACAACCTGATCTCGCAGCTCTCCCCGGAGGCGCTGGAGGCCGGCGTGGTGTGCGCATCGGCCGGCAACCACGGGCAGGGGGTTGCGTTCGCCGCCGCGGCGCTCGGCATCAGCGCCGTGGTCTACGTGCCCACCACCACGCCCCGCCAGAAACGGGATCGCATCCACGCGCTGGGGCGCGGGCACGCTCAGCTCGTGATGGAGGGCTCCACCTACGACCAGGCCTCGGAGGCCGCCGCGCGATTCGCCGCGGAGACCGGACGCACCGTCGTCCCCGCGTTCAACGATCCGCGCACCGCCGCGGGGCAGGGCACGGCGATCGCGGAGGCGGTCGAGCAGCTTGGTTCCGTGCCGGACGTCGTCGTGCTGCCCGTCGGCGGGGGTGGCCTGATGTCGGGGGCGGCAGCTTGGCTGCGGACCCACCACCCGCAGGTCCGGATCATCGGTGTGGAGCCGGACGGGGCGCCGTGCGTGGCGGCCGCGATCTCGGCGGGCCGTCCGTTCCCGCTCACCAACATCGACACCTTCGTTGATGGCGCCGCCGTCAGTCTCGTCGGCGACTACACCTTCGAGGTCATCAGGGAGGCCGAGATCGAGCTGACCCGTATCCCGGAGGGGCAGGTGTGCTCCGAGATGCTGGAGATGTACCAGAGCGATGGCATCATCGCCGAACCCGCCGGTGCGCTCGCCGCTGCTGCCCTGCCCACCGGGGGCGTAGGGTCGCGCGTGCACATCCCCCACGGGTCGCGGGTCCTGAGCATCGTCTCGGGCGGCAACAATGACGTCGCCCGCTATGCGGATGTCGTGGAGCGTTCGCTGCTGCACGAGGGTCGCAAGCACTACTTTCTGGTCAACTTCCCCCAGGAGCCGGGGGCGCTGCGGCGCTTCCTCGACCAGGTCCTGGGTCCCGAGGACGACATCACCTATTTCGAGTACGTGAAACGCTCCAGCCGGGAGGTCGGTCCGGCGCTGGTCGGCGTCGAGCTCAGCAACCCCGGCGACTACCGCTTCCTCCTGGCCCGCATCACCGACTGCGGCATGGAAGTCAACGAAGTGGACTCCACCAGCCCATACTTCCGTTTCCTGGTGTGAATTCAGTCGACCGTAATTAGCCGGTACATCCCACTCAGAATCGAGATTTCCAGAGTAAGGGTGGATCTGGACTCCAATCATCATGAGTGGCCTGGTGGTAATCAGCGTGGCTGTTATTTCCCATTTCGCCACGATCCTCGTGATTTTCTCAGCTAGAACAACCTGGAACGGTATCCGACTCGATACTGACACCCTGAGACGCGGCATCGGAACACTGAGCACTGGCACCACAACTTACGAAGTCACCTGCTGGCAGTCGGCGGCACAATGTGATATTGCTCCATGGATATTTACAGAACATGCGATCACCGTCAGCAGACAATCGTTACGAACCCAGGATCTGCGTAGTCACGGGGATACGGAGCTGGGTAGCGATTGGGGTGTAGAGGTCGATACCTTGTTCCTTAGTCTGTAGAGACAATATCAGCGCATATCGAATCGGTAGGTCACGGCGGTCTTTTCGGCTGTTGTTCTTCCACCAGCCGCCGACCGGGTAGACGGCGATGTTGTTGCAGTGGGCCAGTTCAGCTCCTGTACCGGTCCACTCATCTTGATGGAGGGAGCCCAGATGCCGGCCTCGTTCTCCTAAGAACCATCGGTCAGACTCGCTCAATCGTGAGCCGCCCTCTTCGTTCTGCGCTTGGCGGTTGATACGCTGAACAAACTCAGTTTGGTTTTCCAGTCTTCCTTGCAGGTCAAATCGGAGGCCATGAGATGCGTAGGCGTATTTGTTGCGCCAGCCACGACGTGAGGCTGAGGGCTCAATGAAGTATGACAGCGTGATACGGAGTCGCACTGGGCTTACACCGAGACTCTGTAGAACGTCTGTGGGCCAGGGCAACGGATGAAGCCGGAAGTGCCGCATGGAATACTTGTCACCGACGAATGGCACGAAGCGATCCTGCGTGACGAGCGTTACCGCGCCCAACCCCGAATTCAGCACGGCTTCCTCCGTTGGAACGCCCCAGCCGAACTCTCGAAGTAGGTGCTGGCGGGCTCTCTTGCTCTGGTCAGCAGAAAGGCGCTGGACCATGGTTTCAGTCCATTCTGCGGAGTGAGTCAACAGCCCACGAACCGTCTCGGGCCAGTACGCCGGATACCGGATCATGACGAGGACCGCTAGCCGTGCAGCTAGCGCACTGGCGGCGCTTGTAGCATTCGCCGACGTGAGGGCGACATTGGTGTGGTGTCCAGTGGAGCGCAAAGACAATGACGGCAGCCGGGTTTCAAAGAGCCCACTACGGTCGCTGAGGACGTTGCCGCCTTCCATGCAGATGTCTGGCTTGATTGGCCATCGCGTCATGTTGAAGTAGAGCGAGGTCGTCGTGTGTGGCGAGGTGTCCCCGGCTGCCGCCACAGTCGACCACCCCGCATACTGCGGGTGAGAAGGTACCTGCGTCAGGTCGGTGTAGGCGCCGACGGTAAGGGCGTTCCATGCTTGCGCAGGGTCCTGGATAGGCGAGTTCACTGAGTTCGTGTGGTGGTCGTCGTCATACTGCGGAACATTTCCTGCAGCAACCACGATCAGACGAGCCGCGTCTGGGTTTGGCGTAGAGATTAGCTGAATAGTGCCCCCAGACCGCGCTATGTCAGTTCCCACCGCAAGGGCATCAACCGCGGCCGACCAGAGGGTCGGTTCGCCAGGCTTGTCTGGGTCAGTACTCAATGTCAAGCAGAACGCGCGCCTCCGATCACTCCGGACTGTCTCCGGGCGGGACACGGCCTCCGCGGTTGCGGTGCCGTAGTCGAGCGGATTGAGTTGTGGCGAACCCAGCGCGGGTGTCATGCGCACTGACTCCAAACAGTGCCGGAGCAAGACGCTCCCGCTGCTGGCCAGCAACGGTTCCAGATTTCCATAGAGCGCAAGCCCCGCCATCGATGTACCATGGCCGCGGCGATCAACGTCAGTGCCTGAACCGCTAAAGATGGAATGATGGTCGTCAGGCGCTAGGGATTTCCCCAACAAGATGTGGGTCCGAAAGACGCCGGTGTCGAGGTGGCAAACGGCAGGCGCATCACCAGGAGCAGGGGTGACGCGTGAAACGAGGTCTTCAACATACTCAGTCTGTTCGTCCGCGGGAAGGTCTTCGACAGTGTCGACAAACTCCGGACGCCGGATCTCGGTGAGCGGAACTGAAGTGAAAGGCAATATTCGCAGTTGTGCCCAGGTCGCTTCAATCCAAACGATGAGCCGATCACCGAAACGCAGTTCCCTGCGAAGAGACCGCAGCCTGCAGGAAGCGACGAAGGTCTCCCAAGCATCGATATGGGGACTGTTCGCATCAAGCCATAACTCCCACCAATGCCGGCCAGAGTTCGGCGGGGCTGAATCAGACGTCCAGAGGTCATTGAGAACCGCGTCGCGAATCCGGCAGATATTGGCGACGAGGGTCTGATTCCTTGGACGACCATTCTTGCTGTTTTTCTTGTCATCCAAGTAGTCTTCGAAGAGCTTCAAGAACTCTTGCCGGTATGCGTCAGAAACCCACACGGTTGCCGTTTCCGGCGCTTCATCAATAGCCTCGCGCACGGAGAGCAGCAGCCATTTTGGCTTGCTGACTCGCCCGCTGGCGCGCTGGTTGAGGGAATCGAGCTTCAGCGGGTGCGCGGCACCTTCACCTTCGAGGACGATCACCGTTCCTGCTGCACGGAGTTCTTCATCACTCGGCACCATGACCATGCGCTGCCGGTCGCAGTTCTCAAAGACTCGTTCGGCTGAATGCTTCAAGCTCGCCCCATGCGTGTAGCGGTCGACATCGCGGGGTGACTTATCCGGTCCCCCACCTTGTCGGTGGAAGTCGACTGATTCTGCGTGACCTTGAACGTAGAGGTGGTCGAGGCCTCGTGAAACCTTAGCCAAGGCTCGCCGCTCTTCGCGAGATCAGTGCAGTGATAAGATCCTCTCGGCGAACATGGGTCTCACCTCGCATCAAAACGGTTTTGGCTGCTGTCTCTGCCGCTTTAACGAGTTCTGCGTGACTCAAGCCCACTGTGTATTCTCCAAGCTTCACCATGCTCGTACCCGCAGCGAGCGTCCCTAGACGTGCTTTCATCACAGCAGTTGCTTGCCTCGTATCGGGTAGCGTGTAGGTCAAGACAGCGTCAAAACGGCGAAACAACGCGTGATCCAAGATCGCTCGATGATTCGTCGCCGCCAGCACCAAAGACTCAGTACTCGCCTCTTCGAGAAAGACAAGGAAAGAATTGAGAATACGGCGGGCTTCGCCAACATCATTGCTACTACGGCCCGCACCAAGTGCATCAAATTCATCAAAAAGATAAACCGCACGACGTTGATCAACAGCATCAAAAACGAGCCGTAGCTTACTAGCAGTCTCCCCCATGAATTTGCTCAGCAAACTATCTAAACGGACCGTTAGCATCGGAATTTCGAGTTCAGCGGCCAGTACCGCCGCGGTCATTGTTTTACCTGTTCCTGGGGGACCCTCCAGGAGAAGACGGTGCGCAGGAGCAAACCCGTAGTCCAAGAGGTTCTTTCGTTGCCTCTGCTCCGCTAGTACCTGTTTAATCTGCGCTACTAGCTCGGCTGGTGCGACCAGCTGGCACAGCTTCACGCCCGGGTGCGTGGCTTCAACAAGTTCAGCCAGCTCTCCGCGTGGTTGCGCCAGCGTCGTAATCTTGCCTAGGGGCTGACGTTCGCGTGAAGCGTCCACCGCTTTCTTGATGTCGTTAGCGAGGACATGGTGCCCGGCCTTGGCTTCTCGTGCAGCGACCTGAAGCGCAACAGAGTAGAAGCTGGCGTCATCGCCAGCTGCGTGGCTGCGCACCATCGCGGCGATGTGCTGTCCTGTGCCAGCCATAGTGCACCTCTTCTTCGCTAGCAAGTACGTCAACTGTGGACACAAGCCTACTGGCCAAGAGACGATGACAGGGAGTGGGCACGCATGCAATACGACTGGGGATGGAACCGGCGCGACCAGGAAACCCTGACAGGCAGTATCCGGTGTTCCGGTTTATCGTCGTCGGGTGGGTGTGGTGGTGGGGCGGCTATTACGGTCGGGGATGGTGACGACGTGGGCTTCGATCACATTCACCTCCAGCTGGGACGACAACTCAAGCTTGATGGTGCCGGTTTGTCCCATCCCGGACCAGACAACAGTCCAATAACTAGTAGCCGTCACCGTATACGTGCCACGCTTGGGGTACTGGTAGCCGCAGAACGGTGATGCTTCATCCCGGGTTTTATTCGCTGGGTGTGGCACTCCCTTCCCACACATCTTGTGGTGGCCATCACCCATATCCCAGTCCAGGCGAGTGACGCTGGCGGTAGCGGTGACGCTGTAGCCGTCCTGGGACGCGGTCTTGACAATTGGTCCCCAGGTGTTAGGGGCGGGATCAGTGACCCACAGCCAGTTACGCCACCCCACCAGAGTGTGCCGGCCGGGGAAGCCCTCAATCCGATCCGGCCACATCCCCATCCCCACCGGCCGCAACTCCATACGCTCCACCGCGATCTTCGCCAAAACCTCAGGATCCGGGGGCTGGGCTTCTTCTGGGCCGGGTTCCCAGTAACTATACGGGGAGTTCCCTGCGACATTACAGCTCATCACCACCCCACCACTGTGCCCGGTCCAGATCGGATCCGTTTTCGGCGGCTGCGGATCAGCCGGCCGGGCATAACACATACGCCCGGGATTCCACTGCCCACCATCAATACGGCAAGGAACCTCAGTCTTACCGTCATAGCTATAACACCTCTGCTCCCCCGACCCCCCAGAACCCTCAGACTGCGAACCACCAGACCCACCAGAACTCCCCGGAACCCCCACCTCAAGCTCACAAACACCTTCTCTACCATTCCTGCCACAGCGGACATCAGCATGAGCCTGCTGAACCGGCAAACACGACAAGATCAGCAAGAATGCCATCAAGAGACTGGACTGGATTTTCATGATCAGCACCCACCAACGACTTCATTCGTGGCATCACCCATCAACCACGCCGCCGCCGGTTTGACCACCTGCATATCCCACAACAGAAAACGCGGTCGCGTGGGATTAAGAACCTTCTCGCCAGTCTTCGAATCAACAAATTCTAGTTTTGTACCATCCGTACAAAACTGAATCATTATTACTTTTTGACCATCCACTTCAGTCGGCTCCGCAGCCCCTTTAATACTCACTCCAGTGAAACCAGTTTGCACCCAGCCTTTGCTGCGGTACTCACCAACCTGCCGCGTATCGAGTATCTGGCTCTGCCCCGTAGTGATATCCGCCAATGGCTGAATCGAAGCATCCGGATTCGTGCTCACCTCATCAAGGATCCGGAAATACTCAATCACCCGATCAGCAGCCTCCTGCTGCTCCGGACTGAACGTCTCCGACGGCTGCGGCGACACACTAGAAGGAGACGGACCAGGAAACGCAGACGTCGTCACCATCGTCGGCGACGGCGATGCCACCGACGACCTACCGAAAGTTAAGGGACTCTTCGGAGCAGAAGACCCATCACCACCACACCCTGACACCATGACCATCACCGTCACAGCCGCAGCAATCCGCATACCCGACCGAACCATCACCCACACCTCCATTGGTGCACCACAACTCATCCCACCCCCGAAATAGGGGCCGTGGGAATGATCCTAAACACAAACCACCCACCACGGCAGAGGTTTCGGGAAAGAGATTGCAGGAAATCGTCAGGGCATCCGCGGGCTTTGGTGACCCCAGCGGCCTACGGACCTATCAGTCAGCGGCCGCAGGAGGCTGCTCGTCGTCCACGGCGACCGGCTCTGAGGCACGATCAGTTGCCCGCCGCGCTGAACGTCGGGGAGCGCGCCGCTGGTCTTTCTTGCTGAGGTCGCGGCGTAGTTCCGGCGGCAGGGCAAAGGTCAGGTTCTCCTCGATGAGGCGTTCCTCGTCAGCCTGCGGGAAGCCGCGGTCCGCCAGGATGACGAGCACACCCTGCACCAGCTCGTCGGGAACCGACGCACCGGAGGTGACCCCGATCGTGGAGATCCCCTCAAGCCACTCGTCCTGGATCTCCTCCGGGTAGTCGATGCGCTCGGACCGTTTCGCCCCGGCCTCGCGCGCCACCTCCACCAGGCGCACCGAGTTCGACGAGTTCCGCGACCCGACCACGATCATCAGGTCGCAGTGCGGGGCGATCTGCTTGACCGCCTGCTGCCGGTTCTGGGTGGCGTAGCAGATGTCGTCGGACGGCGGGCTCACCAGCAGCGGGAACTTCTGCCGCAGCCTGGAGACGGTCTCCAGGGTCTCGTCGACGCTGAGCGTGGTCTGCGACAGCCAGACGAGGGGCTTGTCGGTGGGAAGTTCGAGGTCGTCGACGTCGTCGGGCCGCTGGACGAGGGTGGTGCGCTCCGGCGCCTCCCCCATGGTGCCCTCCACCTCCTCGTGACCGGCGTGCCCGATCAGGAGGATGTCGGTGTCCTGGGCGGCGAACCGCTTGGCCTCGCGATGCACCTTCGTCACGAGCGGGCAGGTGGCGTCGATGGTCCGCAGCTCACGGCGCGCCGCCTCCTCACGGACCGCCGGCGAGACCCCGTGCGCGGAGAACACCACCAGGGCGTCGGCGGGCACCTTGTCCAGCTCGTCGACGAAGATCGCGCCGCGCTCCTCCAGGGTGGAGACGACGTGCTTGTTGTGCACGATCTGCTTGCGCACATACACGGGCGGGCCGTAGGTCTCAAGGGCCTTCTCCACGGTGGCGACAGCGCGGTCCACGCCCGCGCAGTAGCCGCGTGGCGCAGCGACGATGACCCGCTTGGTGATGCTCATGCGGGCCAGTGTACGAGTTGAACACCAATCCACGGCCTCCATTCACCCACCGGTCAGGAGGTCAGCACCCCCGCTATGAGGATCGCGAGCAGCACCAGCGTGGCGATCATCTCGGTGTAACCGAGCTGTTTGGTGGTCACCTTCCGTCCGCGCATCACCCCGAGCGACGGCACCAGCCACGCCCGCAGAGTGCAGATCCCGAAGAACCCCACCAGCCACCAGCGGGGCAGGCCGAAACCGGCGACGGCGAACAGCACCGTGCAGGCCGCATGCCAGGAGACAGAGTAGACGATGTACGCCACATGCCCGCGTTCCCGGACGTTGGTCTTGACGTAGAAGACAGTGCCGAAGAAATACCCGAAACACGCCAGCGAAATCCCCAGCAGCACCGGCAGGCCGCCGAGGCTCAGCGGCCCCTCCGAACCGAGCACCAGCGGCAGCGCGCAGGCGGCCAGCACCGTCACAAGCCCCGACAGCATCGAGCGTTCCCGCCGCCGCCACGCCTCCCACAGCCCGATCCCGGTCAGCGGACCGAACACCAGCCCCCACGCCCACCAGGACGGCATCAAGATCAGCAGCAGGACCCCCAGCACGACGGTGATCATGCTGTAGGTGACGACGGCGCGGCGGTAGCGGGGCTTGAAAGCCGACTTCAGCCACGTTGCCGCCGCGAAGAAAGCGAAGTAGCCGATCACCCAGACCGGAGCCAACAGCACCAGCGCCCAGGAGAACCGGCCGGCACCGATGGCCCAGACCAGACCGGTCAGGTAGGGCATCACCAGCATCGCCCAGGCTCCGTGGTGGTTAGGCACCCAGCCCTGCGAATGCCTGGAGCCTCTCGTCCTGTTCACAGGAGGATAGTAGGCCAGCCCCGGCACGAGGACGATGGCGGGTTGGAACACAACAGCCGGGCACCCGCCACAGCACAGTTTCTCGGCGGGCCAGGCTGGCTGGGGTCAGCGTTGCTGAGTGAATGCCCCGAAGGCAGCTGCCACATTGATGCCGAGGATACAGGCCCAGGCCACCAGGCCCATGAAGAAACCTCCTATGGAGAGCGAGATCGCGGTCAGCGGCACCGCCAGGACCATCGAGACGATCGCGAGTGCCATCGGGCTGTAGGAACGGTTCCGGCGGTCGCTGCGCGCCTGCTGCGACGGGGTGAGGCTCCCGCGGGGGAACCTGCCGTCCGGGGCCTGGGCCTGCTGGCGCCGGATCTCGGCCACCACCTTTGAGGCGAACGACTCGACGAGCTCGGGCTCCAGCTGCTCCCCAAGCTCCTTGCGGGCCGAGAGGGCGGCTTCGAATTCGGACTTGTCGAGAGGTGGCTGCGTCATGGTCCCAAGCGTAGCTTCCGGGATTCACGGGAAGCATCGGTAGGCTCCCTGACATGACCCTGACGAGTTCTCCAGACAGGCCGCAGCCGCTGGCGCGCATCGTCGGAGCCGTCGCGGACTGGGTCGGCAGGCTGGGCGAGATCTGGGTGGAGGCGCAGGTCATCGAGATCAAACGCCGCGCCGCACCCACCCAGTTCCTCACCCTGCGGGACCGTTTCGCCGACGTCTCCTGTTCGGTGACCACGTCGGCCTTCGTACTGGACTCGGCAGGCCCGCTGCCAGAGGGGTCGCAGGTTAGGGCGCGCCTGAAACCACGGGTGTGGGAGCCGAACGCGTCGCTCAGTTTCGAATGCCTGGAGCTGCAGGTCGCGGGGACCGGAAGACTCCTGGCGGAGTTGGACGCGCGCCGCCGCAAGCTCCAGGCCGAGGGACTGTTCGACGCACACCGGAAGAAGCGCCTGCCGCTGCTGCCCCGCCGCATCGGCCTGATCACGGGCAAGGACTCCGACGCTGAGCACGACGTGCTGCGCAACGTCTCCCGCCGCTGGCCCGCGCGTTTCACGGTGGCGCACTCGCTGGTGCAGGGACCGACTGCCGCCGCGTCGGTGATGCAGGCGCTCCACAGCCTCGACGACGACCCTGAGGTGGACGTCATCGTCATCGCCCGCGGCGGCGGTGCGCTGGAGGACCTGCTGCCGTTCTCCGACGAGGGCCTGGTGCGGGCCGTCTCCGCCT
This sequence comes from Arachnia rubra, assembly GCF_019973735.1. Classification (NCBI taxonomy): domain Bacteria; kingdom Bacillati; phylum Actinomycetota; class Actinomycetes; order Propionibacteriales; family Propionibacteriaceae; genus Arachnia; species Arachnia rubra. Next base: position 2,754,648 of record NZ_AP024463.1, read on the forward strand.
GCCGCACCCCGGTGGTCTCGGCCATCGGGCACGAGTCCGACACCCCGCTGCTGGACTTCGTCGCCGACCTGCGCGCCTCCACCCCAACCGATGCGGCATCGCGCGTCGTCCCCGACTTCACCGCCGAGCAGGATCTCATCGCCGCCGCCCGGACCCGTCTCACCGCGGCCATCACGGCCCGGCTCGGCCAGGCCGCGCAGGAACTCGCGGAGCTGCGGCGGCGTCCCGTCCTGGCGAGCCCCGCCGCAGCACTAGAGGGGCACCGCGACCGCCTGGCGCTGCTGCGCCACCGGCTCCACAGCGCCGTCGAACGCCAGCTCACCAGCCGGCAGGCCGAGCTGGCGTCCCAGCTGTCCACCGTCCGGGCGTTGTCCCCCGCCGCCACGCTGCAACGCGGCTACGCGCTGCTGACCGACGGCGACCGCACCATCTCCAGCGTCGCCGACGCCCCCGCCGGGGGCACCCTCACCGCGCACCTGGCCGACGGCGACCTCACCCTCACCACGCAGGCCAGCCACCCGAAGGAGCCTCGATGACCAAGAGCAAGAAACCGTCCTACGAACAGGCCCGCGATGAGCTGGCCGAGACCGTCGCCAAACTGGAGTCGGGAGGCGCGACGCTGGCAGAGTCGATGGCGCTGTGGAAGCGCGGGGAGGAACTCGCCGCCATCTGCCAGGCCCATCTCGACGAGGCGAAGGCCGAGGTGGAGAAAGCTGGGGTGGAGACGCAGGCAGCCAAGGAGTGAAAGGCCCGGGCGAATCCCTTCACTGCTGATCCTGGGATGATCCTGGGAGTGTTGCAGGCCTTCCGGCAGAGGTCGGTTACGCGACAATGGGTTTCGTGGACTTCTTCGGCTGGCTGATGACCATCTGGGATGTGGCGTCGCTCCGGGTAATCGAGGACCCCTCCCTGGGGCTGCCCGATCTACTGACCTCCGGCCTGATCGCGCTGGTGGCCGGGATCTCCACCCTGCTCGGGCACTGCGCCATCCTGTTCATCAACCGGGTGCGGGGCCTGAGGTTCGTGGCGGTGCTGATCGTCGGCGGCCTCTTCCTGACGCTGCTCTACACCATCCAGGCGCTCATCCTGTGGGTTGTCGCGGGACCCATCACCCAGCATCGCCTGCACCTGGCCGAGCTCGTCTCGGTGACGCTGTCCTCCACCGCTCCCCTGGCCTATGGATTCCTCGTGTTCATCCCCTACCTCGGGGGGCTGATCGGCCGCATCCTGCAGGGCTGGAGCGCAGTGTGCCTGTGGCTGCTGGTGATGGCTGCGATGGACACCACCTGGTGGCAGGCCCTGATCGCGACCGGCCTGGCCTGGGTGATCATGCAGCTCGCCTCGCGGCTGCTCGGACGTCCTGCCGGTCTCCTCGCCGGGAAGGTGTGGACCCTGGTGACGGGCCACCCGACGATGCTCGACCCGAAGGATGTGCTGGCCGGGACGCCCTTCGTCCCCGTCGGACGGGCGGCAGCCGTATCCACCGAGCCGAGGCCCGCCCGATGATCCTGGTCCTGCTGCAGGTGACGCTGCTGGTGATCCTGGCCCTGGCTCTGCTGGCGCCCCTGGAATCCCTCGAATGGTGGTCCCGCCGCCACCCGGCGCCGTCGCTGCCACCGCCTGCCGCCGGGCAGGCCCCCGCCGCGGGGATCCGGAGGTTCGCCGTCTACCTGTCAGGCATCGCGGTCATCGACGGCGCGTCGATCTCCCGCCGCGAGCACGCGATGCTGGAGGAGGTGCGTCGGCGTGTTCCCGACGTGGTGATCACCGAGGACGTCTTCCCCTACGCGATGGAGAACCGCGGCCTGCCGCAGCGCGCCACCGCCTGGCTGTGGCGCCGCCTGGACCGGGCGCGCCGCCGGTTCCGGTGGTGGCCAGCGCCGTTCCTGATCAACCTGCGCAACATCATGCAGGTGCTGGTCTCCGCCGACCCGCGGTACGGCGGCACCTACAACTTCGGGGTCGCGTGCGTGGTGTGGCGGTCCCTCCTGAACGCCGGCTACGACCCCGCCCATCCGGTGCCCGTGACGCTGATCGGCTACTCGGGCGGGGCGCAGATCGCCTGCGGCGTCGCACGGTTCATCGCCGCCCAGGGCATCGAGGTGGATGTCGTCTCCATCGGCGGGGTGTACGCCGACGACCCGGGCCTGGACCACATCAGGTCGCTGACCCACCTCAAAGGCAGCCGCGACCGCGTCCAGGGCCTCGGCACCCTAGCCTTCCCCGGCCGCTGGGTCACAGCCCCGCTGTCCTCCTACGGCCGCGCCGTCCGCGACGGCCGCATCCACACCGTCGGCATGGGGCCGGTCCACCACAGCGGCTACTTCTCCCGGCACCCCACCCTCCCCGACGGCCGCACCCCCAAGGAGGCGACGGTGGAGCAGCTCGTCGAGGCGCTGAGATGGTGACCCCGGCCGCAGGTCAGCGACCGAAGCGACGCTCCCGCTGGGCGTAGCTGCGCAGCGCGCGCACGAAGTCGACTTTGCGGAAGTCCGGCCACAAGGCTTCACAGAAGTAGAACTCGCTGTGCGCCGACTGCCACAGCAGGAACCCGGAGAGCCGCTGTTCCCCGGAGGTCCGGATAATCAGGTCCGGATCCGGCTGCCCCTTGGTGTACAGATGCTCGGAGATCTCGTCGATCTCGACGGTGGCCGCGACCTCCTCCAGGGTGCGGCCCTGCGCGGCCCGCTCCGCCAGCAGCGACCGGAAGGCGTCCCGCAGCTCATGCCTGCCGCCGTAGCTGACCGCGACGTTGATGTGCATGCCCTCGACCGCATCGGTCCGGCTCGACGACGCCCTCAGGCTCGCGGCCCGCTCCGGCGGCAGCAGGTCGAGGTCCCCGACCGCCTGCACCCGCCAGCGTCCCGTCTCGGCGAGCGCCACCACCAGCTCGTCGATCACCTCCAGCAGCGGCTCCAGCTCCTCAGCCGCGGCACGGTCGAGGTTGTCGGTGCTGAGCACCCACAGGGTGATCACGGGAATGCCGATGTCGTCACACCACTCGACGAACTGCTGCAGCTTCGCTGCGCCCGCGCGATACCCCGCGACCAGGGGCTGCCCGGGCGCGTTCAGCCGCGCCCACCGCCGGTTGCCGTCCGCCAGCACCGCGACGTGCCGCGGCAGGGCAGAACGATCCAGCCGCTTCAGGACCCCCGCCTCATAGGTGGAGTAGAGCCACGCGGGGGGCCAGATGCGGTCGATGAATCGGCTGGTCGCAGACATGAAACCAAGGGTAGGAGATTCCACCCGCAGGGATCGATTAACTCGCAACGCCACCGTCCCGCCGGCGGAATCTCTGCGCCAGGATCACCGGCAGGTCTTGCCGTCCTCGGGGAGGGTGCCGTCCTGGAAGAAGGCGTTGATCGCGTCGGTGACGCAGCTGTTTCCCGAGGTCACGGACCCGTGACCGGGGCCGTCGTAGGTGAGCAGATGCCCGGACTCCAGCTGCTGCGCCATGGTGACGGCCTGCTGGTAGGGGGTGGCGGAGTCGCCCGTCGCCCCGACCACCAGGATCGGGGCGGCGCCCTTGCCAGTGAGCTTCAGGTTGGGCACGGAGGCGGCGGTCCAGCGTTCGCACGCCAGGTCCCCGCCCATGCTGCCGCCGAACACCGGTGCCTTCTGCCCCAGCTCGTCCTGTAGCGCGAAGTGCGCCGCCACTCCCTCGTCGGCGTGATCGAGGCACCGGGTTGCGGGGAAGGCGTAGGCCATCGTCTTCCATCCGTTGTCGTCGCGGCCCGTCAGGGCGTCAGACGCCTTGAGGAGGGCCGAACCGTCGCCTCTCATCGCCGCCGCCACCGTGGCGGTGAGCCGCGGATAGATACCCGCGCCCGAGTACAGGAAGCCAGCGACCCCTGTGGCCGCCTTTCCCTGGGTCAGCTGGCGGTCCCCCACCTGCTGGGGGCTGGCGTCCAGCCCCCGCAGGAAGGAGTTGATGGTGGAGATCACCGCGTCACGCGAATCCCCGAAGGTGCAGGCGCTGGTGCTCGCGCACCAGTCCGCGTAAAGGTTCAGGGCCAGCTCGAAGCCCTCCACCTGGGAGACTTCCTCGCTGTTGGTGATGTCCACCGCAGAGTCCAGCACCAAGCGTCCCGTCCGCTCCGGGAACAACTCCGCGTACATCGACCCGAGATAGGTGCCGTAGCTGACACCGAGATAGTTGAGCTTCTCCGCACCCATGAGGAAGCGCAGCAGGTCCAGGTCACGGACGGTCTCGATGGAGGAGATGTGATCGAGCAGCTCACCGGAGGCCTCACGGCACTGCCGCGCGAAGGCCGCCCACACATCGCTCAGCGTGGTCTTCTCGGCTTCGTCGTCGGGGGTGTCGTCCGCGGAGTAGGCTTCGTCGGTCTGCTCCGTGGTGCCGCACTCCACATGCGTGGACTCACCGGACCCGCGCGGATCCCAACCGACGATGTCGTATCCCTCCCAGGCGTCGGACCCCAGGCTCCTGGAGAAATAGACTCCCCCGACGCCGGGGCCACCGGGATTCACGAACAGCGGCCCCTTCGAGGGATTCGCCGACGGCGCCTTCATGACCTTGATGTCCAGCGATGCCTTGCCGGGATTCTCCCAGTCCAGCGGGACCTTCATTGTGGTGCACAGCCCCCCTTTGCACCTCTGCCAGTCGAGGGTCTGCTCCCAGTAGGGGGTCAGGTCCTCGCCGAGGGAGCCGGGAAGCTGCACCGTCGGGCTGGACGCCGTGACGCCGAGCTGCCGGTCCGGGTTCTCCGTGCCTGTCTGCGGCCACGTCTCGTGCTCGGACACGGGCACCGCCGGCACCCCAGGTTTCTGCTCGCCGACGGTGGGAGCCTGCTGGGCCGATGGCTCAGCCGACGGGTTCGGCTGATGTCCTGGCGCGATCATCCCCGAGAGCACAAACGCCACCACGAGGCTGACCGCGACCCCAATCAGCATGACCTGCATCCAGCCCACCCAGGTGCGCATCAGTTCTCCTTCCCCGGGGTGGCTCCGTGCACCGCCCGGTCTCTACCTGTGACGCAGACCTGCAGCAGCGGGCAGCGTCTCACTCCACCGGCGGTCCGCACCGCCACCTCATCCGTCGGCACCAGGTGCCCCACCACCCGTCCCGGACCATCGGGCGTGACTACTCTCTCGCCGATCGAGGGGGCCTGCCGCAGGAAGTCGACGTAGAGCGGGTGCTCGAACGCCAGACAGCACAACAGCTTCCCACATGCCCCCTGGATCTGCAGGGGATTCGACCCCAGGTTCTGGCTGCGCGCCAGCCTCATCGAAACGGGCTCCACCTCGTTGAGGAAAAGGGTGCAGCACAGCTCCCTGCCGCACATGCCCACCCCTCCGGTCAGCTGCGCTGTGTCCCGCCAAGACACCTGCCTGAGGTCGATGCGCGCCCCGACCGCCCGGGCCAGGTCACCGATCAGGGCGCGGAAGTCGACCCGTCCCGGCGCAGTGAAATAGACCACCGCCAGCTTGTCGTACTCCGGCGAGGAGTCGACGTAGTCCGTCGCCACCACCTTCATCGGAAGCCTGTGGGCCGCGATCCGCTCAACGGCAATCTCACGGATCTGGCGGCGCCGCTCCCGGTTGGCTTCGTCCCGTTCCAGGTCCGCCCGGGTGGCCCGTCCCGCGCACCTCGGCAGCGGGGCCGCCACCGCCGTGTCCTCGGGCGCCCACACCACGCGGGCCACCTCTGTACCGTCCTCCAAGGGATACAGCACCCAGTCACCGACGCGGTAGTCCACTTCACCCGGATCCAGGTAGTGCAGCCGTCCATACTGCTCGAAGGTGACGGCCATGACTTTGGGCATGCTCTACAGCGTAACCGGCAAGCCGAGCAGGCGCTGAACGCAGCCCCTGGGGTCAGTCGGTGCGCGCCGCCTTCGCAGCCTCCCGGGAACGCCGGAACGCTGCGTCGATGCCCCAGCCACCACCGCCGATGGTGATCAGCAGCAGGCCGACGGCCCCGAGCAGAAGATCACGATCCCCGAGGAACCCGTCCATGCCTGCGACGAAGGGACTGAAGGCCCCCCACCGGACGAACACCAGCGAGCAGAGCGCTAGCGCGAGCAGCAGGAAACCGACGACACGCTGCAGGAGACCGACCACGAGCAGCAGGGCCATGGCCGCCAGCAGGAAGCCACCGATCCACGCCACTGTCCGGGGCTCCGGCAGGTAGGTGCGTCCCAGGGCCTCGGCTGCACCGTCGATGTTCGTGAGCCCCTGGTACGCGACGATGGCCAGGATCCCCGCGGTGACGAGCCGCAGGAAGAACAGGCCGAGGCTGGGCAAGAACTCATCCGTGGTGCGGCGCTGCTTCTGCGTGATGGTCCGCGACTCGTTCTCGGGGGAGGTCGCGACGACGCCGAGCCGCTCGTTGCGGGCGGCCCGCTCCGCCTCCAGCTTCTGCTGGCGCCGGCGTTCCTCCTCCTGCTCCGCGACGGGAATGGGAGAGGCCGCCGGGGTGGGAGAGGCCGCATGCTGCACGGGAGACGACATCACCGCGGTCGTCTCGGACTGGCTGGCGGGCGCGGCGCTGGTCTCCGCACCGGCTTGCTCGCCGTCCGCCGCATCTCCCCGGAACAGGCCCGTCTGTACGGAAGTCTGCTCCGGATCGCCCGGCGACGAGGACGAGGCCGCGCTGCGCTGCGGCACGGCGGACTCGAACCGCTGGGTCGCATCCGGGTCGTTGTGTTGCGGAGCCACCTGCTCTGGCCGCGGCCTCGGCGTCTGAACAGACCGCGTGACCGCCTCACCACCGCCCGCGGGCCGCGGCGGCAGCGGATCCAGGCGCGAGGCGGGAGCCTGGGCTGGCTGTTCGGGATGCTGATATGCCGGCTGCACCGGTGGCACGATCTGGTCGGCGATGGTGTCCTCCACGTCACGGGCTCTCTCCGGCCCCTGAGCGGTGGGTCTCTGGGGCTCGGGGTGCTGCGACGCCGGCTCAGGACGTTGCGGAGCCGCCGGTGTGGCCGGCTCGGTCTGCTGGTGTGCCGGCACCTCCAGGGGCCGCACCATGGTCTCCTCGTCCTCAGGCCGGGGGGATGTCACCGGGGAGGCGGGCTCCGGCATGCGGAGCCCGGAGACCACAGTTGGCTCGTCGGCGGCATCGACGTCCTGGTCTGCGGACGAATCCGGGCTGGGCTGCGTCCTGGCGCTCCCGGACGGCAGCGGATTGGCGGGCGTGAAAACCTGGGTGCTGGCGGCGCGTGTTGCCGGGCGGGGCCGCGGGCGCGGCGTCTCGACGGGAACCGACTGCTCGGTGGCGTGGTCGTCCCATTCGGTAGGCTCCAGAGCGGTGCCGTACTCGCTCTGCTCGTCCTCCCAGTCGGCTCCGCGGGGCGTGCCCTGCCTCACCCAGTCGCTTGCGTCGTGTGAAGACATGAATCCTCCTGCATCAGTCAACGCTTGTGCCCATATTCTCACCGCAGCCGCGGCGTGCGGATGAGGCGCGCCCAGGTTGGGGCTTCCCCCACCCGGGAGGCGGGAGCTGTCAGCGGTGCGATGCCCTGCCTAGGCCCAGGAGCATGGCCTCGAGGGCCAGCTGGGGCGCGACGTTACCCTCCAGCGCCTTCCTCGCATCCAGCAGCGCATCCAGGGCCCGCACGGTCTGCTCCGGACTGGTACGCCCTGCGAAGGCGGCGATCTCGCTGGCGATGTCGGCGTTCACGAACGGCACCCCGGGAGCGGTCTGGCAGGCCAGGACGTCGCGGTAGTAGCCGGTCAGCTCCGTGAGGACCCGGTCCAGGGCGTCGCGCTGGAATCTTTTGACGCGGGCCTTCTGCTGGTCCTCAAGGTCCTTGATCGCGCCCTGGGTGCCGCGCGCCTTGACCCGCTTAGTGCCCATGCCCAGCGCCGCCTGCAGTTCCGCCATCTCCCGGGCGTCCAGCTCGGCGGTCAGATCACTGGCCTCTTGGGATGCGGAGGCGACGAGATTCTCGGCGGCGGTCAGGCAGTCGGTGAGATTGTTCAGCCGGGCCGGCAACGCCAGGATCTCGTGACGCCGCGCCCGGGCCTCGTCGTTCAGGGCCAGGGCCCGGGCGCGGCCGATGTGTCCCTGCGCAGCCCGGGCGCAGTACCGGGCCAGCACCTCGTCCACACCGTCCCGCCGGATGAGCAGCTGTGCGACCTCCTCCACGGGCGGGGTGACCAGCCGCAGCTCCCGGCAGCGGGAGCGGATGGTGACGATCACGTCGTCGGCGCTGGGCGCGCAGAGCAGCCACACGGTCTTCGGGGCAGGCTCCTCCAGAGCCTTCAGCAGGGCGTCGGCACCGCGTTCGGTGACACGGTCCGCGTCCTCCACCACGACCACCTGCCACCGGCGGTTGACGGGCGCGACGTTGGCGCGGGAGACCAGCTGCCGCATCTCCTCGACGCCGATGCTGAGCTGCTCGGTGCGCAGCAGCGTCACGTCGGGGTGAGCGCCGGACAGCGAGGTGCGGCAGTCGTTGCAGTGCCCGCAGCCGCCGTCGGGGCACTGCAGGGCCGCCGCGAAGGCGCGCGCCGCGTTGGAGCGTCCCGAGCCGGGCGGCCCGACGAACAGCCAGGCGTGGGTCATGGCGTGCCTCCCCCCCCGCCACCGCACGGCGCAGCGTCTCAACGGCCTTGTCCTGGCCCACCAGTTCGTCCCACACGCTCACGGGGTTCATCCTGCCACCTGCCACCGACTTTCCGGGCCGGCAGGATCCAGGATCAGGCGAGCAGCGACCCCACCCTGGCCGCGACCTGCTGGGCGATGGCCTCGCGCGATTCGCGGGCGTCCAGCACGAGGTAGCGGTCCGGGGCCTGGTCGGCCAGGCGGAGGAAATGCGCCCGGGCGCGGCGGTGGAAGTCCAGGCCCGCGGCCTCAAGCCGGTCCTGTTGCCTGATGGTGGCCACTGCGTCGGCCGGGTCGGCGTCGAGCAGCACGGTCAGATCGGGCCGCAGCCCGCCCGTCGCCCAGCGCGCCACCTGCTCCACCTCGGCCAGGTCCAGCACCCGCCCCGCCCCCTGGTAGGCGATCATGGAGTCGACGTACCGGTCGCACACCACCACCCGGCCCTCGGCGAGCGCGGGCCGGATCAGCGCCTCGACGTGCTGGGCCTTGTCAGCGGCGTAGATCAGCGCCTCGGCGCGTGAGACCAGCTCCGGGTGGTCCGGGCCCAGCAGCAGCTTGCGCAGCTTGCGACCGAGGCTAGTCCCGCCGGGCTGGCGCGTGACCACCGGGTCCACGCCGCGCTCCCGGAGCCACGGGACGAGCATTCTCATCTGCGTGGTCTTGCCCACCGCGTCCCCGCCCTCGAAGACGATGAAAAGCCCCGTGGACGGGTTAAGAGTTGTCATCGGCGCACCTTCGCGAGCAGTCTGCGGATCCTCGTCACCCGCTCAGGCCAGCGTTCAACAAAGCTGGCACGGGCCCTTGCCACCCGCTGGTGGGCACGCTCCATCTCACGTCCCCGTTCGAAGGCCTCCTGCGGGTCCAGCTGTGACAGGTCCGGGACCTCGGGTGAGGCAGCACACTCCCGCAGGTCGCTGGCAACTTTCGTCACGACCCCCAGCAGCTTGCGGGCCGGTTTGCCGTGCAGCTGCACCGCTACCTGCCCGCTGGCACACACCTGCTCGGCCGCTCCCAGCGCGGCCCGCCAGTCCGCGTCGATGGAGTCCGTGGTCAGTGACCGGCACCGGTCCGCCAGGATGTAAGCCCCCTGCTGGGCGCGCCGCAGCAGCAGTGCCGCGGCCGGCTCGGCGGAAACATCACCGAGGCGTGGGGCGTGCACGGCGGCCACCAGCGAGTCCACGACATCGAGGGCAGCCAGCCAGGGCGTCGAGGCCGTCACCAGCGCCGACTCCACCGCCTGCCGCCACGCCGGGTCGAGCACATTCGCCAGTCCCCTCACGTGCCGTTGCACCTCCTGCAGCGCGGCGGTCACCGCTTCCTGGCTGCGGTACTGGGCACGGACGAGGGCGTGGAGGTCGGTGGCGAACAACCGCGTCACGAAAGCCTCCATGGTGGCCTCCCGGTCCAGCGGGGCGGGCTCTGGGAAGTCGGTGCCCCCGGTGGCTGGCGCCCCGAGCCGCTGCTGGAGAGCCGGGAACTCGTCCACAGCGGTGGCCGACACCGCGTCCAGCGCCGCCCGCACATGCCGCACCTGCCGCTCGCTGAGCTGGGAGGCCGAGGTGAGCGTCGACTCCCGGTAGCGGGACGTCATCACGCCCCCCTGCCGCACCGTGACCCTCTCGTCGCGGATGGCCCCCAGGTCACCGTCGGGGCCCCGCAGCAGATACTCGGTCCGCTGGCATTCCAGCGCCGCCACCGGCCCGAGGACCGCGCGCCGCACCAGGGGACGGGTCAGGTCGGCGAATTCCTGCGGCAGCTCGGCGGTGGCGCCGATCGGGATGATGCACTCCTGGGGCAGGTAGGGAGCCCAGCCGGGCGCGGCGAGGTACCAGTCCCCCTCCCCGCCGAGCACCCGGTGCGCGAGCACCACACCGGCGCGCAGCAGCCGGTCGTCGGCGGTGTCCAGCACCGTGACGTCGATGCTGTGGCTGGTCGCGCGGCGCTCCATCAGCCCGGTGATCCCAGCGTCCTGAGACAGCAGCGGCGGCGCGTCAGCCTGGAAGGGCACGTCGAAACGCATCACCGCTGGTCGTTCGAAACCCATATGCCTCACCTTCCCACACGGGAGTGTGCACCCATACACCACCTCGCCGAGAAGGCGCGATCTCCAGCCCCGCCCCGCTCAGCTGGCGGAGGTGGTTTTCTTGCTGGTGGTAGAGGTCTTCTTGGCCGCAGGTTTCTTGGCTGTGGTCTTCTTCGCCGCGGTTTTCTTGGCCGTGGTTTTGCGGGCGGGTCTCTTCGCGGGCCCCTTGGCCCGTTTCTCGGCCAGCAGTTCGAAGGCACGCTCCGGGGTGATGTCGTCGGGCGAGTCGTCACGGCGCAGGGTCGCGTTGGTCTCACCGTCGGTGACATAGGGGCCGAACCGGCCCGACTTCAGCACGACGGGCTTGCCGCTGGCGGGATCGGCGCCGAACTCCTTGAGCGGTGCGGCCGCGGCCGCACGCCCCCGGGTCTTGGGGGCGGCGTAGATCGCGAGGGCCTCCTCCAGGGTGATGTCGAAGATCTGCTCCTCGCTGGTCAGCGACCGCGAGTCGCTGCCCTTCTTCAGGTACGGTCCGTAGCGGCCATTCTGGGCGGTGATCTCGACGCCCTCGGGGTCCGTGCCGACCACCCGGGGCAGGCTCATCAGGCGCTGGGCCGCCGCCAGGTCGACGCTCTCCAGCGACATCGACTTGAACAGCGACGCCGTCCGTGGTTTCACCGACTTCGGCGTCCCCTCCGGCAGCACCTCGGTCACGTAGGGCCCGAACCGGCCATTCTTGGCGACGACCATGTGCCCAGAGCCGGGGTCGACGCCAAGCTCGCGTTCCTCGTCGAGGGGCCGGCTCAGCAGCTCCTCGGCGACCTCGACGGTCAGGCCGTCGGGCGGCAGGTCGTCGGGGACGTTGGCGCGCCGCCCGTCCGCGGACTCGACGTAGGTGCCGTAGCGGCCGACCCGCACGTCGATGCCGGAGCCGCCGAGCGGGAAGGTGGACAGGCCTTTGGCGTCGATGTCGCCGAGCTCGGTGACGAGGGTCTCCAGGCCCTTCGCGGCGTCGCCGTCGGGGCCGCGGTAGAAGTCGGTCAGGACCTGCAGCCGCTCCGCCTTGCCGCCAGCGATCTCATCGAGGAGCTCCTCAAGCTGCGCGGTGAAGGTGTAGTCCACTAGCTGCGTGAAGTGCTCCTCAAGGAGCCGGGTGACGGCGAACGCCAGCCAGGTCGGCACCAGCGCGGACCCCTTCTTGAACACGTAGTCGCGGGCGGTGATGGTGCGGATGATGGAGGCGTAGGTGGAGGGACGGCCGATCTCCAGCTCCTCCAGCTTCGCCACCAGCGACGGCTCGGTGTAGCGGGCCGGGGGTTTGGTCTCGTGCCCGGCGGCCTTGACCCGCTCGGCGGCGAGCTCCTGCCCCTGGACAAGCTGCGGCAGCCGCGACTGCTTGTCATCGCTGGCGGAGTCGTCGTCCGTGCCCGCGACGTAGGCTTTCAGGAAGCCGTGGAAGGAGATGGTGCGGCCGGATGCGGTCAGCTCGGCGCGCTCCACCGTACCCGACGGCACCTGCACCGGGACGGTGGGGGCGGCGGAGATGGCGACGCTGACCTGCTCGCCCCGCGCGTCCGCCATCTGGGAGGCGAGGGTGCGCATCCAGATCAGCTGGTAGAGGCGGTGGGCGTCACCGGTCAGGCCGGTCGCCTCGGGGTGGGCGAAGACGTCGCCCGCGGGCCGGATGGCCTCATGCGCCTCCTGCGCGTTCTTCACCTTCGAGGCGTAGATCCGGGGTTTCGCCGGCAGGTAGCTTTCCCCGAACAGCTGTCTCACCTGGTCGCGGGCGGCCGCGATCGCGACGTCCGACAGGGTGACGGAGTCGGTCCGCATATAGGTGATGAAGCCCTTCTCGTAGAGCTCCTGCGCCACCGACATGGTCCGCTGCGAGGTGAAACCGAGTTTCCGGCCGGCCTCCTGCTGGAGCGTGGTGGTGCGGAACGGCTCGTAGGGACGGCGGGTGTAGGGCTTGGCCTCCACCTTGTCGACGCGGAACGCGGCGGCCTCGAGGGCGGCGGCGAGCGCGGTGGCGGTGGCCTCGTCGAGGACGGCGGCCGAGGTGTTGGTCGCCTGGCCGCTGGAGTCAAAGTCACGCCCCTGTGCGATCCGCACCCCGTCGAGGGCAGTCAGCCGCGCCGGGAAGGTGCGCGGGTCGGCCTCAAGGCCGCCGTCGAGGATCACATCGAGGTCCCAGTAGCTGGCGGGCACGAAGGCGATGCGCTCCCGCTCCCGGTCGACGACGAGACGCGTGGCCACGGACTGCACCCGGCCCGCCGACAGCTTCGGCATCACCTTCTTCCACAGCACCGGGGAAACCTCGTAGCCATAGAGACGGTCCAGGATGCGGCGGGTCTCCTGCGCGTCGACGAGGTCGGCATCGAGCTGGCGTGGATTAGCGACCGCCTCCGCGATCGCCGCCGGCGTGATCTCGTGGAAAACCATGCGGTGCGCCGGGACCTTGGGTTTGAGCTCCTCCATCAGATGCCACGCGATCGCCTCGCCCTCGCGGTCACCATCAGTGGCCAGGAAGAGTTCGTCAGCGGCCTTGAGCTTCTGCTTCAGCTCCCGGAGGGTGGCCTTCTTGTCGGCCGCCACCACGTAGAGGGGCGCGAAGTCGGCGTCGATGTTGACGCCCGTGCGAGCCCACTTGAGGCCCTTGTACCTGGCCGGCACCTCAGCAGCACCGGTCGGGAGGTCACGGATGTGCCCACGGCTGGACTCGACCACGTATCCATCACCGAGGTACCCCGCGATCTTCGTCGCCTTGGTTGGTGACTCCACGATCACGAGCCGCTGCCGTTTGTCCGCCATGTCCTTCTGCCTCCCGTCGTCCGATTGGGAACAATAGCCCAAGGTTCAACACGGAATCTCCCGGTCGGCTCAAGGGGCAAGTCAGCGGCAAGTCAGCGCGAGGGCATTCCCTGACAGGGAGACTGGCCCGGCAGGCGGACGGCACCGCGCCGACGAGAGGTCAGGACGGGCGCGACGGACGTCAGGCGTCCTCCGAGGCCACGGTCTGCTCGGCTCCCGGGGACTGCTTCGTCTTGCCGCCATCCTGGTAGCTGGCGGTCCCGGTGAACGATTCGAGGTACGCACGTTCGGTCTTCACCTGCGTGCCGGCAGCGACGAAGGTGGCGGTGTTCTCGTAGGTGACGGACTTGTCGATGGTCTTGTTGTCGGCGAAGGTGGAGCGCAGCTTGACGTGGTAGTTGCACTGGCTGCTCCAGGGGCCGCTCATGGTCAGGGTGATCTCCTGCTGGGGGGTTGCCTCCACCTTCAGCCTGAACCCGTCGACGCTCTTGCCGGCGCCGTCGGCGACGACGCGGGAGATGCCGGCCTGGGGGTTCCGGGGATCGACGCACTCCTCGATGATGCGGTTGTAGGCGCGGTACTCATCCAGCACCAGCTTCCCGGCCATGAGAGTATCCTGGACCACCACCGCGGAGCCGGCCGGGTAGTGCTCGTTCAGCCAGGCGCCGGGTGCCAGGATGCTCCAGTTGATGCCCTTGGAGTTGGAGGTGACCTGCTCGGAGTATTCGCTGGGCTCGCTGGCTACCTGCCAGGGCTCGGCGGGCCGGGCGGCGACGGGCTTCCCGTACGGCAGCGCGACCGTCTGGGTCTTGCCGCTGAGACCGACCTCAACGCTCGGGGCGGTGGTGGTTTCGGCGACCTGGAGGGTCATCTTCAGGCCTCCCCTGACGTCGCTCTTGCCGAGGATCGCGTCAGTGAAGACGCAGGCCAGGGTCGAGTTGATGGTGGTGTTGCTGAGCGTGCACTCGCCTGCCGTAACCCCGTCGGCGGCCAGCAGCGGTTTGCGCGCCGCGGTGTCCTGGAGGTCGAGGAAGGCGGGAAGCTCGACCGTGAACTCATCACCGGGCGTGAGGGTGGTGTTTGTGGCGTCGTAGTTGACACTGAACTCCAGGTGGTCGCCCTGCCAGACCTCCTGACGCCCGTCGACGGGATTGCCCAGCTGATCCACGTGGCTGAGGGAGGCATCTGTGAGGACGATGCCGGAGTTGATCCCCGCCGAGGCGGGGGTGGCCGCGGAGACGAGGAAGGCCGACGCCGTGGCGAGGAGAGTGGATGCCGCAGCCACGGCACGCCACCGCGCTGTGCGCAAACGTTTCATTCCCATGGCTCTCCTTCCCACAGCTTTCGATCTTCACGGCCGGATGACAACCGGTGTCCCGGCGGCAACACTCAATACAACACTGACGATAGCCGTTCGGCTGACATTCGGATAGTCCTCAGCCGAACGAACAAAAAACATGCGCGATCCAGCGATCACGCCACGGGCCAGGCGGCCCGCCAAATACCCAGTATCACCCGTCGTTCAACGTCAAGCGTCGCGGCCTCACCCCTGAGGCCAGGACGGCATGGAGAGCAGGGTGAAGGTGGTCTGTGCCTCCTGCGGGTCGATGATGGCGCTGTAGACCCCCGCCTCGACGCGCCGCATGCCGCGTTCCTGGGCGGCGAGGGCGTCGTGTGCCAGCGACATGATCTCCCAGCGCTCCCCGTCGTCAGCGATGCCCATGGCACGCACCGGGATTCCCTTCCAGGTCCCGTGGACCTTGACGATGCCGGCTTGGGCGATCTGGTCGAGTTCGATGATGGTCCGCCGCTGGGAGCCGTTGTCGGCGCGGCGCAGCCCGATCACATCGCGTATCGAGCCGTCGTCGCTGAAGTTGAACTGTCCCGGGGAGAGGGAGTCGGCCTCCCTGACCCGGAACGCCTGCATGCTGAGCGGGTCGGGCCTGCCGGGAGACGTCTTGGACCCGTCGGGCCTCTTCCAGCCCAGGAACAGGCCCCGGTAGGTGGCCACGACGTCCGCGGCCTCGCCGTTGGAGGTCCGTTGGAGGATCTGGGCTCCTGCGCGCAGGATCGTCGGGTCGACGTAGAGCCGCGCCGCCTCTGGGTCGCCAGGCAGGGCCACGGTGCCCCTGCCGTCGAAGGGCGGCAGTTCGAGGAAGTCTCCCCTGGCGACGGCCCGTTCCTCCTCGGTGACACCGCCCATGGCAGGGTAGACGGTGTCGGTCGGCAGCAGGGGGAAGCGCAGCGTGTGGACGGTATCAGCCCCGGCCAGGGGGCCATCGGGGCCATCGAGGTCGAGCGCGGCAACGAGTTCCCTGGCAGAGTCGTCGGCGCTGATCGAGTCCGCGGAGACGGCGTAACCGAAGTTCAGCGCGTATCCGCCATCAAGGTAGGCCTCGACCAGGTCAGGGACAAGCAGCTTTTCAAGCCAAGTTGTCATCGGTCTCTCTCTCCGTCACGGAAACCTGTCATCAGGATCATGTCACTTCTTGGACCTTCGCGCAGAGAACCAGTATGTCGAACAGATGGACATCACCTTCAGCGGGAAGCCGAGCCTATCGGTACCGACATCATCGAGCGGGCGACGGGAGTCGAACCCGCCTCTGAAGCTTGGGAAGCTTCCATTCTACCGATGAACTACGCCCGCGCGTCGCTCAGGACGGCCCCATTCTAGCCAGGTCGGGCGCCGCATTGGCAACTACGTCCCGCTAGCTGCCGTCACGGGCACCGCCTGGCTGCGGAGCCTCTAAGCTTGCGCCATGAATATCCTGGGCATTGACGTTGGTGGTTCTGGCATCAAGGGCGCTCCTGTTGACCTAGAACTGGGAGACTTCGCCGAGTCCCGGCTGCGCATCCCCACCCCGTCGAAGTCCAGCCCCAAGAACGTGGCCGCGGTGGTCGCGGAGGTCATCGAGAATTTCAAGGACCAGGTCGCCGACGGGACCCGCATCGGGCTGACCATCCCCGCGCCTGTCGTGCATGGGCGGGTGCCGTTCATCGCGAACCTCCACAAGTCCTGGGCGGGGCTTGAGGCGTCGAAGTTCTTCGAGGACCACCTGGGCCGTCCCGTCACGCTGGTCAACGACGCCGACGCCGCCGGGCTGGCCGAGGTGTACCACGGGGCAGCCAAGGGCAACGACGGCCTGGTCATCATGACCACCCTGGGCACCGGCATCGGCAGCGCCATCATCTACCGAGGTGTGCTGGTGCCGAACGCCGAGCTGGGGCACGTGGAGCTCGACGGCTCCGACGCGGAGACCCGCGCGGCCTCCTCCATCAAGGAGAAGGAGAAGCTCAGCTACAAGCAGTGGGCGGTGCGCCTGCAGCGCTACTACAGCCACATCGAGATGCTGTTCTCCCCCGACCTATTCGTCGTCGGCGGCGGGGTGTCGAAGGACTCCGAGAAATTCCTGCCGCTGCTGGACCTACACACCCCCATCGTTCCCGCGAAGCTGCGCAACCGGGCGGGGATCATCGGCGCCGCACTCGCTGCCCATGACGCGGATGAGCACCCGGAGAGCCGCTGAGTCGATCCGGAGGATCCGGAACACACGCAGGATTCCGCGAGGTCCCGCCAACAGTGACGCGCTTCTCTTAGTGTTGTGTCCGGCGCCCCGCGGTCTGCTGGATGGCGGTGGCGCCGGAACTGGGCGGCTGGGACCTGGGCAGTCAGGTCCCAGCCGCTTCCGGTCGCATGTGGCCTATGCCATTCCGGCCGGTATGGCGGTGTGGCCGGAAATGACATTCTGGGACCGGAGTGTCAGGCCACAAGCTTCCGGTTTCTCAACCGCAGGACAACGTCGGCGGCCTTCGCCACCTGCTTGCTGTGGGTTACAACAATGACGCATTTGCCTTCGTCGTGTGCGGCAGCCTTCAGGATGTCGATGATGTCGCCGGCGGTGTCCTCGTCGAGGTTTCCCGTCGGCTCGTCTGCAAGAATTATGGGAGCGTCCGAAACCAGGGCTCTTCCGATAGCCACTCGCTGTTGCTGGCCTCCCGAAAGTTTCATGACGTTCCGGTTGATCTCCTCCTTCTCAAGCCCCATCGTCTCGAGAACTTTAGCATCAGCATCGCGCTTGACCAGCCGCAGATTCTCCAGAGGCGTCAAATAGTCAATCAAGTTGTAATTCTGGAACACCAGCGACACATTGCGCTTGCGGTGCCGGGGAAGGCCCTCCTCCAGGATGTCCTTCCCATTGCAGAGAATGCGGCCGCCCGTCGGCACATCGAGCCCTGCGAGCAGCCCCAGCAGAGTCGACTTCCCTGCCCCAGAGCCACCGAGAATGGCATAGAACCTGCCTGCCTCGAACTCGATGCTGACATTTTCAAGGAGTTTCCGGACCGCCTTTTCATAGGCGTAGTTGACTTTTTCCAGCGCGAGAACGCTCATCTGTGGATTCCTAACTCATCTTAGAAAGAATCTGCTTTGGCTTGAGCCTCAGCATGGGGACCATCGCGACCACTGCGGACAGGAGGACGACGCCGTAGCCGAGCAGCCAGGCGCGGCCGAGTTCAGGCAGTGATGCCGCCGTAAAACTGGGATCCGGGGCGGCCGGGCTCTCACCGCTTCCGGATGCCTGGCCGAGAACGAAGTCACCGAGCAGGTGGGAGGCCTGGCCCGCGGCCAGGGAGGCCAGGAGACCAGCTGCGATCGCGATCATCGTCAGCTCGATCACGAACTGCGCCAGCAGCCGCGCCTTGGAGGTTCCCATCGACAACAGGATCCCGATCTCGTGGATCCGCCCCCGGACCCAGAACACCAGCACGAACACCAGGATCACCATCCCCGCCAGGCTGACTCCCGCCAGCAGCAGGTTCAGTAGGCCTTCGACGGTGGCCATACCGGCCAGTACCCCGGCGTAGGACTTGGCGTTGTCCTCGATCTGAAGGCTGTCCCAGGCCAGCGGCAGCTGCTTGGCCCGGCTGATCGCAGGCTCCAGCTCATCGGCGCTCGAGACCAGGTAGTGGGCTTCGCTGAGCCCCGGTGACGAGGCCAGTTCCCCGCTGGATTCGAGGTCGGTGTAGAAGGTGTTCTCCGCCATCTCGGCTGGGAGCGTCGCCCCCGACGCGGTACCGGTGTAGAGACCGGCAATGGTGACCGTGACGGTCTTGTCCTGACGGGTCAGCGTGAGCTGATCGCCCACCTTCAATCCGTTCCGGGCGGCGAAATCCTGGTGCACCACGGCTGAATGCCGGTCCCCAGCCTCCAGGTGCCGGCCCTCGACGAGGGTGTAGCGCTTGCTCGCGAAGCCCTGGACCAGGTCGGTCCGGGTGACCCCGGTCACGGTGCCCTCAGGCATCACGTCATCCGAGAGCTGCACGCCGCTGGCGGGCATCTCGATGAGTTTAAGGTCTTTCGCCACGGCCGTGAGGCTGCGCACGTAGTTGTGAGAAGTCACACCGGCCACTGCGCTGACTGAGTCGGCGTCGGTAGTCTTCAGCTCGCTGCTGCCTGGACGGACCACAAACCCGGCGGACACCCCCCGGCTGATGTTGTCGCGGAGGTTCTGCATCGCGGCCCGAACGCTGGTCTCGGCCATCAGAGCGCTGAAGATCACCGTCATGATGAGCAGCAGCACCACAGTCTTGCCGACCCGGCGGCTGACAGACAGCCAGGCACGTTTCATCAGGGACATGTCCGGCGCCTCAGGAGAGCTGGGTGAGCAGGGCCTTGGGCTTGGCACGCAGCACCGGCACCGAGGCGATCAGCACAGCGACGCAGACCAGGGCCAGCGAGATCCCGCAGACCAGGCCCCATTGCCCGAGGTCCAGCATCACCTGGACATGGTCCAGGGTCTTGCCCGACAGCGCTGACTCCTGGTTGGCGCCGAGATTGTTGCCGAGCTGCTGGGCCATCTCCTTGGTGGTCGCGCTGGCGGCCTGGGAGACCAGCTGATTGCCGATGAACTGGGCGACGCCCTGGGCGGCGAACCAGGCCGCTCCGAAGGCCGGGATGGCGATCAGCACCAGCTCCAGGATGTGCTGCGTCACGATTCCCGGCTTGGAGCTGCCTATCGACAGCAGGATCCCGGTCTCCCGGCGTCGCTCCCGCGACCACAGGATCAGCACCAGGGACAGCACGATGACCCCGAAGATGACCGTGGCCACCACCATGCCGTCGACGAGCCGGTAGATGCTGTTCACGGTGCCGGTGACCCCGGCCAGGACCTGGTCGGTCTTGGAGAGCGAGAAGAGTTTCCAGTCGATGCCCAGCTTCTGAGCCTCCTTCATCAGGCCATCGACCTTGTCAGGCGAGTCGACGAAGAAGGTGGCGTCCTGATAGATCTCCTGGCCCTCGGAGAATTTGGCGAGCTTACGGCTGGTGTCAATGTCGGTGTACACCTGGTTCTGCAGCAACTCGATACGATTCCTGGCCGGTTTGATGTTGTCACCGGAGAAAAATCCCACGATCTCAGGCTCAACCTGCTCCGATGACTTATTGACGTTGTCCGGGTCGCTCGCAATGGCCTTCAGCTTGATTTTGTCGCCGATCTTCAGGCCATTCGCCTTGGCGAGGGACTCGTGAATGATGGCCTTGCCGACGTCGGATTCCCTGATATGCCGGCCCTGGGTGAGTTTCAGCCCACCGGAACGGAAGTTGATGTCCAGTTCGCTGTTGTTCTCCCCATATCCTGAGAGCACATTGCTGAAGTCCTTCTTGTCCGCACCGTCGTAGGGATCCTGAGCAGAGCCCGGCAGTTTCAGCACCTTGGCGCCGACCAGCTCAGAGGTCAGGGTCATGCGGCGGAAGTTGTCCTTCAGGCCGGCCAGACCCTTGATCGCGTTGATGTCGGCCTCCTTGACGACACCTCCGCCACGCGGGGTTCCCTTGTTATTCTGCCGGTTGTTCTCCAGGGTGAAACCGGAAAGCAGCTGTTGGCCCGCCTCCCCGGCAGCCGCGTCCGTCGACTGCTTGACCGCCACCATGCTCAGCATGACCGTGGCCAGGCAGAGCAGAATGCCGAACATTATCAAGGTCTTTATCTTCTTGCGCACCACAAAGCGCCACGCACAGGTCAGGGCCCGCATCGTCCGTTTCTCTCTCACTTCCAGGCCGCATGGACAGGACATTCTCATCCAGGCAGCCTCCGTTTGCCGCACAAGTCGGCTCCTACAGATTCCAGGTCTGTGAACGATTCACAAGGCCATTGCCGGGAATTGCCGGATTCCCCAGGTCAGCCATCGCCCAGCCACTTCATCGGACTAGGTGACTGACCCGTCGGGCCCACTCATCCGGCAATTCCCAGAAATCAGAATCGCTCAAGACCTGCCAGGAGCCTAGCACCGCGATAACGGTCTTTCCGGGGCCTGCTAGGGACCTTTACATTGCTTCTACAACCCAGGTCTTGGGGCCGGCGACCCCGGGAAACCAGGGTCCGGCCAGCCCTGGGAGGCCCCTTCCGGCCCTGCGGCCAGCACCCAGGTAGGACCAGGGTCGGGTCCATCCCGCAGAACTGGGCCGAAAGGCCGATCAGCCAGGGCCAGCGGTCGGAGAGAAACCACCGGGATCACATACGCTCGGGGGCCTTGATGCCCAGGAGGTGGAGGCCCTGGGCTAGGACGTCACGGGTGGCCGCCACGAGGGCCAGGCGCGATGAGCGCACTTCTCCTTCCGAACGCAGCACCGGGCAGGCCTCGTAGAACGCCGACAGGGCCCCGGCCAGCTCATAGAGGTAGCCGCACAGCTTGTGGGGGGTGAGAGTGCGCGCGACCTCGTCCACCACCTCGCCGAAGCGGCTGAGCGCCAGCGCCAGGGCCTGCTCAGCCGGCTCTTCAAGCACGACGACCGCACCCCAGCCGATTCCCTCCGCCTCGGCCTTGCGCAGGATCTGGCAGGTGCGGGCGTGGGCGTACTGCAGGTAGGGCCCGGTGTCCCCGGTGGTCTGCACCATGCGTTCGGCGTCGAAGACGTAGTCCTTGTGGATCGCACCCGACAGGTCGGCGTATTTGATGGCGGCCAGTGCGATCTCGGGTGAGGCCTCCTGCTCCGCCAGGTCCAGCAGGCTCATCAGTGAGACCGTCCCGCCGTCGCGGGTCTTGAAGGGACGCCCGTCAGGGCCGAGGACCATTCCGTATCCGACGTGCTGCGCCTCGACGTCCTCCGGCAGGTAGCCGGCCTTGCGGGCCGCCGCGAAGATCTCCTGGAAGTGCTGCGACTGGCGCACATCGGTGACGTAGACGATCCGGTCGGCCCTCAGCTCGCGGACACGGTGACGGATGGCCGCCATGTCGGTGGTGTCGTAGCCGTAGCCGCCGTCCGATTTGCGGATGATCAGCGGCGCGTCGAAGCCCTCCACCCAGAGCACCAGCGCCCCGTCGTCAACGACGGCGATACCGCGGGCGGCCAGGTCCTCAGCCACCTCCGGCAGGGCGGTGTTATAGGTCGACTCCCCCGCCAGGTCGGCGTCGGTCAGCAGCACCCCGAGCCGCTGGTAGGCGGCGTTGAAACCGGCCAGCGACACCGTGATCAGCTGCCGCCAGATCGCCAGGGTCTCCTCGTCGCCGCCCTGGAGCTTCACGACGCGTGCCCGGGCCCGGGTGGCGAACTCAGGGTCGTTGTCGAAGTGCCCCTTCGAGTCCTTGTAGAGCTGCTCGGCGCCGGCCAGGTCGAGGGCGGCGACGTCGGTGCCCGTTTCGATGATGTGCTCCACCAGCATGCCGAACTGGGTTCCCCAGTCGCCGATGTGGTTCTGCGGGACCACCTCATGCCCGAGGGCGGTGAGAATGCGGTTGAAGCAGTCGCCGATGATGGTGGTGCGCAGGTGCCCGACGTGCATCTGCTTGGCGACGTTCGGGGCCGAATAGTCGATGACGACGCGCTGCGGATGCGAGGTGCGGCTCACCCCGTGGTGCGGATCCTCCAGCACGGCGGTGGCGGCCTGCGCCAGCACGTCAGCACGGATCCGGAAGTTGATGAATCCCGGCCCGGCGATCTCCAGGGGCTCGCACAGGTCGGAGACGTCGAGCTGCTCGACGATGCCGGCCGCCACCTCACGCGGGGGACGCTTCTGCTCCTTGGCCAGGCGCAGCGCCACGTTGGACTGGAAGTGTCCGAACTGGGGTTTCGTGGCCGGGCGCATCTCCGGATCCACTCCCGTGACGGCACGCAGACGGGCATCAAGTAGGGCAGGCAGCGATTGCATGGGGGACATTCTCTCACCCCGTTCCAGTGATCAGTCACGATCCTTCGGCAAGGGTGTTCAATTGAGGCCATGACCAGCGCTCCGCTTATCGAACTGAACGACGGAAACTCCATCCCCCAGCTTGGCCTCGGGGTGTGGCAGCTGACGGATGAGGAGGCCACTGCCGCCGTCAGCGACGCTCTCGAAACCGGGTACCGGCACATCGATACCGCCGCGATCTACCGCAACGAGACCGGGGTTGGCCGCGCCATCGCAGCCTCCGCACTGCCCCGCGACGAGATCTTCGTCACCACGAAGCTATGGAACAAGGCGCAGGGCCGTGACCTGGCCCGGTCTGGCCTGGAACGCAGTCTTGAGAAGCTCGGGCTCGATCACGTGGACCTCTACCTGATCCACTGGCCCTGCCCCGCTCAGGACAAGTACGTGGAGACCTGGGAACAACTCATCGACTTCCGCTCCGAGGGCCTTGCACGCTCCATCGGGGTGTGCAACTTCCTGCCCGGGCATCTCGACGCCATCGTCGACGAGACCGGCATCACCCCCGCCATCGACCAGATAGAGCTGCACCCCACCTTCCAGCCCGACGACCTGATCAACCACTGCGCGGACCTCGGGGTCGCCGTGGAGAGCTGGTCACCGCTGGGCCAGGCCGCCGACCTGGCTGATCCCGTCATCACCGGCATCGCCGGGCGGCTCGGCGCCACCCCCGCGCAGGTGGTCATCCGCTGGCACCTGGACCGTGGTTTCATCGTGATCCCCCGGTCGAAGAACCCGGAGCGGATCGCCTCAAACTTCGGAGCCCTCGACGTCCAGTTGTCAGCTGAGGACCGGGCCGCCATCGACGCCCTGAACGCCAGCAACCGGCTCGGCCCCGATCCCGCCACCTTCAACGAGGCCTGACGCGCCATCCGCGGACCGGAGGCATTAGCCTTCCGCCATGCGGATTGCAGTGATCGGTTGCGGCTATCTCGGAGCGGTGCACGCGGCGTGCATGACTAAGATCGGCCACGACGTGACGGGCCTCGACACCGACCAGGAGAAGGCGGAGCGCCTGGCCCGGGGGGAGGCACCCTTCCACGAGCCGGGGTTCCCGGAACTGCTCGCCCAGGGAGTGGCCTCGGGCCGGCTCACGTTCACCACCGACCCGGAGCGGATCGCCGGCGCTGAGCTGGTGTTCATTGGCGTCGGCACCCCGCAGCTGCCAGGTCGGCTCGGCGCCGACCTCAGCCAGGTCGATGCCGCCGTCGACACCATCATCCGGTACGTCGTCCCGCGTCCGGGGTCCGCGGCGCTGGTGGCGGGAAAGTCGACGGTGCCGGTCGGCACCGCCCAGCGAGTCGCAGAACAACTGGCGGGCAGCGGCAGGGACCTGTTGCTGGCGTGGAACCCCGAGTTCCTCCGCGAGGGCCACGCGGTGACCGACACCCTCCGCCCCGACCGCATCGTCTACGGCCTGCCGCGGGACCGTGCCACCGGCGAGCGGGCCAAGGCCCTCCTGGACGAGTGCTACGCCCCTATGCTCGCCGCGGGGACTCCCCTGGTGGTGGCGGATTACCCCACCGCCGAGCTGGTGAAGGTGGCGGCAAACGCCTTCCTGGCGACGAAGATCTCCTTCATCAACGCCATGGCCGAGCTGTGCGACGCTACCGGCGGGGACGTCACCCGCCTGGCCGAGGCCATCGGCCACGACGACCGGATCGGCCCGAAGTTCCTGCAGGCCGGCATCGGTTTCGGCGGCGGCTGCCTCCCCAAGGATCTGCGCGCCTTCATGGCGCGGGCCGGGGAGCTGGGCGTCGACCAGGCCCTCACCTTCCTGCGTGAGGTGGACGCCATCAACCAGCGCCGCCGCGACCACGCCGTCACACTGACGGAGCGGGCCGTCGGGGGACGGCTGGCCGGACGGAAGGTGACGGTGCTCGGCATCACCTTCAAACCGGACACCGACGACCTGCGCGACTCCCCCGCCCTCGACATCACCTCGCGGCTGTGGGCGCGCGGCGCAGAGGTCCGGGTCGTGGACCCTGCTGCCGGTCCCGAGCTACGGCGGCGCCAGCCGGAGATGCAGGTCTGCGACACCGTCGAGGAGGCGGTGGCGGGGGCGGACGCGGTCCTGCTGCTCACCCCCTGGCAGGAGTTCCTTTCCCTGGACCCGGTAAGGCTGAGAGAAATCGTCGCCTCCCCTGCCATCATCGACGGGCGTAATGCACTCAACCCGAAACTATGGCAGGATTCCGGCTGGAGGTATTACGGAATGGGTCGCGAAGTCCCGGCCTGGTGACCGTTTCAAGCGCTTGCTTGCCCTCCAAATGGCTATTTCTGGGGGTTTCGGTGCGTCCTGGCTTGACTTCCTCCTCAGATGGGTCAAAGTATGTTTTCGTACTCGAATTCTTTGAAGGAGACACCCCATGACTAAGCGTGAACTGATCCAGGCCATAGCGGCCAAGGCGGGGCTCACCAACGCACAGGCCGAGGCCGCGCTTGATGCCTTCGGTGCCGTTATCACTGAGGCTCTCGTCGCCGACAAGAAGGTGCAGCTTCCCGGCGTTTTCACCGCCGCCACCACCCAGCGCGCCGAGCGCGAGGGCCGCAACCCCGCTACCGGCGAAGCCATGACTATTCCGGCTCGCCGTGTCGCGAAGTTCACCCCGGCCACGGCTCTCAAGAACGCACTCTGAGCCATCTCACTCAAAGAATTGAAGCGCCATACACGGGATTGTGTGTGGCGCTTCAATTATCCGGCTCTGCGAGTAAATGGGTGATGATTTATCCGGCTGATTCACAAGAGCAAAAACTGGCCGCGACCTGAGGTCGCGGCCAGTTTTCTGCTACAGGCGTCAGTTCACCGGACATCCACGAACTGGTTCGTCGCGGCCGACTCGATCATCGCCTCACAGACCCGCACCACCTGGGCGCCCTGCTCCAGGGTGACGATGTCAGAGGCCTGCCCGAGGACCGCGTCGCGGAAGTTCTCGTGCTCAGTGCGCAGCGGCTCCGGCTTCGCGATGGCGAACCGGGTGACGTCGCCCTCCGAGACGCCGCGGAACTGGGCGATGTCGTCCCAGGTCGTCTGGATCTGGCCGTTGGCGTAGAACGTCAGGTCCGCGGTGAGGGTGTCCGCGATGAACATGCCCTTCTCGCCGGTGACGAGCGTCAGCCGTTCCTTGGTGGGGGTCAGCCAGTTGACAAGGTGGTTAGACATGAGGCTGCCCGACAGCTGGCAGGTGGCCGAGACCATGTCCTCGTACTCGCGTCCCGCCTTGAACATGGTGCGGGCTGCCACCAGCTCGTAGTCGCGCTGCGTGACCCAGGCGGTCAGGTCGATGTCGTGGGACGCCAGGTCCTTGATCACGCCAACGTCCGCGATGCGAGCCGGGAACGGGCCCTGCCGCCGGGTGCAGATCTGGTACAGGTCACCCAGCTCGCCCGCCTCCAGGCGCCGCCGCAGCTCCTGCAGCGCAGGGTTGTAGCGCTCGATGTGGCCGACGGCCCCGACAAGCCCCTGGGCGGCGAAGGCCTTGGCGAGACGCTGGGCGTCCTCGAAGGTCTTCGCCAGCGGCTTCTCGATGAGCGCATGCACGCCGGCCTCGGCCACTTTGAGGCCGATCTCCTTGTGGTACATCGTCGGCGCCGCGATCACGACGTAGTCGAGGTTCTGCTCCAGCAGGGCCTCGATGCCAGGAAGGACGGGAAGCCCCTCGGCGACGCCATGCGGATCGCCCTGGGCATCGGCGACAGCGACGAGGTCGACCCCGTCGATGGCGCGCAGGTTACGGGCGTGGTGCCGCCCCATCATTCCGAGGCCGATCAGCCCCGCACGAAGATTGCTCATCATGCACCTGCCTTGGCCAGGGCGTTGACGGCCGCGACGATGCGTTCCAGGTCCTCCTGCGTGAGCGACGGATGCACCGGCAGCGACAGGCATTCCTGGGCGGCGCGCTCGGTCTCCGGCAGCTCGACCGGCGACTGGAACGGCTTCAGGCGGTGGTTCGGCACGGGGTAGAACATGCCGGAACCAACCTGGTATTCCTCCTTGAGGGCTTTCGCCAGGCCGTCGCGATCCTCGGGGACGCGGACGGTGTACTGGTGGAAGACGTGGACGGCGCCGTCGAGGGTGGGTGGCGGGGTGACGCTCTCCAGGTTCGCGGACAGGAACGCGGCGTTTTCCTGGCGGGTCTTCGTCCAGCCGTCGACCTTCGTCAGCTGCACGCGGCCGATGGCGGCGTGGATGTCGGTCATGCGGTTGTTCAAGCCGACGACCTCGTTGTGGTACTGCTGCAGCATCCCCTGGTTGCGGTACAGGCGGACGTTGCGCTCAATGGTGGCGTCGGAACAGGAGACCATGCCGCCCTCACCGGAGGTCATGTTCTTGGTGGGGTACAGCGAGAACATCGCGAACTCGCCGAAGGCACCGACCGGGGTGCCGTTCAGCGACGCACCATGAGCCTGGGCGGCGTCCTCGAACAGCAGCAGGCCATGCGAGTCGGCGATGGCGCGCAGCTTGTCCATCTTGGCCGGGTGACCATACAGGTGTACCGGCATGATGGCCTTGGTGTGCTCGGTGATGGAGGCCTCGACGGAGGCTGGGTCGAGGGTGAAGTCGTCGGCGGCGATGTCCGCGAACACCGGGGTGGCGCCGGTCAGGGCGACGGAGTTCGCGGTCGCGGCGAACGTGAACGACGGCACGATCACCTCGTCACCGGCACCGATGCCGCAGGACAGCAGGCCGAGATGCAGGCCGGAGGTTCCCGAGTTCACGGCGACGCAGGCGCGGCCGAGCTTGAAGTGGTCGGAGAACTCGGTCTCGAAGGCAGCCACCTCGGGGCCCTGCGCGATCATGCCGGAACGCAGCACACGGTCGACGGCGGCGCGTTCCTCCTCACCGATGATCGGCTTGGCTGGGGGGATGAAGGACTGGGTCATCGGGTTTCCTTTACGAGGTTGAGGGTCTCGCCCACCTGCTCGAACTCGTCGCCGGTGTGCGGGTCACGGAAGGTGTTGGGGCCGGTCTCCTCCAGCGGGAAACCGGAGCGGCCCACCCACTTGATGCGGCGGGCCGGGACACCGGCGACCAGCGCGTAGGCGGGAACGTCACGGGTGACGACGGAACCAGCGGCGACCGTCGCCCATTCGCCGATCGTCACAGGCGCGACACAGACGGCGCGCGCACCGACCGAGCAGCCGCGCCTCAGGGTCACCCCGACGGACTCCCAGTCGTGGGCGCTCTTGGAGGTGCCGTCGGGGTTCACGGCGCGCGGAAAGGTGTCGTTGGTGAGCACCGCTGCCGGGCCGACGAACACCCCGTCCTCCAGCTGGGCAGGCTCGTAGACGAGAGCGTAGTTCTGGATCTTGCAGTTGTCCCCGACGTGAACCCCACTGCCTATGTAGGCTCCCCGCCCTACAATCACGTTCTCGCCGATCTCGGCCCCGCCCCTCACCTGGGCGAGATGCCAGATGGAGGACCCGTCGCCGATGTCGACGCCGTCGTCCAGGTCCGCCGACGGAAGGATTCGTGGTTCAGGCATATGCGTCCTATCGGTGGCTAACAGATGAATTTGACGCGGACAGTCTAGTGCTGCGCCTCTGCACTGGCCTAGTGCCGCTCAGAAGCCCGTCCACAACGGCCACGCCCTACGGGCCAGTAAGTAGCAACATATGGCTGGTCTGCCCACCAAAGATGGCTACCTACCGGGACGTAGGACCATACGACGTCCGGTCCTCGTCCCCGACGGGTGGGGGATAGGGTTGCTCACATGCGGAATCTCAATGTGGCGGAGCTGGCGGCCAAGGTCGTTGAGGGGTCCAGGGGGCATGTGGCGAAGGCCATCACCCTGGTGGAATCAACGAAACCGGAGCATCGCGCGCAGGCACACGAGCTCCTGCAGCTGATCAATCCCCACACCGGGAAAGCTTTCCGGGTCGGTGTCTCCGGGGTGCCGGGCGCGGGCAAGTCGACTTTCATCAACGCGATGGGCGTCAAGCTGATCGACGAGTACCAGCACCAGGTCGCAGTGCTGGCCGTCGACCCGTCGTCGACGCGCACCGGCGGCTCCATCCTCGGGGACCGCACCCGCATGGGTGACCTCGCCAACCGGTCTGAGGCCTTCGTCCGCCCGTCCCCATCGGCGGGCCACCTGGGCGGTGTCGCCCGCGCGACGCGGGAGTCGATGCTGGTGCTGGAGGCCGCGGGCTACGACGTCGTGATGGTGGAGACCGTGGGCGTCGGACAGTCAGAGGTGGCGGTCGCCGGCATGGTCGACACCTTCCTGTTCCTGCATGTCGCCCGTACCGGCGACCAGCTACAGGGCATCAAACGCGGCATCCTGGAGCTGGCCGATGTGATCTCCATCACCAAGGCCGACGGCGACAACGAGGGCGAGGCCCGGGTGTCGGCCCGGGAGCTCAGCATCGCGATGAAGCTGATCTCCAGCGACGAGACGAAGCGGCGCGCCCCCGTCCTGACGTGCTCCTCATACACCGGCGCAGGCCTGGACGATGTCTGGGCCGCGGTCACCAAGCACCGCGCCGACCTGGAGCAGGACGGCGAGCTCGCGGGCCGGCGCAGGGCGCAGCAGCGCGCCTGGCTGTGGAACATGGTGGAGCAGGAGATCATTCAGTCGCTGCGGACCTCCCCAGAGGTCCGTCAGGTCGCCGAGCGCGTCGAGGCCGATCTCGCGGCGGAGCGGGTCAGCGCCGTTGAGGGCGCCACGGACATCCTCGATGCCTTCGCCCGCACCTTTCACGCCCCTGCGTCTCATACCCCCGCCTCACACTGAGTCCCGGAGGCACGACAGCCCGGCGGCCTCCCCGGACCCCCGCAAGGGTCCCGCGCAGGCGGCCGACTGCCGATCACAGTCCGATTCAGGGGCTTTTCAGGGGCTTCAGGCAGGCGAGTCAGGTGACCGCGATTGGTGCTTCCTCTAAGCTGGTTTCGTTGAGAGGAGGGTGAATGGGCGTGTTCGACCGCGCTGAGAAGAGGATCGGCGCTGCCGTTGACAAGGTTTTCGCCCGTGCCTTCAAGGGCGACGTGCAGCCTGTCGAGATCGCGGCGGGCATCCAGCGGGAGCTGGACTCCGAGGCCAAACTGTTGAGCCGTGACAAGCGACTGGTGCCGAATGTGTTCACCGTGTCCCTCTCCCCTCATGACTACAACAGGTTGTTCCCCTACACCAAGACGCTGAACGCGGAGATCATCCCAGGGCTCAGGGAGCACGCGGCAGAGCGGTCGTATGTCTTCAGTGGCCCCATCCAGATCCTCTACATGCTGGAGCAGAGCCTGCCGACGGGTCAGTTCCGGATCGCCAGCCAGGCCATCGCGTCTGCCCCCGACCAGCCGCCCGCGCCCAGGCCGCGGGCCTCGCAGCAACTGGTGCTCGAGGTCGGCGGGGTAAGGCATCCCCTGGTGCCGCCAGGCCTGGTGATCGGACGCGGCTCCAGCGCGGATCTGCGCGTCAACGATCCCGGGGTGTCGCGCCGCCACGCCATGATCTCGGTCTCCGGCCCGCTGGAGAACCGCACCATACGCATCGAGGATCTCGGGTCCACCAACGGGATCGTCGTCGACGGCTCGCGCGTCCAGACCGCGCAGCTGCGCGACGGCTCCCGCATCGAGATCGGCAACACGAGGATGCTGGTGCATTCGCCTTCGGAGGCGTGAACAATGTCGGATCTCATCGCGGCGGCAATCAAGATCGTCTTCCTTGCCCTGCTCTGGCTCTTCATCGGCATAGTCGCCGACGTGATCCGCAAGGACATGTTCGGGCGGAAGGTCTCGGCCTCCGACCTGCCCGCGACCGAGCTGGCGCCGGTACGCCGCGGCCGGTCGAAACGCCAGCCCACCCGGTTCGCTATCACGCAGGGCGCGCAGCAGGGCCTGTCGGTGCCCCTGGAGCCGACGATCAACCTGGGCCGCACCTCCGACTCCACTATCCTGCTCGACGACGACTACGCGTCGTCGCGTCACGCCCAGCTGGTGCAGCGTGACCCGGAGACCTGGATGGTCACCGACCTGGGCTCCACCAACGGGACCTACGTCAACGGCAAACGCATCACCGAGCCCACGCCGCTGACGGTGAACGACATCCTGCGAATCGGCCGCACCATGATGAGACTGGAGGTGTGATGCAGGCGTTCTCCCTCGACTTCCGCATCCACTCCGAGGTGGGGCGTGTCCGCAAGAACAACCAGGATGCAGCCTTTGCCAGCCCCAACCTGCTTCTCGTCGCCGACGGCATGGGCGGGGCGGCGGCGGGTGACCTTGCCTCGGCCGTCGCGGCGAGGGAGGCCAGCGACGGCGACCGCCGTCTCGGCAACGAGCACCTCGTGGAGCACATGGCGGGCATCATGCAGCGCGCCAACGACAAGCTGTCCGACCTGATCGAGAACGACCCGGAGCTGGACGGGATGGGAACCACCTTCTCGGGTGCCGCATTCTCGGGCACGATGCTGGGCATCGCACA
Organism: Arachnia rubra; assembly: GCF_019973735.1. Lineage (NCBI taxonomy): Bacteria > Bacillati > Actinomycetota > Actinomycetes > Propionibacteriales > Propionibacteriaceae > Arachnia > Arachnia rubra. Next base: position 2,785,653 of record NZ_AP024463.1, read on the forward strand.
CATCGGCGACTCACGCGGCTATCTGCTGCGCGACGGCGAGCTGAGGCAACTGACCCACGACCACTCCTGGGTGCAGTCGCTGATCGACGAGGGCCGCATCACCCCGGAGCAAGCCGCCACCCACCCGCACCGGTCGCTGATCCTCAAGGTCCTCAATGGGTCCGGGGACACGGAACCGGACTTCTTCGAGCTGGAGCCGAAGGAGGACGACCGGCTGCTGTTCTGCTCCGACGGCCTGTCGGGGCTGATGACCGAGGCAGACCTGAAGAGACTGATGGCCCTCGACGATCTCGACGAGTGCGTCTCCCGTCTCGCGGCGCTGGCGAACGAGCACGGCGGCCACGACAACATCTCCATGGTGCTGGCGCGCGTGGTCCCGCAGGACGACGCGCTCGACGCGGCCCCGTCGCAGCTGGCCGGGTCTGCCCTGGAGCGCACGATCCCGAGCATCACGCGCGGCGAGGACAAGGGGCAGGGCTACCCCGAGCCGGAGAAGCCACCCGAGGACCCGGACCACGACTCCCTGGAACAGGCCCGGTACGCCCCGCAGGAGAGCAAGCACCGCTGGCCCACCGCACTGGCGGCGATCCTCGCGGGGGTGATCGTCGTGGGAGCTGCCTTCTGGGGAGTGAAGGTGTACAGCTCAACTCGTTATTTCATAGCCGACGCCGACGGGCAGATCGGCATCTACAACGGTCTTCCGGGCGCGTTGCTCGGCTACCGGATGAATCAACTCATCGAGCGCCGCAATACGCTCATATCGGACCTGCCCGTGTTCTATCAGCGGCAGGTCACAAACACGATTGCTGTCGCCGACCTCCAGGCGGCCGGCGAGACGGCAGATGTCCTGGACGGCTATGCGACGCGCTGCGCGGCCGCGCGCCAGCAGCGGCGCGGCGCGGAGGCGACACCGCCACCCGACAGCCTGCCGACCGTGGCCCTGCCGACGGAGACGACAGCGACTACGGAGACGGCAGCAACTGCCGAGGCCAGCCCGCTGCCGAACTCCACGGAGCAGGCGAACTACCCGACGATGCTGGCGCCGATGACTCCCACGTCCACCGAAGAAGCAAATCCTGAGGCCTGCTGATGTCCGTCGTCCAACAGCCCTCAGCAACGGGCGAATACATCATCTTCCGGCAGCGGCGCGGCGTCGAGCTCGCGCTGACGCTGGCAGCATGCACCTTCGGGCTGGTCGGCTGGGTCGTCTCCTACCTGAACCTGCGGGGCTCGCTGCCACCCGAGCTGATCCCGGGGACCATCATCTGGTTCGCGCTGGCCTTGGGCGCCCACGCCATCGTCAGGTGGCGGATCCCCTACGCGGATCCCGTGATCCTTCCCGTGGTGTTCCTGCTGAACGGGCTCGGCCTGGCGATGATCGCCCGCCTCGACCTAGCGAAGAATGCGCACGCGGCCACAAACCAGATCATCTGGACGGGGCTCGGGATCGCGCTGTTCGCCGCGGTCGTGTTCTGGTTGCGTGATCACCGCCGGCTCCAGCGGTTCCCGTACCTGCTGTTCCTGGGTGGCCTGCTGATGCTGATCCTGCCCCTGGTGCCGCTGGTCGGACGTGAGCTGAACGGCGCCCGGATCTGGATCGGGGTGGGCCCGTTCAGCTTCCAGCCGGCTGAGGTGGCCAAGATCCTCCTGGCGCTGGCTTTCGCCGCTTATTTCTACGAGAAACGCGACCTGCTGGCCCTCGCTGGGAGGCGCTTCATCGGCCTGGAGTTCCCCCGGGCCCGTGACCTCGGGCCCATCGCGGTGATGTGGCTGCTGTCGCTGGCGATCATGGTCTTCCAGAACGACCTCGGAACCGCGCTGCTGTTCTTCGGCCTGTTCACGTTCATGATCTACGTGGCGACGCAGCGGCCAGCCTGGCCGATCCTGGCGGGGATCGCATTCGTCATAGCCGGCCTGCTGGCCTACAACTTCACCAACCACGTGCCGCGCCGCGTCAACTCCTGGCTCAACCCGTTCAGCGACTACGACGGCAACTACCAGATCATCCAGGCGCAGTTCGGCTTCGCCTGGGGTGGGTTGTTCGGCCGCGGCTGGGGGCAGGGATCACCCTGGCTGACGCCGATGAACGAAAGCGACTTCATAGCCGCTAGCCTGGCCGAGGAGATCGGGATCGTGGGCCTGATGGCGATCGTGCTGATGTACGGGTTCATCGTGGCCCGTGGCATGAAGACCGCCCTGACCTGCCCCGACGGCTTCGGCAAGCTCCTCGCGGGCGGGCTGGCGTTCACGTTCGCGGTACAGGTGTTCTCGATCATCGGCGGCATCACGCGGCTGCTGCCGCTGACCGGCCTGACCACACCCTTCATGTCGCAGGGTGGTTCCTCTCTGATCGCGAACTGGATGATCATCGGGATCCTGATGGTGATCTCCCACCGGGCACGCATGCCTCAGCGTGCCACGGCCACCCCGCAGGAGTTGCTGACTCCTGCCCAGTCGACGGCGGTGATTGCAAAATGAACGGCCCCCTGAGGAAAGTCAGCATCTTCATCTCGCTGCTGATGGCGGCTTTGTTGTTGAACATCACCTGGATCAGCGTCGGCCAGTCCGACGCGCTGAACGCGGATGTGCGCAACCGCCGCGTCCGCGACCACGAGTTCACCACCAACCGCGGTGCAATCCTCGTCGGCAACGACGCGATCGCCACGTCGGTGCCGGGGACGGACCAGTTCCCGTGGCAGCGCACCTTCCCGAAGGGTGAGCTGTATTCCTCAGTAACGGGCTGGTATTCGTACTCCTACGGCCGCCAGGAGCTGGAACGGAGCTGGAACTCGGAGCTGTCGGGCACCGCCTCGTCGCAGATGTTTTCCCGGGTCCTGGACCTGCTCACCGGGAAGAAGCCGCAGGGCGCCAACCTGAACACGACGCTCAACCCGAAGGCACAGGCAGCCGCCGTGAAGGCGCTGGGCAAACAGCAGGGTGCCGCCATCGCGATCGACTACACAACCGGCGAGATCCTGGCGCTGGCCTCGACCCCCACCTACGACCCGAACCTGCTGGCCACCCAGGACACGTCGGCGGAGAAAGCGAACTGGGACTCCCTTCTGAACAATTCGGAGGAGCCACTGAAGAACCGGGCCGTCCGCGAGGTCTTCCCACCCGGGTCGACCTTCAAGCTGGTGACGTCCGCGGCGGCCCTGGAGTCGGGATACGCGCCGGACACCGTCGTCGCCGCACCGAACACGTACCAGCTGCCGGGCTCCAGCCACTCCGTCGGGAACTCGACGAACTGCGGCGGCACCGAGATCACGCTGGAGCATGCGCTGGCGACGTCCTGCAACACCACGTTCGCGAAGCTGGGCGTGGACCTGGGCAAGGACAAGATGGTGGACATGGCCAAGAAATTCGGCTTCAACGCGGAACCGGGCATCGACCTGCCGGCGTCGACGTCGAGGTTCCCGGAGCAACTGGACGCGGCGCAGCTGGGCCAGTCGAGCATCGGACAGTATGAGGTGGCCGCCTCGCCCCTGCAGATGCTGATGGTCGCCTCCGCCATCGCCAACGACGGGGTGCTGATGAAACCCCACCTGGTCAAGAGCGTCACCGGCAGCGACCTGAAGGTGATCCAGACGGTGCAGCCTGAGCAGATGAGCCGCCCGATCGGCGAGGGCACCGCTAAGCAGCTCAGGCAGATGATGGAGAATGTGGTGAGCGACGGCACCGGCTCACCCGCGGACATCAGTGGCTTGACGGTCGGGGGCAAGACCGGTACCGCCCAGTCCGATCCGAACCGTCCGCCCTATGCATGGTTCGTCGGCTATGCTTCCGAACCGCATGTCGCCGTCGTGGCCTTCGTGCAGAGCACCGCGGTCTCGCGCGACGACATCTCTGGCGGCAAGGTCGCTGCGCCGATTTTCAAAGCCGTGGTGGAGGCCGTCAAATGAGGACGGGCGAAAACTGGATCGATGGGCCACAATGGTTCTCGATCAATCGAAAGGACCAGTGCGATGACTGAGCGAGGCACCCTGCTGGGCGGGCGCTACGAGCTCGATCAGATTATCGGGCGTGGCGGCATGGCAGAGGTCTGGCGTGCCCGTGACCTCCGTCTCATCCGCGACGTGGCCATCAAGCGCCTGCGCATCGACCTGGCCAGCGATCCCACGTTCCAGGCCCGGTTCCGCCGCGAGGCCCAGTCCGCGGCGGGCCTGAACCACCCGAACATCGTCGCCGTCTACGACACCGGCGAGGAGCGGGACACCAAGTCCGATGTCATGGTGCCGTACATCGTGATGGAGCTCGTCGAGGGTGTGACGCTGCGCGAGGTGCTGCGCGACGGCCGCAAGATCGTGCCGAACCGGGCGCTGGAGTTCACAGCCGGGGTGCTCGACGCGCTGTCCTACAGCCACCGTGCCGGGATCATCCATCGCGACATCAAACCGGCAAACGTGATGCTCACCCCCGCGGGAACGGTGAAGGTGATGGACTTCGGCATCGCCCGCGCCGTCGCCGACACCTCCGCGACGATGACGCAGACGGCCGCCGTGATCGGCACCGCCCAGTATCTGTCGCCGGAGCAGGCGCGCGGCGAGAAGGTCGACCAGCGTTCGGACCTGTACTCGGTGGGCTGCTTGCTCTACGAGCTGCTGTGCTCGGAGCCGCCGTTCAAGGGGGACTCCCCCGTCTCCGTCGCCTATCAGCACGTCCGGGAGACGCCCGTACCACCCAGCCAGCGTGACCCCGAGGTGACCCCGGCGATGGACGCCATCGCCTTGAAGGCGCTGGCCAAGTCGCCTGCAGACCGCTACCAGGACGCCCGCGAGTTCCGCGAGGACATCCTGCGGGCCCTGAACGGGCAGCCGGTGATGGCAGCCTTCTCCTCCCCCACTGAGATGCCGACCACGGTGATGCCATCCTCCGCGCGGCGCGCCGCCCCGACCACCGCGATGCCAGCGGCGGCCGACAGCCCGGCGGATACCTCCGTGAACGGCGCAGTGGACACCCTGGAGGATGAGGACCAGAAGAAGAAGCGCAAGAGGCTCGTGGTCACGCTCTCGGTCCTGGCCGGGCTGCTGGTGATCGCACTCGCCGCCACCGCCTACATGGTCTTCGCCAACCCCGCTCCCCGGCAGGTGACGGTGCCGAATGTCGTCGGGTCGGACCAGGCCACCGCGGAGAGCGCCCTGAAAGAGCAGGGCTTCGCCTCGAAGGTGGAGAACGTCGAGTCCGACGACGCGAACAAAGGCAGGGTCACGGCAAGCGACCCGGCCTCCGGCACCCAGGCCGCGTTCGGCAGCACGGTGACCTTGAAGGTCGGGCAGGGACCGACTCAGCTTGAGATTCCCTCCGATCTGAAGGGCAAGTCCTTCGACGACGCCAAGTCACAGCTCCAGAAAGCCGGTTTCACGGGCAAGATCACCAAAGAGGACATGAAACCGGCAGATGAGGCCGCCGATGCCGTGAAGGGGCAGGTGCAGGAGAGCGATCCCGTTCTAGGTCAGAAGGCCGCGCCCGACCACGACATCACCCTGAAAGTCGCGACGGGAACCTCCCCGGTGCCGGATTTCACCGGCAAGACCCTGGACGAGGCCCAGAGCCTGGCCACGAATGCGGGTTTCCAGGTGACGCTAAAGAGCTCGGAGGGCGAGACCAGCCAGCAGGATGCGGGGAAGGTCTTCAAACAGAGTCCCGACGAGGGAACCGCCCTGGACCGCAAGACGGGGAAGATCACCGTCACCATTGCAAAGGCAGCCCCCACGACCGCCAAGGTGCCGAACATGATCGGCATGGATGAGAGCCAGGCACAGCAGGCATTCAAGAGCGCTGGTTTCTCCCGGCCACTGCGGATCAGGCAGGTCGAACAGCCCGGACAACAGACCTACGGCCGGGTGAGCGCCCAGAATTTCGATGCAGACACCGAGCTGCCCAGGAACACCGAAGATGTGGAGGTGACCATCCCGACCCAGCCGGCCCAGAACTCGCAGGAACCTACCCAGACACCGAGCCCATCACCGACACCCCTGCCATCCCCGCCGCCGTCGCCGAAGCGCTGACTGGTGGGGAGCACATCCAGGCACCACCCGCGGACATGCTCACGTGAGGCAAACGCTACCGTTCCCGGACATTTTTCGTCAGTCTCGTCGCGCTCTGTACAGAAACGATTGATTCCGGGTAGGGTCCACCAAAAGCGCATCGATCCACAACGTAACTAAGGGAGGGTGATGGGTTGTGCGATACGTTGTCAGCGCTATTTTGGCTGCCGCGATCTTCTTCTCCGGCGTTACCCATGTCTGAAGTTCAGTACCGAAACGTTGCGTTCGCTGTCGCCCTCAAGACGACGGTGATCGCCACGGTCCTGGTCATCCTGGGGCTTTCCGGTTGGGCTCCGTGGCTCCGGTTGATCGGTTCCGGGGTCGGGTTGGTGGTGGTCGCGGTGATTGCCTCCTGGTACACCGACCGACAGCAGAGGTTCTTGAGGCGTGGCGAGAGGATCGTCTTCTCGCTCGGTGTCGGCCTCGCTGTGTGTCTGCCGTTCATCGGGCACGAGCACTTCTGGTTCCTCGTCAGCCTGGGCGCCCTCGGTACGGTCATCTCAGCGGTCTGGGGAGAGTGGATCTCCCGACCTGCTGACCGCAACGCCTAAGGCCCTTTCTTGCTAGGACAGCGCTGTGGTCGCCAAGGGGGCGAAACCCGCGGCGCGGGCTGGCGCGTCGGCGTCGCCGCAGGTCACCAGCCAGTTGGCGAGCATCTGGTAGCCGCCCTCGGTGAGCACCGACTCGGGATGGAACTGCACGGCCTCCATCGGCCATTCACGGTGCTGGATCGCCATGATGACCCCAGACTCAGTGCGTGCCGTCACCTCCAGCTCAGCTGGCATGGTGTCCTCGACAGCGGCCAGCGAGTGGTAGCGGGTGGTGTTGATCGGCGACGGCAACCCGGCGAAGATTCCCTGGCCGTCGTGGAAGACCTGGGAGACCTTGCCGTGCAGTAGCTCGGTGGCGCGGCCGACGACGCCGCCGAGGGCCACCACCATCGCTTGGAGTCCGAGGCATACCCCGAACAGCGGCGTGCGCCCTCCGACCTGCCGGATGACGTCGACGCACACCCCGGCGCGCTCCGGGGTGCCCGGCCCGGGTGAGAGCAGCACCCCGTCGAAGGCGTCCTCCCAGCCGGCTTCCGCGAACCTCGGGTCGTCGTTGCGCCACACCTGCGTGCTGGCCCCGATCTGGGCCAGGTAGGAGACGATGTTGTAGACGAACGAGTCGTAGTTGTCGATGACGAGGATGCGTGCCACGGGCGCAATTCTGTCACGCGGAGGCGGCCGGCACGCTGCCCCACCCCTGTTATGGACCAACCGGCGACACGGGCCTGGTGAAATTTCCGCCACCTTGCGCATCGTGCCGGCACACCGCGATGTTGCTGTCCCTTGCCTTATCATTCCCCCATTGCCCGGCGATGCCCCGTCGAGGCGGCCGATCCCGCCCTGTAGCAGGTCCTCTACTGAAAACGGCTATGACCCCCCAAACACGTAGGTTTTCCTCTATGGTAGGTGGAAATGCAGTCCGTGAGGAAAGCTAAGGAGAACGATGAAGTTCAAGTCCAAGGCAGTCGTGTTCATGGCGGCTGCCGCTCTGATTGCTCCGGGACTGGCGGCATGCTCGTCAGGTCCGGGGCAGCAGACCACGTTGACATGGTTCATCAACCCCGATAGTGGTGGGGCGTCGCCGACCGGCGGCGGGCAGGCGCAGCTGGCGGCCGAGTGTTCCGCGGCCTCGGGTGGTGAATACTCCATCAGGGTAGAGCAGCTGCCCAATGAGGCGTCGGACCAGCGGCAGCAGCTGATCCGCCGTCTCGCAGCTCACGACAGCGGGGTCGACATCATGAGCCTCGACCCGGTCGTCGTCCCCGAGTTCGCTGAGGCCGGCTATCTCGTCGACGTCCCCGAGCAGTACCGGCAGGACTTCACTGCGGACCGGGTCCAGGGTGCGCTGGATGCCTCGCACTGGAAAGGGAAACTGGTCGCAGCACCGTTCTGGGCCAACACCCAGCTGCTGTGGTACCGCAAGTCCGTCGCCGAGAAGGCCGGGCTCGACATGAGCGGTCCCGTCACCTTCGACCAGGTCATCGCCGCCGCTCAGGCCACGGGCAAGGACATCGCGCTGCAGGCCAAACGCTACGAGGGCTACACCGTCTTCATCAATGCGCTCGTGGCCAGCGCCGGCGGATCGATCATCGAGAACGAGGGGGCGGCCGCCGCCGACACCCAGCTGGGGCTCGACACGCCAGCCGGCAAGCGGGCCGCGACGCTGATCTCCAGCCTCGCCCGGTCCGGGGCCGTCGGGCCGGCGCTGTCGTCGATGAACGAGACCAACGCGCTCAACATGTTCCAGGACGAGAGCACCTCGGGGTTCATGCTGAACTGGCCCTACGTCTACGCGGCCATGAAGGGCAACGACGTGCCGTTCATGGACGACATAGCCTGGACGACCTATCCCCGGGTGGATGCGGATAAACAGTCGGCTCCCCCATTCGGCGGGATCGAGCTCGGGGTGAACTCGGCCTCCCAGAAACCGGACCTGGCGTGGAAGGCGATCCAGTGCATCACGACCGAGGACCATCAGAAGGCCTACATGATGGGGACCGGCAACCCTGCGTCCCGGGCCGCGGTCTTCGAGAACGCCGAGATACGTGAGCAGTTCCCGATGGCCGACGCCATCAAGGACTCCCTCAACGCGGCGGTGCAGCGCCCCCGGACCGCCTACTACGGCGACCTCTCGACGGCCATCCAGCGCACCTGGTCGCCGCCGGAGGCCGTGGACCCGGAGCGGACACCCCGCGAGTCCACCGAGCTGATCATGAAGGTTCTCAAGGGGGAGGCCCTGCTGTGAGCGCCACCACGACCCGTAGCGGCAGGCCACGGCTGTCAGACCGCGCGAAAGAGGAACGCAGGCTCGGCTGGAAGCTGGCCGGACCAGCCTTCGTGATCATGATCCTGGTGACCTTCTACCCGATCCTCCAGGCCGTCTACACCTCACTGTTCCAGTACCGGCTCACCGACCCGGGCAGCAGGCAGTTCGTGCTGTTCGAGAACTACCTGATCGTCCTGCGCGACCCGCTGTGGTGGCAGGCGTTCGGGACCACGGCTCTGATCACCGTGATCACGGTAGTGGTCGAGCTCGTCCTCGGGTTCCTGATCGCCCTGGCGATGGCCAAGGTCCTCGACGGGCGCGGGCTGCTGCGCACCATCGTGCTGATCCCGTATTCAATCATCACCGTGGTCTCGGCGTTCTCCTGGCTCTACGCCTTCGCCACCGACACCGGATTCGTCGATCCGCTGCTGAACAGCCTGACCTTCGGGATCTTCCCGAAGGACTTCGACTGGTTCGGCGACTTCTGGGCCTCCATGGTGCCGATCTGCGTATCCGAGATCTGGAAGACCACCCCCTTCATGTCGCTGCTGCTGCTGGCCGGCCTGACCCAGATCGACTCGGCCATGGAGGAGGCCGCGATCGTCGACGGCGCCACCTGGGGCGAGCGGATGCGGCGCGTGGTGCTGCCGAACATGAAGTCGGCGATCATGGTGGCGCTGCTGTTCCGCACCCTCGACGCCTTCCGCATCTTCGACAACATCTTCATCATGACCGGCGGCAGCCACGACACGGCCTCGCTGTCGCTGGTCGCCTACAACCAGACCATCTCGCGCACAGAGGTCGGACTCGGCTCCGCGGTCTCGGTGCTGCTGTTCCTGTGCGTGGTCGTCATCGCGGTGATCTTCGTCAGGGGCTTCCGCGTCGATCTCGCCCAGGGAAGGAGGTGAGGCGGGTATGACTCGCGAAATCACCATTGGACAGCGACTCTGGCAGATCGCCGGCAGCATCGCGATCATCATCTACACGATCGTTCCGCTGCTGTGGATCGTGAACCTGTCGCTCAAACCGGGATCCGAGCGGGCCGACGGCAATTTCTGGCCAGTCCACCCCACCCTGGAGAACTACGAGCTGATCTTCACCGGAGGCGCCCGGGATCTGTTCCTGCCCGCGCTGTTCAACTCCGCGCTGGTCACGGTCATCGCGACGATCATCGCTGTGATCCTGGCTACCTTCTGCGCCTACGCGATCGCCCGGCTCGACTTCCCCGGCAAGCGGCTCATCCTCGGCACGGCGCTCACGGTGTCCTTCTTCCCCGTGATCTCACTGGTCACCCCCCTATTCGACCTGTGGCGCCAGATCCACCTGTTCGACACCATCCCAGGCCTGGTGCTGCCCTATCTGGTCCTGACGCTGCCGCTGTCGATCTGGACCCTGTCGGCCTTCTTCCAGCAGATCCCGTGGGAGATGGAGCAGGCCGCGCAGGTGGACGGCGCCAGCAGCTGGGAAGCCTTCCGCAAGGTGATCGTGCCGCTGGCCGCACCTGGGGTGTTCACCACCGCGATCATCGCCTTCTTCACGGCGTGGAACGACTTCGTCTTCGCGATCTCACTGACCAGCGACAAAGCCCGCACCGTTCCCGCGGCGCTAGCCTTCTTCACCGGCGCCAGCCAGTTTGAGTCGCCCACCGGCGCTATCTGCGCCGCGGGCGTCGTGGTGACGGTGCCCGTGGTCGTTCTCGTCCTCATCTTCCAGCGCCGCATCGTCTCCGGCCTCACCTCTGGTGCCGTCAAGGGCTGAACCCCGACTAGGAGAGCAAACAGTTATGGCCAACATCACCCTCAAGCACATCGTCAAGGAGTACGGCGACGGTTTCAAAGCCGTCAATGACATCAGCCTGGACATCGCCGACGGCGAGTTCATGATCTTCGTCGGCCCATCGGGCTGCGGTAAGTCGACGACCCTGCGGATGATCGTGGGGCTGGAGGACATCACCTCCGGCGAGCTGCAGATCGACGGGCAGCGGGTCAACGACCTCGCCCCCAAGGACCGCAACCTCGCCATGGTCTTCCAGAACTATGCCCTATACCCGCACCTAACCGTCCGGGAGAACATCGCCTTCCCGCTGCGGCTCAACCGCAACAAGGTCGACGAGGAGGAGATCCGCCGCCGCGTCGACCAGGCCGCCGACCTGCTGGAGCTCAACGAGCACCTGGAACGCAAACCGGCGAACCTGTCGGGTGGCCAGCGGCAGCGCGTCGCGATGGGCCGCGCGATCGTCCGGGAGGCCGACGCGTTCCTCTTCGACGAGCCGCTCAGCAACCTCGACGCCAAGCTGCGCGGCCAGATGCGCACCGAGATCGCCCGGCTGCAGCGCCGGCTGGGCATCACGACGATCTACGTCACCCACGACCAGACCGAGGCCATGACCCTGGGCGACCGGGTCGCCGTGCTGAAACGCGGGCTGCTGCAGCAGTGCGCCTCGCCGCGGGAGCTGTATGAGGAGCCGGCGAACCTGTTCGTCGCCGGGTTCATCGGGTCACCGCCCATGAACTTCCTCCCCGCCACGGTCCACGAGGACCACCTGGAGCTCCCGATGGTCAACGCACCCATCCCGGAGAGCGCCCGTGAGGAGCTGGCGGGCAAGAAGGTCGTCATCGTCGGCCTACGTCCTGAGCACATCAAGGACGCCGACGCCACCCCACCACCCGAGGACGCGGTGTCCTTCACGTCGGTCGTCGACGTCACCGAGTGGCTCGGCAACGAGCAGTACGCCTATGTCCCGTTCCAGTCCGACCCCTCGGTGCAGAGCACCCTGGAGGAGCTGGACCGGGACCTCGACGGCGAGGGCATGCGCACGCAGTTCGTCGTCAACCTCGACCCCAGGTCCCAGATCCTGGAGGGCGAGGAGGCCGATCTGTACTTCATGCCGGAGTCCATGATGGTCTTCGACCCCGAGTCCGGCCGCAACCTGACCCGGGACGAGGCGAACGCCAAGCGCATCGCCGAACGCTCGGAGGCCGCGAGGAAGCGCGCCCTGGAACGGGCAAAGGACTAGCGCCCCGCCATAGCGAACGCCCAGCCTGCCAGTTCACCCAGCGGGCTGGGCGCTTTTCGCTGGCCCTATCGCCGTTTCGCTGGCTCTATTCGCATTTGCTGGCGTCACAGCACAGGCAAACGTGAATAAGGCCAGCAAACCCAGATCAGGACCAGCAAACCGGACTGCTGGAAGGGGCCGCTAGCTGCGCTTGGCGTGGGTCACTCTCAAGGCGCCCTGGAAGGCGGGAAGCGACAGGGACGACTCTTTGGCCACGCTGTATCCCAGGCCGTAGGCGTCGGCGTACTGCCGGTAAACGATCAACGCCCGGGAGGACTCCAGGGCGGTGCTCATCCGGTCGCCGGGGCCGATGGCCTCTATGACGTAGGGCGGGGCGTAGGGAATGCCGTGCAGGATCACGGAGTTGCCGACGCATTTGATCCCGGAGGTGGAGATGATCCGCTGCCCCTGGATGCTGACTGCCTCCGCTCCGCCCTTCCAGAGGGCGTTCACGACAGCCTGGATGTCCTGCTGGTGCACCACCAGGGCGTCGTCGTCGACTCCCGCGGGTTTCACGTCGGCGGGGGCGTCGGTGAGCGTCACGCGCAGGCCGGGACCGGCGACGGCGGTCGTCGAGGCCTGTTCCGCCGCTGTCCTCTGCTGCTGCTCCAGTTCCGGGGACGCGCCCTGCTGATGTCCGAGGGCGTCCAGCTCGGACCGGACCTTGCTGACGTCGCGGCTCAGTTGCTCGTTGCGCTGCGCCTGCGTTGCGATCAAGCCGCGCAGCGAGGTGTTGCGGTCGGAGCGCAGGTCGGTGCCGCGGGCGGCGAACGCAGAGGCGGTGAGCATCGTCCCGGCCAGGATGCAGATCACCCCTGTGCCGACCCGGCCCCGCAGACTCCGGGGCTGCCCTTCACCGCGGGGACGCCTGATGCGCCTCAGGAGACGGAGCAGTCGACCGTTTTTCATGGGCCAACCCTACGCGGCCCGCGGCACCGGATGTGTTCCCACCCGTGTGACTCCACTACCCTTGGCACGAGGAGATTGAAAGGAGGGGCGCGGTGCCCGAGTCCAAGGTGCGCAAGGAAGCCAAGAGCAAGACGCGCAAAGAGCAGGCCGAGGAGCTAGCGAAGACTCGCAAGGAGCGTAAGGAGCGCAAGCGCATCGCCGGTGGGACGGAACGCCGGTGGGTGCCGTGGCTCTTTTGCACCGTCGGGCTGCTGGGTGTGATGTGGATGGTGACCTGGAATCTGGCTGGCACCTACATCGGTTTCATGCGGTCGCTGGGCGAATGGAACATTCTGATCGCCCTCGGGTTGATCATCTCGTCGTTCATGCTGGCGACGTTCTGGAAGTGACCTGATGGGCTGGCAGCACGTCGTCGGTTCGTTCGACGCCGTGATCTTGGACCATGACGGCACCATCGTTGACTCACACGCGGCCATGCTCCGCGCCTACGCCACCTGGGCTGAGGAGTTCGACGTCGACCTGGAGAAGCTTCCCACGTATCTGGGCATGCCCAGCAGGGCCTTGACGAAGGCGCTGGTCGCGGAGGACCGCTGGTCGGCTGCGGCGATTCGCATCGAGGAGTTGGAGGTCACCGACACCGCGGGGGTTGCGGCCATGCCGGGTGCCGCGGAGACGCTGCGCGTGCTGCCCGCCGGCGCGGTGGCGGTTGCGACGTCCTGCACGCGGCGTCTGCTCGATGCCCGGATGGCTGCGGCGGGCCTGCCGCTGCCCCGAGTGGTCGTCACCCGCGACCAGGTGGCCAACGGCAAACCCGCTCCTGACTCCTTCCTGCTGGCCGCCGAACAACTCGGCGTGGAGCCGTCGCGGGCTCTCGTGGTGGAGGATTCGCTCGCCGGGATCGCAGCCGCCCGGGCCGGCGGCTTCCCCGTCCTCGGGATCCTCAGCACCCACTCCCCCGATGTCCTGCACGCCGACGTGCACGTGCCAGACCTGTCCCAGGTGACGTGGGAGGTCACGCACGACGGCATCCGGGCCGTGGTCGCCTGGGGTAGCGACTGATCGCTAAGCCACATAGTCACCCGTTAAGTTCTGAAGATCTTCTACCGCTTTCCCGCTTGCTATATGAGGGGTGACGGTGCCTGCGGGAATTCCTATGGGTGGTGCTGGTGTTCCGATATTCACCGTCGTCGGCTGGGTGTGGTGGTGGGGCGGCTATTACGGTCGGGGATGGTGACCACGTGGGCTTCGATCACATTCACCTCCAGCTGGGACGACAACTCGAGCTTGATGGTGCCGGTTTGTCCCATCCCGGACCAGACAATAGTCCAGTAGCTGGTGGCGGTGACTGTGTATGTGCCGCGCTTGGGGTACTGGTAGCCGCAGAACGGTGATGCCTCATCCCGGGTTTTGTTTGCTGGGTGTGGTATTCCTTTGCCGCAGGTTTTGTGGTGGCCATCGCCCATATCCCAGTCCAGACGAGTGACGCTGGCGGTGGCGGTGACGCTATAGCCGTCCTGCGACGCGGTCTTGACAATCGGCCCCCACGTGTTAGGAGCCGGGTCAGTGACCCACATCCAGTTACGCCACCCCACCAGCGTGTGCCGGCCGGGGAAGCCCTCAATCCGATCCGGCCACATCCCCATCCCCACCGGCCGCAACTCCATGCGTTCTACCGCGATTTTGGCTAAATCCGCAGGATCCGGGGGCTGAGCTTCTTCAGGGCCGGGTGCCCAATAATTGTAGGGAGAGTTCCCAGCGACATTACAGCTCATCACCACCCCGCCACTGTGCCCGGTCCAGATCGGATCCGTTTTCGGTGGCTGCGGATCAGCCGGCCTGACATAACACATATGCTCAAGATCCCACTGCCCACCATCAATACGGCAAGGAACCTCAGTCTTACCGTCATAGTGATAACACCTCTGCTCCCCCGACCCCCCAGAACCCCCAGACTGCGAACCACCAGACCCACCCGAATGCCCTGGAGCCCCCACCTCAAGCTCACAAACACCATACCTGCCCACCTCTGTGCAGCGGATTTCAGCGTTTGCTTGGGTAAAAGGCAGTTGGATTGCGATCAATAAAAAGACTATTAAGAGACTTAGCTTCTGGCACATGATTAGCATCCTGAACTTGCTTCGCTAGTAATAGCACCAATCAGCCACACCGTCGCCGGCTTGACCACCTGAATCTGCCAAGCCACGGTCCGTGGGCGAACAGGGTTCAAAACTTTCTCACTAGTCTTTGAATCGATAATTTCTACTTCCCTGCTGTCGGTACAGGCTTGGATTTCTACCATTTGAGAATCATCTACCTCAGTTGCTTCCGCAGCTCCTTTGATATGCACCTTAATGACTCCTGTCTGCACCCAGCCTTTGCTGCGATACTCACCAACTTGCCGCGTATCGAGTACCTGCGTTTGCCCCGTAGTGATATCCGCCAACGGCTGAATCGAAGCATCCGGATTCGTGCTCACCTCATCAAGGATCCGGAAATACTCCATCACCCGATCAGCAGCCTCCTGCTGCTCCGGACTGAACGTCTCCGATGGCTGCGGCGACACACTAGAAGGAGACGGACCAGGAAACGCAGACGTCGTCACCATCGTCGGCGATGCCACCGACGACCTATCGAAAGTTAAGGGACTCTTCGGAGCAGAAGACTCGCCACTTCCACACCCTGACACCACAACCACCACCGCCACAGCAGCAGCAATCCGCATACCCGACCGAACCATCACCCACACCTCCATTGGTGCACCACAACCCCCAGAACAGGAGGATGCAACTGATCCTAGATAACACAGCCCGCCCCGGGGAGGAATCCCAGAAAATTCCGGGAGGATTCCAGGAGGTGGGATGTGCTGCGCTTTATGCGCATGGTGCAGGGCTGACCGGATCTCTGTCGGCGGGATCTCGTCGTCTGGTGCCGGTAGACTCCCCTCACGTGACCGATGCGCGTACTCAAGCCCCTGATCCCGCCGACTCTGAGCAGACTGTGGTCCGCAAGGAGAAGCGGGAGCGGTTGCTGGTTGCCGGTACGCAGCCCTACCCCGCGGATCTGAGCCGCAGCCACACCCTGGCGGCGGTGCGGGAACGCTGGGGACACCTGGAGGCTGGCGAGGAGACCGGCGATGTGGTGACGGTCGGTGGCCGGGTCGTGTTCATCCGCAACACAGGCAAGCTGGCCTTCGCGACGCTGCAGGACGGCTTCACCCCCGGGGACAACGGCGAGCGGCTGCAGGTGATGCTGTCGCTGGCGGAGGTCGGCGAGCAGGCCCTCGCCGCGTGGAAGTCCGACGTCGACCTGGGCGATCACGTCTGGGTGGAGGGTCGAGTGATTTCCTCCAAACGCGGGGAGCTGTCGGTGATGGCCAAGGAGTGGCGGTTGGCGTCGAAGGCCCTGCGGCCGCTGCCGGTGCTGCACAAGGAGCTGTCGGAGGAGTCGCGGGTCCGCCGCCGTTACGTCGATCTCATCGCCCGCGAGGAGGCCCGGGAGATGGTGCGGACCCGCTCCGCCATCACCCGCGCGATCCGGGAGACGCTGCACGAGCAGGGCTACCTGGAGGTCGAGACCCCGCAGCTGCAGCTCGTGCACGGTGGCGCCGCGGCGCGCCCGTTTACGACGCATCTGAATGCCTTCGGCATCGACATGAGCCTTCGGATCGCGCTGGAGCTGCACCTGAAGCGCACCATGGTCGGCGGCGCGGACCGCGTCTTCGAGATGGGACGGGTGTTCCGCAACGAGGGCATCGACTCGTCACACTCGGCGGAGTTCACCATGCTGGAGGCCTACCAGTCGTGGGGCGACCAGTGGACGATCGCACAGCTCACCCAGGACATCATCGTCGCCGCCGCCGACGCCACCGGCTCGCGGCAGGTGGAGACCGAGAAGGGCACCATCGACCTCGACGGCCAGTGGCGCTGGCTGGCGTTCTTCGACGGGCTGAGCCAGGAGCTGGGCCGCGAGATCACCGTCGAGACCGGCGTCGAGGAGCTACGGGCCATCGCGGACGAGCGCGAGGTGGAGTACGACCCGAAGTGGCCGGCCGGGAAGCTGGCGATGGAGCTGTTCGGCGACCTCGTGGAACCCGGCCTGATCCAGCCGACGTTCGTGTGCGACTACCCGTCGGTGGCGCAGCCGCTGGCTCGCCCCCACCGCTCGGACCCCGGGAAGGTGGAGGCCTGGGACCTGATCATCGGCGGCATGGAACGCGGCACCGGTTTCACGGAGCTGATCGACCCGGTGATCCAGCGCGAGGTGCTGGTGGCGCAGTCGCTGGCCGCCGCCGCAGGCGACCCGGAGGCGATGCAGCTGGACGACGATTTCCTGGAAGCCCTTGAATACGGCGCCCCGCCGATGGGCGGCATGGGGCTGGGCATCGACCGTCTCGTGATGCTGCTCAAGCCGGGGGCCGGCATCCGGGAGACCATTCTGTATCCCCTGCTGCGTCCGTCTCATAGCTGAACGGAGGTCTCGACAAGGGCTAATTCTAAGGTTAGCCTTCGTGCAGACTCGAAGCCTGTCACCAGGTGACCCGAGATTTTCTGTGAACTGCCGTCGGCACCCCTTAAGGACCCCTTCATGCATCTCAAGCGGCCCCTCGTATCCCTAGCCCTGGTCTCCACTCTGCTGGTCGGTGGCTGCGCCGGCAGCGGCCAGCAGACCACATCTGGGTCAAGCAGCGCACAAAACACCTCGAGCGAGAGCGCTGGTTTCCCGCTGACCATCGAGAACTGCGGTCACCAGCTGACCTTCCAGAAAGCTCCGACGCGGACGGTGTCGCTGAACCAGTCGTCCACCGAGATCCAGCTGTCGCTGGGGGTGGCAGACACAATGGTGGGCACCGCGACCTGGACCGACCCGGTGCTGCCGTCCCTCGAAGAGGCGAACAGCAAGGTGGAGCGGATCTCCGACAGTGGCCCGTCGCTGGAGGCCGTCACCGCCAAGGAACCCGACTTCGTGACCGCGTCCTTCCCCAGCACCTTGAACGACAAGAACGCCGGCAGCTACGAGAAGTACGAGTCGCTGGGGGTCCCCGCCTACCTGGCCCCGAACCAGTGCGGCAAGAAGAGCGGCGACGACGCACCGGAGGAGAAGTTCACCATCGACAAGGTGTACCAGGAGGTCGAGGAGCTGGCGAAGATCCACGGCGTCCCCGACAAGGGCAAGCAGGTCAATGACGAGCTGAAGTCGCGACTGGAGAAGGCCATCGCTCAGAAGGGTGGCAAGCCGGTCAAGGTGCTGTTCTGGTTCGCGAACTCCGAGGCGCCCTATGTGGCGGGCGGCTCGGGCGCATCGCAGTTCGTCTCCGACCAGCTCGGCGTCACCAACATCTACTCCGACCAGAAGGACGAGTGGCCGCAGGTCAGCTGGGAGGACGTGGCTGACAAGAATCCCGACATCATCGTGATGGGTGACCTGACCCGCAAGAGCCAGACGGCCGATGCCGCCGACGAGAAGATCGCCTTCCTGAAGAGCAATGCTGTCACCGCGCAGATGGACGCGGTCAAGAATGAGCGCTTCATCAGGGTCGCGGGTGGCGACATGAACCCGTCGATCCGGACCGTCGACCTGACGGAGAAGCTCGTCGCCGGGATAGAGCAGTTCGGACTCAAGTGAGCCCATCCCAGGCCACGCAGAGACGCGCCCGTAGGCTCCCGGCGGCGGTAGTGGTCGTCGTCGGCATCGGGGTGCTGCTGCTGTCGATAGTGACGGCCATCAGCTTCGGACCCTCCGACCTGAGCGTCGGGAATGTCTGGGACGTGCTCGCGCACAAGCTCGGCTTCGGACCGGATCCGGGCCTGACCCCGCTGCGGGTCGCCACCATCTGGGACCTGCGCCTGCCGCGGGTCCTGCTGGCGGCGGCCGCCGGCGCCGGGCTGAGCCTGTGCGGTGTGATCATGCAGTCGCTGCTGCGCAACCCACTGGCCGAGCCGTATCTGCTGGGTGTCTCGTCGGGAGCCTCCACGGGCGCTGTGCTGATCCTGGTGATGGGGCTTGGCGGCGGGCTGGTGAGCTTCCCCGCGGGCGCCTTCGTCGGTTCTCTGGCGGCCTTCGCCGCGACGCTGGGACTGTCCCGCCTGGCGGGCGGCACCACCGACAAGATCGTGCTGGCAGGCATCGCCGTCACCCAGGGGTTCTCGGCCCTGACGTCGTTCATCATCATGGTCGGCGCGGACGCCAACACCACCCGGGGAGTCCTGTACTGGCTGATGGGCTCGTTCGCGAGCGTCTCCTGGACTGACGTGGCGCTTTCGGCGACGGTGCTGGCTGGGTTTCTCCTGCTGACCATGTTCATGGCCGGGTCACTGGACGCCTTCATGTTCGGCGAGCAGGAGGCCGCGACGCTGGGGGTTTCGGTGCACGCCACCCGGATCATCCTGCTGGGCGGGGCGGCGTTAATGACGGCTGTGGTGGTGTCCTCGTCGGGCGCCATCGGGTTCGTCGGACTGGTGCTGCCGCACATCGCGCGGTTGCTCGTCGGATCGCGGCACCGGGCCCTGCTGCCGGTGTCGGCGGTGTTCGGGGCGATCTTCCTACTGTGGGCCGACACCATCGCGCGCGCCGCCTTCGCCCCGCTGGAGGTGCCGGTGGGTGTGATCACCGCGCTGGTGGGTGTGCCGATCTTCGCCACCATTCTCGCTAGGACCAGGAAACGATGAAACTAGAAGCAGAAGATCTGACCTGGACCGCTGGCAACGCCATCATCGTGGACGGCATCAGCGTCCCAGCCATGCCCGGCCGGATCCTGGGGCTGCTCGGACCGAACGGGTCGGGCAAGTCGACGCTGCTGGGTATGCTGGCCCGCACCATCCAGCCACGGTCCGGGGAGATCATCCTGGGCGACCGCCCCTACGCGCAGTGGACACCGACGCAGATCGCCCAGCGGATATCGGTGGTGCAGCAGAAAGCGACCACGGACCAGGACGTCACCGTCCAGGACGTCATCGACCTGGGACGCATCCCACACCGCCGCCGCTGGGCCGGTCCCAACCCCCAGGACCGCAAAGTCGTGGCGGATGCCGCGAGGCGCACCGGGATCGAGCATCTGCTGACCCGGGACTGGCAGACCCTCTCGGGTGGCGAACAGCAGCGCGCCCACCTGGCGCGGGCATTCGCCCAGGAGGGGCAGCTGATGCTGCTCGACGAGCCGACCAACCACCTCGATATCTCGCATCAGCTGGAGATCCTCGCGACGCTGAGGGAGTCGGGGGTGAGTGTCGTGGTCGCGCTGCACGACCTGAACCTCGCGACCAGCTTCTGCGACGAGGTGCTGGTCATCCACCAGGGACGGGCGGTCTGCCTGGGCAAACCAGCCGAGGTGCTGACCGCCGACCTGATCCGCGAGGTCTACGGCGTGGAGGTGCGCATTCTCCACCCTGAGGGCGACGAGACCCCGCTGTTCCAGTTCCTCCGTCCCACGTCCTCAGCAGATACGGATTAGGACAGATACAGATTTAGGACCTGAACATCGAGAGCACCAGGAAGACTAGGCAGCCGGCGCCGATCACGATACTCAACCAGTGCATCGGGATGCCGTAGACGCTGTGCTGGTCCGTCACCTTCTCAGCCAGCTCCTGGCTACCCTGGAACCTGCCATTGACAACGGTCTATTACTGGTGGCGTTCCCCGGTGAGCATGGTCAGGATCAGGACGTTCTTCTCGGGGGCGTCGGCCGGGCAGTCGACCCGGTGGGTCAGGTGGCTGGTGAGGTGCAGCACCACGCCGGGACGCATCTCCACGACCTCGTCGCCACAGGTGAACAGCAGCCTGCCCTGGGCGCACTGCACGGTGATGGGGTGCGCTGCCTGGTGGTCGTCGAGACGCTGACCGGGGGCGAAGTTCATCAGGATGACATTCGCGCCATCGCCCTGAAGGTGCCTGCGCACCCCGGGCCGGCTGCGCGACGGGTCTGTCTGAGGGGCCGTGGCGATCGAGTCGATGACGGTCATCGTCCCGGTGGAGGACACCTCCGGCGCACCGAAGGCGTCGGGGGTGTTGATGGGCACCGTGATATCGGTCAGGCTCGGGTCGGCCATGGGGTTTCCTTTCGGGTGACGGATCTCAGGCTGCGGGGCGGTGCTGGTGGACGCGGTGGCCAGCAGCGAACATGCCCTTCATGTTGACGCCCGCCAGGGCCCGATCCAGCTGCTGGGGATGGGGCGAGACGAAACCGGTGATGGTGTCGACGCCGTAGGAGAAAAGTACCGGGTTCAGCGGGACGGACGGGCCAACCAGCACGGTGTAGGCGTTGCGGGAGAGCTCGATCAGGCGCGGCGCGGTCTTGTTCACGAAGGCCGAACCGGAGATGAAGACGTAGTCGCACTCAGGTAGGAGGTATTCGCAGGCGGAGTCCGGGTAGTCGCCGGGCTGTGGGTTGCGCTCCAGGCAGATGTACTCCCCCGCCATTTCGAGGGCCTTCTGGGCGAAGGGGAAATGCCCGATGACGGCGACCTTCTTGCCGGTGACGTCCGTGGCGTAGGGGTCGAAGACCATGCCCCAGTTGATGCCCTCGCCGGTGGGGACGAAGCCGTTGGCCTCAGCGACCTCCGGGGTGCTGTGCCAGGAGTTGATGGCGGCCTGCCCAATGGAGCTCTCCGCCAGGTTCCAGCTGCGCACCAGCTGGGCGGCCTCCCGCAGCGGCGCGCCGTCGAGGGTGACGCCGGGGAAGATGTCGGGACGGGATTTGACGTTCATCGTCCACGCCATGCCGATGCCACCGGCCGAGTTGATGACCCGGGTCCACTGCGCGCCGACATTGACCGTTGTCAGGGTCACCTCCTCCGGGATCGCGTCGATGAGTGCGTCGTAGATCTCCCAGGGGTTTCCCATGCCGTTCTCCGTCCAGCCAAGGTGGGGCTTACCTGATGGAGAGTACACGGCGATATCCGTCGCCAAAACCCCTAGCATTCATCGCTCAGAAACGTTATCATCGTTCCATGACGATGACTGAGGCAGGGTCCGCGCACCCCGAGACCGACACGGCGGCAACGCTGTTCCGGTCCCTGGCCGACCCGAACCGGCTGGCCATCGTCAAACACCTCATGCTGTCCGAGCACCGGGTCGCCGACCTCGTCAAGCACCTGGGGCTAGCACAGTCGACGGTGTCCGCCCACGTCAGGGGGCTGCGCGACAGCGGCCTGCTGACCGCGCGCGTGAGGGGACGCGCCACCTTCTATTCCCTGGCCGAGCCAGAACTGATCACCAACCTCCTGGCAGCCGCCGACGACCTCTTGGTCGCCACCGGCGAAGTCCCAGTCACCTGCGAACCGGAAGACGACGCGCAATGAGCAACCACCACGACGCAGCCCACGAGCACAGCGCCGCACCGCACGACCATCACAGCCACGAGAAGAGCTCCCACACCCACGGACATGGCCATGGTCACAATCACAATCACGCGCACGGATCGACGAACCGGAAGCGCCTCGGGATCGCCCTGGGGATCACCGGCGTGATCTTCATCGCCGAGGTCGTCGGCGCGATCGTCACGGACAGCCTGGCGCTGCTGGTCGACGCCGGGCATATGCTGACCGACTCCATGGGCCTGGTGGTGGCCCTCATCGCGGCGACGCTGATGAAACGGCCGCCGTCGGAGCAGCACACCTGGGGCTGGCAGCGCGCCGAGGTGCTGTCGGCGGGTGCGCAGTCCGCAATCCTGCTGTGCGTCGGCGGGTATGCGATCTTCGAGGGCGTCGGCAGGCTCTTCGCTCCCCCAGAGGTGGAGGCCGGCGGGGTCGCTTTCATCGGTGTGGTCGGCCTGCTCGGCAACGTCGCGTCGCTGATGGTGCTGCTCGGCGGCAAGGACAGCAACCTGAACATGCGGGCTGCTTTCCTGGAGGTGCTGAACGACGCGCTCGGGTCGGTGGCGGTGATCGTCTCCGCCGCCGTGATCGCCCTGACCGGCTGGACCCGCGCCGACACCGTTGCTGGCCTCCTGGTCGCCGTGCTGATCGTGCCGCGAGCGCTGAAGCTACTGAAGGAGTCGGGGTCGATCCTGCTGGAAGCTACCCCCAGCGGACTCGACCTGACCAAGGTGAGGGAGCACATGGCGGAGCACCCGCACGTCAAGGACGTCCACGACCTCCACGCCTCCGTCGTCTCCACCGACCTGCCCGTCCTGACCGCCCATGTGGTGCTATCCGACGAGTGCTTCAGCGACGGCCATTCCCAGGAGATCCTCTCCGAGATCCAGGATTGCCTGACCACACACCACGAAGTCAGCATCGAGCACTGCACGCTGCAGCTGGAGTCGGAGGAGGTCGCCAAGGAGCACAAGGAGCATTTGCACGCCTGAGGTTCGCGGGCGCTGTCCTTTTGGACAGGTGATCCTGTTCCTGCGGCGGGGGCGAAGGGCCGGGTGGCGCTGCGACGCTGATGCCATGAGAAACACAACCAGCAAGTCCACATCATCCACTGCACCAGCCACCAAGCACATCAGCAGACACAAGCCCCGCGGCTCCTTCCTACTGCGCTCCCTGGCACTGCCGGTGGCCGCTGTCATGGGAGCCGGCGCCTTCATGTTGCACAGCCCAAACGCAGCCATCGCTGCCCCGCCGGAGCCCACCGAATCAGCCTCCACCTCTGCTTCCGCCTCTGCGTCCCCGTCCGCCTCGCCCTCCCCCTCTGCTTCTGAAACCGGAGCATCCGCCGAATCCGCCGAGAAGGCCCGCATCACAGCGACAGCACAGGGCCTGGTGGACGCCGGTTTCCCGGCGGCTCTGGCCGCAGTGACGAAAGCCGATGGAAGCACCGTCGGCGTCGCCGTCGGCAAGGGAAACCTGGAAACCGGCGAAGCCCCACCCCTCGACGGCGAAGTCCGCATCGGATCCAACACCAAAACCTTCGTAGCAGTAGTGATCCTGCAACTCGTCCAAGAAGGCAAAATCACCCTCGACGAACCCATCGAAACCTACCTCCCAGGCCTACTCCACGGCGAAGGCATCGACGGCTCGAAAATCACCGTCCGCCAACTCCTGCAACACACCAGCGGCCTCCCCGAATACACCGACACTGTTCCTGGCGAGACCGACATCTTCCAGATCAGAGACAACTACTACTCAACCCGCGACCTACTCGATGTCGCTCTGAGCCATCCCGCACTATTCGAGCCTGGTAGCCAGTTCAAGTACACCAACACCAACTATCTTGTGTTGTCGCTGCTGGCCGAGAAGGTCACCCACCGGCCCCTGGCCGAGCAGATCACCCAGCGGATTGTTGAGCCATTGGGGCTTTCACACACCTACTACCCGGGCCCCGGAGAGGAAGACATCCGAGGCACACACCCCCACGGCTACCACCGCAACACCCCAACTGAGGACTGGAAGGACATCACCCGCATGGATCCGTCGTGGGGCGGCGGCGCGGGAGCCATGATCTCCACCCCCAGCGAGCTGAACAAGTTCTTCCAGGCCACCTTCGACGGCACCCTCCTGAGCCAAGACTCCATCGCCGAGATGAAGAAAACCGTCGACACCGGAGGCACGCACGGGAATGGCTACGGTCTGGGTCTCATCAACTACCCACTCAGCTGCGGAGGCACCGCTTGGGGGCATGGCGGCACCATTCACGGCTACCAGACCTACGACGCTGTCGGCCCCGATGGGGCCGCTGTCACCATCGCGGTGACTGCTCTACCCCAAACCTTCGTCGCCGACCTTCATGACACAGCAGCTTCGCAGGAAAAGAACCAACTCGGTTTGAAAGCCGTCGACTCCCTGCTGTGTAACCGCTGAGAACATATCAGCAAGGACCTTATTGCTCCCGCAGTCGCGCTAATTGCGGCTGCGGGAGCAGCACATCTGTTGCAACCCGATAGTGGCCGAAGACGGCTGCGACTTCCAGAACACCTGAACAGGGTTGCAGCGGACGGCTGGAACCCCACCAGATACCAACGCTGTCCTTTTGGACAGGGTGATGCTGTTCCTGCGGCGGGGGCGAACGGCCAGGTGGCGCTGCGACGCTGATGCCATGAGAAACACAACGAAGAACTCCGCACCATCCGCCAAGCACATCAGCGGGCACAAGTCCCGCGGCTCCTTCCTACTGCGCTCCCTGGCACTGCCGGTGGCCGCTGTCATGGGAGCCGGCGCCTTCATGTTGCACAGCCCAAACGCAGCCATCGCTGCCCCGCCGGAGCCCACCGAATCAGCCTCCACCTCTGCTTCCGCCTCTGCGTCCCCGTCCGCCTCGCCCTCCCCCTCTGCTTCTGAAACCGGAGCATCCGCCGAATCCGCCGAGAAGGCCCGCATCACAGCGACAGCACAGGGCCTGGTGGACGCCGGTTTCCCGGCGGCTCTGGCCGCAGTGACGAAAGCCGATGGAAGCACCGTCGGCGTCGCCGTCGGCAAGGGAAACCTGGAAACCGGCGAAGCCCCACCCCTCGACGGCGAAGTCCGCATCGGATCCAACACCAAAACCTTCGTAGCAGTAGTGATCCTGCAACTCGTCCAAGAAGGCAAAATCACCCTCGACGAACCCATCGAAACCTACCTCCCAGGCCTACTCCACGGCGAAGGCATCGACGGCTCGAAAATCACCGTCCGCCAACTCCTGCAGCACACAAGCGGACTACCCGAATACAACGACAAGATCGGCCTTGATGACCCCTTCGCCAACCGGGATGTCTACTATTCGCAGAGGGATTGCCTCGACGTCGCTCTGAGCCATCCCGCACTATTCGAGCCTGGTAGCCAGTTCAAGTACACCAACACCAACTATCTTGTGTTGTCGCTGCTGGCCGAGAAGGTCACCCACCGGCCCCTGGCCGAACAGATCACCCAGCGGATCATCGAGCCATTGGGGCTTTCACACACCTACTACCCGGGCCCCGGCGAACAGAACATCCGCGGCACACACCCCCACGGCTACCACCGCAACACCCCAACTGAGGACTGGAAGGACATCACCCGCATGGATCCGTCGTGGGGCGGCGGCGCGGGAGCCATGATCTCCACCCCCAGCGAGCTGAACAAGTTCTTCCAGGCCACCTTCGACGGCACCCTCCTGAACCAGGACAGCATCGCCGAGATGAAGAAAACCGTCGACACCGGAGGCACGCACGGGAATGGCTACGGTCTGGGTCTCATCAACTACCCACTCAGCTGCGGAGGCACCGCTTGGGGGCATGGCGGCACCATTCACGGCTACCAGACCTACGACGCTGTCGGCCCCGATGGGGCCGCTGTCACCATCGCGGTGACTGCTCTACCCCAAACCTTCGTCGCCGACCTTCATGACACAGCAGCTTCGCAGGAAAAGAACCAACTCGGTTTGAAAGCCGTCGACTCCCTGCTGTGTAACCGCTGAGAACATATCAGCAAGGACCTTATTGCTCCCGCAGTCGCGCTAATTGCGGCTGCGGGAGCAGCACATCTGTTGCAACCCGATAGTGGCCGAAGACGGCTGCGACTTCCAGAACACCTGAACAGGGTTGCAGCGGACGGCTGGAACCCCACCAGATACCAACGCTGTCCTTTTGGACAGGGTGATGCTGTTCCTGCGGCGGGGGCGAACGGCCAGGTGGCGCTGCGACGCTGATGCCATGAGAAACACAACGAAGAACTCCGCACCATCCGCCAAGCACATCAGCGGGCACAAGTCCCGCGGCTCCTTCCTACTGCGCTCTCTGGCACTGCCGGTGGCCGCCGTCATGGGAGCCGGCACCTTCATGCTGCACGCTCCAGAGGTAGCCATGGCAGCCCCACCAGAACCCACCGAATCAGCCTCCACCTCTGCTTCCGCCTCTGCGTCCCCGTCCGCCTCGCCCTCCCCCTCTGCTTCTGAAACCGGAGCATCCGCCGAATCCGCCGAGAAAGCCCGCATCACAGCGACAGCACAGGGCCTGGTGGACGCCGGTTTCCCGGCGGCCCTGGCCGCAGTCACGAAAGCCGATGGAAGCACCGTCGGCGTCGCCGTCGGCAAGGGAAACCTGGAAACCGGCGAAGCCCCACCCCTCGACGGCGAAGTCCGCATCGGATCCAACACCAAAACCTTCACCGCCGTGGTCATCCTGCAACTCGTCCAAGAAGGCAAAATCACCCTCGACGAACCCATCGAAACCTACCTCCCAGGCCTAATCCACGGCGAAGGCATCGACAGCTCGAAAATCACCGTCCGCCAACTCCTACAGCACACAAGCGGACTACCCGAATACAACGACAAGATCGGCCTTGATGACCCCTTCGCCAACCGGGATGTCTACTATTCGCAGAGGGATTGCCTCGACGTCGCTCTGAGCCATCCCGCACTATTCGAGCCTGGTAGCCAGTTCAAGTACACCAACACCAACTATCTTGTGTTGTCGCTGCTGGCCGAGAAGGTCACCCACCGGCCCCTGGCCGAACAGATCACCCAGCGGATCATCGAGCCATTGGGGCTTTCACACACCTACTACCCGGGCCCCGGCGAACAGAACATCCGCGGCACACACCCTCAAGGCTACGAGCGAAACAGCCAGGGACAGCTGGAAGATATCACCCGCATGGATCCCTCCGTAGCCACCGGGGCAGGAGCCATGATCTCCACACCCACCGAACTCAATAAATTCCTCCAAGCCATCCTTGACGGCACCCTCCTGAACCAGGACAGCATCGCCGAGATGCAGAAGACCGTCGACACCGGAGGCGCGCTCGGGAATGGCTACGGTCTGGGTCTCATCAACTATCCACTCAGCTGTGGCGGCTCCTATTGGGGGCATGGCGGTAGCATCGAGGGCTACGGCACCTTCAATGGCATGGGGCCTGATGGCACCGCCGTGACCGTCGCCGTCACCGCCCTGCCATCTGCCATTGTGGACGACCCCAACAACGCCATCGCGAAATACCAGCTTGGTCTGCAGGCGGTCGACTCCACGCTCTGCAACCACTAAAGAGACCCCTTCCCACTGCAGAGCGATGGTTGATGGGCCGGTGGAGTTCCAGCTGTCCTGCAACTCCACCGGCCCACGCACTAACCCTTGATAAGACAATGCTGCTCTCTTTCGGATAAAGCAACGCTCTCTTTCGGATAAAACAACACTGTGCCTGCGGCCGGGGCGAATAGCCGGGTGGCGCTGCAACGCTGAAACCATGAGAAACACGACAAAAACCTCTGCGTCGCTCACCGATCCGGCCACCGAAAGCACCGACAGGCACAGGGCCCGCGGCTCCTTCCTGCTCCGCTCCCTGGCGCTCCCGGTGGCCGCCGTCATGGGAGCCGGCACCTTCATGCTGCACGCGCCTGGGGTGGCGGTGGCCGATCCGTCGACGCCTGGGGCCTCGGAGACCCCGTCGCCCGTGGCGACTGGATCAGCTTCATCAGCCGAGAAGGAACAGGTGCTGTCAGCCGCACAAAACCTGGTCGATGGCGGCTACCCAGCAGCCCTGACAGCCGTACGCGACAAGGACGGCAACACCATCGGCGCAGCCGCAGGCACAGGAAACCTGGAAACCGGCGAAGCCCCACCCCTCGACGGCGAAGTCCGCATCGGATCCAACACCAAAACCTTCGTAGCAGTGGTGATCCTGCAACTCGTCCAAGAAGGCAAAATCACCCTCGACGAACCCATCGAAACCTACCTCCCAGGCCTACTCCACGGCGAAGGCATCGACGGCGCCAAGATCACCGTCCGCCAACTCCTGCAACACACCAGCGGCCTCCCCGAATACACCGACACTGTTCCTGGCGAGACCGACATCTTCCAGATCAGAGACAACTACTACTCAACCCGCGACCTACTCGATGTCGCCCTGAGCAAACCAGCAGCCTTCGAACCAGGCAGCCAATTCAGGTACACCAACACCAACTACATCGTGTTGACCTTGCTGGCTGAGAAGGTCACCCACCGGCCCCTGGCCGAGCAGATCACCCAGCGCATCACCGAGCCCCTCGGACTAGCGCACACCTACTATCCCAATCCCGGCGAAGAAGAGATCCGAGGCACACATCCCCACGGCTACCACCGCAACACCCCCACCGAGAATTGGCAAGACATCACCCGCATGGACCCCTCCTGGGCCGGCGGCGCGGGAGCCATGATCTCCACCCCCAGCGAACTAGGCACCTTCATCCAAGCCACCCTCAACGGCACCCTCCTCACCCAAGACTCCATCAACGAGATGAAGAAAACCGTCGACACCAGCAATCTGAGCGGTGTTCCTGGAAGCGGTTATGGCTTGGGCATATTCAGCATGCCCCTCAGCTGCGGTACCGCTTGGGGACACAGCGGCGGTATCCCCGGCTACACCACCCAGAACATGGTCGGCCCCGACGGCACCGCCGTCACCATCGCAGGCACCGCGCCGCTGCAGGCGATCGTAGATCCCAGCGACACCGCAGCTGTCCAGCAGAAGGCAAAGCTAATGCCTGACGCCGTCGACTCCCTGCTGTGCAAACGCCAAGGGTGAGAACTCTGCTGAGACTGAATGTTCACGGCATAACGATCCCTCGCCTGTGCTTGACTCACGACGCCCAGCGCACCTGACACACCAGAGGCGCAGGCTATCCGTTCGGACAGGTTCTCCCGGCAGAAAACACTGTTCCTGCGGTGGGGGTGAAGGTCAGGGTGGTGTTGCGACGCTGAAGCCATGAGAAACATGACAAAAACCTCTGCGTCGCTCACCGGCCCGGCCACCGAGGCCACCGGAGGACAGAAGCCGCGTGGTTCTTTCTTGCTGCGGTCCCTGGCGCTGCCGGTGGCCGCTGTCATGGGAGCCGGCACCCTCATGCTGCACGCGCCTGGGGTGGCCGTGGCTGATCCGTCGATACCAGGAACATCGGAGACCCCGTCACCCGCAGTGACAGGATCAGGCTCACCAGCCGAGAAGGAACAGGTGCTGTCCGCTGCGCAAAGCCTGGTCGATGGCGGTTTCCCGGCGGCTCTGGCCGCAGTGACGAAAGCCGATGGAAGCACCGTCGGCGTCGCGGTCGGCAAGGGAAACCTGGAAACTGGGGAAGCCCCGCCTCTGGACGGTGAAGTCCGCATCGGTTCTAGCACAAAGACTTTCACCGCGGTGGTGATCCTGCAGCTGGTTCAGGAGGGCACAATCAGCCTGGATGAGCCGGTGGCAACCTACCTACCCGGCCTGCTGAAAGGCGAGGGCATCGACGGCTCGAAAATCACCGTGCGCCAACTCCTGCAACACACCAGCGGACTACCCGAATACACCGACCAGACCGGCCACGAGGACCCCGTCGCCAACCGCAACAACTACTACTCTCCCAGGGACCTGCTCGACTTTGCCCTGAAGAAACCAGCGGATTTCGCTCCTGGCAGCCAGTGGAAATATTCCAACACCAACTACGTCATGTTGTCCTTGCTGGCAGAGAAGGTCACCCACCGGCCTCTGGCTGAGCAGATCACCAAACGCATCACCGAGCCCCTCGGGCTGAACCACACCTACTACCCGAACCCCGGCGAAGAAGAGATCCGAGGCACACACCCCCACGGCTATCACCGCAACTCACAAGGCGAGCTGGAGGACATCACCCGCAAGGACCCCTCAGAGGCCGGCGGCGCGGGAGCCATGATCTCCACCCCCAGCGAGCTGAACAAGTTCTTCCAAGCCGTCCTTGATGGCACCCTTCTGAGCCAGGACTCCATCGCCGAGATGAAGAAAACCGTCGACGCAGGGCAGCCCGAAACAGGCGTAGACCACTATGGCCTGGGCATCATCAGCACCTCGCTCAGTTGCGGAGGCACAGCCTGGGGACATGCTGGCAGCATCCCCGGCTACACCACCTTTAACGGGGTGGGGCCTGATGGCACCGCCGTGACCGTTACGGTCACCGCCCTGACAACGGCCATTGCAGATGATCCCAGTAGCGCCATTGAGAAATACCAGCTCGGTCTGCAGGCGGTCGACTCCACGCTCTGCAACCGCTAAGAAGACACCCACCTACTGCACTCCTGCGACTCCACCGGCCCACGGCGTTATCCCTTGGATAGGGGGACGCTGCTCTCTTTCGGATAGAACAACACTGTTCCTACGGCGGGGGCGAAGGGCCGGGTGGCGTTGCGACGCTGGAACCATGAGAAAAACAATCAGAAACTCTGCACTATCCACTGCGTCGACCACCGAGACCATCAGCCTGCGCAAGCCTCGCGGCTCGTTCCTGCTGCGGTCCCTGGCGCTCCCGGTGGCCGCTGTCATGGGAGCCGGTGCCCTGATGATGCACGCTCCAGAGGTAGCCATGGCAGCCCCACCGGACCCCACCGAATCAGCCTCCGCCTCGGCTTCTGCTTCCACCTCAGCCTCCGAGACGGAGTCCGCCGAGAAAGCCCGCATCACAGCGACAGCACAGGGCCTGGTGGACGCCGGTTTCCCGGCGGCCCTGGCCGCAGTCACGAAAGCCGATGGAAGCACCGTCGGCGTCGCCGTCGGCAAGGGGAACCTGGAAACCGGTGAGGCCCCGCCCCTGGACGGTGAAGTCCGGATCGGCTCAATTTCGAAGACCTTCACCGCCGTGGTGACCATGCAACTCGTCCAGGAAGGCAAAATCACCTTCGACGAGCCCATCGAAACCTACCTTCCAGGCCTAATCCGCGGGGAAGGCATCGACGGCTCGAAGATCACCGTCCGCCAGCTGCTGCAGCACACCAGCGGCTTGCCCGAATACAGCGACCAGATCGGCCTTGATGACCCCTTCGCCAACCGTGACAAGTACTACTCAGCGAGAGACACGCTCGATCTTGCCCTGAGCAAACCGGCGGCTTTCGAGCCCGGCAGCCAATTCAAGTACACCAACACCAACTACATCGTGCTATCGCTGCTAGCCGAGAAAGTCACCCACCGGCCCCTAGCAGAACAGATCACCAAACGCATCATCGAACCCCTCGGACTCACCCACACCTACCTGCCGGGTCCCGGAGAAGAAAACATTCGCGGCACACACCCCCACGCCTACACGAGGAACAACCAGGGGCAGCTGGAGGACATCACCCGGCAGGACCCATCCGCAGCAGGCGGCGCAGGAGCCATGATCTCCACCCCCAGCGAACTAACCAAGTTCCTCCAAGCCACCTTCAACGGCACCCTCCTCAACCAGGACTCCATTACTGAGATGAAGAAGACCGTTGAAGCCAGTGATCTGATTGGTGTTCCCGGGAGCGGCTACGGCCTGGGCATATTCTCCATGCCCCTCAGCTGCGGCGGCGAGGCCTGGGGACACAGCGGCGGTATCCCCGGCTACGGCAGCTACAACATGGTCGGCCCTGACGGCACCGCCATGGCTCTCACCGTAACCGCCCCACCAGATGCCATCGTGGACGATCCCACCGACACCGCGGCCATCCAGCAGAAGGGGAAGCTGGTGCGTGACACCGTCGACTCCTTGCTGTGCAACCGCTGAGGAGGAAATCCCTACCCGCCCAACGTGCATTCCGGCCGGGACCCCATAGGGTCCCGGCTCTTTGCCTGATACCCGTCATATCAAAGGCACCCCTGTCCATTTGGACAGGGTGGACGAACACATACTGTTCTCACGGCCGGGGTGCAGGAGGGGCGGCCGCTGCCAGGCTGGTTTCATGAAAGATTCGATGAACAACTCCGCATCACCTGTTGAGAAGAAAAGGATACTGGCAGCACTACAGAGCTTGGTGGACGCCGGGTATCCAGCTGCCTTGGCTACAGTGCGTGATCCTCAAGGCAACACCACCAACGCAGTCGCAGGCACAGGGAACCTGGAAACCGGCGAAGCCCCACCCCTCGACGGTGAGGTGCGGGCCGGCTCGAACACGAAAACCTTCGTGGCAGTGGTGCTCATGCAACTCGTCCAAGAAGGCAAAATCACCCTCGACGAACCCATCGAAACCTACCTCCCAGGCCTAATCCACGGGGAAGGCATCGACGGCACCAAGATCACCGTCCGCCAACTCCTACAGCACACCAGCGGGCTGCCCGAGTATCACGATACGCTGGTTCTTGAAAAAGACATCTTCCAGGTCAAGGACAACTACTATTCACACCGGGACCTGCTCGATGTTGCCCTGGGTAAGCCAGCAGCTTTCGAACCGGGCAGCCAATTCACATACACCAACACCAACTACATCGTGCTAACCTTGCTGGCAGAGCGGTTGGAGCATCGGCCTTTCGCAGAGCAGATCGACAAGCGGATTGTTGAGCCACTGGGGCTTTCGCGAACCTACTACCCGGGCCCAGGCGAGGAAGACATCCGCGGCACACACCCCCACGGCTACCACCGCAACACCCCCACCGAGGAATGGAAGGACATCACCCGCATAGACCCCTCCTGGGCCGGCGGCGCAGGAGCCATCATCTCCACACCCAGCGAACTAACCAAGTTCATCCAAGCCACCTTTGATGGAACCCTTCTCAACCAGGACTCCATCACCGAAATGAAGAAAACTGTCGACACAGACCATCCTGAAATATGGATGGGCGGCTACGGTTTGGGCATATTCCCCATGTCCCTCAGCTGTGGTGGCGAGGCCTGGGGACATAGCGGCGGTATCCACGGCTACGGCAGCTACAACATGGTCAGCCCCGACGGCACCGCTGTGGCCCTCACCGTCACGGCCATGCCGCATGGGCTCGTCTCTGATCCCACCGATATGGAAACTCTGCTGCAGAAAGCAAAACTGATGCCTGACGCCGTCGACTCCCTGCTGTGCTACCGCTGAGGAGGCGATCTCTGCCCGCAGAACCTGCATTCCGGCCGGGACCCTATAGAGTCCCGGCCTTTTGCCTGATACCCATCAGAGCATAGGCACCCTGTCCATTTGGACAGGTCCTTTTGGAGGAAACACATACTGTTCTCGCGGCCGGGGTGCAGGAGGGGTGGCCGCTGCCAGGCTGGTTTCATGATCAATGTAAAGAACTCTGCAACCACATCCGCTGCTCCGAAACGCAAAGCCACCCGGTCTGGCAAAGGGGTGTTCCGGGGCTCGTTCCTGTCGCGATCGGTGGCAGTGTCGCTGGCAGCCGTGATAGGCGCGAGCGCCTTCGGATTGCACAGCCCCAGTGTGGCTGTGGCCGATCCGTCGACACCTGGAGCTTCGGAGACCCCGTCACCCGTGGCGACTGGATCAGCTTCATCAGCCGAGAAGGAACAGGTGCTGTCAGCCACACAAAGCCTGGTCGATGGCGGCTTCCCGGCAGCTCTGACAGCCGTACGCGACAAGGATGGCAACACCATCGGCGCAGCCGCAGGTGTAGGAAACCTGGAGACCGGCGAAGCTCCACCCCTGGACGGTGAGGTGCGGGTCGGCTCCAACACCAAAACCTTCGTAGCAGTAGTGATCCTGCAACTCGTCCAAGAAGGCAAAATCACCCTCGACGAACCCATCGAAACCTACCTCCCAGGCCTAATCCACGGGGAAGGCATCGACGCCTCGAAAATCACGGTGCGCCAACTCCTGCAACACACCAGCGGACTCCCCGAATACACCGACTACATCGGGCTGGAGGACAAAGTCTTCGAAAACCGAGACATCTACTACTCACCCCGGGACCTGATCGACATCGCCCTGACCCATCCCGCAGCCTTCGAACCCGGCAGCCAGTTCAAGTACACCAACACCAACTACATCGTACTATCGCTGCTAGCTGAGAAGGTCACCCACCGACCTCTGGCAGAACAGATCACCCAGCGCATCATCGAACCATTGGGGCTTTCACACACCTACTACCCGGGCCCCGGAGAGGAAGACATCCGCGGCACACATCCCCACGGCTACCACCGCAACTCCTCAGCTGAGGAATGGAAGGACATCACCCGCATGGACCCGTCCTGGGCTGGCGGCGCAGGAGCCATGATCTCCACCCCCAGCGAACTAGGCACGTTCATCCAGGCAACCTTCAACGGCACCCTCCTCACCCAAGACTCCATCGCCGAGATGAAGAAAACCGTCGATACAGGGCAGCCTAATCACGGTTATGGGCTGGGCATATTCTCCATGCCCCTCAGCTGCGGCGGCGAAGCCTGGGGACACAACGGCGGCCTCCCCGGCTACGTCACCCAGAACATGGTCGGCCCCGACGGCACCACTGTCACCACCGCCGGCACAGCCTGGGGGCCAGCGCTCCTCTCTGACCCCACTGACAGAGCGGCTCTCCAGCAGAAGCAGAAGCTGATGTCCGACGCCGTCGACTCTCTGATGTGCAA
The DNA here is from genome assembly GCF_019973735.1 of Arachnia rubra. NCBI lineage: Bacteria > Bacillati > Actinomycetota > Actinomycetes > Propionibacteriales > Propionibacteriaceae > Arachnia > Arachnia rubra. Next base: position 2,820,588 of record NZ_AP024463.1, read on the forward strand.
GCGCCAAGGGTGAGAACTCTGCCGGACCTGGATGTTCAGGGCATGATGATCCCCCGTCTGTGTTTGACTCAGGACATGCCCGGTTCAGCCGCCCCGATGCGCACGCCGCCGCGACTCGCATGGGTCGCGGCGGCGGTGTGCCTGATCCTGCCCATCATGTACCTCGGCATTATGCTGGCGGATCCGGCTCAGGAGCTCCTCTACACGTTCGGAATATTCGATGGAGCGGTTTCCTACTTCGCATGCGCCTGCCTCCAGTCGGTGTTGCTGGTCGGTTTGCCGTATCTTCCGCGCACGGTGCTCATCGCCGCCATCGTCATGTATCTGGTGACTGTCGCTGGCAGTGGCGGGACGATTGGGATAGGGACGGCGCCGGTCATGTTCGCCGTGTGGTGGCTGGCCCGCTACCAGATAGCCCAGTTGTGGTTCATTGTCGTCGTCGGCATTTCCTGCGCCGTGATCGTGATGGTGGCTGTGGTGTACACGGCCCGTCTCGGACTCACCGTGATCCTCGTCGGGCAGGTAGCGAGTGCCCTGCTGATGTACGTCGCTCCGGCTGCGCTGGGCAGGTACATGCTCGGCCGCGAGCTCCTGAACCAGGCCCTGGAGGAGAAAGCTGAGCTGCTGGAGCGGGACCGGCGAGGACGGCTGGAGCGTGAGCTGACTGCCAGCCGCAATGCCCTGGCCCGGGACGTCCACGACATCGCCGGACACCACCTCTCCGGCGTCATCATCGCCACCCAGGCAGCCTCTGCTCTGACCCGCATCGACCCCGAGCGGGCCCGCCAGATGCTGCAGACCGCCCAGGAGAGCGCGCGTACGGCGCTGGCTGATCTGCGCCGCACGGTCGGCCTGCTACGTGGCGAGGGCGAGAAGGAACCAGTGGCGAACGCCGAGCAGCGGCCGGTGCCGTCGCTGAGCGCCATTGCCGACCTCATCGCGGATGCGCGCAGCCGCGGGCAGCACGTCGACTACACGACGCTCGGCGACCCCCAGTCCCCCGGCCCCCTGGCGGAGACTGTCGCCTACCGCATGGTCCAGGAGTCGCTGGCCAACAGCGCCCAGCACGCACCGGGAGCTCCCTGCCAGGTGCTCATCGTCCACCAGGAGAAGCGCGTGAGCATCACGGTGAGCAATAGCACCCCACCCGAGGGGACGGTGCCCATGGATCGCGGGGAGGACCGTGAGGGGCACGGCCTGTCCGGCATGGCGGAGCGAGCCGCCCTGGTGGGAGCCCGGCTCAGCGCCGGGCCGCGGCCTGACGGCGGCTGGTACAACCACCTCGTTATTCCGACGGGAAACAACCGGCTTCCACCCACCCCCGTTGCGCCTGCGAACCCCGAGGACCCCGGGTCCGTTGCCATTACCTGAATCGCACTTAGTGCAGTCGTCAAATATCATCGATACACAGGCCTTTAACGGCAGCAGTCATCGCACCCGGGGCACCGGGAAAGCGGCCGGACAGTGAACTGACCAGGACAGAGGCAAGAGAAGAAGAAAGCGCAAGGGCAGAAGAAAGGCAGCAGCCCATGATTCGTCTCGTCATCGCCGACGACCAGGCGGTCGTCCGGGCTGGGCTCAGCGTCATCCTGGGAGCTGAGGAGGACATCGACGTCGTCGGCGAGGCCGCCGACGGTGCCGAGGCGGTCAAACTGGCCCGTAGCCTGCAGCCCGACGTCGTCTGCATGGACATCAGGATGCCGGGCGTCGATGGCATCGAGGCGACCCGGGCGATCGTCTCCGACCCGGACGTGGCCGCCGACGTGCTCATCCTGACGACCTTCGACATCGACGACGACGTCCTGGCCTCGCTGGAGGCCGGCGCAGCCGGTTTCCTCCTCAAGGGCGCCGACGAGGCGACGCTGCTGGGCGCCGTCCGCTCCGTGGCGGCAGGAGACGGGACCCTCGATCAGCGGGTCACCCGCCGCATCCTGCATGAGCTGGCCAGCCGTTCGCCGCGCTCTGTCCAGGGAGGCACCGGCGAGGACGCCGGCGGCAGGGGTCCTGCGGCGACCTCCGGAGTGGGTGGCAGCGTCGCGTCAGTCCGGATGGCACCGGGAGCGGGAGCCGACACGTCCCCTGGGGTGACGAAAGTGCCCCACCCGGGCGGCGGGTCCGAGGAGGTATCCCTGACGGCGCGCGAACTGGATGTGCTGAGGCTGCTGAGCCAGGGGCTGTCGAACTCGGAGATCGCACGCCAGCTCTATGTGGAGCCCACAACCGTCAAATACCACCTGACCGGGCTCATGCAGAAGTCAGGATCCAGGGACCGGCTCCAGGTGGCGCTGTGGGGCATCCGGACCGGGCTGGTGGACCCGGGCACTGTGTGAGCCCGGCTCCGCGCCAGGTGACCGGCGGGACGCGCCAGCTGGGGTGAACCGGCGTGTCAACCGACGTTCAGCAGGGGGCGAGTGGCTCGATCCGCCACGTCGTCGCCTGGTCCTCCTCACCGGTGATGGGCTGCCCGGTGGTGGCGGACAGGGCCAGGCCGCTGAGTTTGGAGCGGATCCTCGCTCCGCCGTCTACCGGCAGGAGGTGCCACCGGAACCGGCTGCCTGCGGTGTCAGTCCCGGTGCTCACATCAGCTAAGGCCTCCAGGCCGCCGCCCGGGTAGGCGTTGGTGGAGGCAGCACCCAGCGCGGCCCCTTGCGGCGAGGTGATGACGTAGGTGAGGTCGTCCTGCCGGCGCAGGTGCCAGCGGGTGTCCTCACTGGTGGAGGCGCTGAGGGCGACGCCGCCGGGGGTCAGGGTCAGTGCCCGGCCTTCGGGGTCGAGGAGGCGGACGTCGCCGTCGGGTTGCGCCTGCGCGGGGGTGCGGTAGTAGGTGCGGACGTAGTCGATGTCGAAGGAGGCTGGCAGGGCGGAGTCCTGGGGCGCGCCCAGGTGCCCCTCCAGGCTGAGGACCACGTGCCGGGACATGCGCCACAAACAGGGGTCGGGGGCGGGTTGCAGATGCCAGATGAGCTGCCGGTCCCAGTAGATGAGCAGCTCGCCCTCCCGGCGCTCGACGCCGTAGAGGTGGTAGTCCGCGGAGACGTCGTCGGCTGTTTTGTGGGTGTGCTGACCGAGGGGACGGTCCGGGGCGTCGCTCGGCCAGAGGCGTAGGCCCGGTATCACGGCGTGGAAGTCGAAGGTCTCCTGGAGGTCGATCTCCGGGTTCGGGTCGGTGGCCAGCGTGCCCTCTCCAGTGAGGGTGGACGACTGGAACCACACGGCGGAAAGCACGTTAGCCGCCGAGGGCAGGGCTTTGGCCCGGACTTCCACATAGCTGCACACGCCGGGGGTGTCGAAGACGGACTCCACAGCCCCGAAGGTGTGACTCTTGTTCCTGAAGCTCTCGGCTTTGGCCGTCAGGTGGAGGACGCCGTCGGACGTCTCCGCGTTCTCCTCGCGGAAAGCCCCGGCCCCAGAGACCGAATACCACAGACCCCGACGCCAGCGCGCAGCGTCCAGCGGAGCATCGAAGGAGTCGCTGAGAGAGTCGATGAGCGTCCACTCCCCCAAGTCGATGCCGGGTCCCTCTGCATGGGCCGAAACCTGCCCCAGGAGAGGCAATCCAGTCAGCGCCGCTGCGGACAGCATGACACTACGGCGGTTCAGTGTGTTCGGTGTCGTCGTGTTCGGTGTCGTCATTGCTCATACTCCTCTCACAGCTCAGAGTGCTACCACGCTCACCGTAACTCTGGGTCAGCTCACAGTGGGGCGGGAGGTGGTCGCAGGTGGAGCGCTATGGGTTTTGTGGACACCGCTGAAAAATGGGATTTCTAGGCTGCTTGCTGGTTTTGACTCCATTCCTGTGATGGACGTCATTGGGGATGCAGTTCCTAAGCGTCGAGTGGAATCATTTGTGATTGAAGCGTAACTCTATCTAGGCTGCCACGGGACATGATAAAAGCCCGCGAAGGAGCCAAATAAAGGAGGAAGGAAAGCCGCGATGGCCAACGACACCACCACCTCGCCCGCCGCTGATCAGCAGCAGCCCGGGTTCATCCCCACTTGCGCGGGAAAATCCGTCGGCATTTAGTGCTCAAAGTTCCCTTAGCTCAGCTAGTGGACATAGCTCACCTAGCGCAATAGGCCAGCGGTGTGGGTTCGAAGCACGCATCAGCTCCGCGACAAGGCAGCTGCCCTGACGTTGCTTATAGACCCTACAAGGTCTACAATGATGGTGTGTGGAGTGTGGACATCGAGCTGATCGCAGACTGGCTCGCTTCACTGGACGATGACTCGCGCGAGCAAGTTGTTGCTGCTATCGAGTTGCTAGAGGACCGTGGCCCGCAGCTTGGACGGCCCATCGTCGACACGGTGACATCGTCGCGGCACCGCAACATGAAGGAACTCCGGCCGGGATCGTCCGGGCGCTCCGAGTTGCGGATCCTGTTCGCCTTCGATCCCAAGCGAGCAGCGATCATGCTGATCGCCGGTAACAAGGCGGGCAACTGGGTTCGTTGGTACAAGAAGAATATCCCGCTAGCCGATGACCTGTTCGATGACCACCTACGCGCATTGAGAAAGGTGAGAGAGGAGTGACTGCTATGGCCATGACACTGAAAGACTTCCTTGCTGAGAATCCCGTGGACCGGGAGCGTGTCGAGGCACACAAGGAACGGATGCTCACAGAGGTCCGCGCCTACCACCTCCGCGAGCTGCGGGAGCAGGCAGGCTTGACCCAGGCCCAACTGGCCGAGCGGATTGGCGTTGGCCAGCGTCAAGTCTCCAAAATCGAGCACGGCCACTTGGACAACGCGAAGGTCGGCACGATCCGCAACTACCTCAAAGCCGTCGGCGGCAGTTTGGCCCTTGAATATGTGGTAGGAGACCAACGCGTGCAAGTCGCCTAAACTCTGACGGTAGTTTCTCCGGGAGATCAAGCTCCCGGAGAAACTACCGTCAGAAAGCTGCGTGCAACCAACCACCACGCAATGGAGACAGACAATATGAAGAGCAGGTAGGGGCTAGTGACCTGCGGTACACGGAAGCCTATTCATAGGGTGGCTGATAAACAGTAAACTCCTTGTCAGGGCAGGTTGACTGCGGCTGTGAATAAGCCTCACGGCTGAATACATTAGGAGCGGGGGCCTGAGGTTTTCGGCTGGGATCTCTTGGCTTTACGGGCCTCGGCGACTCGTTTTGATCGCGCCGGTGCCTGCCAGACCTCATTCAGCACCTCAGCCATAAGATTGAGGACTTCCTCGGAGTCCTCCGGACCTTCGAAATCGTCACTCCACAGTTCCCTAGGATCACGTGACGTCTGCCATGTAGCCACGCTCATCCGATGGCAGCCATCGCAGATGAAAGCAGCATCCGCCATAAAGGTGTTAGTCACAGAGAAGGCGTTGCCAATAGAGACAGGGTTTCCAGCGAAATCGGTCAAGTTTACACCGCTGCACCGCTCCATGTGACAACGGGCTCTGCACCAACCACACATAATCGTTGTCATATCTCTTACCCGGCCTCCCTAGCCACACCCGCCCCGCTACGACCGTCACACGAGGCGAACTAAGGATATCGAGGCTCGCAAGGAACGGATGCTCACGGAAGTCCGCGCCTACCGCAGGCCGTTGTCGGTTGGCCAGGTAGCATCTATAAAAGTCTGAGAGACGGGAGCCCAAGCATGCAGACATTCGATGTCGAGGACCGCTGGCCCGAGCTGTTCGCACAACTTGATGAGGCGCAACGCGACAGTGTGCGGCAGTCCCTGGCCGCTGGCTGGCACGAGGGCTTCACCCCGACCCGTGAGGACGTGGAGAACCTCACCGACTACGCCCGCGGCGCAATCGACTTCGCCGAATACCGTCGGCGAAGTCACGCTGCCGCCCGCCGGGAAGTTGGCGTGGTCACCACCGGCCAGTGACATGACACCGAGGTTCGATACCTGGGAGTCGTATTTCTACCCAGAGACAATCGATCCAGCAACCGGCTACGGCACACTGCGTAACCTCTACGGCGAGCGTGACGCCAGAGTGCTCGCACGTCTGGAGTACGTCGAAACCTCAGGACGGGCACAGCAGATCGACAACGGCACCATAACTATTGCCAGAACCTACGACGGCGACCACATGCGAGCGATTCACTGGCACCTGTTCCAAGACGTCTACGAATGGGCGGGGCAGTACCGGAGAGTCAACATCTTCAAAGGACCAGGTCGCAGTTTCGGAGACGTCCTCACCGGTGAACTGGACCGCTACCTACACGATATCCACCAACTCATCACCCACACCCCATGGAACCAGCTAGACCGCCACGAGTTCGTAGACCAGGCGGCGACCGTGTTCGCCTACGTCAACCAGGCCCACCCGTTCCGGGAAGGTAACGGCCGCACATCGAAGCTGTTCATGCAACACGTCGCAGAACAAGCGGACTATAGATTCGATTACGCCCGCGTCACCCCCGAAGTGTGGAACCAAGCCTCTGGAGTGCTATGGGTTTTGTGGCCACTGTTGAAAAATGGGATTTCTAGGCTGCTTTCTGGTGTTGGCTCCATTCTTGGTGGACGTGGTTGGAGGTTTGGTACCCTAACGCCGAGTGAAGTCGTTTCTGATTGTAACGTAACTCGATCCAGGCTGTCACATCCTTTATAGCATGTTTCCGTGTTGGGTAGATCTTCCGGTTCACTACCTCCTTCTTGCAGGTGGCATTAAATGATTCCGCTGCGGCATTGTCGTAACACGACCCAGTTCTACCTACCGAGGCACGGATACCATATGTGTTCATGATTTCCGCGTAATCAGCTGAGGTGTATTGCGAACCACGATCCGAATGGAAGACGGTTTCACCTCGGGTTACTGGGCAATTTCTGACTGCCATGTGTAAAGCCTCGGCAACAAGCCGGGTGCGCATATTCCCGGCGATCGCATAACCGATGATCTTTTTCGAGTAGCAATCCATGACGGTTGCTAGATAAGTGAATCCTTCCCAGGTGGGGATGTAGGTGATATCGCCTACCCATTTCTGCCCTGGTTTGTTGGCGGTAAAATTCCTTTTCACCAGATCCGGGCGGTGGTGAAGATCCTGGGCCGGGATGGTGGTACGGACCCGTTTCCGGGGCTGACAGGCCACCAAGCCAGCCCGGTGCATGAGCTGACGCACCAGCTCTGGGCTCGCGTGGATTCCCCGTTCAACCAGAGCTGCGTGGATACGTCGATACCCGTAGGTTTGCTCAGACTCGTGGAAGAAATGCGTAATTAAAATAGTGAGTTCTTCCCGGCGTTTCTGCGTCTCGGATAAACCCTGATTCCGCCATCTGTAGTAGCCGGAACGAGACACTCTGGCCCAGCGGCACATCAGATACACAGGATAGCTGCCTTCCTCGCGGTGAATATAAACATATTCTTCGCTGCTACCGGGATTCCTGCGCGAAGAAGGCCGCCGCTTTATCTCTGAACTCGAACCCTCCGTCTTCGCTTCACCCAGCCTCGGCCTGCAAGCGCTTGTTCTCCGCCACCTGATCCGACGAGGCTTCTACCATACCTGGGTCGGGATGCTGCTTCCGCCATATTCTCACCCAGTTACCCACAGTTTGCGGAACCAGATTGTAGGACTTCGCCACTTCCGCTATCGGCCGAGACCCCTCAAGAACCTCCGCGATGATTTGTTCTTTAAACTCTTTACTAAATTTCGAAGCCGGCATAGTACAGATTTTACCTCACATGTTCGAATAAACTCAGGTTTTTCACCACTGTCCACGAAACGCCGGGCACTCCACTCGGCCTCGGGGGCTCGGTGTTGGTCGACGGCCCCGGGTTTGTGGAACGACAACCCGGCCAGGTGGAGCAGGAAGTGGTAGGAGGTCTCGGAGGCATAGGTGATCTGGAAGTGGGAGTCGATCCAGTTGGCGAGGTCGGGTACGGTCCAGAACTCGGCGGGTAGACCCAGCTGGCCGGGTGGTTGTTGCAGCACCTCGATGGTTTCTGCCCGCTGCTGGGGGGTGAGTTTGGAGGCGTTGAGGTTGCCAGCATGGCCGGTGTGTATTGACGCGAGTCGGGTTTCATGCCAGTCCTGTAGCCAGGTTTTGATGGTTGCGGTGGTGCGTTCTGCGAGTTCTGCCACAACCCCGATGTCCACGTTTCGTGACAGCAGTAGGATCGCTTCGGCTTTTCCTTTCATGAGTTTGTGGGGACCCTCGTGTTTGTAGTCTTGGAGGATCCGGAATTCCTCTGGAGATATCTCAACTGTTTTCACGCATCAAGGATATTACACACCCGACGGGATATCCACCACATCCACCCGGGAAACCCGATTCCCCCGGCCGACCCGAATACCCCACAGACATCGGATTTTGATTAAAGAGAGCTATAAGAGGCCGGAACAATGCCTCCGTGGACCGCTCCGCCACAGCCCGAGCAGCCTCGTCTCAATGGAGTCCGGCCTAAGAGGCCGGAACAATCCGGTGTGGCCGGAGTGGCACCATGACGGCCCCGTCCGGTCTCAATGGAGTCCGGCCTAAGAGGCCGGAACAATGTGGCGGCGACCGGATATTCGCACGCGTGTTCGACGGGTCTCAATGGAGTCCGGCCTAAGAGGCCGGAACAATTACGCCGCCGACACCCTCCTGTCACTCATCCCTTGGTCTCAATGGAGTCCGGCCTAAGAGGCCGGAACAATGATTGGAGACCAGGAGGCTTATTCATAGGGGTGTTTTGGCTTTCCCCAGCTAACACTTTACCCGAGGGGGATGTGAGGGCGGCTTGCCCGATCTGAGATAATTCAAAATGCAGAAAGAAAACCCTCAGATGAAAGACAAGCCGCCGCCGTGAATACTACCACAAGCCTTGACCGTGACCAGATCCTCAACCTGTGCGAACTGATCCACACATCCCGTTCCGGAAACCTTCCCCCGGCAGGGTCCCGTGTCCTGGGCTTGTTCCGCTGTATCCAGGTCACTGTGTTGATATTGCGGCACAATCTCACCCAGGAGTTGCTGGCCGACATCCACACAGTCTCCCAAGCCACCATCTCACGAGTGGTGGCGGTCTACACTCCCCTGATCGCCGAAGCCCTCCAGAACTGGGTGCCCAGTGTGGGGGACCTCGACCCGGACCGTCAGTACATCATCGACGGTACTCTGGTGTCCTGCTGGTCGTGGCACGACCGTCCCGAGCTGTACTCAGGCAAGCACCACACGACGGGGGTGAACCTGCAAGTGGCCTGCACCCTGGCCGGACAGCTCGCCTGGATCTCCCCGCCCCTGCCGGGTAGTGTGCATGATGCAAAGGCCATCAAGGAATCCGGCTTCCTCGCAGCCCTCGACAGTCAAAGTCATATTGGAGACAAAGGCTACATCGGATTGGGGATGATCACCCCCGCGAAGAAACCCGCCCATGGTGAACTCACCGACAGCGACAAAAGAAACAACACGACCATCAACCGCGTCCGCTACCTCATCGAACGTGTCATCGCGAACGTCAAAACCTGGCGTGTTCTACACACCGATTACCGCCGCCCCTACAACACCTTCGAAACCACAATACAAGCCGTCACAGGACTCATCTTCGCCTACAGTCTATGAATAAGCCTCATGGTGACCAAAGCCGTCTTGGGCGCGAAAAACCTGTCTCAATGGAGTCCGGCCTAAGAGGCCGGAACAATTCGCGATCAGCAGGCGACGTTCTATTACTCGTTGTTGTCTCAATGGAGTCCGGCCTAAGAGGCCGGAACAATGGTAGTTCATGGGTGATTTTGGACCCCGGCATACGGTCTCAATGGAGTCCGGCCTAAGAGGCCGGAACAATCACCCTCACCCGTGCTCAAGAGATGCTCACCGACCTCGTCTCAATGGAGTCCGGCCTAAGAGGCCGGAACAATTCCAAGGATGGCCGCCACCGCCCCGGGAAGTAGGCCAGTCTCAATGGAGTCCGGCCTAAGAGGCCGGAACAATGGACAAAACTCTGGCTTGTGTACCGGCTCTACCGCAATGTCTCAATGGAGTCCGGCCTAAGAGGCCGGAACAATTCGAAACCCAACTCGTGGTCCCCAACGTGCACCAGGTCTCAATGGAGTCCGGCCTAAGAGGCCGGAACAATCGGCTAGACCGGGGGGAGAACCGACAGTGAAAAGCAGTCTCAATGGAGTCCGGCCTAAGAGGCCGGAACAATCTGACCCTGGAATGACTTGGGCTGAGATCTCCTCGTCTCAATGGAGTCCGGCCTAAGAGGCCGGAACAATCGCAGCATCCCGAGCCACATGCGATTCTGTTTCTTCGTCTCAATGGAGTCCGGCCTAAGAGGCCGGAACAATCTGCCCAGCTGGCCGGCCAGCTGGGGATCAGGGATGAGTCTCAATGGAGTCCGGCCTAAGAGGCCGGAACAATGTCCCTTGATCGTTCCTGCCACGTCGAACGCTAGTAAGTCTCAATGGAGTCCGGCCTAAGAGGCCGGAACAATAGCTCGCCTCGGAAGGCCACCTTGACTAAGGACTTTACCAGCACCTGCGAGCTCTCCGCACCGCCGGGTCCCATAAAACCACTCTGTTGAGTTGTCATGGGGTAAAACACCTAGTCAAACCCCTTCGAGCGCTCCCCGGGGGAGACGACATGACCGGAGGTCTCGCAGCGGCTCACACCACCACGGGCCCCTCATCGGGCAACCTACGCGGTACCCCAAGCATACTGATGTCTGCGTCTTGCGGGGCGCCGAGGTCGATCACCACCACCGAATCGTAGGCGAGTGCGATCACATCACGAATGTCCCGTTCCCACATTGCGAGTTCAGCCTTGCTCAGGTCACACACGAACACCGAGTACTGGAGCCACTTCCCGTAGCCCTTCATGAGGTTGAAGGTGGCTCGCAACCGCTTGGGATCCGATATGTCATAGGAAATGAGATATCTTCGTCGGGCCATGGGTCACCTCGTCATCAATGGGGTGTAGGAATCCAGTTCTCCCGTGAAAGAAGCCGCCAGCACCCGTGCCTGAAGATCCAGCACCCTCCGGTACGACACCTGATAGCCGAACAGCGGGTGCTTCAGCTCCATTTCTAGGCGGCGTTCGTGCGCCTGGATGACGGAACGTCGCCCATCCGCGGTCAGTGCCACCCCGAGATGTCCCCGCATGAAGCTTTTCTCGTTGATTTCGCCGTTGTTGAGGCATTGCAATGCGACAGATTCCGCCACGAGGGCGCGGAACTCCTCGGCCAGATCGAGGGCGAGGGCCGGTCTGCCGTAGCGGGGCTGGTGCAGTACCCCGAGGAAGGGATCCAGCCCCACCCCGGTCAGCACCGCGACGAGGTCCTTCGTCAACAGGCTGTAGCAGAACCCGAGCACCGCGTTGACGGGATCGGGTGGCGGACGTCGCGCCCTGCCGTGCGCCTGGAACTCGGCCGCGACCTCGAGTCGGGGAGACAGCAGCTTGTGGAACTGCCCGAAGTACAGTCGCGCTGCCGTGCCCTCGATCCCGAGCAGCGTCTCCAAGGACGCAGCGGATTCGGTTTTCGCTTCCAGTTCCTTGAGCTGCTCCAGAATCGAATCGTCCAGCGACACCTTCGCGTTGCGGCGCAACAGCACCCGCTGGTTGTGGATCTTTCCCCGGATCATCTGCTGCGCGAACCGCAGGCCATGGACGCTCGCCAGCACCTGCCGTCGCCTGAGCGTCACGTGACCGTTCATCGGCCCCTGCGACCATCCGTCGAGCCAGCCCCCGTAGCTGAGCCAAATCACCACCGCGCCCCTGCGCCACAATGCCCTGAGTGCCTGGGTGGTGATCTGCACGTTTCCCACCACGCACACCTGGGAGATGTCGAGGAGTCACCGCTCGGCCACCGTCTCACCCTTGACCGCCACCAGCAGGCGGCCACCGGACACCTTCACCGACGCCCCCTGCGTGTTCACGTACACGGGTCTGGCGTCGGGATTCTTGACGATGATCCGACGCGGCTGCTCGCCGGAACGTTCGAGCAGATAGTTCGTCTCATCGGGCATGCACAGCGGCGCCAGCGAGCAGCGGAGGCAGCGCGGGTCGTTCAGCAGCGGCGGGGGCGGAAGTTCCTGCGCAGCCACCTTCCGCGCCAACGCCACCAGCTCCCGCACCTCCGTCTCCGCGTCCTGCCCCACCTCGATCGAAGCCCTGTGATGCGATCCCAGATAGGAGATGTCGGCGCGGTTCACTGAATACCCGGCGCGTCGCAGCAGCACCGCCTGGGTCAGGACCTGCACCCGGTCGGCAGGCCACATTCCGCCATCCCTGGGACCGGATCCCTTCTTCATGTCCACGGGACTCGACGATCCGTCCTCGTGGTCCACCCGGTCTATGACGGCCGTCACCCCGAGGTCCGGATCCGACAACGCCACCTGGATCGAGGTGAACGGTTTCTCCTCCTCATCGGGCGCGGGCATCCGCCCGGAACGACGATCCGTCGCGTCGTGGGCCACTGAACCCTGGATCGTGTCGTCGTTGTGAGCCCAGCGGCCGTCCACCCATTCGAGGTGGAACAGCCGCTGGCAGTACACCAATTCGTTCAGCATCCTCGCGGGAACCAGCTGCGGTTCCGCCGAGTACTCCCCCTGCGCCGGCATGGTTATCGCTCCACCGGCCGGAACAATCCGAAACCGAAATGCGAGAGGGACCCGAGCACCAGAGGCTCCGGGCGTTCCCCGGGACCCTTCGGAAGGGGTTCGTCGAAATCCAGCTGCAACAGCATCCCGCGGCGACGTTGCGCCATCGATTCGTTCCAGCGGTATCGACGGAACCTCACCACATCCCGGTCCTCCCAGTCGGCTAGCAGTTTCGCCCTCACCGGCGGCGTGCCCCCGGGGTGGCGGAAACCGAGTTCGCGTTCCACGAGTTTCTGCGCGAACTCCTCCCGCGGTTTGTTCAGCTTGGGGAAACGGTCGGTCAGGAACGGGGTCACGGAAACCCACGTGGTGGCATCGGCACTGGTGTATTCGTGCATCACCGTATCGACGGGTCCCATCAGCTGCAGGTGCAGTTCAGCTCCGGAGCGATACCCCTTGGGCGCGTTGCTCCAGCGCGGCAGGTACCTCGCCCCGGCCAGCCGGGAAAGCGTATCGGCAGGTATCCCGTCAGGCACCCACAACACCAGGTCCTCCACCTGCCCCGTCAGCTCACCGTCGGCGCCCAGCGTCGGCAACCAGAGCCAGTGGGGATGCCGATGCTGAGGGCCGTCGTCGAAAACACCGTGGTGTCCGGCCAGCGCCTCGACCCCGCTGCCCTGCTCCCGCAGGTCCGTGTTCTCCTTCTTGGTGCCTAGGATGCGGCCCCGGAGTCCATGGGCAGCGAGAATGCCGTCCTCGACACGGAAGGGGGCGGTGGGTTCCAGCCGCCACCGAACGGTCGTGGGTCTGAGCAGGTCATTCACCTCGCGACGGGCTGGAGCATTGCGAACTTCTCCGGGCAGCTCGTACCGGACCCACCGGGAACCGCTGGGGTATCGGAGACGGGCCTTGCGCATCTCCAAGGGAGAGGTCTCGAGTTGCTTCCTGGTCACGCCAGGCTCAGGTACCAGCACCTGGGTGTTTCCCGTCTCAGAAGGACGAACCCACCCTTTCTCATGCTGGGAATGCTCGTCGGAGAGTAGCCGTGCCTCACATCGCGACTCCGCCCGCCCCAAGTAGGACAGTTTTCTCAACAGTCGTTCCAAGGCGTCACGCTGTCCGGCGGGCAGGGTGAGATTCGGCCAGCGGATCACCACCTCGGCCTCGTCGCCCAGGTTCAGCCGAGGGTCGAGCTGGAGCGACGTGGAATGCTTGACTCCTTCGAGGAAATCGGGATTGGGCATGTAGTGCCGGGTCTGCGACGGCCTGGCATCCGGCAGCAGGTATTCCGGAGGTTCAGTGGCGAGCCCGGTCAGTAGGTCGCTGATCGTCTCTTCGGGTATGTCGTCGCAGCGGGTGTGCCAGATGCTGATCAGGGCGCGGAGCAGCCGCCAAGGTGACGGCGGCCACTCGCTGACCCCCTCGTTGAGGGCATGGTCCCACCCGTTCGCGTGGTATTTCCCTGTGACAAAGCGCAGGGCCACCTGGGTAGGCACGGTCACTTCCCCCCGCCGGTCCATTTCAGTTCCGAGATCGACGCGAGATCACCGTGCTGGTCGATGGCCTGCCGCAGCTTCGCGGTGGCCTCGTCCAGGGCGGGGATCTTGGCGAGGTCCTCGCAGTCCTGGTCCACGACCAGATGGCATGCGGTGCGCAGCCGCAACCCGTCCTGCCTGAACAGACTAGCCAGTTCGAAATCGACGAGGGCGTTCAGCACCGCCTCGGATTTCTCGCCGAGACCATAAGACTGGATCTGCCCATGATCCACGACAACGGACGCCGTGATGTCACGTGCCGTGTACTCGACCCGCTGGTGCGGCACCATGCCGTAGCCCTCCTTGGCTCCCCGCCCTTCGTCGTTGCTGGGGTTCACCGAATCCGTCTTCACCCCACCGGAGACCGCGGGCCGAACGTCGAGAGCGTCGATGAAACAGGTGATGGCCCGGGCAATCTTCGGCTGGGAGGGCCACGATTTCTGAGCGAAGAACACACCATGGATCAGAGACACTGGGTCCAGATCAAAAATGGCCTTGGCGAGGACACGGTGATCCACCAGCCTGCCTTTAACCAACCCGAGCCTGTTCTTCAACCACTCCTTTCCGGTCTCACCGTCAATCGTGGCGTCCATCAGGTAGGCGCTGGCCAGTCTGTGAGCCTCGAGACGGGAGCTGGTCAGGAACCCACCGTCAGCATCAACGATGCGCACATACGGCAGGCCATGCAGAGCCTCCGCCTGGTCGTTGACCGCCGGATCCCAGGTGCACAGTTCCAGCCGGTTCGCCATCGACTGGGGCGACTCCACGTGAAGGGCCTGCACCCACCCCTCGCCGGGCACATGAGCCTGGTAGGTAGCCGCCCCAAGATCGGGGAACCCGGTTGGCTGGAACCGGAATCCGACGGCGGACCGGAGGGTCAGAGTGAGGACGGTGCTGGTCATTGCAGTGCTCCTTCGTAGAGGTCAGTGGTTTCGTAAGACTCTGTGTTCTCGACTTCTGGCGCGCTCCTTCTGAGCGCCCACGGCTTCGAGGGCGCTGCCAGAGCCGCGAGAATTCGTGGTCCCAGACCGGGCTGGGACATGCGTGTGGAATGAGTGTGAACCTGAATGTCGGTTTCCTCAGCCCAAGGGAGACGGATCGTTCCTCGGTTGATCACACCGCTCGCAGCACGGTGTACGTCGGCAACACGATCGGCACGCAGCTGAAGTGGCCAGCTGGGTTCGAGGCCCACCGCCGCTCCCGTCGCATCCGACGCTGTTCCCCGCACGCGCACGGACCTGGACGCGAGGGCCTGGAGAATCGCCAAGGTCGGGTCCAAGAACAAGCACTCGCCATCTGATGTCACGGTGTCCATGTACTCTCCGCCGCTCCAGTCGACAGCCAGGAAAGCCAGCAGGTGATGGGTGACGAGGTCGTCATCGAGAAGTCCCCCAACCCAGGCGTGGATGTCGGCCCAAGGCACCAGGTACCGATGAGACAGGAAGGGCAGCCATCCCCGGGCCAGGTGGGTGTCCTCCCCCGGATGCTGTGCCAGCCACACCATTAGGTCCGCCAGCACATCGACGATGGGTCTGGCTCCGAGACCCGGCACCATCACCTCGGGGCCAATCGGATCTTTAGGATTCTTGGGATCCGCACCGACGAGCAGCCGACGAATCGGCTGCCCACCGCTTCCCCCGCCCTGCTGGGAGGCCGTGGGCGGCAGGAAGGTCGCGGAGGCGATCCCGGCGGCGATCCGCGCCTCGGGGCTGTTGAGGAACAGCTCCCGACACACAGGGATGACGGCATTCGCCGGCACCAGTTTCGAGGGATGTCCCAGTTCCTCACGGTTTTTCCGGGAGCGCAAAGCCGTCAGCTCCAGCTCGGTCTGAGCCCGAAGCATGGCGATTCCATTCCACCACTCGGGGTCCCGCACGAAAGCCGTCACGCTCGCATCGAATCGACGCGCCGCGGTTTTAGACGCCACTCCACTGGCCTTGTGGAACGTCCGGACACGGCGCAGCGGTTCCCTGGCCATGACCACCTCCGGGCGCGCCTTCACCTTGACGTGATCCAGCGGAACAGCGACAAAGGCCAAGCCGTTTCGTTTGAGAAAACCGAAACGCTGAAAAGCCGAAATACCCCTATTCACACCGAAGGAACGCACTGCCGCATACATGGACACAGCGCTAGAAGCGGTTCCACCATCCCAGGAAACCCGCGCCTCCTCGAAGACCTGACGCAGCTCCGGCAACGTGACGCTCTCCAACAGAGGCGCCCACAATTCGCCGCGGCCTTCCTCCTTCGCCGACCCCGGAATCGGTCCGTCCGGGCTGGACGAGACAGTGAAAGGAATGGCAACCCTGGAGTTCTGTTCACCCAGTCTTTTCGCAACCGATGCAGCAAACAGCATGGCCCCTTCCACCATGAGAATGAAACCCCAGGGGTTGACCATCGCGTCGGCGCTACCGAACGCGGAAGAACCGGGAGTCCCTGCCCCGACGGGATCGCCCTGACCTACGGAGGCAGCAAGTAGTTTCTCTGTCGACCTCCCCCACAGCAGATCCTGCATCCACGCCCGGCTGCGTTCGGGTTCCGCTCCGAGCTCCGGCAGAACATCCTTCAGGCGTTGGTGAACGTTTGTACTGAAATCCAGTCGGCCATCATTTCCCCCTGTACCGAGAATAGGAGGGTACTCCGTCTTTTTCGCGGTGAGGACCACGCTGGCGTCCATCCACGGCAAGGCATCGTCCGGAAGTCGGTTGCGAAGTTCCTGCACGAAGCGTTCCTTCGTCCATCCTTTTTCCGATTTCGCAATCAACACCGACCGAATCACCGCAAGAGCATTTCGGTAGGGCGCGAGCCTGTGCGCGGTGGAGGATTCCAATATCCGGATGTATTCCAACGGTGTCTTGTCCTTCTCACCGAACCCGCTACCGCCATTCCACGGAGAGAAAACCGGGGTAGGAACGAAATCCCGGACGAAGAAATCAGCGACGTCCTCCACCTCGGTGTCCATGTGGAACACGCCGTCACGCCAGCCGAACCGCGCCGCAGGATCGGCCTGTTCGGAAATCCCCTTGGCCACCCCGAGCGCCGCCAGGTAGTTGATCAGGGGAACACACCCCAGGCCAGGAAACACGTGCGTGGTCATTCTTCGGTTCCTTCCACGGCGGGGAGTTCGAGGGTGGCGCTGGCCCGCCAGTCGGCCATGCGCACCAAGGTTTCGAGATAGGCCAGACGGAACGGTCCGAGGCGCTCCAGAAGAGCCAGGGCGTTGGCGGTCCAAGAGTCGGCTCCGCTCCGGAAGATGCCGTGGTCGACCACCGATTCGGGCAGCTCGATCCCTGGAAGCGTCACGGCATTGATGGGTTCTTTGTCAAAGCTTCCGAGGAAACTCAGGCCGTCGCTTCCGTCGTAGCGGGGATCGCGGGCGGTGATGCGGATATGTCCGTGATGCGCCGCGATCAGATACAACACGAGAGAATGCAGCTCAGGCTCCACCCCCAAGTCGATCAGCAGTTGCCGTCCGGCATCGGTACGCAGCATGAACACCGAGATCAACTCGTGCCGGAATCCGAAACGTCGCTCCGCCCGGGCATTCTTCTGACCATCCACCATGAGTTCACGCCGCACTCGGAGCGGGGCAGTTCCGGGAGACTTTGCGTACAGCTGTTCCGGGTCATCGAGAGGTGTGTCCGTGTTCGCATCCAACAGCGCCTGCGCCCAGTCGCGGTGGGCCTTGCCGAGGTCGTGGAGCGCCCCAGCGACCGCCGCTGCGTGCAGGTGCGCATCATCGATCCCAACCGGACGGAGCGCCGCAGCGAGGGCCTCGACCTGTTCCCGGGTGTCCGCGAGGTGTTGATGCAGGGTGACCCATCCGTTTCCTCGGGCCCCGGCGTCCTGGGAACCGGTAATGCTCTCGGGAGTAGTCGCATCCGAGAGGTTGTGCACATCGACGTAGTCCTGGACCGTGTGCTTCTCGGCGGGGTCGAAACCGTGTTCGATGCTGTAGCCGCCGAGCCCGGCCTCCACCAGGATCAGCTGTTGGGGTCGCAGCTGGTCCGCTCTCACGGGGATCCAGCAGTCATCCTGGACCGAGAAGGTCCAGGCCCGCTGGTCTCTTCGGTCCCTGATGTCCTTCCGGTTCAGCAGTTTCTTCGCCCGGCTCATCGAAACGCCGCAGCGAAGCGGCTGGCCGGGGATCTCAGTCGTCAGCTCTCCCCGAGGCTCTTTCTGGGACGTGATGGAGCCGTTCGGTATCCAGGCCAACTGAACGTCGAGGTCCTTGTCGGGGCGGATGTAGCAGCTGATGTCGACATCGTTGCCTGTCAGATCGGGGGTGGTATCGAACAGCTGACGGAAGTCGCGGCGACGCAGGATGCGCAATTCCAGATCCTCCGGCGGTATGTCGTCGCCCAGCCGGTGGAGCTGGGCGCTGGTCAACGACATGCCCTCCGCGCGCCTCAAAGCCTCGACCGCGCACGCAACCTGTTCCGAGTCGTACGGATGCCCTTTGGCGGGTTCACGCCAGTGAACCACCGCTTCCCCCACCGGGTACCGGGCAGCCCTGTTGCAGCGCCCGGCTCGTTGGACGACGGACGCCCACGGCGCGGCCTCGGTGATGAGGGTGCGGGCATCGATGTCCACTCCGGCCTCGATCGCCTGGGTCGCGATGACGATTCCTCCATCACGCGCAATCCCCCGCAGCTTTTCGAGCTGGGTTTTGCGTTCCACCCCACGGAATTGGGAGTGGATCAGCAACCTGGGCTCCTCCGGGGCCAGTGTGCCGAGTTCCCGGTAGGCATCGACGGCGGCGTCAACCGTGTTCACCACCACCAGGGTGAGGGTCCCGGGTTGGTGGCGTTCGACGATCTGGGCGGCGAACTCCTTCGGTTTGTCGACCGGGGGAAATTCCCTGATCGTTCGCTCTGCCGACATGCGCCGGAGCAGCTCCGGGGACTCCGACGACTCGTCGATCCCCAGCACGTCGGCGCCTTCCCAAGGGTTGTCGACGGTGTCCAGGATGCGTTCGTCGATGGTGGCCGACATGATCATGAGCCGGCTCGGCTCTGCCGTGCCGAGTTCTCGTTGGAAGGCCGCGAATTGACGCAGGGTGGCGGTGGCCTGGGGCGCGAGCTGAACCTCGTCGACCACCATCAGGGTGCCGTTCCCGATGAGCGCGAAATCGATCGGGTAGGACGCTCGGAAGGTTCCGTATCCTCGTGCGAGTCCCCGCGACACCCCCATGTCGACGGTGCCGATGACGATGCTGGGGCGGTGCAGGTTCATGCGCCAGTCCTGCTGGGAGGACCGGATGTCGCGGCCACCCATGAACACGTGCACGCCGACCGCATCCAACAGCCCGAGCCGGTCGAGCCAGCCACGGACCGTTTCCTCGTACTGCTCCACCAGCGTGCGCGAGGGCAGGAGGACGACCAGTCGCCGCGGGGTCGCCGCCCGAACTGAGGCGTCGGGATGGAAGAGCAACCGCCACACATAGGCCAGGACCACCGCCGTCTTGCCCGATCCCGTCGGCGCCCGCAACGCGTCGGGGAAACCTTCCTCGGCAAGACGCACCTGATACCGGTAGGGGTCACATCCGTCCGGCGCACCCTCCGAGCGGGTGGCTCGCCGGAAGCACTCAGTGAAGTTCGAGAACCGCATCATCGCATCCCTTCAAGCTGTCTCCACCTACCTATGACGGCCAGACCGCGGCCAGTCCCCAAAAAATTTTCGGCAGGTCATCCCCACAGGAACGATCGTAGCAGAGTTGTGTACCTGCTCTGAAAGTTATATGCTCAAAGAGCCCGGGGCGGCTGCATTGAGAAAGAGCGGGTACCTGAGACCCATGCACACAGGGCATCGTCCGTCCCGGGTTGCACTCTGGGAGCGACTGACGAAAGAGGGGCGAACCGGATGAAGCGACGACGAAAGGCGGGGATACGAAGCGGCGCTAGCTCCCTGCCCTCGAGGAAACTGCTGCGGAGCATAACCAGCCGGGGTCGCAGTCTGGGTCATGTTCTGCGCAAAGCAAAACCCCGGCGACATCATTCCAAGGAACGAGGGGTCATCCGGGGTGTTCGTGGTCTATTGTGCCAGATGAGCAAGCCCGACGCAATCTTGCAGGCGACGGGGACGAACACTCGGAGGAAGCCTTGAATCATCCAGCGCATCGCGCATCGGTCGAGCGTTACGTCACACAGTCGCGTCTGGGACCCTACCTCACCGAAACCGGCAACGACTACGTCCTAGCCGAGGAGTTGTACGTCTGGAACCTCCGAGTCAGCGGCGCCTTTCATGAGGTGCTCGACGTCTTCGAGGTGGTGCTGCGCAACGCGCTGTGCGAGCAGCTCAGGCATTGGCACGGCAAGAGGACGGGCACTTGGCTGGACGATCCCACGAGCAAGCTCGATGATCGCAGGATCGAACAGATCAAGGAGGCGCGTCAGGCTCTGTCACAGAAAAACAAGCCGTTGACCGAAGGACGCATCGTAGCCGAGTTGTCGTTCGGATTCTGGAGGTTCCTACTGTCGAAGCACTACCAGAACACTCTCTGGGCCCCACATCTGAGGAAGGCGTTTCCCGGCATGAAACCGCAGCGCCGCGAAGTGGTCTACAAGCATGTCGAGGAACTGCTCACGTTGCGCAACAGGATCGCACACCACGAACCGATTCATCGCTTCCCCCTGGCCGACCTACATGCCGCAATGCTGCTGGTCACATCTTGGATCGACCCGGACATGTCCAACTGGCTCACAAACCTGAGCCGCGTGCCTTCAGTCTTAGCGGCCAAACCGAAGTCCGGTTCCGGATCAGGCGGCCGACCTTCTTGACCCCATAGCCGCACACAGACTCTTGGCCCAGAAGGAGAGCGTCAGTTCCGAGAAGGCGACCTCGGTCAGGGCCGGCTGCGGTAGTCCGGGATCAGACGACACGACACCGGAGCCAGCCTCGCTAGGGGTCGAGGGGCCTCGTCCTGTCGACCTCAACCAGGCCCCCTACCTCGCATACGAGTGACGCAATACCACTCATCATCGCCGAGTCATACTTCGGCAGCACACTGCAAATCGCCCACGCCACTGCGGATGCCCTGCCCAACACCCAGACCCAGGGCTCCAACGAAATGCCCGTTACCGATCGTCGCCGGCCCCAGTTCCCATCCAGTTTTGAATGAGTGAGTACTCACTCATACATTGGTGCGCCGTGATGACCCGCGCCCGACCTCTCCCGCCCGCCGAACGACGAGCGTCGCTGATTGCCGCGACCCGCCAGTTGATCCTGGACCACGGTCCCGAGGTGACTACCCGGCAGGTGGCGGAGGCCGCCAAGGTGGCCGAGGGAACCCTGTTCAGGGTGTTCCCGACCCGGCGCGACCTGATCGCCGCCACCATCGCCGACCACCTCTCCCCCGAGCGGCTCGCCGACATCTTCGCTGCGGCCCCCGCCACCACGACCGTCGACGAGACCACCGAGGTGTGTCTGTCCACCGCCGCCGACTACGTCACCACCTTCGGGCGTTTCATCCCCCGACCGCACCGGAGCGGCGACCAGGACGAGATCCGGTTCCGGATCATGGAGCTGTGGGAGGCCCGGGTCTGTGACATCGCGAACTGGATGCGTGACCGCCTGGCCCCGCACGAGGCCGAGTTGACGATCCCGGTCAAGGACTTCGCCCATCTCGTCATCACCCTGGCGATGGGGTATGCGCACGGCAGATCTCCCGATACCAGCTTGAACCCCGCCACCCTGGCACGCCTCGCTCTCGACGGGGCCCGCCGGAAGGAATCCCATTGATCACAAGACTCAACAGACTCATCACCGCCTATCTCAGGCCGTATTGGAAAGAGCTGCTGGCCGCGCTGGCCCTCCAGGTGGTGGCAACAGTCATGTCACTGTACCTACCGAACCTGAACGCCCAGATCATCGACGACGGCGTCGTCAAAGGCGACACCGACCTGATCTGGCGCAGCGGCGGCATGATGCTGCTGTTCTCGCTGATCCAGGCGACAGGGCAGATCGGCGCCACCTGGTTCGGGGCCCGCACCGCCATGTCGATGGGACGCGACCTGCGGGCCGCCGTCTTCGACCGCGCCCTGTCGTTCTCCACCCAGGAGGTGCGCCAGTTCGGGGCGTCCTCCCTGCTGACCCGCAACACCAACGACGTCCTGCAGGTGCAGACGATCGTCCAGACCACCCTGACCATCATCATCGGAGCCCCCATCATGATGGTCGGCGGTTTCATCATGGCCCTGCGCGAGGATGTCGGGCTCTCGTGGATCATCGCGGCCGGGGTCGCGGTGCTGGGCTCGGCCATCGGCCTGCTGGTGGTGTTCGCCGCCCCCCCTGTTCCAGCGGATGCAGACCAACCTGGACAACCTCAACCGCGTGCTGCGGGAGCAGATCACCGGCATCCGGGTGATCCGCGCCTTCATCCGCGAGGACCACGAGTCACGCCGCTTCGAGAAGGCGAACGACGACGTCTACAGCGTCACGCTACGTGCCTCCCGGCTGCTGATGCTGCTGTTTCCCTTCGCCATGTTCATGGTGAACGTCTCATCCGTGGCGGTGATCTGGTTCGGGGCATTCCGCATCGACTCTGGCGCAATCCAGCTCGGCCAGATGACAGCATTCCTCAACTACCTCATCCAGATCCTGATCTCGGTGCTGATGTCGACGATGCTGCTAACCCTCGCGCCACGCGCCGCCGTATCGGCAGACCGGATCCTGGAGGTGCTGGACACCGAGCCCACGGTTGCCCCGCCGGCCAATCCCGTCACCCCGAAGGAGGCGACGGGGGTCGTCGAGTTCCGTGACGTCACCTTCACCTACCCGGGGGCCGACACCCCGGCCCTGTCGGACCTCTCCTTCACCCTGAACCCCGGCCGCACGACCGCGATCATCGGCTCGACGGGCTCGGGGAAGTCCACCCTGGTGAACCTGATCCCCCGGCTGTTCGATGCGACCGGCGGCGAGGTGCTGATGGACGGCGTCGACGTGCGGCAGCTCGACCCCGACGCCCTGTGGTCGCGCATCGGGCTGGTGCCGCAGAAGCCCTACCTGTTCTCCGGCACCGTGGCCTCCAACCTGCGATACGGCCGTCCCGACGCCACCGACGAGCAGATGTGGGAGGCGCTGCGCATCGCCCAGGCCGCGGACTTCGTCTCGGAGCTCGAAGGCGGCCTCGAGGCGCGCATCGCACAAGGCGGTACGAACGTATCGGGCGGTCAGCGGCAACGCCTGTCGATCGCCCGGGCCCTGGTCAAGGAGCCTGCCGTCTACGTCTTCGACGACTCCTTCTCGGCCCTCGACGTCGCGACCGACGCCCGGCTGCGTGCCGCACTCGCCCCGGCCACGGCAAACCGCGCCACACTGATCGTCGCCCAGCGCGTCGCCACCATCCGCTATGCCGACGAAATCCTCGTCCTGGAACACGGTCGTATTGTCGGGCGCGGCACCCACGACGAGCTGCTGGCCAGCAGCCGCACCTACCAGGAGATCGTCGACAGCCAGCTGAGCGCCGAGGAGGCGGCATGAGCGAGAAGAACACGAAGACCACCGCCAACAAACGCCCCGAGAACGGCCCAGGCAAGATCAGCTTCGGACCCGGCGGTCCCAGCGGCACCGGCGAGACCGCCGCTGCTTTCCTGCCCTCGCTGCGCCGGTTGTTCGCGACCATGAGGCCGCAGCGGGTCATGGTCGTCCTCGCGCTGCTGCTGGCCGTCGCCGCGGTCGTGATGTCCACCCTCGGCCCGAAGATCCTCGGCGCGGCCACAGACCTGCTGCTGGCCGGCATCATCGGCAAGAACATGCCCGCCGGGGCCAGCAAGGAGCAGGTCATCGAGGCCGCCCGGGCCAGCGGGGACAACAGCACCCTCGTCGACATGCTGCAACGCGTCGACTTCACCCCCGGCCAGGGCATCGACTTCAGCGCCATCGGCTCGATCCTGCTGCTGGTGCTGGGGCTCTACGTCTTCTCCAGCGTCGCCACCTACGCCGCGAACTGGATGCTGATCGGGGCCTCGCAGAAGTCAGTGCGGCGAATGCGCAGCGACGTCGAGGCCAAGCTCCAGCGCCTTCCCCTGTCGTACTTCGACAAGCAGCCGCGCGGTGAGCTGCTGTCCCGCGTCACCAATGACATCGACAACATCTCGCAGACGCTGATGCAGACCCTGCCGCAGCTACTCAACGCCCTGCTGACGGTGCTCGGCGTGCTGGCCATCATGATGTGGATCTCGTGGCCGCTGGCGCTGGTCACCCTGGTCTCCATCCCGCTGTCGATGTTCATCGTCCCACTCATCATGCGCCGCTCACAGCGCCGCTTCTCGGACATGTGGAAGTCGACGGGTGAGCTCAACTCGGAGATCGAGGAGGCCTACACGGGCCACGCGCTGGTGAAGGTTTTCGGCCGCAAGTCCGAGGTGGAGGCGAACTTCCGCGCCCGCAACAACGAGCTGTTCACCTCGTCGTTCGGGGCACAGTTCCTCTCCGGGATCCTGATGCCCGTGATGTTCCTGGTCGGCAACCTCAACTACGTCGTCGTCGCGGTCTTCGGCGGCCTGCAGGTCGCGACGGGCCAGATGAACATCGGCGACGTGCAGGCCTTCATTCAGTACTCGCGCCAGTTCACCCAGCCGCTGACGCAGCTGGCGTCCATGATGAACCTGCTGCAGTCGGGTGTGGCCTCCGCCGAGCGGGTCTTCGAGCTCCTCGACGCCGACGAGATGTCGCCGGAGCCGGGCCGCGAGCTGACCGCCGAAGGCGGGCATGTCGTCTTCGAGGACGTCACCTTCTCCTACAGCCCTGACCGGCCGCTGATCGAACACCTGAACCTGGAGGCGAAACCCGGCCAGACGGTCGCGATCGTCGGCCCTACCGGCGCGGGCAAAACCACCCTGGTAAATCTGCTGATGCGCTTCTACGACCTGGACTCCGGGCGCATCCTCCTCGACGGAACAGACATCGCGACGGTGGACCGCCAGGCGCTGCGCGACAACCTGGGCATGGTCCTGCAGGACACGTGGCTGTTCGGCGGCACCATCCGCGACAACATCGCCTACGGCAAGGAGGGAGCCACCGAGGAGGAGATCCTCGCGGCCGCGAAGGCGGCGTTCGTCGACCGCTTCGTCCACTCCCTGCCCGACGGCTACGACACCGTCATCGACGAGGAGGGCAACAATGTCTCGGCGGGCGAGAAGCAGCTCATCACCATCGCCCGGGCGTTCCTATCCGAGCCGGAGCTGCTGATCCTCGACGAGGCCACCTCGTCGGTGGATACCCGCACCGAGCTGCTGCTGCAGAAGGCGATGGCGGCGCTGCGGAGCGGTCGCACGTCGTTCGTGATCGCGCACCGGCTGTCCACCATCCGCGACGCCGACCTGATCCTGGTGATGAACGACGGCGCCATCGTCGAGCAGGGCACCCACTGCGAGCTCCTGGCCGCGAAGGGCCGCTACTACGACCTTTACCAGTCGCAGTTCAATGCCCCCAGGCAGGAGGCGCCCGTTGGCTGAGGGACCGCGGCCACTGGCCCTAGGAGCTGGGAACCCGGGATAATGGCCGCACGACCAGGAGGTACATCATGAGTCATCACGAGATGGACATGGTGGTCCTGATCGCGTGCGGAGTGCTGCTGCTCGGGGTGGCTGCGGTGCGGATCTCGTCGCGCAGCTCCATGCCCGGCCTGCTGCTCTACCTGGGGATCGGCCTTTTCATCGGCGAGGCTGGACTCGGCATCCGGTTCGACGATGCCCAGCTGGCCTACAACATCTCCGCCCTGCTGGTGGCGCTGCTGCTGTTTGACGGCGGCTTCACCACCCGCTGGTCGGAGTTCAGGCCCGTGGCGGCCCGGGCTGGGCTGCTCGGGACGGTCGGGGTGCTGGTGTCGGTGGCGGTGGCGTCGTCCATCGCGATGCTGGTGTTGGGCGTCGACCTGCGCACTGGCATCCTGATGGCCGCGATGGTCTCGTCCACCGACGCCGCCGCTGTGTTCGCGATCCTGCGGCGCCTGCCCCTGAAGTCGAAGGTGCGCACCACTCTGGAGGGTGAGTCGGGGTTCAACGACCCGCCCGCCATCATCATCGTCACCGTCGTCGTCTCCGACGCCTGGAACCAGATGTCGGTGACGGGAATGATCGCGAACGGGATCTTCCAGCTCGTGGCCGGGGCGCTCATCGGCGCGGCCGTGGCGATGGTGGGGCAGGTCTTCCTGCACCGCATCTCCCTGCCCAGCGCAGGCCTGTATCCCCTCGCGACCCTCGCCATCGCGCTGACCGCCTACTCCGTCGCTGGGGTCATGGGTGGCTCGGGGCTGCTGGCGGCCTACATCGCGGGGTTGTGGCTCGGCAACCAGGCCCTCCCCCACCACTCGGCGACGGAGGGGTTCACGGAGTCGGTGAGCTGGCTGGCGCAGATCGGGCTGTTCGTGCTGCTGGGTCTGTTGGCCTCACCCAGCGAGCTCCCGGCGGCGGTCGTGCCGGCCCTGGTGATTGGGTCGGCGCTGACGTTCATCGCCCGGCCGATCTCGGTTCTCGCCTGCCTGACGCCCTTCCGGGAGAAGCTCAGGACCCAGCTGTTCATCTCGTGGGCGGGGATGCGCGGGGCGCTGCCGATCATGCTCGCGACCATCCCGCTGACGCACAATCTGCCGGGCGCCTCGCACATGTTCCACGTCATCTTCCTGTTGGTGGTGATGTTCACCCTCGTGCAGGGGCCGCTGCTGCCGCGTCTCGCCCCCTGGGCCGGGGTGCTGGAGCGGATCTCACCGCGGGAGCTGATGTTCGACTCCTCCCCGCTGGAGGGCATCAACGCCTCCCTCGTCCAGTTCCGGGTCCCCAGGAAGGGACGCCTGGTGGGCATGTGGGTGAAGGACCTGCGACTGCCGCGCGGTGCCGTCGTGTCCATGATCATCCGCGACCAGGAGGTGCTGATCCCGAACCAGGAGCTACGGCTCGAAGCCGGCGACCAGCTGCTGCTCGCCGTCCACTCTGGCCTGGTGGAGCGGGTCCAGGGCCGGCTGACGCTCATCAACGAGCACGGCCCCCTGGCCCGCTGGATAGCCTCCGGTCGCAATCGCCGCCGCCTACTCGACGGCGACTAACAGCCAGGTCTCCCGCACCTCTGGAACCCGCGGCATCGATGCTGAAGGAAGGCAAAGATGTCAACCGATGTTTCAGACGCCATGCAGGACCTCATCCGCCTCCAGCAGCTTCACGAAATCGTGAACCTCGACTACCAGCGAGGCTTGCGGGCTGTGGCCAATTCCGGAGTCAGCCAGCGCGAGATAGCTCAACGCCTACGAGTCACTCAGCCGACCATCTCCGCGGTGCTCCGCAAAGCCCAGGATCTCCCCCAGGTCGCCGAGGAATTCTCGGGCGCAGGACCCGCAGAGATCTGCCAGCGTTATGCAGCAGGCCTGATCAGCCGCGACCAGCTGATCGACGAGCTCACAAGGTGGCCATACGCCCCGGTCAAGGACGACGACCCCTACGACTGGCTCGTCGTCGCTCCTCCAGGATCCTGGGAAGAAGTCACGGACGCTCTATTCGAAGGCTGGATAGACGACGATATCTACGATGAAGTGATCCAACGCTCCGAGGAGCAGCACAAGGATCACTAGGTCATGCCAGAATCACACATAGAAACAGTCATTGGCTTGTCGCGTCCCGGCCAGGCGCTCGGCACGGATGCTCCCACCGCCTCGATCAAGAATCCACAATGGTTCACAGCAAACGGGAAACCACGCCGACAAAGGCTTATTCTCCATCGGCAGCTGCTACACCTATCGCGCCAAATACCCACACGCAGCCCGAGAGGGCCGTGCAGTCGTGCTGGCGGGGCCACCAGGCGCAGGGAAAAGCACCCTCGAAACCGACTTGCAGCGCATAGCTGAGGGCCGACCGCTCGTCGATACATCCCAGATTGCCGCTATGCGCGTCATCGAAACCAGCAGGCCACTGACCTTCCGAGGCAACACCCCTCGGCCGCGGGGAATCGACCGATGATTCTGCCCAACACGCTGCTGCCCTGAGTAACGGACTGCCGGTGGGGTCCTGCTGGTTTTCCAAAAACTGAAGGTCCTCATCTGCGATGAGAACCTTCACCGTGCGCGAGAGAGGAGTTGAACCTCCACGCCCTTGCGGGCACTGGCACCTGAAGCCAGCGCGTCTACCATTCCGCCACTCGCGCGTCGGGGATGAACTCTAGCACGATGCGACGGACCGCATGCAACTCAGGCCTGACGAGAACACCGCTTCCATCTACCATGTTGTGTCAGGAGGAACGAATGAGCAATAACCAGTGGCCTGGGCCGTACCAGCCCCAGGGAGGCTACCCGCAGCAACCTCAGCAGCCTCAACCGGGCTATCCCCAGCAGCCCCAGCAGGGCTACCCACAACAACCCCAGCAACCGCAGCAGGGGTACGGGCAGCCGGCTCAGGGGCCTGGATACCAGCAGCCGGGGTACTCGCAACCCGGCTACGGGCAACCCGGTTCCGGCTACCAACAACAACCCGGTTATGGACAGCCTGGCTATGGGCAACCTGGCTACGGACAACAGCCTTATGGCGCCGGCGCCCCCGGGTACGGGCAGCCCGGCCAGGGCATGCCTCCGAAGAAGAACAACAACGGCCTGATCATCGGGCTGATCGCGACGGTTCTGGTGGTCGCCATCGGGCTGGGCATCTTCTGGTTCATCAACCAGAACAACAATCAACAGGCCACCCCCACGACCAGCACGCAGACCACCCCCACCGGGAAGGCCAGTACGTCCAAGGAGCCAACCTCTTCGCCGACAAAGGAGAGCTCCAAGTCCAAGGATCCGACGCCGACCAGGAGCAGCCGTGCCTCAAACGCACCCGACATGCCTGATTCATTCGGCAATTTCACATTGCAGGATAGGAAGGAAATGGTTTCCACCTACACGAGCTCAGACAATAAATTTTTCGTGGCTTCCTACGGTGCCGGCGCGACAGCAGAACTGACTGCCAACGAGTTCGAGGATCCTCAGACCTTTGACGGCTGGATCTGCGGTACGAGCAGCAGCATGCTCATGTGTGCGGCCGATGCACATTCAGGAGTAGTCGTCACAACGCTGCAGGGTGAGAAATCAGCACCCAAAATCGTGGAAGTCTCCAAAACCTTCCTCGAAGCCTGGAAGTAACCCTTTACATAGTCATGGTCAGGAAGCCATGTTCCGGTGAGGCAACACGGCATGGCAGGCAATAGCACATGGCAGGCAATAGCAATAGCCCCTGCGAGGCTCACCAGCCCCGCAGGGATCACCACGAGACACAAGGGGCAGGGATGAGCAGCAGAGGCCTGGTCGTCAACACCGCCGCCGTGATGACGGCGGTGCTCGTCGGCTCCGGGGCCTGGTGGATCGTTAGCCGCAATGGGGAACCTGCGCAAACGCAGAGTCCGGCTCCCGCGCAGGAAACCAGCAGGCCTGTGGAGGCTCCCCTGATGCCGCAGGCTTTCGGCTACTTCTCGACCGAGCACGCGTCCCCGATCCTGACCAACTACTGGAACGTGGACGGCAGCAACTACCTGATCGCCCTCCACGACAAGATCGTGACGGCGGAGAACGTCATCACGGACCTGAGCGACGCGCAGGTCTTCGGCGACTGGACCTGCGGGTACCGGGCGTCCAAGATCAGCTGCGTCACGACTGCCTACAACGCCACCCTCACCACGACCCTGCACCCAGCCACGCCCCTTCCCGAGGCGGCAGAGATCAGTGCAGCCTTCCTGGCCAGCTGGGCATAGTGCCCACCCAGCTCCCCACGGGGCATCTTCGGTGAGAAGACCCGCCGATGGGGACGGCAGCTCGCAGAGGGCCTACCATGAGACGCGGGAGGCAGGAATGAGCAATGACCAGCGGTCAGAAGCGGGTGGATCCCACGGTCCGCCGGAGGATCATGCCCACGAGTCGCCGCCAAGGGCCGGCAGTTGCCTGAGAACTCTGTCCTTCGGCATCCTCGCCTTTGCCCTCGGATTCGGCACCTGCTGGGTCCTGACGCACCAGGGACAACCAGCTGCGCTCCCCTCCCAGGACACGACCACCAGCGCCCCCGCCCCCACGGTCTCCGAGGCCCCTCCCAGCGCCACTGTCTCCGTCTCCGCGGGGACGACCACCCCCCGGGACTCCAGCCCGACGCCCACACCCAGCGACGGATCACCCGCCCCCGGCGCCAGCAAGCAGAACCAGCAGCCCAGCAGCTCCGCGAGCACAATCCCCAACATGCCCTCGTCGTTCAACGACTTCAAGAACTCCGCGCCGAACCCCAACATGACCATCTACTACAAGGGAACGGTTTTCTTCCGGGCTCTGTACCTGGAAGGTGACAAGGCGTTCGAGACCATGACCCGGGACTTGAAGAACCCCCAGAGCATCGACGGCTGGACCTGCGGCATCGACGAGTTCGGCGGAGCCAAGTCCCTGAACTGCGTGACCACCACGCATGGTGGGGCGGTCAACACCTCCATGGGGGCCGACGCGGAAGTCACGATCCTGGTGGAAAACAGCAAGGCCTTCGTTGAGGCCTGGAGATAAAAGATCCCCGGCTGTGTGGGTTTTCGGCCCGGCGGCGGCGCTCCGGCAATAGCATCGGTACCGTACCAGCCGTCCGGAGAAAGCAGCCATGAATCATCAGCCCGCCTCACCAGACAACGGACTGCGCGTCGCCTTCGTCACCATGCACACCTCGCCCCTGGAGCGGGCCGGCACCGCGGACGCAGGCGGCATGAATGTGCTGATCGGCGCGCTGGCGCGGGCACTGGGGCTGCTCGGGGTGAGGGTGGAGTTCCTGACCCGCCGCACCGACCCCGGCCAGTCGGACCTGGAGGAGGTGGCCCCGTCGGTGACGCTGCGCCGCCTGCCAGCAGGTCCCCCTTCGCCGCTGCCGAAGAGCGAGATCGACCAGCACATCGACGAGTTCCGGGCTGGGATGGAGGCCTTGGAGCCCTACGACCTGGTGCACTCCCACCATTGGATGTCGGGGGTGGCGGCGCTGCCCGTGGCGCGCGCCTGGGGGGTGCCGCATGTGATGACCTTCCATTCGGTGGCAGCCCACCCGAACTCACCGCTGCGCGATGGCGAACCCCCCGAGTCACCCGCCCGGGTGGACGGCGAAGTGGTGTGCGCGGAGCAGTCGGACCTGGTGCTGTGCGTCTCCCGGCACGAGGCGGCCGTGGTCATCGGGCGGTGCGGCGCAGACCCGGAGCGGGTCCGGATCGTGTGGCCGGGGGTCAACGTGGAGCTATTCCATCCCGCGACAGGCCCCTGGCACCCCCCGGGTGTGCGGCCCGGATACGTCGTGTTCGCCGCGCGTCTGCAACCACTCAAGGCACCTGATGTCGCGATCCGCGCCCTGTCCCACCTGCCCGGCGACATCCGCCCCGACCTGGCGTTGATCGGTGAGACGTCGGCGGACTTCGCGGACTACGAAGCGGAGCTTCACTCCCTCGTCCGCGGGCTGGGCCTGGAAGACCAAGTGCATTTCCTGCACGGCCAGGACCGCGCCAGCCTGGCCCAAATCATCCGCCACTCCTTGGTGATGCTGGTGCCGTCGTACTCCGAAACCTTCGGCCTGATCGCCTTGGAGGCATCGGCGTCGGGGATCCCCGTTCTGGCGGCCGCAGCGGGAGGACTAACCGAGGCCATCTGCAACACCCACACCGGGCTGCTGATCCCCACCCACGACCCCCGCGACTGGGCTGCGGCACTCGCGTCACTACTCACCGACGCCCAGCTGCGCCAGTTCCTGGGCGCGACCGGCAGAGAGCGGGCGCTGACAATGACCTGGTCGCGTTCCGCTGAGAGCACCCTCCGGCAGTACCGTAGGTTGTTGTGAGAATAACCTTCATCCACGCCCATCCCGATGACGAGACCCTCGCGACGGGGGCGCTGATCGCCTGGCTGGTAGCGTCCGGGCATGAGGTGTCGCTGCTGACAGCGACCAGAGGCGAACGCGGCGAGGTGGTGCCGGGACCGCTGTCACACCTGGCGGACACCCAGAAGCTGGAGGCCCACCGGGAGCGTGAACTGGCCGGGGCGCTGAGGGTTTTGGGGGTCTCGCGTCACGGTTTCCTGGGCGATGCGCCGGGTTCCGGCCGCCGGTACCGCGACTCAGGGATGCGCTGGGTCAGGGAGGGGGTGGCGGGACCCGCTAAGGACGTGGAACCTGGAGCGCTGTGCACAGCAGACCCCGGTGACATAGTGGCGGACCTTGAGTCGTGGATCCGCGACGTCGCAGCCGAACTCGTCATCTCCTATGACAAAGACGGCGGCTACGGGCACCCCGACCACATCCGGCTGCACTACACCGCCGTCGTGGCCGCGCAGCAGCAGAAGGCGGGGTTCGCCTCGATCGTCCACCACCCAGGCAATGGCGTCTACTGGTTCGACCTGCAGCACCTGGAACCCGTCGTGGAGCGGGCCCTGACCCACCACGCCTCCCAGCTGACCACGCACGGCGACGGCACCCTCACCCACTCCGGCGGCCAGCTCGATTCGGTCACCACCTCCGTGGGCCTGCTGCCCTCCGACCAGACCCCAGGGGCTGTAACACTGGTCAATTCGCTGGCTCGCTAGGTCGCCAACCCCAGCCATTCCAGCCGGCCTGAGATCCTGCGCACCGACCCGCCGGGCACCAGGACCGGACCCTGCCCGCGCCACGACACCACCAGGTCGTCGACCGCGGCGACGTGCACCTGCCCGGCGAGGCAGCCATGGTTCCTCAGCCAGCTGAGCAGCATCCTGCCCCGGAGGGCATCTGGCTGCGCCACCAGGACTGCGACGTCGAGCGCATCACCCCTGGCTGCCCGGGTAAGGGCCAGCTCCGCCAGCTCGTCGAGGAGGTCGGCATCGCTGCGAGCCAGCTTGGCGGTGCGGGCCAAACCGACGGCGACGTCGCGGCCCAGCTCGGTGCTGAGCAGCGCCAGCACCGACCGGGTCCGGACCCGCGCGAATCGCGGGTCGGAGTTCATCGGGTCGCTCCACCAGTCGATGCCCCACTCCCGGCAGGCAGCCTCGGTCTCGACGCGCCGGATCCCCAGGAGAGGACGCAGGAACAGCCCACGCCGCGGCGCCATCCCCGCCAGCGACCGGATGCCGGAGCCGCGCAGCAACCCCAGCAGCACCGTCTCAGCCTGGTCGTCGAGGGTGTGGCCCAGCAACACCGGATGCCCGTCGCGGGACAGGGCTGCCAGGCGGGCCTCGCGAGCCGCGGCCTCGATCCCGCCGTCACGGCCCACCTGCACCTGTCGCACCTCGGCGGCGACGCCACGCGCCTTGAGCGCATCAGCCGTTTGTCCCGCGACCTCCGCGGAACCGGGCTGCAACCCGTGGTCCACCACGATGCACGTCACCTCAGCCGACACGCGCGGCGCAGCCCACGCGGCCCCCAGGGCCAGGGCCAGGGAGTCGGCACCCCCGGAGACGCCGGCGACGACGGGGCCCTCCGGCAGCAGGTCCGCCACCGCCCTGCCGACCTTCAGCGCGGTGGGTCCGAGTTCACGCCGCGCCATGACATCCCTCAGCCATGGACCCTGGCCACCCAGGCAGCGGGGTCGGTGATCTCGGCCAGGCTCGGCAGGTTGGCGGGCACCGCGAAGGCCGCCGCCAGCCCCGACATCCCCACATCAGCTGAGACACGCTGGCAGAAAGCCAGGCCATCGCGATACTGGACGGCCTTGTCAAGACCGGGTAGCAGCCGCAGCCATCCGCTGCTCGTCTGGGTCCTGGCGAAGGCCCGCCGCAACGCCCGCGCCGATGGCACGTGGCGGGCTCCCGCCGCATCCGCCACCAGGTCGGCATGGCCCTCCAGGAGAGTCATGGTGGCGGTCAACGCGTCCAGGTGGCGCTGCCCCTCGGCGGTGGCCAGCAGCGACATCACCCCCCGGCCCGCCCTGATCCCGGAGGCCACATCCACCGGGGAGGGGTCGTCGAGTGAGAGCGCAGCGATCAGGTCCTGGAGGTGTGCGAGCAGCCAGGGCGCCGAGTTGAACTGCACCGCGTGGGTCTGTTCGTGAAGCGCCACCCACAGCCGGAAGTCGCCGTCGGCAAAACCCCGGCTGCGCTGCACCTCGACGATGCCCGGTGCCACCAGCATCAGGCGGTCCGCATAGGGGTCGTACTGGCCGAGCAGTCCCCGTCCCACCGCCGTCAGCATCGCCCCGGCGGCGAGGCCATAGCCGATCCCGCAGAGGAGACGCCGCACGCCCGGTGGCCGCGCCTCAAGAGGCAGCCTGCGCAGCATGTCATCGACCATGCCGCTAGCCCGTCTCGACCATCCGGGACGGTCCACGACCACGACGTCCGCGGCGGCCGGGCCGCTCAGCTGCGAGTACTCGACCGCAAGGCCACCAGCCCGCCGGGCCGCCAGCCTGAGAGCGGCGACGGCGCTCAGCGCCTCCGGGCGCGAGACCCTGGGCCCTGGGTCGCTGCAGAGCCGCTGCACGGCCAGCGCCAGCGGCCACAGGACATGGGGACGGCGCTGCATCAGCAGCCGCACCCCGTGACCAGGCTCGCCGCCTGGTCGCTCCACACCTGGGCCGCCCAGCCGTCGGTGGACCCGTTCATCATGAACGCCATGGCCACCTCGCGCCCGTCAGCGGTCACGGTGGTCCCGGCGAGGGTGGACACCAGCGACAGGGTGCCCGTCTTGGCCCGCACGACGCCGCGTCCCGGCGCGGAGGCCTCGTCCTCGAACCGCTTCGCCAGCGACCCCGATACCCCCGCGATGGGGAAACCCTCCTGCACGATGGACGATTTGGGGGTCGTCATCACGTACCGGACGACCCCAGCCAGCATCGACGCGGTGACATGGTTCTCGCGGGTGAGGCCGGAACCGTCGTGCAGCACCGCGCCCTCATGCCACAGCCCGAGGCTGGTCAGCTCCTCCTGCACGGCCGCGGCCGTGCCCGCGAAGGTCGTGGGTTTCCCGAGCCTGTGGGCCAGCTGCATGCCCAGGACCTCCGTGAAGGAGTTGTTGGAAGCCTCCATCGCGGCCGCGGCCATGGCGTGGACACCCGGCGAGGATACCTTCGCGACCTCCTCGCCGGACGCCGCCGCGCTGGCGGGGGTGCCGTCGACCGCCACGCCCTGCGCGGTCAGCTGGCTGGCGAAGATGCGGGCGGCATCACCGGCGGGGTCGGTGGAGCGGGCCTGGCTGGCGTCCATTCCCTCGTCCGCCCAGAGCGCGGAGATCGGGGTCACCTGGTCACGGTAGCTCGACGGCCAGGTGGTCGCCCACGACTCCTGGAACAGGGAGGCGTCGTAGCCCAGTGTCACCTTCTCCACACCCTGCGACTTCAGCTTCTGGGCGGTCCTGGCGGCGAGCTCCTCCAGCGAGGCCCGCTTCGGGTAGGCGTCGGAGGCGGCGGAGGCGAGCAGCGGGTCGCCGCCGCCCACCAGCACCAGCTGCCCGGGGGCCGGTGAGACGACGGTGGTGTCGAAGGTCTCGGTGCCGTCGAAGACCGACAGCAGGGAGGTGAGCGTCAACAGCTTCGTGTTCGACGCGGGAACCAGCGGCTGGTCGGCATTCGACGCGGCCAGCACCTCACCGCTCTCGACGTCGAGCACCTGATAGGCCAGGGTTAACGACCCACCGTCCTGGACGCCCTTCGTGAGCGCCGCGATGTCGAGGGAGTTGATGCGCTGCTCCAGGGTCGCGCGGTCGGGCAGCGTGCCCGGGGCGGCCTCGGAAGCCGAGGCGATGGGTCCTGCGGGCGTTGGAGCCGGTGTCGGTGACGGCGTCGCGGAAGCCGGGGGGGTGGGCGCCGGGGTGTCCTCCCCAGCCATGGTAAAGACCGTGCCACGGAAAACCACCACGATGAAAGCGGCCGTCAGCAACGCCCCCACCACCCCCCAGATGATCACAGGACGCCACGGGATGTTGCGGGAGGTCAAATCGGCGCTCCTTCTCCGGTAAAGTGCTTGATCACGGGTCGCCACGAGGCGGCGGTGGATCAATCATAGGAGCGGACCCAGTGAGTGACGACGTCATCGAGAGCATCGAGATCTTCAACCCCGAGAACCGGGTGCTGTTCGACGTCACGGTGGAGATCCCGAAGGGCACCAAGAACAAGTACGAGATGGACCATCTGACGGGACGCATCCGCCTGGACCGGACCCTGTTCACCTCCACCCAGTACCCTTACGACTACGGCTTCATCGAAGGCACCCTTGGCCTGGACGGCGACCCCCTCGACGCGATGGTGATCGGCGCCGAACCTACCTTCCCGGGATGCTTGATCGAGTGCTACGCCGTCGCGATGTTCCGCATGACCGACGAGATGGGCGGCGACGACAAGGTGCTGTGCGTGCCGACCGCGGACACCCGCCGCAGTCACCTGAAGGACCTCGACTCCGTGGCTGAGCACATCCTCCTGGAGATCGAGCACTTCTTCAGCGTCTACAAGGACCTGGAGCCCGGCAAGTCCGTCGAGGGAGCCACCTGGACGCACCGCAAGGACGCGGAGGAGGAGATCCTCGCCTCCCTCGAACGAGCCAAGGGCACGCCTTTTGAACACCACCACGTGAACCTGGCGTAACCGCGTCACTCCACATCCGCGATGACCTCAGTACGGGGCCAGCGCCACAGGGTGAAGGGGCTGTGTGACTTGCACAGTTCCACGATCCGAGCACCCAGACCCGTCCGCCAGGTGCCTGCTGGGCCGTGTTCGAAAGTAATCTCTTCACGAAACCCATACGAATGCGCCAGGGTCACGGCTGAGGGTTTGCCTCTGCGTCGCGTCTTCAAAACAGTCCCCGGGGGGTTCGGATTACTCGCTGGGGAGAAGGAAACACACACCACTCCCTGCTCGGCAGAAGGACCATACCGCATATCGTCAATGAACCACGCGCTGTGTTGCACCACCACCCAAATCTCAAGAAAGAAAAAGGACGCTCCCTTCGGGCACCACTCACGTGAGCTTGGCGTAAGAGCCCAGCATCTGGGGGGTTTCCGCGACCTCGACCGCAGGCTCCCAGCGTGCCACAAGGCGGCCCAGCGGTGACCTCCCCCTGCCCTACAATCGTTTTAAACCCCTAGCCACACCGCAGGACGGCATGTCCAGCCTGCATAGCCAGACCGGAAACAACCCAACAGGCTGCGGCATTCAGCCGGCAACAAACAGCAAAAACAAAAGAAAAAGGAGCACCGTGCAGACCTTCAAGCTGCGCCATCGCGCAAAGGGCAGGACACTACTGGCGATACTGATCTCAGTGATCTACATCCTGGCAGACGCGGCCTTCGGGTACATGATCTTTCCCTACTTCAACGTGCACTACCGCCGGGGATCCAATACCTTCGCATATCTCGTGGTCCTTCCCCTCATAGGGCTGCCTTTCCTCGTGTCTCTTCTCTATCCCTCCTATACGGTACGGATCGACGATGAGACCGTCCTTGTTTCCGACGGCAAGAAGGAGCTGCACCGGGTCGCTCGCCGGGATATCGCACACGTGCGGTTGCACAACAAGAACAAGCACCTGGACATATACCACCACTCGGGCACGATGCTGCTGCGCCTGGAGCCGTTGTTTTGCAATCTGAAATGGGTGAATGCCAAGATGAATGCGATCGTCGATCACCTGCGTGACCGCTTCGGAGGCTCTGAGACACAGGCCAGGGTAAGGGCCTACGTCGAACGTTACATCGACTTCCCGGAGCAGTAGACCATAGCTGGGACCTCCTGAGACGCCGGGAATTGGCGTAGGGTTTCGGTTCGTGACTGATCCGGTGATCCTGGCCAGGGGGCTGCGTAAATCGTACGGGCAGTTCGAGGCGGTGCGAGGAATCGACTTCGAGGTAGCACCTGGCACCTCTTTCGGGCTGCTGGGCCCCAACGGCGCGGGCAAGTCCACGACGATGCGCATGATCGCCGGGGTCTCCCACCGCTCCGGCGGGCAGCTGCGCATCCTGGGGATGGATCCCAACGAGCAGGGTCCCCGGATTCGCGCCCATCTGGGCGTGGTACCGCAGAACGACAGCCTCGACGACCAGCTGACGGTCCGCGAGAACCTGATCTTCTACGGCCGGTACTTCGGGCTGCCGAAACGCTGGCTGGCCGCGAAGGCAGAGGAGCTCATCGAGTTCGCGCAGCTCACCGAGAAGCGCAACTCGCGCGTCGACGACCTGTCGGGCGGCATGAAACGCCGCCTGACGATCTCCCGGGCGCTGGTCTCCGACCCGCGCATCGTGCTCCTCGATGAACCCACCACGGGCCTGGACCCGCAGGCCCGTCACATCCTGTGGGACCGGCTGTTCCAGCTGAAGGAGAAGGGCACCACCCTGGTGCTGACCACCCACCACATGGACGAGGCCGAACAGCTCTGCGACCGGCTGATCGTCATCGACCACGGCCAGATCGTCGCCGAGGGTACCCCACCGGGCCTGGTGCGGGAGTACGCGGGCCGTGAGGTCGTGGAGCTGCGGTTCGGCTCCACCCGCAACGCCAGCGCCGCCGCGCAGCTGAGCGGGGTCGGTGACCGCATCGAGACCCTGCCGGACCGGGTCCTGATCTACGCTGCCGACGGTGAGGGTGCGCTGCGCGCCGTCCTGGAACGCGGCCTGGAGCCGAACTCGTCGCTGGTGCGGCGCTGCTCGCTGGAGGATGTGTTCCTGCGGCTGACGGGGAGGTCGTTGATTGACTGAGACCCAGGCTGTGATGCATCACGACGCCCAGGCGGCGCGGGTCGCGCGCTGGGGCGCTTTCTATCACGCCCGCAATGTGGTGTTGCAGCTGCGCGCCTGGTGGGTGAGCCTGTTCGCCATCGGAACCATCGAGCCGCTGCTGACGGTGCTGGCGCTGGGTGTCGGCCTGGGTGTGGTGGTGGACGCCGCCAGCCCCGGGGCGCTGGGCGTGCCTTTCCTGCAGTTCGTGGCGCCTGCGCTACTGCTGTCGACCACGGTGCATGCCGCGCAGATGGAGAACACCATCGGGGTGTACGCGGATTTCAAATGGAACGAGCTGTACCAGGCGGCGGCCTCCACCCCGACCACACCGTCGCAGCTCGCGGAGGGGCACTGGCTGGGATCGACGGCACGCTACGTGATCGAATGCACCACTGTGCTGGCGGTGCTGCTGCTCTTCGGCGCCGTCACGCCCGCCGGCGCGCTGATCCTGCTGCCGGTGGCGGTATTGACGGCATGGGCGTTCGGCAATCCGGTGATGGCGTGGACGTCCTGCCTGCACCGGGACCGTGGCCAGTTTTCGATCTTCTCCCGCCTGGTGGCGCTGCCGTTGACGCTGTTCTCCGGCACCTATTTCCCCCTCGACGTGCTGCCCGGGTGGCTGCACCCCATCGGCTGGGTATCGCCGCTGTGGCACGGGGTGAACCTGGCCCGGATCTGGACCCTTGGGCAGGCCGCCCCCGCCTGGCTGCCCGCGGTGCACATCGCCTATCTGACGGCGCTGACCGTCGGCGGGCTGCTGGTCGCACGGCGGATCTTCCATCTGCGGCTGACCGGGGTCCTGCCCCGCCCTGGCAAGGAACACACCAGGAACAGGACGCGGACAGCACCCGTGACGTCTTCCGTGGGTGAGCTGGCGGACGGCCAGTCCCTGCTGCAACACCCCCGGACCTCACCGGCATTCCTCACGGTCGCCGCCCGGGGACTGAAGGCCAATTGGGGAGCGAACAGCCTGCTGATGGCCTCGGGGGCTGTGGAACCGGTGCTCTACCTGCTGGCGATGGGTCTGGGACTCGGCACATTGGTCGGCCAGGTGGGACCGGGAGTCAGCTACGCGGCCTGGATCGCACCCGCGCTGCTGGCGAGCTCCGCGATGATGGGCGCGGTGATGGACGCCACCTGGAACGTGTTCATGAAGCTGAAGTTCGACAAGCTCTACGAGGCGATGCTGAGTACCTCGCTGGGACCGTTGGACGTCGCGCTGGGTGAGATCTGCGTCGCCCTGGTGCGCGGCGGCAGCTACGCTGTGAGCTTCGTCGCGGTGATGGTGCTGCTGGGGCTGGCGGGGTCGTGGTGGGTGCTGCTGGCGATCCCGGTGTGCCTGCTGATCGCGCTCGGGATCGCGGCCATCGCGATGGCGGCGACGTCGTTCTGCCGGACCTTCCAGCAGATGGACTGGATCATGCTGGCGCTAATGCCGATGTTCATGTTCTCCGGCACCTTCTATCCCGTCGACGTCTATCCAGAGCCGATCGCCGCGGTGGTGAAGTGCCTGCCGCTGTGGCATGGCATCGAGATGCTGCGCGACCTGAACGCTGGAGCAGTCAGCTGGGGCACCGCCGGTCACGCCCTCTACTTCGCCGCACTGGCCGCGGTCGGAATATGGCTGGCAGCCATCCGGCTGAAAGCACTCTTCCTGAGGTGATCTTCCATTGGTAGACCCGACGAAACAGCCATACGACCAAGGAGCTGGCGGAGACTTTTCAGAGTTCCTGGACAAGATAGCCTCGGCGCTTCAGCCCACGGCCCCGCACACGGCGGCGATGATGAAATCCGTCCACGCCGGGTACCTTGCACGCACGCAGCAGGGGGCACCAGGAATTACCCCTGAGACCCTCATATCGGATTTGGTGAGGTTACTCGCCAGTCTTGAGATGAGACTGGCCGAGGTCGGGAAAACATTGCCAGACCACGAGAAGTAAAAAGGCGAACCAGAGATTCCGCCAGGGAGCGCGGTGGTGAAATGCCTGCCGCTGTGGCATGACACACTTGACCTCATGCCGTCCTATCTGCTGCTTCGTCACCCGTCTGCGAACCGCGTCTACGCGGGTGAGGCGGCTGCCCTGACCGCCGCCGAGCTGGAGATCACCGCGCCCTTCGCGTCCGGGATCGGACAGGCCGAGGTGGCCGAGGTCAACTACCTGGCCTTCGATGCCGACCCCCTGGGGCGCGACGAGCTGGCGGCGATCGCACGGCAGTCGGCGGCGTTCGCGCTGTTCGAGCGTTCTGGCGACCTGCTGCGGCCCGTCGGCCTTCCCCAGGTCGATCTCCTGGACGACGACCTGGTGACCATCCCGAAGTACCAGGGCAAGACCAACGAGCAGTTCACCCGGTTGCTGCTGAACGTCACCGTCGCAGCCGCGCGCCGGCCCAGGCCGTACCGGGTGCTGGACCCGATGGCGGGGCGCGGCACCACCGTCTCGACGGCGCTGCTCGCGGGCTGTGACGCCTTCGGCGTGGAGGCCGACGACAAGGCCTTCGATGCGATGACCGCCTTCTACAAGACCTATCTGCGCCGCAAACGCCTGAAGCACAAGGCCGACGTCACGCCGGTCCGGCGCGATGGCAAGCGCATCGGCCGGCGTTTCGACGTGCGCATCAACCTGGGCAAACGGGAGCTGCTGGCGACGGTGTTCACCGGCGACGCCCGTTCGTCGGGGTCGCTGTACGGGAAGAAACGTTTCGACGCGATCGTCACCGATGCCCCCTACGGCGTGGTGCACGGAGCCGCCTCGGGCGGGCAGCGGTCGCGCACCCCGGAGCAGCTGCTCCGAGAGACGATCCCGGTATGGTCCGGGCAGCTGCATCCGGGAGGGACGCTGGGCATGAGCTGGAACACCCTCGGGATGCCCCGCGAGAACCTGGCGGCACTGCTGGAGTCAGCAGGCCTGGAGGTCATGGCGGGGGGCGCATGGGAGCATTTCGCGCACCGCGTCGACTCCTCCATCCGCCGCGACCTGATGGTCGCGAGAAAGCCGGCGACCTGAGCCAGGGCGTCTTCGAGCCCTAGCAAGAAGAATGCGTCTTCATAGCAGACCGGGAGGAATGCCATGACAGATTTGAAAGTTCATCCCAAGAGGGCCTGGCGGCCATCGTCGCCTGCCTGGATCCTAGTTCCACTGTGCGCCAGTGTGGTTGCCTACTACCCCGCCTTGCCCGTCTCCCTGATGCTGACGCTGGTGGCTTTGGTCATGACTTTGCTGACCCCACCCGGCGCGCCATACAGGCGCCGGTATCTCTGGATGGTCGGGGTGTGGACACTACTGCAGTTAGCGGGCATAGCGGTTGGCTTCTCGCTCTGGTCTTCCTTTTCCGAATCCGCCAGGTAAAAGAGACCTCGAACAGGTACTTCGGCCCGACCGCCAAAGCCTCGCTTTGCGGTAGCGCTACCCGCCAAGGATGGTGTCCGCAGCTCCCGCTGTCTTCGCTAGTGAGCTTCGATTTGGCAGAACCTCTAGACTCGGCCCATGCGACGACTTGTGCTGATGCGCCACGCGAAGACCCAGGCAAGCCACCCCCGGGGAGACCACTCACGGGAACTGCTGCCCGCAGGCATCCAGGATGCTCAGGAAGCGGGGGTGCTGCTGCGCGAACTCGGTGTGGAGCACGCACTGGTCTCGACCGCCACCCGGGCCCGGCAAACTTTCGCAGCCCTCGGCCTTGAGACTCCCGCCGAGTATCTCGACGACCTCTACTACGAGGGCGCCGACGCCCTGATGCGCCACATCGGCGAGACCGACCCCACCGTCACCGGGCTGCTGGTCGTCGGGCACGCACCCACCGTCCCCGCGCTGGCTGCCCAGCTCAGCCAAGCCGCCGGCCCCGGGCAGGCCGACCGCCTGGGGAGCTGGTACCCCACAGCCACCTTCACGGAGTTCACCTTCGACGGCGACTGGATCGACCTCGCGACCTTCAGGCTGGACAACATCCAGCTGGCGCGAGTGGAACGACGCTGACTCCGACAGAAACCGAGTACCAAGCCACGTCGTAACAGAGCCAGGCAGGGCAGCGGAACATCGGCCACCCCTTGACATTTGCAAAAGCAAATTGTAGATTCGCGATTGCGAATACGGAGCAAGGAGGTAAGCCGATGACCCGATCCCACCGCATAGCAGCAGCCTGCGGGGCCATGCTGCTGGCCTCCATCCACTGCCCCGCCCCGACTGTCTCCTACGCAGACGATGCCCCGCCCAAGATCTTGCTCATGCTGGATGCCTCCGGTTCGATGAAGGACCCCGACCCCTCCGGCGGCAGCAAGATGGACGCCGCCAAGAAGGCGCTCACCCACAGCCTCGACGCCATTCCCGCCAATGCCCAGGTGGGTCTCAGGGTCTACGGGGCGGACAACGACGGCGGCAGCAGCTCAGGGGCGTGCACCGACTCCCGGCTGGCCCGTCCGGTCGCCGCGCTCGACAAGTCCGGCTTGACCAGCGCCATCAATGAGTTCCAGCCCCGCGGCGACACCCCCATCGCATACTCCCTCAAGGAGGGTGCCAAGGACCTGGGGGATGACGGCAAACGGCATATCATCCTCGTCTCCGACGGCGAAGAGACCTGCTCGTCCGACCCCTGCCAAGAGATCCGGGAACTAGTGGCAGGAGGCATCAGCCTCCAGATCGACACCGTCGGATTCGGCGTTGAAGACAAAGCCCGCCAGCAGCTGAGCTGCATCGCCGAGGCGGGCGGCGGTTCCTACTACGACGCCCAGGACGCCGGCGCCCTGGACTCGACCCTCCAGCACCTCAGCACCCGCACCGCCCGGCCCTACACAGTGGCGGGAACTCCGGTGCACGGCACCGCCACCAAAGAGGAAGCACCCACCCTGACGGCAGGCCAATACACCGACGTGTCGAAGCCGGCACAACCCAAGAATGATGACCGGTACTACCGGATCAAACGGCAGTGGAAAAACTCCACCATCCGCGTCAGCGCGGTGTCCCGGATGCCAGGAGTAGGTTTAATGGACTCCATCGTCAGAGCTAACTGGAGTTTTGAGCTGTCTACCCCCGACGCCACGACATGCAGCAAATCAATGACTGGCGCCGCTGATAGCGATAAAGCCGGGGTCATGATGTCAGCAACCATGCTCGCACTCCAGCGGGACCCCCACAAGGAAACACCAAGCTCCGAGGAGACGAAATGCGCCGAGGCCGACGAACTGGTCTACAAGGTGAGTCGCCCCAGCGCCTCACAAGACAAGAACGAAAACCCCTTTGAGATCCGGGTACTGGAGGAACCACCCGCCGACAACGCCGACCAGCTCCCGGCCGGGATCTCCGAGGTCCCCCAGGCGAATTCAGATTCAGTCACCT
Organism: Arachnia rubra; assembly: GCF_019973735.1. NCBI lineage: Bacteria > Bacillati > Actinomycetota > Actinomycetes > Propionibacteriales > Propionibacteriaceae > Arachnia > Arachnia rubra. The sequence continues at coordinate 2,864,556 of NZ_AP024463.1, forward strand.
CGCCAGCCTCCGGCACCCCCCAAGCGATCGTAGGGGGAGCCAGCTTCAATGACGCCACCGAGCTGCCTTCAGGAACCTACAGCACCGAGGTGATCCCAGGCGAGAAGCTCTTCTTCAAGACCCGGATCGACTACGGCCAGCAGGGCATCTTCTCCCTGGATAGCCTAGAGCTCTCACAGGCATCCATAGCCAACGCCCCCGGCATCGGCGAGTCGGCTTCCGTGGCATCAGATGTCTATGCCCCAGATTTCACCAAGATGAACTCCTCCGATAAGAAGTCGACTGAATATTTCGTTTCCGAGAAAAATGGAGTAGCCCATCCGGAGCCGACAATCAATCAGGTACCCGAGGTGCGCTTCCGGAACCGTTGGGACTCACCCACGATGTCTGACGACAAGAGCCAGGGATTCTCGATGGGTGGCTATTACTATTATGTTCTTGGTCTCGCCCCGGACAAGTTCTTGAAAGGCCAGCCTGGGAAGATCAACTTCTCCATCAAGGTCTCCGGCGACGCCGCTGGGCAGCCGACATCTACAATCTCACCCTCCCCCAACGAAAACGGCGAGGACACATCGCGATACCACGTCGCGGATCCCACGAAGCGGTTGCTGTTTGCCACGGGCGGCGGGCTGGTGGTATTCGGCTGCGGCGCAGCGATCTACGCGCTGCTGCGGCGCCGGCGTCGGAACATGTGACTCGGGACGCTGATGAATTGCCGGACACACCGAGCGCCGAGAGCCCAGCGCGAGTTATTGTGCAGGGTACAGCAGCATCACCCGCCCAGAACCAGACCGGCCTGCGCTGGGGATTCGCAGTAACAGGCTCCAGTGCGTAACTACACATAAGCGAAAGGGAGACGGATGAGCCTCTTGCGTCGTCTGCTCGCCACTAGCGGAGCTCTACTGCTGGTCTCTGCCAGCGGGTCAGTCATGCCCCCAGCCCACGCGGATGACCCCACAGACAAGCCGGTACACGGCACCTCCGAGCAGGCTAACGCCCCCATGCTCACTGCGGGCCGTTACACCGACGCCTCCCCTGCCTCAGACCCGAAGAAGACAGAACTGCACTACCGGGTCAAACGGCAGTGGAAGAACTCGTCAATCCGGGTAAACGCCATCGTCCAGAAACCCGATGAAGGTGGCTCAGCATCTAATGGTGGAACTGTCTGGCGTTTCGAGCTATCTACTCCCAATGATGAGCTGTGCGATTCCTCAAGCGGGAATGCCGTTGATCGTGAGAAACCCGGACTTCAGTTATCAAAAACCCTGCTGGCGCTCCAGCTGGATCCCAAGAAGACCAGCCCAGAGGCAACGGAGAAAGTCTGCGCCGGAGCCGATGAGCTGATCTACAAGGTGGGGGTGGAGCGCTTCCCCGGGGCGAAAGGGGAGATGCCCTTCGAGATCCAAGTGATCGAGGAACCCCCAGCCGAGAACGCCGATCAGCTCCCGGCCGGAGTCCCCGAGGTGCCCAAGGACGGCTCCAGCTCACCGGCTCCCAAGGGCACCGACACCCCACAGCCAGTCACCGGGGGAACCAGCTTCGATGACGCTGTGGAACTGTCCTCGGGATCCTACGCCGTCCAGGTGACGACGAACGAGAAGGTCTTCTGCAAAACCCGGATCGACTACGGCCGCCAGGGCACCTTCTCCCTCGACCAACTGGAGCTCTCACAATCGCTGATAAACCAAGCCGGGAATCTCACCATGGTGAACGTGATACCTGACGTCTATGCCCCGGATTTCAGCCAGATGAACTCCAATAAGTCATCTGGAGTCAGCAATTATTCCGTCTCCATGGAGTCTGGGGTAGAGCAGAAGGATCCCGTGATCAATCAAGTGCCCGAGGTGCGATTCCGGAATCGCTGGGACTCACCCACAATGTCTGACGACAAGAGCCGGGGGTTCTCGATGAGCGGGTACTATTACTACGTCCTGGGCACAGAGAGCACAGCCCAGTTCCTGAAGGACCAGGCCACGAAGATCTACTTCTCCATCAACGTCGCAGGTGATGTCACCGGCCAGCCGACGACAACAGCCACCGCCTCCCCCACCGGCGGCACCGCCTCACAGGATGACCAGTCAGCAGGCACGTCCACAAAGCTGGGGCTCCTCGTCGCCGGCAGCGGCCTGGTGGTGCTCGGCGGCGGCGGGGTGACCTACACGCTCCTGCGACGCCGGGGCTAACGCCGCTTAGAGCGAGGCCCTGCCACAACTCCTGCGGATCGCCACGCCAGGCACTGTCTTCCCTATACCGGTCCGGGTTATTGTGCATGAAGTCTTCGAGTGGGACTGCCCGCCGGAGGCGGCCAACCAACACTGGAGATTCGCAAGAGCAAACTCCAGTCTTCTGTACATAGCGAAAGGGAAATGGATGAGTCTCTTGCGCCGAATATTAGCCACCGGCGGAGCTCTACTGCTGGTCTCCGTCTGCGGACCACCCACGCCCCTGGCACACGCGGACGGCTCCACAGAAAAACCAATAAGCGGCACCTCCGAAAGCGCCAGCGCCCCTATTATCACGGCGGGTGAGTACGGTGATAAATCGCAGGGCTCGGACTCAGATAAAACAGCATTGTATTACCGCGTCAAAAGGCAGTGGAAGAACTCGACGATCCGGGTCAACACCGTCGCTCGCATGTCCAAGTCGGACTACTCAAAATATGGCGATAGAGGCATTTGGCATTTTGAGCTGTCGGCCGGTGACGAACAATGCGGCTCTGTGGGCGGGGACAGCATCCAGGACAGGAAGACGGGGACTCTGGTCTCGCAGACCCTGCTGGCACCCCAGCTGGATCCCAAGAAGGCCAGCCCGGACCCGAAGGAGAAGGCCTGCGCTGAAGCCGACGAGCTGATATACAAGGTGGAACGCCTGCCCGGGACCGGCGGTGAGAGGCCCTTCGAGATCCGGGTAGTCGAGGAGCCCCCAGCTGACAACGCCGATCAACTCCCAGACGGGATTTCCGAGGTGCCCGACAATAAATCCGGTTCGTGGTCCTCCCCGGCCTCAGGGACTCCCCAGCAGGTCACCGGAGGCCTTGGCTTCGATGACGCCGTCGAGATCTCCTCAGGGACCTACAGCACGGAGGCGCCCGCGGGGAAGAAGATGTTCTTCAAGACACGAATCGGCTACGGCCAGCAGGGACTCTTCTCCCTCGACAGCCTGGAGCTCCCGCAGAGGGTGATCAACAACGCCAAAGAGACGAGCGTGGCATATGTGGCATCCGACATCTATGCCCCGGATTTCAGCCAGATGAATTCCTCAGCGGTAACGGCCACCAGATTCCCCTTTTCTGAGAAGACGGGCGTGGTCCAGCAGAAGCCAGAGTTCAGAGTGGTCCCTGAGGTGCGGTTCCGGAATCGCTGGGATTCGCCCGCAATGTACTTCGGCGAGAGCCGGGGATTCTCTATGGACGGGTATTACTACTATGTGCTCGAGATGGGGAGCACACACAGCTCCCTGGATGGGATATCCGCAAAGATCAACTTCTCCCTCAATGTGTCAGGGGACGTCTCCGGCCAGCCGAGAACAACAGCCACCGCCTCCGGTGGGGGCACGCCCTCCGCAGAGGACTCCACGAAACTGGGGCTCCTCGTCGCGGGCAGCGGCCTGCTGCTGCTGGGAGGCGGAGGCGTGACCTATGTGCTGCTACGCCGCCGGCGCTGAGGACTCGTCATGGGGAGGGCGGGAACCAAGGTGGGCCCCTGCGGAGCAGCTCAGTGGCTCACCTTGTACACCTCAAGTTCGTCGAACCGCGCTACCAGCGTCGCGTGATCCAGAGCACCACTGACGGTGGCGCGCTGTCGGTATGTCTCCTGCCGCAGCGGCAGGGTCAGCACCACGTAGTCGATGTCTCTCCAACCGTTGGTCAGATAGCTGTCAACCTCGGTGTCACTGTTGGGTTTCTGGTACCAGATGACGTTCTTGCGGGGACGGCCCGCGATGATAAGGTCGAACCACAACGAGTTGTCAACGATCGTTATGTCGTCGGCTGTGGTGTTTGCCAGCAGCCATTCTTTGGCCTGCCGATACTGGGACACCTTGTCCTCGACAAGATACTTCTGACTCTTAGTCACGGCCAGACCCGCCGTCCCCGCCACCGCGGCGGCAAGCACAACGATCAGGCCCGCCCGCACGGCCCGGCCCACGCGCAGCTTGCGCAGTAACGCCAGCAGCCGAGCGGAGCACAACGCCACCGCCAGCGCCGAGGGCCAGATGAGACCCACCGGGTAGGGACCTGGCAGGTATCCGCCCCTCACCACCACTGCCCACAGCACAGCCAGCAGCAGTGAGAGTGGCCGGAGACGAGACCATCTGACGATCAGCAACGCGGCCACCACCCCGGCAAGCAGCACGATGCCGTCCGTCTCAAGCCACGACGCAACCTTGAGCGCCACGTCGCTGGTCGGGTCGAAAATCGACCCCGATGACTCGCGCGACACCAGCTGCCAGCGCAGAGCCCACTCCAGCGACAAATGCCCTGGGCCATCGAACAGCTCATTCTTCATGAGGGCGAAAAGTATGTATGCCAGCCCCATACCGGTGACGAGCCACAGATAGATCGGCACCACATAGCGACGGTGCGACCGGGCCGATTGCAGTAGCGACCAGAAGATGGCCGGGGCGAACAGCAGAGTCGTCTCTTTGGTGAGCACCGCACAGGCCAGCAGGATCGCGCTGACTGCGAAACGTGACAGCCGTTGTCGCCTGTCAAGTGCCAGCAGCCAGGCACCCAGCAGGAAAGGGGTAGCGATGTTGTCCAGCAGCACCAGCCGGCCCCAGTCCATCATCACTGGCGACGTGCTGAACAACACCGGCGCAATCACGGCTGCCCAACGTGGTGCGGACAACCGCCGCGCCAGCGCATACAGCAGGACGCACGACATCACGTGCACCACCAGCATCGCGATCCGTCCAGCAACCCACTCGTCTATGCCGAACAGCCGGAACGGCTGGTTCCAGGCTGCCAGCAGCATCCATCCCAGCGGGGGATGGTCGTACCAGTACGTGTAGTGCGACAACTCACCGTGAGTCGCGAGCGCCCACGCCTGCGAAACGTAGGTCCCTTCGTCGTCGAACGGCATGGGCGAGCGCAGCATATTCCAGGCGTGCAGCACAGCCGAGCCAATCAGCACCGGAAGCAGCCATATGAGGTCACGTACCGCTCTCTTGGACAGTCGCACTTTGCGGCGTGCTGGTGGCTCCTCCGAGACCCGCTCGTACAGGTCAGGCTCCAGCTCAGCCAAGGTCTGGGATTGGGCAAGTCGTTCCAACTTCACAGCCGCCGGTTTCATGCGAGTTCCCGTTCCTGCTGGCTTCCGCGCTCCTGCTCCGTCGCTGGAGCTTGCAGATGCGCTCCGATATGCGCCGTCTTCTCCCACGAGATGCGCCCAAAGGCCATGCGCCAGCACGCCCGTACGGCAGCGAATATGAGCAACGCCTGGTATGGCGCCAGGCCAATCAGCAGGAACAGATAGTGACGGATCCCAGGTCGCCGCCCCACGATCTGCCCCAGGTCATGCAGCCCAACGCACTCCACAAAAAGCGTCGCGAGCATCGGCAGGATGGGCATGAAAGTCAACAACGACCACCCGTCTGGCAAGGGTATGAAAAACATTGACCCCAGCGACAGCAACAGCAATGGGCCCGAGAACGCAATCAGGAAGGGAGTCAGCAGCGTGACCACAGCCAGCATCCGCTGCGATCGTTCTGGAAGCCGCCGCCACTCCCCCTTGCGCAGCACCTGGATGAACCCCTGATTCCATCGCGTGCGCTGTTTGATGAACTGCTTTACGGTGACCGGCGCTTCTTCACGCGTAACTATTTCTGGATCATATATTACCGAGACGGGCAAGCCATGACTTGATAATCGCACCCCAATCTCACAGTCTTCGGCAAGGCAGTCGGAATCCCACCCGCCAAGTTCGCACACAACCCGGCGGCGCATAAAGACCGTGTTGCCGCCAAGGGGAATGAAGTCATGCTCCCCCTGGAAAACCAGCCTGCTGCGGAACCAGAAATAATATTCTAGCGTGTTACGTAGCGTGTACCATTTCGACCAAAAGTTAACCAACTGCACACCCGCTTGAACGGCGGCCGACCGGTCCTCAAGCATGGTGCGCTCCACCGCTCTCAGCAACCCAGGGTGCACGACATCCTCAGCATCGAAGATGCCAATCACGTCACCACGGCTGTACTCCAAGGCCGTGTTGAGGGCTTTGGGCTTCGACTTCTCCTCGTGATAGTCGACGATCACCCGGATTATCCCTGGATGGCGGGCTGCAGCCTCCTCCGCCACCTGGGCGGTGCCGGGGTCGTCATGACCGACGATGACCAGAACCTCGTAGTCAGGATGGTCAAGCGAGGCCAGGCCATCAAGCGTGGCCCCGATTACCGCTTCCTCGTGCCGAGCCGGCACGAGGAGAGTAAACGAGAGCTTGCCCTCAGGCGCGGCACCCGAGGCTACGGGCCGGTGATAGTCCCGCCACGCCCAAAGCATCGCCCCAAGAGTAAATGTCGACAGCACAAACAAGTAGCCTGATGCCAACACCACAAGAAGCCACAGAACAATATTTACAGACACGGCCAGAACCTCCCAGACCAAGTCACCGGGACGGGTGCGCCCCGAAAGAATCCGGAGTCAAGCACCGATTAATAGTTCTGCCGACCCCCCTTATAAAGCATCAGCTTAAACACTGCAATCCCGGAGCGCAACCCTCCAGCGGCCGACACGGCACAAATACCTCATAACGCCTAGTCAACAATTAATTCACAAGCGAACTTCGGACTGGATTAGGCGACTGCAGGCCGCTCTCACAGCACGCTCCGCACCTGCTCAGAGCTAATGGAACACTCCAGCCTGAGTCCCGTTCCCGAGTCGCCGCCACAGAGGGAGGAACATTCATGCCCATAGGTTAATTGACCTTGGCGAACAGCGCCACCACCTCAAATATCACCTATGAATACGCCTCACCGTCAAGGTTTACTTACCTTGAAGCGATATGGATTTCATGAAAACCGTCGAAAATGGGTTTTCCAGTAATGCCCACAAACCCCATGGTTCTCCGCTCTAAAGCACCGGGGGCAGGCCCAAGAGTTCACTCTGTCAGGAATGGCCACGACCTGAATGCCTTCTCGAAACCTGTGATCGCCCGGTTGGAGAGGCGGATGAAAGGGGTCAGCTCCAGGTTCCTGCGTCCCGGGGCGCCTTTGCGCTGCCAGCTGCCCACCACCCGACCGCCCGCCACCGCGCTACGTCGGAAGAAGCCATTGTTGCCGGGGACCAGCTTGCGGTGGTCGGCCTCGGTCAGGGCGAACAGGCGGTCCTGGTAGCCCAGGATGAACTCGTCGAAGTCCGGCAGCAGGATCGGGCGCGACGCCCGCCTCCCCATCGTCGCCATCTCGTCGGCCAAACCGTTCCTCTGGTAGCGGGGTTCGTCACCGGGCAGCTCCTCAAACTGGTCTCTGACCAGGGGAAACGCCCGGCGGATCTGCCCGAGCGGCAGCTTCGACCACCAGGAGAAGTCCCGGAGCGTCGCGGGGCCGTGGGTCTCCAGGTAGCGACGCAGCAGCTCCGCGCAGGCGGCGTCACGGTCACCGTTGAAACGCCCCTCCAACCCGGAGTCCTGCGGCAGCCAGTGCTCGGCGAGGACAACGTGCTGGTCGCCGTCGACGACGGGGCCGTAGCACAGCGTCCCAGAGGCGATGTGCTGAAAGGTCAGGTGGTAGTTCGCGCCGTTTGCCTCCAACAAGCCAGCCTGCTTCCAGCAAGCATGCAGGTGTGCGCGGGAGCGGGGCCCAGCGGCCAGCTCCTCGGCGGCGATGGCAGCGGAGCGCTCCACGTGCCCTGTACCGATTCCACGACTCTTGATAATGCGCGACGATTCCCGCAGCGACTTCTCCGCGCACAGCTCTGTGATCCACCGCAGGTCCGCGGTGGCGGTGAGGAAGACGGTGCCGCGCATCGGGTAGCCGCGTACGATCTCGCCGCGGCCGCAAGCCTCCAGGACCGCGGCGATGCCACCGTCGCTGCGCAGTGCGATCGACGCCAGCACACCAGGCAGGTCCTGGCCCTGCTGTGCGCCGAACGCGGCAGCAGCGTCGACGGGCCGCTCCCAGCGACGGATCACCAATCCCTGGGACACGAGCCGCGCCCGGCCCAGGGCTGCGTCAACCACATCTCACTCCGACTAGCAGGAATCGTCACGCGTCACGACCGGGGCCACCCAGAATCCCTAGTCCTGACCGGCTAGCAGACGGGCGCTGGTCCCCTCGCCGAGTTTCTCCAGGGCTAGGCGGCCAACCATCTGCTGGTTCGTCGTGACCCGCTCCGACCGGCCACGGGTCAGGAAGCTGACGAACCAGTGCAGCAGCGTCGACATCCGCTGCTTGAAGCCCGCGATGTAGAGCAGGTGCAGCACCAGCCACGCCGCCCAGGCTGGATAGCCGGTGAACTTGATCTTGCCCATGCTGACGACAGCCGAGAACCGGGAGATCGTCGCCATCGATCCCTTGTCCTTGTACTTGAACGGGGCCTGCGGACGTGCTCCGGCCAGCTCGCCACGGATGGCGTTCGCGACGTATTTCGCCTCCTGGATGGCGCCCTGCGCCACACCCGGCACGCCGTCGAGTGCCGCCAGATCGCCGATCACGAACACCTCAGGGTGTCCCGGCAGGGTGAGGTCCGGCTGCACTTTCACGCGTCCCGCCCGATCGGTCTCAGCGCCCGTCTGCTCCGCGAGCATCGCGCCCAGCGGGTTCGCGGCCACCCCGGCGGCCCACACCTTGCACACCGATTCAACCCGCTCGGTGGAGCCGTCCTTGCGTTTGACGGTGAAGCCCTGCGAGTCGACCTCCGTGACCATCGCCTCCGTCCAAATCTCCACCCCTCGCTTTTCCAGCGACCTGCGCGCCGACCCGCCGAGCGCCTCGCCGAAGCTGGGAAGCACCAGCGGACCGCCCTCGATGAGGATGACCCGGGCCTGTTTCGGGTCGATGCGGCGGAACTCGCCGACGAGAGTCTTCGACGCCAGCTCCCGGATCTGCCCGGCCATCTCCACCCCGGTCGGCCCCGCGCCGACGACGGCGAACGTCAGGAACCGGGACAGGTCCTCTCCCTCCGGGGCGAGTTCCGCCAGCTCGAATGCCCCGAAGATCCGGGCCCGCAGCTCCAGCGCGTCGTCGATGGTCTTCATGCCGGGCGCGTAGCGGGCGAAGTGATCGTTGCCGAAGTACGACTGCCCGGCGCCAGCGGCGACGATCAGCGTGTCGTACTCGGTGACCTGCTCAAGCCCGTGGAAACGCCAGCGCACCTGCTTGGCCTCCACGTCGACCCCCTCCACGAGACCGAGCTGCACCGTCACGTTCCTGTTCTTGCGCAGCACCTCGCGGGTGGCGGGGGCGATCTCGCCCTCCGACAGGATGCCGGTCGCCACCTGGTAGAGCAGGGGCTGGAAGAGGTGATGGGTGGTTCGCGCTATCAGCGTCACCTCGACGTCAGCACGTTTGAGGGCTTTCGCCGCGAACAGACCACCAAAACCGGAACCAATTATCACAACACGATGCTTGCGCATATCAGCATTGTGGCAGGGACAAGCGGTTTAATGCCAACTTGGCGCAGTGTTTCTCTCAGCAGTGCGCCTTTCGAATATACAGCACTCTGCTCCTGGCCGCGCTCAGATCAAGGCCAGGGCGACGGTGGCCGCCACCTCCTCGGCCGAGCGGACGGCGCCCTCCATGTAGCCGTTGAACTTGGTGGAGTATTCCGCACCAGCCCAGTAGAGGCAGCCGTCGGGGGCCGCCAGGACGGGGCCGCTGGAGGTCCAGATCCCGGGTGCGAAATGTGCCCCGTGGCAGCCCCTGGTGTACTGCTCGGCCGTCCAGTCCCGTTCGACGTACTCGACGGGCTTGGCGGCCTCGCTTCCGAAAGCCCGGATGGCCGACTCGATGAACGCGCGCTGCCGGTCCTCAAAGGGACGGGCGGCCAGGGAGCCGGCCTCGTTGCCCTCGAAGAACCCCATCAGCAGGCCGCGTTCCGAGGCGGCCAGGGTTGTGTCAAAGGTGACGCGAACCGCCCCCTCATCAGAGCTCGACTGGCCTGACAGCCCGCGCTCCCGCCAGAACGGCGTCTCGTAGACCAGGTACGCCTTGATCACATTGCCGGGCGCCACCCTCTGAGCGACGTCGAGTCTCCACTGCGGCAGCGGGGGGTCGTATTCCAGGGCGACGGCCAGGCGCGGCGGCAGGGTCGAGATCACGGTCCGGGCCTCTATAGTCTCGCCCGAGGCGAGGGTCACCGACGCCACGTCCCCGTGTCCGATCCTCGTGACGGCGTTCCCAAGCCGCACGGCGTCCCCCAGATCCGCGGCGAGTGCCTCGCAGAGAGCGGCCATACCGCCGTCCACCCGCTGCTGGTTGAGTCCGCCATTGTTCGCGATCATCGTCTCCAGGCTTGGGCCGGAGTTGATCTGCCTCAGCCCCTCCAGCAGCGTCGCATCTGGGGCCATCGTCCCGAAAGCCGCCTCGTAGACCTCCCCGAACCGCGCCTGCGCCCCGCCCGTGCGTAAATTGGTCCGCACCCAGCGTCGCAGGTTCTGCTGCAGCCAGGCCTCGTTGGCGGCCACCCAGGCGGGGTCATCGGCCAGCCGGTGGGCGAGACGCCGCAGCCTCAGCAGGCCCTGGCTGAGATCAGCCACCTCGAACGGCGTCAACTCCTCACCGTCCTGGGCGGAGGGCACTTCCAGCAGCCTCCCATGGACCCGTACGACCAGGTTGCCCTGTGCGGGGATACCGATGGTCCGCAGCCCGTAACGCTCAACCAGGTCGAAGATGGCGTCGTGCCCGGCGCCAATCCATTGGCCTCCCAACTCCACATACTGACCGTCAGCGAGAACCCCATTCTCGATACGCCCCCCGACACGATCCCGGGCCTCGAGCACGACGACACCGAGCCCTCGGTTCCGCAGATCGCGAGCAGCCACGAGGCCCGCTAGGCCAGCCCCAATGATGGCGCAGTCCAGCATGTTTCCTCCCTATGAACCGGCATGCTCCTTGATGAACCGGCATGAGATCTCTCAGCCTACAAGGCCTCATCCGGCGTGGGACGGCACCCCCTCGATGGCCTGCCGGACCGCTCCGATGTGGGCCGGGATCCGCTTCACGTGCCGCGGGAGGTCCTCCAGGCCGGCGAAACGGTCGGGGCGCGGCGGCACGATGCCTATCGCCTCGGTAATGGTCTGGGAGAATTTCACAGGCAGCGCGGTCTCCAGCACCACGACGGGGCCGGTCACCTGGCCAGAGGCCAGGAGCTGCCGGGTCACGTGCACCGCATCGGCGGTGTGCGGGTCGATCAGCACCTGGCTGTCCTCCCAGGCGCTGCGGATCTCGGTCAGCCGGTCGGCGTGGGAGGAGGAACCGGAGACGAAACCGAACCGGGCACGATCCTCGCCGGACAGATCGATCCGGCCGGTTTCGGCCAGCTCCCGGCCGAACAGGTCCGCGACCCGCGCCCCGTCGCGTCCCAGAAGGTCGGCGACGAACCGCTCGAAGTTCGACGCCTTGGAGATGTCCATCGACGGCGAACTGGTGGCATGTGTCTCGCCAGCGCCCCGGATCCGGTAGACGCCGGTGCGGAAGAATTCGTCGAGGACGTTGTTCTCGTTGGTGGCCAGCACGAGGTTCGCGATGGGAAGTCCCATCTGCCGGGCGATGTGCCCGGCGGCTATGTTGCCGAAATTGCCTGAGGGAACCGCGAACGAGACCGGTTCGCCGTCGCTGACCTGCAGCCAGGCCGCGAAGTAGTAGACGATCTGGGCCATCAGCCGCGCCCAGTTGATCGAGTTGACGGCACCGACGCGGTGGCGTTGCTTGAAGCCGGCGTCGGCGTTGACCGCCTTGACGAGGTCCTGGCAGTCGTCGAAGACGCCCTCGACGGCGAGGTTGACGATCCCGGGGTCGTCGATGGAGTACATCTGGGCCTGCTGGAATGGCGTCATGCGATCCGCCGGCGACAGCATCACCACCCGTATCCCGGGCTTGCCGAGCAGCGCGTACTCGGCAGCCGACCCGGTGTCGCCGGAGGTGGCGCCGAGGATCGTCAGATGCTCGCCGCGGCGGGCCAGCTCGTAGCTGAACAGCTCCCCCAGCAGCTGCATCGCCATGTCCTTGAACGCAGCCGACGGTCCGTTGCTGAGATGCGCCAGCCGCATGTCATCCGCAAACCGAGTGACGGGCACAATCGCCGGGTCCAGGAACTTCTCAGGGGCGTAGGCGCGGTCACAGATGGCACGCAGGTCGCCAGCGGGAATGTCGTCGGCGAACAGAGAACAGACCTCGAAGGCGAGCGCCGCGTAACCCTCCCCAGCGAGCACCTCCCGCCACCTGGCGAGGGTGTCAGGCCCCACCTGCGGGTATTCGACGGGAAGGTACAGGCCACCGTCCGGGGCTAGGCCCTCGAGGAGGATGTCACTGAAAGCCCTCGTGGTGTGGTCGGTGGCACGGGTGGAGACGTATCGCACAGGCAGCAATCCTACCGGGCGGCGGCTGGTCGCAGCCGTGCTCAGGACCCTAGGTGAGAATGTCGCGGCGTGAGAAGCTGACCGCCGCCCAGATCCCGAACACCGCCAGCCAGAAGAGCGCGTATCCGAGGGAATACCCGTAGCTGAGGGTTGAGCTCTGGGCATGCAGTGTGAGGTCGGCGCCGTAAATGCCCTGGGTCCATTCCCCGTTGATGAGACTGCTCAGGTTCGTGGTCGGCAGGAAACCGGCCACCTGGCCGAGGGGCCTGGAGGTTCCAAGGAGCTGGGATGCCACCAGGCCTGCGGAGATCAGGACCCATGTTTTCACCGTCGACGCCAGCGCCATCGTCACCATCGCGGCCATCGCGGCCAAGACCAGGCCAGCCAGCAGGCAACGTCCCAGCTGGGCTGCCAGTTGCGGCCCCGCGACCAGTTCACCGGCATCATGCAGGAGCAGGAAGGCGAACACATTCATCAGTATCGCCGCCCCGGACCAGCAAGCCATCAGGCCGGCGCCTCCGATGGCAGCGGTTATGCCCTTGGCCCACAGCAGCGGCAGCCGTCTCGGGGTGAAGGTCAGCTGGGTGCCGATCGATCCGGTGGTGAACTCGGAGCCGACCATCACCGTGATCAGGACCACGACCGCGAACAGCCCCACCAGCGACGTCGACCTGAGGGTCGCGATGGCGAGCTCCTCGAAGTTCAGCTGGGGACGCAGGAAACCCTCGACTGTGATGTTCACGGGGAGGGATGAGCAGCCGGCGGTCGGCACCCCCGACCCGCAGGCGACGTCGAGGTTGATCTGCGCATCGTTGGACTGCCGCCGGGCCTCGTCCCAGTCGAGGGCGGTGTAGGGCTTGGTGTTCTCAGCCATCCCGGCCCCAGCCCAGCAGCCGATCGCAAGCCCGATGACGGCGACCGCCAGCAGCACCCGGCTGCTGAGCATCCTCAGTAGCTCAGCGCGCAGTAGGTTCTGCATCATGCGGCCCTCCCCTGGGTGGTGGTGAGGCCCTCGTCCGCAGTCAGCTCCAGGAACACGGATTCGAGGCTGGACCGTCTGAGGCTCAGGTGCGTCGGCCACAGGTCAGCCTCCCCCAGACACCGGGCGACGGCGGCCGGGTCGAGGCCCTCGTCGCGGGTGACACGCAGCTGCCCGGCGGCGAGCTGGCAGCCGAACCCGGCCTGCCGCAGCACCTCGAACGCCGCTGGCAGATCGCCGATCTCCACCATCACGTGCTCGGAATCGTCGTGCAGGAACTCCTCCAGCTCCCCCGCGGCAATCACCCGTCCCCGCGCCATGATGGAGACCGAGTCGGCGATCTGCTCGATCTCTCCCAGCAGATGGCTGGAGACGATGACCGTGCGGCCTGCGTCACCGAGCGCCCTGATGGTGGTGCGGATCTCATGGATGCCGGCAGGGTCCAGGCCGTTGGTGGGCTCGTCGAAGATCAACAGGTCGGGTTCCTTCAGGAGGGTGGCGGCGATCGCGAGCCGCTGCCTCATGCCCAGGGAGCTGGTGTTGAAAGCCGTCTTGGCACGGCCCCGCAAGCCGACCTCCAGCAGCACCTGCGTCACACGGCGTCTCGGCACCCCCGTCGAGGCGGCGAGGACCTCGAGGTTGCGCTGCAGGCTCATGGAGGGAGTGAATTTGGGGCTCTCGACGATGGCTCCCACCCGGTCGATCACCTCGGGCAGCCCGGACGGCACCTCGTGGTCGAAGATGCGCATCTCGCCACGGTCCGGCCGGATCAGCCCAAGCAGCATCCGGATGGTGGTGGTCTTGCCGGAGCCGTTCGGGCCGAGCAGCCCATGGACGCCACCCACGGGAACGTTCAGGTCGAGTCCTGAGACGGCCTGGATGCGCCGGAATTGCTTCGCGAGACCACGGACCTGCACCGCCCATGCAGCAGGAGTCCGTTTCCACCGTTGCTCGGTCATACGCAGACACTAGTGCGCGCCCGCAAAGGACCACGTCAGTCCGTGGTCGCGCTGACGTCATACCCCGGTCGCCCCGCGAGCACATCGACGGACCTCCCGTCGATGTGGTGCCACAGCCACCAGGTGGCCAGGACCAGCACCGGCAGCCCGAAAGCGACCTGGGCGGACGACGTCACCACGATCACGATGGTGGCGCTGAGCCAGACCCGCTGCCAGCGCAGGCTGGGAAAAGCCAGGGCCACGAAGGGCGCCACCCAGGTGAAGTACCAGGGCTGTAGCGCCGGCCCGAGGACCGCGAAAGCCAGCAGACCCCCGAGCAGGACGATCCAGGGTCGTCCGGGCTCACCGGGCCGGGGCCCGAAACGCACCACGAGCCAAGCCCAGGCCCCCAGCACCATCACCCCGGCCACGAGCGTCAGAATGCGTTGCGCCGGAGTCACCCATGCGTCAAGCGCCAGGAGCTTCATCACCTGGATGATCCACGACAGCGGTGAGTCGTTCATCACGGCCAGCGGGCTCCCTGCGGTGCTGTTGCTCCAACCGAACCCGAAACCGGAGCCCAGCGACACCGCGGCAAACACCGCCACGGCCGCAGCCCCCGCCGCCGCGGCGCGTCCCGCCAGCCGCGCCCAGGAGCGTCCTGGCGAGGCCGCCCACGCCAGGGCCACGATCCCGAGTCCCGCCGCGGCCCCCGACTGCTTGATGGTCAGGGACGCGCCGATCAGGACCCCGCCCAGCAGCAGGCCAGACCACCCGCCCCGCTGGGCCGCGACGACAGCCAGAGCGATCAAGGCCACCAGCACCGCGTCGTTGTGCACTCCGGCGATCCATTGGAAGACCAGCAGCGGAGTGGCGATCCCGGCCCACAGGGCAGGACCGGTAGGGACACCGATGCGCACCGCAAGCCTCCTGACCGCCCAGGCCACCACCAGCAGGCACCCCAGGTGCAGCAGCCGGAACAGCAGTATCCCCAGCCACGGCACACCGCCGCTCAACCAGAAGACAGCCGCGAAGATCAGCAGCGCTCCCGCGGGATAGACCGACGTGGTCTCGACCCAGTCCACCCCGACCTCAATCCCTGGCAGTCTCGGCTCGCCGAGCGTCATGGCATAGGGGTCGTGCCCGTTGAGCACCATCCAGCCCTGCGTCAGGTAGGCGTTGACGTCGAGGCTAAAGAGCAGCGGGGCGGCCAGCAACGGCAAAGCCCACAACACCGTCGCCATGACAGGCCGCGGGAACTGCGGCCCGGCCTGCCACCACGCCAGCAGCAGTGCCGAACAGGAGATCAGGAACAAACCGGCCAGCAGATAGTCGGTCACCGTGACCGCAGGACGTGGCACCAGCCAGCCCAGGACGCTCGTGAGTGCGCTGGCAAGAGTCCCGAACATCACCCAGCGCCAGCCATGGGCAGGAGGAGCGGCCTGGGAGCGCAATTCACAACGGGACATCACGCATAACTCTAGTGCCGCGTGACGGGAGTTCGCCGGGTGTTTTCTTCGCCCGGCTGCCTCAGGATCATCCACCCCGAAGGCTGCGAGATTTTACCAGAGATTTTCGAGAGCCAGCGATGGAATCATGTCATACGATTGGCTGGACGACCGACCGCAGGGAGAACCCATGAAGGCCTTCATCCGAGTGCTCCAGGACATCGCCCTGATGCTCACCCGCATCGTCATGGGCGTTGTGATGGTTACTCATGGATGGCACCGCTGGCAGAACGAGGGGATTACCGAGGAGGCGAACATCCTGGAGCGGGTGGGGATACCGGACCCCGCCCTGATGGTGTGGCTGCTGATCGGTTTCGAGGTGATCGGCGGCATCTTCCTGATCTTCGGCCTGGCCACCCGGGTGATCAGCTTCGGGCTGATGGTCCTGAACATCGGGATCATCGTGACGCTGAGGTCGAGCACGTTCTACGTCCACGACTCTGGCTGGGAGTACAACGCGGTGATGGCCGTCGTCGGCCTGATGCTGATGGCCCATGGCGCGGGGCGGACGGGCCTGGATCACCTTTTCGTGACGCCACGAGAGCAGCCGCTGCCAGAGGAGTCCGACCCTGGACCCACCCACGCCGCATTCTGAAGCGCGTTCTGAGGGCCGCGGGCTCGCAGCGGCCTGCCACCCTCGCCGGGTCACTACTCCAGTTTTCAACGACTGAGAACTGAAATCAATTAGCGCACTTTTAGATGCCTGAAGTTAATGATGCGCCATCAGCCGACACCCTGGGGAAACTGTTATGGACGTCGGGACGGCAGGTTGTTGCATAAGAAACCATCCGCGCACACGAAAACCAGCTGTGCACGCAGCGCCCGCCATCATACCAGATCAGGAGCATATTCCCCATCAATCCCGGTCCGGCCCGGCCCCTCCTAGCCTTACGACGAAGCCGTCAGACCTTCAAACACCCCGAAGATACCCCAGACTGCTTATCCTTAAACCCCGATCAGATGCAAAACACCTAGCCAGAGGGGTGTTGATAACTTTTAGACGCGCTCGCGCCACCTCTACCAGTCAGATGCCCTCCGGGAGTCCAGCCGAGATATAGCATAAACCCGAAGCAGCCTTCAGGATCACAAAAACAGTCGCCTTTCCCAGCACCCCCAGCCGGCGAGCAACAATATGTATAAACGAGATTTTCCAGACATTCTATAAAATAGAGCAAGTCTTTTCTAAATCCCCGCCTATTATCCTTTTCACAAACAGCCCAGAAGGAACCAAAAGAAGCTCCCGGCAAGGCATGACACAGCTTTCGCATTTCATTAGAAAAATGAGGATTTCCTGAAACACAACCGAAACAAAAGAATATATCAACAGCAGATCAAAGTGGCGTTGACTAGGACTTTTGCCCGCAGAAAAGCCAAAATAAAGCGTCCAAGGCGCCCCCACCGCCACCCTATCTGCGACCATGTTTCTAAGAAACTTCACAGTTGACTGGGCCCTTTGGAGTAAAGTAGAGTGCAGCAAACAACCTGAGAGCGCGCCGGGGGAGCATAAAACATTTATGTTGCGTAGCCGATTCCCGCGCCGCGAGACAGCAGGATCGGAGCACATGGATGACAATTTCACATTCAAACAATTCGGCCGAAAGGACGACAACATCCGCAGTTCATGTGGTTCGTGGACTTGAATCTTTAGTGGGGGCGCATCTTCGCTCCCTGCAGACGCTGCACCGTTCCCATCCGGGGCGGGTCACGGTCACCTGGAAGCATCTGCTGATAGCCCCGGCCCTGAATTCAACCGACCTGTCCCGGTTGCACTCGTATCGGGGCGACTACCTGATAGTCGGGGTAGTGTGCGACTCCATAGGCCGGCACACCAAAAGAGTGCTCGACGCCGGCGCCACCGGCGTGTTGAACACGCTGCTGGATCCTTGGGTCTGGGCCAGCGGGATGCTCTCCCAATGGGCCGAGATCAGCGCGGAGAGGCAGCAGGCCAACGTCCTGGAGACCCTTAGTGAGGCTGACCACCAGCTGATGTCCGAGCTGGCCCGGGGAGCGTCGACGCTCGAGTTGGCTCAGAAGTACTTCATCTCGGAACGCTCTATGTACCGTAGGTTGCGCGACCTGTATGCGCGCCTCGGGGTGCGCTCACGCGAGGAGGCGGTCGTCGTGTGCTCGACGGTCAATGCGCGCCTGGGCAGCACGCCGATCACCTTGGACTCGATCTCCCCGGCATCCCCTTGCTGATCAGGCTCACGCGAGTACAGGTCGGCGTAGCGCCCACCGATGCGCATCAGCTCACGATGGGTCCCCGACTCCACGATGCGCCCGGCCTCCATCACCAGGATGCAGTCGGAGTCCACCACCGTGGACAGGCGGTGGGCGATGACTATCCGGGTGCAGGAAAGGTCCCCGAAGAACCTGGAGACGACATCCTCAGACCGGTTATCGAGGGAGCTGGTCGCCTCATCGAGCACCACCAGCTTGGCTGCCTTCAGCGCCGCACGCGCCAGCACGATGCGCTGCTTCTGGCCTCCAGAGAAGTTGTCCCCCAGCTGGGCTATGGGCGTGTCATAGCCCAGGGGTAGTTCCGCGATCTCGTCATGCAGCCCGACGTCCCTAGCGGCCCTCTCAATCTCAGCCTGGCTGACCTTCCCCATACCCCAGGAGATGTTGCTGGAGACGGTGCCGCTGTTGAGGGTTACGTTCTGCGGCACATAGGCCACTTGCGCATGGAATCTCTCGCGGTCGAAGTCGTACATGTCGACCCCGTCGATGGTGATCTGCCCCTGATCAGTCGTGTAGAGCCCCACCAGCAGCCGGCCCAGGGTGGTCTTCCCGCAGCCGGACGGACCCACTATCGCGATCTTGGATCCAGCCGGCGCGTCGAAGCTCACATCCTGCAGGACGGGGGCCGCAAAGCTGCCGTAGGCGAAGGAGAGGCCCCGCACCGAGAGATCCCCCGTCATGGGCCAGTTGTGTACTCCCCGGAAACCCTGCGGGGTCTCACGCAGCAGCACGTCGGCCACCCGCTCCAGCAGCGCCGCACCCTCGGACAGCTTGGTGTAGGACCCCGCCATGCTGGCCACCTGCCCCAGCAGGACGCCGGAGAGGGTCTGCACCGAGACGACGAGGGCCATCGGCATGTCCGCTCGGGTTAGTACCAGGACCAGCAGGATCAGCAAGGGCCCGATGAACTGGAGGGCCATGGTCACCGACGAGAACCCGGTCTGGAGGGTCTGTAGCCTGCCGAACTGCTTCAGCAGCGCGTCGTTGTCACGATTCCAGCGTTCGATGTAGTGCTCCTCGAGCGCGTTGGTTTTGATCATCTCCAGGGCGGTGATCGAGGCGACCTGGGTGCGTTCCAGTTCAACCCGGTTCTGTGTCTCTTCAAGGGCCACGGACGTGATTGCCCGCGCCGAGAACACCGATATCAGCACTACTAGGAGGACCAGGGCCAGGGCGACGGCGACGCCCAGCGGCGAGACCCAGGTGATCCAGACGAGCACCGCCACCACCAGCACCGCGCTGACCAGGGTCTGCACGAGGTCCGTCGTGATCAGCGATCTCAGCTCCTGGACTGCCGACAGTGTGAACAGCAGATCCCCGGGACCACGCAGGGCGGAGAACTGATACGGCAGCCTCATGAGCCGGGAGAACAGGTCACGGGACAGGGAGCGTCCCACGGCGAGAGAAGCCATGACGCCGGCGAGGCCTCTGAAGAACACCGCCAGGGCGTATCCCAGCCCCAGGCCGAACAGCACCAGGAGCATCGCCGCGTCGCGGTGCTGGCCGGGGTCGGGAAGGACCAGCCGCAGGATCTCGGGCAGCGCCAGTGACACACCCGCCATGACCAGGGAGGCCAGCAGGACCAGGCCAATCAGGGTCCTGTGCCGCCTGGCGTAGACACCCAGCAGGCTCCACTGGCTCGGCAGCTGGCCGGACCGGACGTCGCTCTCCTGGCCCAGGGTGATCGCGATGCCGCGGAAGTCGCGCTCGAATTCCTCCGTGGTGAGCACCCGCCGCCCGCCGCCCGGATCGAGGATGGTCACCTTCCTGCCGTGGAACCGCTCCGTCACGACGTAGTGGTGATCGGTCCAGTAGCAGATGGCGGGTGAGGTCAGGAGCGCCACACCCGAGGCCGTCGTGCGGTACACGTGTGGCACCCCGCCCTCCTCAGTGAGGATGCGGACGATGTTGGCCATGTTCAGCCCGTCCCGGCCGACGATATACCGCTGCCTGAGGTCGTCGATTGAGGCGGAGCGATTGTGCTGGCGCAGCAGCATTGCGCAGCAGCACAGGGCGCACTCGGTCTGCTGGAGCTGGCGTATCAGGCGCGGACGTCGCAATCCCACCGTCAAGCCCCAACCCGGTAGGGACCGAAGGTCAGCGGCGACCACAGTGTCAGGCCGCTGGTCAGGCACAACAGCCCGTAGCCTATGCCGGACAGGCCGATCATCAGCCCGTCGTTGAGGAAGGTCTTGCTGTCCCGGGAGGCCAGGCCGTGCGCGATGCCGGGGAGCGCATCAGCGAGGCGACGCCTCACCCAGTCACGCCTCGCAGGGACGGCCTCGGCCAGCAGCATCAGATTGCCCAGGTCCCCATGGCACAGGGTGAAGTTCAGCCCGAAACCGCTGTTGAGGCACTCGTCCAGGAGGCGCTGCCGGGTGCCGGCGGGCAGCGGCGTACCGATGGTTTCCCGGATCCCAGCCGCCAGGAGGATTCCCGGAGCGCCGTGGCACCACCCTTTGCCCCGGGACCCCTCGGTCTCGGCATCCATCAGGAACAGCCTGTCGGGGGCACCGAACCAGCGGTCGTGGCGGGCGATCATCTCGCCCAGGGCCGCGGGGATGTCGGGATGCCGGTCCCGGCAGGCAGCCAGGGCCGCGATCCGGCCGCTGGTGCCGTGGGCCATGCCGCTGTACCGGGTTCCCAGGAACTCGTCGCCCAGATAGGGATCGCGGAACAGCGCCTGCGGCAGTCCGCGATCGATCACCCGGGACAGGATCCCGTCCTGGTCCAGGGCGTGCACCTCGGGGACGCGGTCCAGGTGGTGTGCCGCGGCGACTATCCCGAAGATGCCCATCATGAAGTCGCACTCCTCGAAGGCCTCGATCTCGTCGGCCACGCAGGACCACAACCCGAGGCCGGAGCGGATCCAGTCCAGGTTTCCCGTGATGATGCCGCCCGCGACGGCGGACCACGCGACGCCTGGGAAACCGCCTGCCATCCCACCGCTGGCTTGCCGGCTGCGGACGTCGGCATTCTCCCGCAACGCATCACAGCGCGCCACGAAATAGCTGCCGGCCAGCTCACACAGCTCCGGGTCGCCGAGATGAACACCGGCTGCGGCCAGGAACAGGGCAATGCCAGAGGCCCCGGCGTACATGTCGTCGCCCAGCTCCTGGACGCGCCAGGGATGCTTCTTCGCGGCGTCCTGGATCGCCGCCCCCAGCCATCCGGGAGCCCCGCCGTCGCCCCTGAGGGCGAATCGCGCCAGCTCGTCGGCAATGGCGCGGATCAACTTCCCCGGTTCCGCATCGCCAGAGCGCGCGGCAGCACGCATCCGCTGGTATTCCGGGGCCTTCTCCTCAACATCTAAATTGTCGATGAAGGAGGCTCTTATCAGGCGCTCGTTCAGCAGAAGATCGTTGCGCGAGAATTTCTCCAGCAGATACTGCGCATTGGACAACGGCGTGCGGCCGAGGACATCGGCGAGCCGGTCGCCAGTCGAGCCGAAGACCGCAGTGTCCTCGGTGTTGAGCGTGAAATACGGGATATCGCCGTGCATCAGGTCCTCGACCTCTGCGCGGATCACGGCGGCGGGGAACCGGGAGAGCTTGCCGATGCCAGTGCGGTGATAGAACAAATGGGCCACATCGCTGGACTGCTGCACCAGGGGATGGGCGCCAAGGTCGAGAAGCCTGCCATAGGTCCGGGTGTTGTCGATCAGGGTGCGCGTGAAAACCCCGGAGAAGCATTCCTTCAGCCAGCAGGACACACGCTCCCGGTGCGCCATCACCCATTCCATCGTGCGCCTATATCCCGCGCACAGGGCGTTCAGTTCGTCGACGGAGATGATGACCTTGCGGGTGGCCACCTCGCCGCTGACCTCGGGAGCCTGCATCTGGAGGCTGACCCCGCCCGATGAGGAACGCTCAAGAGTCATCGTGGGAGCCATCGGGGACTGATCCTCGACATAGCCGAGGAAACCCACATCCACGGAGAGGTGATCGTCGTATTCGGTGTCCATCCGGCTGGGGAGCAGGCCGCTGTTGATGACCGAGGAGACCAAGGCCAGTTTTATCGGCGTCGGCGGCGTCTTCATCTGGTTGACGCTGAACAGCGTCTCCGCGTCGATCACGACCGGCAGCCCGGCATGATGCCTCAGGTTCTCATGGTGCATGTCGCTGGCACCCACCAGCTGCAGCAGCGCCAGCAGCTCACCACAGCCGTCAAAGTAATCGACACCGGGCGGAAGCCGCTTCTCATCGGCCAGCTCCTGCCAGCCCCAGTCATCACCGAGAACCATGCGCAGCCTGCCGAACCGGGTGCCGGCCGCCTCGTTGAACCGGTCGCACAGCTCCCCCAGCCCACGATCCGCCCTCAGGTCCCGTGGCTTGTAGATCACAGATCTCCCGTCCGCGAACACCAGGCGTGAGACGCTCTGGCCGCCGCGATGGCCATCCCCCAGACCGGTGAGAATCTGGACGATGTCCCTCTGCTGTCCGGCCAGGGACGTCAGACGCCCATCTTGCAGGGCCTCGTCGGTGCGTGCGATCAGGGTCAGCAGGTGACGCCGCCGCTGTGCACAGAAGGTGTGAAGGGTTTCACCAAGCCTCGGGAAGGCCCGCAGCAGCGCGTCCCGGAAATCCGTCCGCCGGCAGAGCCGCGCGAAGGAGCCGGGGCTATCCGGCAGCCGATCAGCGTCTTGGAGGATGGTCATCGCCGAGACCAGGACCCGGGCCGACATCTCAGCCACGCCATTGGCGATGCCCTGGATATGGCCGTCCGCGATCGCCGCGGCATGGCCGGCAACGCTGGGATAGCGCAGCAGCTCCTCTGCCACATCATCTAGGTCACGCACCACGGCCGCCCCGAACTCCGTCGGCGGCGACGACTCACTGCCGTCGCCCGGCTCGATGCCGGCCAGTTCGGCAAGCCCCTGGGTATTGTCCGTCACGGGCGCGATATCTGATACGGAGATCCCGGACACCGTATACAGCAGATCGTCTATCTCGGCCTGGCCGAGTTCAGGAAACAGGAAAGCCGTATCACTGGTAAGCATGGAGGGCAGATCTTCTAGTGTGATGGTCTTCTGATGTAAATGGGTCGGGCGGTGGGCATCCGTGGCGCTTCCCCGCCTCATCCAGGAAATTCCTGAAAATGGCTAGAAAATCCCTGGCCTACTGGTTGGGGCCGCGCTCCTCACGCGACCCCAACCATTGTCACTGGCTATTTGTCAGCAGCCCTTGTGGTGATGGTGGTGGGGCGGCGGGCAGGGCTGGCACCAATTCTTGCTGCATTCCCAGGAGACGGTGCAGACATAGCCACAGCTGCTGGGATGTGGGACACTCCAGCAGCCACCGCCGGTCTCCGGGGCTTTGGCATCGATTTCCTGTGCCGACAGTTCCTGCAGGAAATCACCGGCCTCAAGGAATTTCTTGGAAGCAAGCATGTTTAACTCCTTCATTAGAGCTTTACACTGAACTTTGGTCACGCATACGCGGTAACCGAGCGTTACGTTACGCAGAAGGCACATCAGGTGCTATGGAATCCGGGGATCCTGGCGCCGACTGTCGTGCACCTGACAGCCAGCGCCCCCGGTAGATAACTTTCGTCCAGAGACCTTCATCCAGCACCGCCCCCAAAATCCGCGGCTCCGATGTGCGCACGACGAGCGCTGCGGGTCAGTCCCTGACACACCGGTGCCAGCACACCCAGCCAGGCGTCGCACATCCCACACAGGAAGCCCACAGGTTTCTCATAGCCAAACCCCGTTCCCGGCTGTCACAGTAGACGCATGCCTCCTGCACAGCCTGCTCCCCTGACCCGCCCTGACGGCACCGCCCTGAAGGTGCTAACCGTCGATGATGAACCCAGCCTGACCGAGCTGCTGGCCATGGCCATGCGTTACGAGGGCTGGGAGGTAACCACCGCCGCCACCGGAAATGACGCGGTCCGGGCAGCACGCGCCATCAAGCCCGACGCCATTGTGCTCGACATGATGCTGCCGGACTTCGACGGCCTGGAGGTGATGCGCCGCATCCGCACCGAGCAGCCCGACGTGCCGGTGATCTTCCTGACCGCGAAGGACGGCGTCTCCGACCGCATCACGGGCCTGACGGCAGGAGGCGACGACTATGTCACCAAACCGTTCTCCTTAGAGGAGGTCATCGCCCGGCTCCGCGGCCTGCTGCGACGTTCCGGGGCCACGACGGTGCAGCCCGACACACAGCTCGTGGTCGGGGACCTGATCCTCGACGAGGATTCCCACGAGGTCACTCGCGCAGGCCAGAGCATCAACCTCACGGCAACCGAGTTCGAGCTGCTGCGTTACCTGATGCGCAACCCCAAACGAGTGCTCAGCAAGGCCCAGATCCTGGACCGGGTGTGGAACTACGACTTCGGCGGCCAGGCGAACGTCGTGGAACTCTACATCTCCTATCTGCGCAAGAAGATCGACGCCGGCCGAGCGCCGATGATCCACACCATGCGCGGCGCCGGCTACGTGCTGCGGCCCGCGAGCGCGTGATGCGCCCCACCACTCTCTCCGCGCAGCTGCGCCACCGCGTCACGGCCGTGGTGGCGGTCCTGGCGCTGCTGATCTCGGTGGGCACCATCGTCGCGGCCAGCGCCATCATGTACTCGCAGCTCGACACGCAGATCGACAACGCCAAGAAGCTGCAGTTGCACTTCGCCCCCGGCGAGCAGGACGGTCGCCCCAAGGGCATCACCGCTCCCGGCATACCACCTGGCACCATCATCTTCATACGATTCGCCAACGGGGTGGACCAGGCCTCCGAGGTCGGCAACGGCACATACGACGACGGGGTTTCCCGGCAGGTCGAGGTCAAGAAAGCCTTGTCCAGAGTTGAGGCCGACGGGCAGAAGCACAACGTCGACCTCCCGGGCTGGGGACAGTACCGGGCCATCGCGCACTCCTATGTCACCGGCGACCTGGTGGTCATCGCCCTGCCGCTCGAGAGCCTCAACACCGCCATCGTGCGGCTGACACTGCTGGCCACCGGGCTGGGAGTGGTGGCGGTGGTGGCGGCGGCCCTCGCGACCCGGGCCGTCGCCAACGCCGCGACGAAACCCCTGAGGTCCCTGTCGGCGACGGCCTCGACAATCTCGCAGCTAGACCTGGACCATGGCGAGGTCAGCGTCCCGGCTGCCGTCCCCGACCCGAGAATGCACCCCGATCATGAGGTGGCGCAGCTGACCACCGCCTTCAACCGGATGCTGGGCAACGTGCAGGGAGCCCTCGCCGCCCGGCAGGCCTCCGAGACCAAGCTGCGCAGGTTCGTCGCCGACGCCTCCCATGAGCTGCGCAATCCGCTGGCCGCGATCCGCGGCTACTCAGAGCTGGCGGCCCGCAGACAGGGCAAAGACTCGGCCTTCGCACTTGGACGGATCGACTCGGAGTCGAGGCGCATGACCAAGCTCGTCGAGGACCTGCTCCTACTGGCCCGGCTCGACGCCGACGCCCCCGTCGAGATGCAGCCCGTGGACATCGTCGAGGTGGTGCTCAACGCCGTCAGCGACGCACAAGCCGCCGGCCCCGACCACAACTGGCGGCTGAAACTGCCGGAGGAGGGCTTCGAAGTACAGGCCAACGCCGACCGGCTGCACCAGGTGATCGTCAACCTGCTGACCAACGCCCGCAACCACACCCCGGCGGGGACCACCGTCACCACCATCGCCGGCATCCGGGACGGTCGTGCGTGCCTGATGGTCGTCGACGACGGCCCCGGGATTGCGCCCGACGTGCTCCCCCGGGTCTTCGAGCGCTTCACCCGCGCTGACGCCGCCCGCAGCCACAGCGAGGCGAAGTCAACCGGGCTGGGCCTGTCCATCGTCCAGGCGGTGGTCGCCAGCTTCGGAGGCCAGGTAGAGGTCGACTCCCACCCAGGCCGCACCTGCTTCACCATCTGGCTCCCCCTGGCCGTCTAACCTCCCGCAGCGCGACGCACAGATTTATCGACTTTATCGCGATACGGCGACGAGCAGAGCCATAAACCGCGACATCTAACTAACCGTTAACTGATCGGCCATGGCAGAACTCATCCCGCACGGTAACGTACGGGGCACAGCAGCTGGAACCTCGAGGAGGAGAGGAATGGACTGATGCCGTCGATCACGCCACAGAACCGCGACTTCCTGGAGACGGTCGCGGTGGGGGTTGTGCTGACGGCGATCACGACTGGGACTCTGCTGCTGGTCGGCTGGCTGGATCTGGGACGCAGCCTGATTCTTGCCTCCCTGTTCGTCGCGATCATGGCGGGAACAGCCGCCTACAAGGCCTATCAGCTGGGCAGACGGCAGCCATCCGAGACCTTCATTCTCATCGTCAGCATCCTGATCTCGCTCTCGATGGTTGTGGCGCAGCTAGGCAGCAGCAACCTGCAGTCCGCAATCATCTGCGCGATCATCCTGCCCCTGGTGACCTATGCCAGCCGGCACTGGGGTTTCAGACAGCCTCGTCAGGACGATTGAATTCTGGACAGCGATCCCCGGGGTTCGGGGTGGTCTCGATGCGTGAGGGACGATCGCCGTACAGCGTCCCCTCGTAGGCCTTGACGCCGGTGACCAGCACGAAGCTCAGCACGACCAGCAGGGCCCATGACCCCAGTTTGCCGACGTGCACCAGCTGCCAGGCAGCGAGCTGGTCGGGGTATTTCCAGGCTCCCAGGAACGTCGCGGCATTCTCGGCCACCCACAGCGCCCCGCCGATCAGCAGGAAGGACAGGGCAAGGGGCATCCGGTACCGCTTCGGGCCGACGGTGAAATACACCCACGTGCCCCATGTCGTCAGGATCATCCCAGCTGCGATCCACCAGCGCAGGTCGCCGATGAAGTGGTGGGTGTAGAAGTTCAGGTAGGCAGCCGCCCCGAAGAGGGTGACGGGCAGCCAGCGGTACTTGGTCACCCTGAGGTCGAGGCGCCGGAAGGCCTGGCAGATGTAGGACCCCACCGCCGCGTACATGAAACCGGAGAAGACCGGGACCCCTGCGATCCGCAGAAGCCCAGGCTCGGGATAGGACCAGGAGCCGGCGCTGACCTTGAACACCTCCAGCGCCAGGCCGATCAGGTGGAAGGCGCAGATCACCAGGAGTTCCCGCCAGGTCTCCAGCCCAGCAGCAACGAACAGGACCTGCACAACGAGCACATAGCCAAGAAGCACGTCATACCGGGCGACGGGAATATCCCAGGCGTTCCAGACCAGGCCCGAAACACCCAGCCCCGCGAAGATGACGATGGCGAAGGCGCAACAGGTCAGCTCGATCCATGCGAAACGCAACAACTGAAGCATGCCCTTCCTTCCGCAAGCCTGCCGGGAGCGCGGGAAACATACCACTACCCTGACCACATGGATGCCTCCCGCGAGATGCTCGCGCGCATAATCGACCACACCCTACTGACAACCGACGCCACCCCGGCGCAGGTCTCCGCACTCGTCGCCGAGGCGCGGGAGCTGGGGACCTTCTCAGTGTGCGTCTCACCGTCGATGCTGCCGCTGACCGATGACCTGGGGCCGCTGAAGGTGGCGACGGTGTGCGGATTCCCGTCCGGCAATCACACCCCCACGACCAAGGCAGCCGAGGCGGCGGAATCGTCGCGGCTAGGAGCCGATGAGGTCGACATGGTGATCAACACCGGCTACCTGAAAGCCGGTGAGCCACACTTGGTGGCCGGTGAGATAGCGGCGGTCCGCGCGGCCACATCCGGGCTGTTGAAGGTCATCATCGAGTCAGCGGCCCTGACGGACGAGGAAATCGTCGCCGCCTGCCAGGCCGCGGAGGAGGCGGGCGCGGACTTCGTGAAGACCTCCACGGGCTTCCATCCAGCGGGAGGAGCGACGGTGCACGCCGTCGAGTTGATGGCAGCCACCGTCGGCGGCCGCCTGGGCGTCAAGGCCTCCGGTGGCATCCGCGACTGGGCCACCGCCCAGGCCATGGTGGCAGCCGGCGCCACCCGGCTGGGCCTGTCCGCCAGCCGCGCCATCCTGGCGGGTGCACCGGACTGAGTCAGCTCCCGCATCGCTCCCGAGACCGGCAGCCTGGGCGAGCTCAAGGGGTGACAGCAGCTCACCACGCGCCATAGGATTTAAGCAAGCCTAACCTAATGTATTTGGGAACTCCCTATGCGTGCAGCATCAGATCAGCGCACCCCGGACTCGACCGGAGCACCGTCACCTCGCTCGTCCTCGAACAGTGTCAAGGCGATCATCCTGCGCCGCCAGGCGAGCCTGGTCCTCAGCGCAGCCCTAGCAATCGCCGGAGCACTGGCCGGGTTGATCCCCTACGTCGTGGTCTATTTCGTGGCCAACGAGTTGTTCCTCTCCGAACAGGTCGACCGGGACCGCCTGCTGAGCCTCGGTCTGTGGGCAGGGGCCGCGGTCATCGCGGAAATCCTGTGCAAGGCATTCGCCAATGCCGTCTCACACACCGCCGCCTATCGGATCCTCGCCGACCTGCGTCTGGCCTTGGCCGAGCGTCTGTCCCGGATGCCTCTCGGGCGCGTCCAGGTGCGCAGCTCCGGTCACCTCAGGAAAGTGTTGCAGGACGACGTCGAGCAGCTGGAACTCGGTTTGTCCCACGCCATTCCCGATATCGCGGCGGCCATCGCCGTCCCCCTCGCCAGTCTGATCGTGATGTTCGTGATCAGCTGGC
The DNA here is from genome assembly GCF_019973735.1 of Arachnia rubra. Taxonomy (NCBI): domain Bacteria; kingdom Bacillati; phylum Actinomycetota; class Actinomycetes; order Propionibacteriales; family Propionibacteriaceae; genus Arachnia; species Arachnia rubra. Next base: position 2,893,341 of record NZ_AP024463.1, read on the forward strand.
CGGTCGCATCGGCGGCTCTCGCCGTAGTCTTGCTCTCAGTCGTGCTCGTGGCCTGGGGGGTCGCTCGTTCAGCTGGCGTCGCCGAGAGCGAGTCGGGGATCAAGGAGCACCTCAATACGGCGGTCATCTCGTTCCTGCGCGGCATGAAGGTGATCCGTGGTTTCCTACCGGGCAAAACCAGCTTCGCAGCCACAGACGACGCTATCGCAGCGAGCGAGCAGATTGAGAACACCAAGATGCAGCGGGGCAAGTGGCAGGCCGTCGCCTCAACCGTTCTCACCACAAGCGCGGTGCTGTTTGTGCTGCCCACAGGATTGTGGTGTGTTCATGCTGGCTACCTGACTCCCTCCGCACTCATCTTTTTCCTCCTTGTGGGAACCGGCTTCGCCCAGCCTCTGATGTCCCTGATGATCAGCATGGCGGTACTGCAATACCAGATCGAGGCAGGCTTGAAGAACATCTCCGAAATCCTGGATGAACCAGATCTGCCGAGTCCGGAGCATCCTGAGGTCCCTGAGGATTTCAGCATCGACATCCATGACGTGAGTTTCGCCTACGAGGATGGGCCGACGGTGCTGCATGAGATCAACCTGAACATCCCCGAGGGCACCTCGCTGGCTCTGGTTGGGCCTTCTGGAGGTGGAAAGTCCACGCTGCTCGGCCTGCTGGCACGCTTCTATGACGTCAATAGCGGCTCGCTGCGGTTGGGCGGGGTGGATCTGCGCGACATGGACCCCGTCGCATTGATGCAACGAGTCGCGTATGTCCAGCAGGATGAATATATCTTCGCCGGAACGCTCTGGGAGAACATCAGAATGGCCCGCCCGGAGGCAACCGACGAGGAGATCACCTCGGCTGCCGAACAGGCTCGGGTGGGTGAGTTCGTCGGCGAGCTGGACAATGGCTGGCGCACCGTGCTGCCTGCTGGAGGGGGACGGCTCTCCGGTGGGCAACGGCAACGCATCTCCATAGCCCGGGCAATCCTGAAGGGCGCCTCAGTCATCCTGTTGGACGAGGCGACCGCTTTTCTTGACCCGGAGAGCGAGGCCGCAGTGACGAAGGCGCTGGCGGAGCTCAGGAGCAGGACAACCATGATCACAGTCGCTCATCGCCTAGGCACGGTCACCGACTACGACCAGATCGCTTTCCTGGCAGAAGGCCGGATCACGGCCACCGGCACGCATGAGGAATTACTCCAGCATTGCCCGGACTATGCCCAGCTCTGGGCCTCTTTCCAGCAGGCACGTGGCTGGAGGATCACCAAATCCGCGCAAGAGCCAGGCGCCGGAGAAACCCAAGAGGCAAAAGCATCAGCTGGCGCGTTAAAACCTGGCGACGACACCACCACAACCTGGGAAAACACCAGAGTGGTGGGTTTGAAGAACATGAAACCAATCCGGCAGTGGCTCCATCTGCTCGGTGAGCAGCGCAGCTCGTTGTGGCGAAAGGGGTTGGTGTGGATCATAGCTGACGGCATGCTGACGAGTTCGCCCTTAGTGGTGACTCTCTTCGCCCTGCTGGAAGTCCTGTCTGGTCAGGTCGGAGCCGACATGTGGTGGCGCTACGGGCTGATCCTGCTCGCGATCTTCATCGTACGGTGGCTGGTTGGCGTCGGCCTCGCAACCGTGTGGTGGCCAACCACAAACAACGTCATCACCCATCTGCGCCAATCCATCCTCACCCATCTCCGGCGAATCCCATTGGGAAAATACGACCGGCTCGACGTCGGACAGACTGCGACTCTCTTGGTCGCCGACCTGCCCTTGATCGATTTCGTGAACCTCCCGGCCAAGGTGATCGTCAGCCTGCTGCAGCCTCTGCTTGCCATGACCATCCTGCTGATACTCGACTGGCGGTTGGCCTTGGCCGCCCTGGCGGGCCTGCCGGTGTTCTTCTTACTGCTGTGGCTATCCGACCGGACCCAGAATCGTATTCTGGGAGAGGTCACCCAGGCACGCAGCAATGCCAGTAGTGAATTGCTCGAGCTAGTCCAGGGAACGGCTGTCTTGAGAGCCAATCCGGATGCGCCCCAGGCCAAGAAATACCGGGATTCAGTGGAGGCTCTCCGACGTGCCAGTGTGGCTATGGCTATTCAAACCAGCCCACTTCACTCTCTCGCCTCTGTGGTGCTGGAGCTTGGATTTGCGGCGCTGGTTATGGTGGTCTGCTATGGATCAGTGAATGGCGACATGTCCAATATGGTCGCACTGCTCGGCTTGGTCATCTCACTCAATCTGTACCGGCCGTACCAAGAGCTCATGGATCTTTCGACCTATCGCCACCTGCAGGGCCATATCGTCAACCGTATTTCGCAGATCTGGGACATCGAACTGCTGTCGGAGGGGAACTTGGAGACACCGCCAGGGGAAGCCACCGTCACTTTCAACCACGTCAGTTTCGCCTATCTCGACAACCAGGAAGTTCTGCGTGATGCCACGCTCATGGCCCGGACGGGAGAGATAACAGCCCTCATCGGGCCTTCAGGAGCTGGGAAGTCGACTATCGCGAACTTGGTTGCACGTTTCTGGGATGTTGGCTCCGGCTCTGTCCGGATTGGCGACGCCGATGTCCGGGACCTGACATCAGTGGGTCTCGCCTCGCAGGTGACGGCCGTCTACCAGGATGTCTACCTGTTCCCAGGAACGATCCGGGAGAACCTGTGCCTCGGAAATGACATGCCGGATGCGAGACTAGAGTAGGCGCTCCAGGCCGCCCAGGCCTGGGATTTCGTCAGCCAGTTCCCTGACGGTCTGGACACCAGGCTGACAGAAGGCGGCACCAACCTGTCGGGAGGACAGCGTCAGAGGATTTCCATCGCGCGAGCCCTTCTGAAGAACGCCCCCATCCTGCTCTTGGACGAGGCCGTCGCTTCCGTGGATCCCGAGACCGAGATCCGCATTCAGCAGGCACTCAGCTCACTGGTGACCGGTCGCACCGTCATCGTGGTGGCCCACCGCCTGAACACCATCTGCTCGGCTGATCGCATCGTGGTGCTGGCACATCACGGTGTCGAGGCAATGGGCACCCATGAAGAGCTCCTAGATTCCAGTCCGGTCTATCACCGCCTGTGGATGGCGAGCCAGCAGTAGTGAACGACTATGAACCCCATAGGCATTGCCTCTCACAGCAGCGTCTTGTTGTCGTTTCTCGCGGGCCGGGACAGTCTAAGACCGTCATCACTTGCCGGATATCCTGAGATCGCTACCACCCGCCAGGAGGGATCATGGCCACCACCCAGCAGAAGAACCCGGCCAGTGTCTGGGAGCTGATCAGATCCGCCCACACCGCGATGATCGTGGGTGGTGCGGTCGCCTTTGTCGGGGCAGGACTGAAGGTCGTCCCTTATATCGCACTCGTCGAGATCGGCCGCGGTTTCCTGACCGGGGCGTCCGCCGCCCATCAATGGGGCTGGTTCACAGCGGCGGTAGTGGCCATGGTCATCCATGGGGTCGCCTACACCGGTGCCCTGGGCGCGACCCACCTGGCTGAGGCGAACCTGCGCAACGAGCTGCGGCTCAAGCTGGTAAACAAGCTGCCGCGCCTACCGCTGGGGTGGTTCAACGACCGTTCCTCGGGGCAGATCAACCGCGCCGTCATCAGCGACACCGAGCAAATCCACACCCTGGTGGCCCATCTCGCCGGTGACATGATGAACTCGGCCGGCACCATCGTCGTCGGCTTCGGCTACCTGCTGTGGCTGGACGCCCGTTTCGCAGGCCTGCTGATCCTGACCTGGCTGCTGGTGATGGGACTGTCGATGCTGCCCGGCATGATGGGGATGAGGCAGACCTTCGACGAATACTCCGCCGCCCAGCAGGAACTGTCCACGGTGACGGTCGAGATGGTCGACGGCATCAAGGAGGTCAAGAACTTCGGCATGACAGCGGACGTCTTCGGACGGTTCGACGCCGCGGCCCGCAAGAGTGCCGACGTCACGATGAACTGGATGCGCAAGTCCGGGGTCAGCGTAGCGATCATGGGCGCCGTCATGCAGCCTGCCGCGACGCTGGCCCTGACCATCGGGCTGGGTTTCTGGTTCGTCCAGCTGGGCTGGGTGACCCCGATCACGGTGGTGGCCTTCGCCCTGGTCTGGGTAGGGATCCCGGAGGGCCTGACGGCCCTGGTGCAGATCTTCCAGCACATCTATGCTGCCAAGCAGGCTGCCAACTCCACCCTGGAGGTCCTGAAGACCCCAGAGCTCCCGGTCCCCACAGCCCCGGCGTCCCTGACCGCCGACCCTTCGCTGATCGAGATCGACGACGTCACCTTCGGCTACGAGCCGGACAATCCGGTCATCAAGGATGTGACGCTGACCTGCCGGCCGGGCACCGTGACCGCGCTGGTCGGTCCGTCCGGTGGCGGCAAATCCACCCTCGCGAAGCTGATAGCCCGGTTCTGGGACGTCGGATCCGGCGTGATCCGGATCGGCGGCATCGACATCCGGGAGCAGACCGACAAGCAGCTGATGGGGTCTATGGCGCTGGTGTTCCAGGACGCCATGATCGCAACCGACACCATTGCCCGGAACATCGCCCTCGGCAAACCCGATGCCACACACGAGGAGATCATCGAGGCGGCCCGGAAGGCACACATCCACGACCGGATCATGGCCCTGCCGCACGGCTACGACACGGTGCTGGGGGCCGGCGACGGTTTCCTGTCAGGGGGTGAGGAGCAGCGGCTGAGCATCGCGCGGGCCTTCCTGTCGGCTCCCCAGATCCTGATTCTCGACGAGGCCACCGCCCAGGCGGACGCCCACTCTGAGCTGGAGATCCAGCGGGCGATCTCGGGGCTGGCTGAGGGACGCACCGTGGTGATGATCGCCCACCGGTTGTCGACCATCCAGTCCGCCGACCAGATCGCGGTCATCGACGAGGGCCGGATCACCGAGTGCGGTCCGCATGACGAGCTGATCGCCCAGGGCGGGCAATACGCTCGTCTCTGGGCTGCCCAGCAGAACACCATCACAGGAAGCCACCAGGTGGCAGGAGGCCAGGATGCTTGAGCGATTCCGGAAATACCTCGACCGGCCGCAGAGCGTCTACGCCCTGATCGCCGGCTACACCATCGCGGCAGTGCTGCAGGGACTGGCCTTCGGTGTCCTGATCTGGTTCCTGCGCGGTTTCCTGTCGGAGGATCCAGGCAGTGCCACTGGGGCCTTCTGGCTGCTGATCGCCCTCGGGGTGGTGTCCTTCGCCGTGATGGCGGCGACGATGATCGCTGCGAACCGGATCTCCGCCTACGACGTCTGCGGCAATGTGATCGCCAAGATCGGCCAGCGAGTCTCCGCCCTGCCGCTGGGCTGGTTCGACTCCGGCGCGACGGGACGGGTCTCCGCTGCGGTCACCCACGAGACCGACGCGCTGTCGCACCTGGCGTCCATCGTCTTCCCACAGCTCATCTCCGCCCTGGTCACACCGGTCACCGCCGCGGTGGTCACGCTGGTCTACGACTGGCGGCTGGGCCTGGTGATGGTCGTCGTCGCCCCTATCGTCTGGGTGCTGTGGCGATGGGCGATCCCGGTGATCCGCCGCGAGCAGGAGCTCGCCCCGAAGGTCAGTTCCGAGACCGCGGCGCGCATCATCGAGCAGGCCCGGCTACAGCCGGTGCTGCGGGCTCAGGGCGTGGCCGGCACCGACTGGGAGCCGCTGGATGAGGCGCTGCGCAGCGAATACGAGACGATGAAAGGCCTGATGGCGGCCCAGTCGCGACCCTCCTCGGCCTTCGGGATCCTGGGGCAGGTGTTCTTCGCCGCCGTCCTCGGCACGGGGCTGGCCCTGGCGATGGGCGGGCAACTCGACGTCCCGGGCTACCTGGCGATCGGCCTGATGGCGGCCCGCTTCACCACCCCGATCTCCCAGTCGGTGTTCTACGCCGCCGAGATCCAGAAGTCGGTCGTCAGCCTGGATACCATCGGCGCGATCGTCGACTCCGACCCGCTGCCCGAACCCAGCGACCCGAAGGTCCCAGAGGGGACGACGATCCGGTTCGACGACGTCCAGTTCGGTTATGTCGCAGATCAGCCGGTGTTCTCCGGCCTGTCGCTGACCGCGGCCGAGGGTGAGATCACCGCGTTGATCGGCCCGTCGGGCAGTGGCAAGTCGACGGTGACCCGCTTGGCCGCACGCTTCTGGGACGTCGGCCAGGGGTCGATCACCATTGGCGGCGTCGATGTGCGGGACATCCCGACAGCCAAACTCATGGAGATGACCTCCATGGTCTTCCAGGACGTCTACCTCTTCGACGCCACCATCGCTGAGAACGTCCGGATCTCCCGGCCCAAAGCGACCGACGCCGAGGTCACCAACGCCCTCCACCGCGCGGGGCTCGACCAGACGATCGCCCGGCTGCCCGAGGGCATCAACTCCCAGGTCGGGGAAGGCGGCCAGAAGCTGTCCGGCGGTGAGCGGCAGCGCGTCTCGATCGCCCGCGCCTTCCTCAAGGATGCCCCGATCCTGCTGCTGGACGAGATCACGTCCGCCCTGGACGCCGAGAACGAGGCCGCGATCACCCAGACCCTGGCGGAGTTGTCGCGGGGCCGGACGGTCATCGTCATCGCGCACCGCTTGTCGACGGTGATGCAGGCCGACCACATCTACGTGCTCTCCGGCCGCGAGAACGGCGTACCGACACAGGTCGCGGAACACGGCATACCAGCCGAACTAGCCTCCGGCAACGGAATCTTCGCGTCCATGCTCGCCGACTTCGAGCAGACCGCCCGCTGGCAAGTCCGCTAATGGCCTTACACCTCAACTAGCTTCATGCTGAAATCCATCATCCGCATGACGGCTGTGGTGACCGTGATAATCACCGCGATGCTTTCCTATACTCAGTTGTCCTTTCTGGAGAAGGACTACCCCCTAGGAACACAGTATTCTGGGACGATTCTCTTCAGCGATTCTTCACTGTCACGGGCCGAGATCCTTGATGGAATGCGTCACATCAGCAGGGAACAGGGAATCGAGATCTACCTAGGCACCCCAGGAAAATCTGATCCTTTCCACGGGCTGGATCTGTATTCTTTGGGGGATAGTCAACCCGACCAGCCTATTGACATCTCCTGGTTGAGTTTGTATCGGCATGGGAAACTATATCCGGCCTCAGAATTGGGCGACACCAATCTTTCCGCCGTATATGCCGTCAAGGGCTCGGACGCTGGAGTTGCGGCTTTGACCAGGTGGGCTATAGACCAGGAAGCGACCACTGTCGGCTGGGGGCTAGGCGGCCCACTGGCGTTGTTCGCATCCGGGCTGGTCTATGGGGGTGCAGGGATTCCGCTGGTGGCTTTGGTGGTGCTGGGCATAACCGTGGTGCTGGCCTGGTATGCGGCCCGTGCCGAGTCACGTGCTGTCCGGCTTCTGGCGGGAACCTCGGCATTCCGCATCCAGGCCCAGGACATGGTGGGATGGTTGCGTATTGCCGTTCCCGTGGCGGCGCTGGGCATGCTCGCCGTTGGCGCGGGTTTCGCGCTCACCAGGGGAATCGGGAATGGCCTGGCCATGGCTGGGGTGGTAGGCGGCTACCTGGTGGCGTTGGGCGGCGTAGTGGTGGTTTTCGGTGTAGTTGCCTCAGTTCTGACGAGGCCATCGGTGGCCTCGCTGGCCTTGCGCACGCCCCCGGAGGCTAGGTTTGAGTTCCCCAGTCAGCTTCTCAAAGCCGTGACCCTGGCCTTGGGACTTGCCGCCTTGCCTGCGCTGCTGCTGCACATCGGTTCCTCGCTACATCAAGCTGATATCCAGGGACGAGTGACTCCCCTGACTGGCTACGTTTCCCAAGCGGTCGGGGGAGCAACGGTTGAGAAACTGGATTCCAGCATCGATGACCTTGATCGTTTCATTGCCGCGGCAGACGCCACCGGTACCGTCGCCTACGCCGAGATCGTGAACCGTGACGATCCTGCCCCAGAGTTCGCCGCCGAGGGTTTTGACAGCCTCGCGGTGATCAACGCCCGCTACGCGCAGCTCTTCGGCCTCAGCCAAGACAACGGCACCCTGGCTCCTGTGGCGGAGGAGACCGCCGAACGACTGGTGACGGCCCTGGAAAACACGGAAGCTGGAGATCTGAGATCAGGTGTCAGGCAGAAGGAGAAAACGCTCACCGCCAATGGGCTGAAGGCGTACCGGGTGGTGGGCGACGGCGGGATCGTGGCGCCCACCGGAAGCGGATTGGGTTTCCTACAGGCCAGACAGCCGCTGCTCCTAGTCTCAGAGCACATCAGCGCCGCTCTTGACGATGATGCCCTGTACGCCGGTCTGAGCAGTGGCTACCTGATGTTCGGTGACGTCTCAGTCATTGACAAGGCGGCGCGGGAGACGGCGGTGACGTCGCTGCTGATGGATCGCAGCCGCGTCACAGACTCCGCCCTGCTGTCTGCGCAGTTCGCCTACCAGGTGGCGGGCTCTACGGGAGCCAGTATCGCGGTCCTGCTGGCCGCCATCGCCGTCAGCGGCTGGCTGTCCGCCCAGGTGTATGCCGCGAATAACGCCAGATTCATCTACCCAATGCTGACCTACGGACGAAGTTGGTGGAGTGTGCTGCGGCATCGGATAGTGGCCGAAGTGGGGATCGTCACCGTCACCTTTGCGCTTGTTTCCACGGTCTATCTGGCCCTCGCTGTGGCATGGTCGCCCGTGCTGCTCCTGGGCGTGGCCTGCTATCTGGTCTATTCCGCCTTCTGCCACCAACGCGCTGCCCTCGCCATGATCCAGCGAGTCACCCACCGAGCTCATTGATCGAGCCCACTTGATGGAGAAAACCATGCAGATCACAGCACGCAGCATCCACCTGCGCATCGGCTCTCGAACAATCCTGGACAAGATCTCATTGGAGATTCCAAGCGGCTCAGCGTTCGCACTCATCGGACCCAGCGGATCCGGCAAAACCACACTCCTCAACTGTCTCGGGCTGCTGCTTCCGGTCACCAAAGGCGAGATCCTCATCGACGGCACCGCCATGTCGCGACTGAAGGGCGAACGACGACGCCGGTTCTGGCGCGACAACGTGGCCTTCATCTTCCAGGACTATGGCCTGGTGCCCGATGAGAGCGTCGGTTTCAACGTGTGCATGGAGTCCTCACCCATCTTCCGCAGAACCAAGGCCTGGGACAGCACCGTCCACGACGCACTCGCCACAGTGGGGTTGGAAGGCCGCGAGAACGAGCAGGTGGCCAAGCTCAGCGGGGGCGAACGTCAACGTGTCAGCATCGCACGCGCCATCCACAAACAGGCGCGGATCATCTTCGCCGACGAACCCACCGCCTCACTGGACGCAGGCAACCGGCGCATCGTGCAAGACCTCCTCCTGGCCGAGAAAGCCCGCGGCGCCACCGTCGTCATCTCCACCCACGATGACCGGCTTTCATCCGCCTGCGATGAGGCCCTACAGCTGGAATGCACATAACCTCACACCCACTGCTCCAACAGCGTAGTCAAGAGCAAAATCCCCAAGACGGGACCTCCGGCCGATAGAAAATTCATTTCTGATCGCTTGACAGCAAAGACAGTAAGGATATAAGAAAACCTCTCCATGGACCGACATCACTCAATTTAGAACTTTCTTCCCGGCCTAAATCCCCAGCATGCTCACCTCCCTCTGTAGCAACTCGAAGAGCTTTAGGGCGTTATTCACGACCTTAGACGACTGGGTTCTGACAAGGGGTTTTGCATTCTCTCACGGCGCTCGTGAATAACCCCCTTATTATCTAATTTATCGATACTCCGTAGCCGCTTCTCTATTATTCTGGCACTTTTGATATTCATAACCCCAGCACTCAAGACATAACGGCGTTGAAAATAAATGAAAAGCCCGAGTTTACGCTCCAGACACGTGAGCAGGAAAAGCATAGAAACGCAGCCAATGGGAACTAGACTCCGAAGGTTGAGTTCCGAGGAAATCTTCATTGTCGACGTGACCACCAAAAGAATAATATTCAAGACCATTCCTAAAGCAAGAACAGATTCCCCCAACGACCTATACAAGCGAATCAACCCGAATCGGAAGACAAGCCACGCAACCACCGATGAGAGCAGCAGAACAACAACGAAAACTAAGAAGAAATTAAATTCACCTAAGAAAATCCCTGCGACACCAGAAATTAAAACAGAATTCAAGAATACCACTAGACAAGAAACCCAGGCCCGACCTTTCTCACCGCGGATACTGTGCTGTCTTGCCTCAGCAGCGAACGCCAAGTAGAGATCCAATTTCACATCAGCCGAGAGAGCCGAATCCTGAAGCACGCCAAAGATAACATTAAGCAAGAAGCAGGCAAAGGGAATAGCAAAGTAGCCTAATCTCAAACCTTCAGAAATCATGCCCAGAAGACCAACCCAAGCACATATGAAACTCCCGAGAAATGCGGACAACCTCGCACATTTAACAAAAATATATCGCGTCAAACGCGAGATCTTCACATCCTTCAACCCCGTGAAAACTATCGCAATATAAAGCGTAAGGACTACTCCTGTTACGGCAAAAGGATAGCTTTCGAAAGATTTATACTCTGGCCAGTAATTAAGCAGCGCATTTCGGGCTGTGTAGAGATTCAAGCTTACAATCTCTTCCGCACCCGGCGAGGCAATGGTTATCGCAGCTAGAAGAAAAATACCTATAAGCCATTCTTTGAGGCTTATTCATAGGGGTGTTTTGGCTTTCCCCAGCTAACACTTTACCCGAGGGGGATGTGAGGGCGGCTTGCCCGATCTGAGATAATTCAAAATGCAGAAAGAAAACCCTCAGATGAAAGACAAGCCGCCGCCGTGAATACTACCACAAGCCTTGACCGTGACCAGATCCTCAACCTGTGCGAACTGATCCACACATCCCGTTCCGGAAACCTTCCCCCGGCAGGGTCCCGTGTCCTGGGCTTGTTCCGCTGTATCCAGGTCACTGTGTTGATATTGCGGCACAATCTCACCCAGGAGTTGCTGGCCGACATCCACACAGTCTCCCAAGCCACCATCTCACGAGTGGTGGCGGTCTACACTCCCCTGATCGCCGAAGCCCTCCAGAACTGGGTGCCCAGTGTGGGGGACCTCGACCCGGACCGTCAGTACATCATCGACGGTACTCTGGTGTCCTGCTGGTCGTGGCACGACCGTCCCGAGCTGTACTCAGGCAAGCACCACACGACGGGGGTGAACCTGCAAGTGGCCTGCACCCTGGCCGGACAGCTCGCCTGGATCTCCCCGCCCCTGCCGGGTAGTGTGCATGATGCAAAGGCCATCAAGGAATCCGGCTTCCTCGCAGCCCTCGACAGTCAAAGTCATATTGGAGACAAAGGCTACATCGGATTGGGGATGATGGTGGTGTCATAGGGTCGTAGCAACAGTGTTTGTTAAGGAGGGGTTGTTGGTGCGGCGGTTGTTGACGGTGACGGATCGGGCTGGGATCGCGAGGGGCTTGGCGGAGGGGTGTGGGTTACGTGAGATTGCTCGGCGGATTGGTAGGGATGTGTCGGTGGTTTCGCGGGAAGTGGCCCGGAATCAGGGTGAGACGGGGTACAAGTGTGTGGCTGCTGATGTAGCTGCGCAGCGGCGGCGTGCCCGGCCCAAGCTCCGCAAGATTGATGCTGATCTGGTGTTGAAGCAGCGGGTGATTGCTGATCTTCGGAGGTCTCGTACACCACGTCAGATCGCGGGAAGATTACGTGCTGAGGCTGGGGGTGACAGGCTTGAACCGTGTCAGGGTTCCCCCACGGCCCAAGGAGCGAGCGTGTCTCATGAAGCGATCTACACCTGGATTTATGCGATGCCGAAGAAGACGCTGCGGGAGCACGGTGTCATGCTCGGGTCGAAACGCACTAGCCGTCAGTCCCGGCGTCGTTTGGGTGAGCGGAAATCCCCGATTGTGGGAATGGTCAGTATCGATCAGCGGCCTCAGGAGGTTACAGGACGGAAGGTTCCCGGTCATTGGGAAGGAGACTTGATCATCGGCGCCTACGGCAGAACAGCCGCGATCACCCTCGTCGAACGAACCACCCGGTTCGTCACGATCCTCGCCCTGCCGAAGGGCAAGAACACAGACGGGGTGTGTGACGCCCTGATCGACCACATCACTGGGCTGCCCGAATTGATGAAGGGCACCCTGACCTGGGATCAGGGCTCTGAGATGGCCCGGCACGCCGCGTTCACCATGGCCACCCAGATGCCGGTGTACTTCGCCCATCCCCACTCTCCCTGGGAACGCGGCAGCAATGAGAACACCAACCGACTCATCCGTGACTACCTACCCAAAGGCACTCCCATCCCCCAACACCAGCCCTATCTCACAGCCATCGCCGAAGAACTGAACGAACGCCCCCGAGCCACCCTCGGCTACCTCACCCCACGAGAAGCCTTCCAGAAACTACTCGTTGCTTCCACCACTTGACACCGCCGATCACCCCCGCGAAGAAACCCGCCCATGGTGAACTCACCGACAGCGACAAAAGAAACAACACGACCATCAACCGCGTCCGCTACCTCATCGAACGTGTCATCGCGAACGTCAAAACCTGGCGTGTTCTACACACCGATTACCGCCGCCCCTACAACACCTTCGAAACCACAATACAAGCCGTCACAGGACTCATCTTCGCCTACAGTCTATGAATAAGCCTCTTTGATATCTTTTACAGTTCGCAGATATTCCTCTTTTAGCTCGGCGAGCTCTTCTGACCCCATAGTCTTCACCTTTCCGCGTAGCCACAGCTCTCCTGATCAGATTTTAAACCTACTCCGGAGACCGCGAGGCCGAACTAAATAATTCACTGAGCTCTCGTCACGGCGCACCGATGCCTCTTTATTCACGGGGTGTGGGGTTGGGGGTGAAACGGACTGCGGTGGTGTCGAGGTGTTCTCCGGTGGGACCGCGGTATGGCGCCGGCCTGAGGGGGCAATAGCCGCCTGACGGGGATTTCGCCGCGGCCTGGGCGGTGGCTGTGGCGTTGGGGCCGATGCGTTGCCCGTACTGGCTGGTGAAGACCAGGCCATCCGGGATGTCCGGATTGCCGTTGATCAGGAACCGGCCCTGGTGGTGTTGCCGGTGATGCGTGGGGCAGAGAGAAACGACGGTGTCACGGTTGGTTGCCCCGCCTTTGCTCCAGTGCTGGATGTGGTGGTTTTCCAGGAATCCGGTGACGGGACAGCCGGGATAGCGGCAGCCACGGTCCCGGTCCTCGACCAGGCGGCGGGTTCTGAGCGGCACGATCCGCTGCGCCCGGCCAACGCTGACCGGCAGCCCGTCGGTTTCCCACACCGGTATGAGGGTCCCATCGCAGGTGAATTCTTGGAGCAGGTGGAACGGGATTGCGCCCTTCTTGCTGACCCAGCCCTGGCCGTCGGTGTCCAGGTGGAGAAGCACCCGGTAGTGCTCTTTCCGGTTTCCGGAGGTGACGGCGCAAAGGGAACGGTTGGCCATCTCCACGAGCCCATCGGCCAGCGTGGCGTCCTGGTTACCCGCGGTGAACAGGGCATCTTTGGCTTCCCGCACAGCGGTTTCTATCAACGCACCGTCGACGGCAGTGGTGGACAGGTGTAGCTCAAAGCGGCCGTCGCGGGTGGTCATGGACAGCTGCGACGCGTCCGCTTTGGCTTGTTCGTGCGGCTCGCGCGGTTGCTCCCCGGCGTCGGGGTAGCTGTAGCGGCTGAGGGTACGGCGCAGCTGAGTGACGGTGGCGTTCTCAGCGAATGAGACGATGCTGACGGAGTACTCCGCTGGTGCGTGCTGCGCCACCACGGCCGCCTGGTCCAGCCCCAGGCGGCCTGCGTCCACAGCGGTGACGAGCTCTGGCAGCTCACCGGAGCGGCGGGCGACCTTGACTACCGCGGCAGCGTTTGCTGGAGACAGCCCGGCAAACACCTGCAGCCAATGCTCAACCGAGCGGATCCCGTCTCCACACCAGCTGTCCGTGGCGATCAGCTCGGTGGTGAAAGCCACCAGATCAGCATGAACCGCAGCCAACCGGCCCGCCAGCTCGTGGGCCATGCCGACGCGGCGTTCCCACCCCCGGCCGGTATCCTCCGCAGGCCCGTGCACCGGACCCGCGGCATCAACCCGAAGGTCGGGAACGTCCACACCAGCCATGCATTAATGGTACACCTGTTCGATTAAACACGCAAGGCCGTCGGAAAAATCGGTCACACTCACAAATGACCTGCCTCTTGGGAGGCGACTCCGGGACGGATGGTGCACCAAGGCAACTGAGCGAAACGGCACCGGGCGCACCGTGATGAAGGTGAACAAAGTGAGGCGCCGCATCCGGGGGAAGGAAACACCGGCGAACTAACGACACACGACACCAGGCTGACAAAGGGCCATGCGGAGACAAGGCCGACTGCTGAACAACTTTCCCGGCACACGACCCCACCAGCCCGCGACTGCGAAGCACCATACCCAGGCACCAGCACTGCACCGCCATCCCGATTTCACACGAAGGCGATAGGACTCCCAAATCCACCTCAGACAGAAACCCAAACCAGCTCTGACCAGAGAATTCATAAGCACTCCCCCGGTTTTCCCAAAACACCAAGCATGATACTTATCCTCAGATAAACCAGCATAGAGAAGTCGCGCATCATCGAAGGTTATCCATAGTCGCGACTGACCCCGTTCCGACAACGAATCACGCTGCCCTGATTTTATTCACCAATACAGTCGCACCTCTGCCAAACTGCTGTTGAAAAAGCGAGATGTCGGGAAAAGATGACTTCTAAATAACCCTCCCTACTAACCAACCATGACTCTAAGGATAATTATGACCGCAAATAGGTTTATTTCTATTAGGAAACCATGCTACGGCAAGACCAAGCAGCACCAATAGGGCTATTCACAGGAGCTTTGAAACCAGCAAAACTCCTTGCCAAAGGTCAGTTGATCGCGGTTATGAACAAGCTTTCAGGAGTGACCTCCAGCACTGCTATCCTTTAAGCACCTCGCCCTAGAGAACCAGGAAAGTTGAGGAAAACCATGTATTGCCAAGACTGCGGTGAGCGAATTGTAGATGCCAACAAGTTCTGCCCCCAGTGCGGCAGCAGTATTTCAGGAGCATCGGACGTCAGTCACCACTCACCCATGCCTTCTTTCCCCAAAGCAGGAACGGACTCCTTTTGCATAGGCAGCGCTATCGCGGGAGTCATCGCCCTTCTCATTCCGCTGTTCGGTATCACCGGTATAATCGCAATTATTCTGGGAGTCCAGGGAAGAGGCAATGCCAATCGCAATGGCATGGGCGGTGGGGGACTCGCAGTCCTTGGAATCATCCTGGGCATCGTGTCACTCTTGAGGATATTATTCATATTCGCCAGCTTTTTAACGCGATAACTGGACCGTTCATAACAACGCGATCCAGCCGACCCTGCCGGTGGGATCTCTCGCAGAGCCCACCGGCAGGGTCGGCCGTAGCTCAGTAGTCGCGTTTCTCTGACAGGACGAAGTGCTGCTCACGACGGCTGATGAGCCACTGCCCGTCGCGGTTCACCAGGGTGTCGGTGTAGCGGATCGAATGCTCAGTCAAAACGTCCCTGCCGTCCTCCTCCTGCACCAGCGAGGCCTGGCAGTAGTGGATATCTGTGGCGGAGTCCCCGTCGATGGTGATGACCTGCTGGCCGTTCATGTGGTAGGCGGTCTTGACGCCCGCCATGGCTCCACCGAATAGCTCGATGAGCTTCTCCCGTCCGTCGAATTCCATCATTTTGGAACCGTCAGCGGCATACACCTCCACGTGCGCATCGGGCGTGAACAGCTTCGCCTGCTCCTTCACATCGATCTCCAGGGTGGAGAAACGGTCGATCACCTCGCGGATGGCTTCCTTCTGCTCCAAAACGGTCATGATTCCCCTCATCTTCTCTGGTTGCTATTTCTCCCTGCGGGAGGTTTGCTTCCGCCTGTCCGTACTGCTGACTGCCGCTATTCCCAGCGAATGACCCGCGCCGGAACATCCCCCAGGCATCTGGCTCACGACCTGCCCAGGCGGGCGATGTCCTCCTGGACCTGAGCCGGTTCCTCGCTCACTGGGACGTTGTTGGTGTCCAGAACGCCGTCAAGCGCGCCGGGCTCGTCGGGCTGCGTGGCGGCGAACAGAGCCTCGTAGTCCGTCACGGGATCCCCGGTGGTGCTGAAGATCTCGACCGTGCGCCGCGCCCCGGAGGGTTGAGCGATCCCCTCAAGGAGCACCTGGGCGATGTGACGGCGATCCACCCCCGGCTGTCCGGTGACGAGGTCACCCTGCCGCAGATCGATCCGCACATCACCGGGCCCCTGGTAGTCGAACCAGCCGGGACGCACGATCGTGTAAGGGTGACCGCTGATGCGCACGAGCCGCTCGGCCCGCCGCTTCCACTCAACGAACCCGTAGTGGCTCGGCCCCGCAGACTGGCTGGTGTTCATGGCGGTCATGAGGCTGACGTGCAGGCCAGCCGCACCGGCGAGCGCCTCCAGGAGCGCCGCAACGGTCGCATAGAAGCTGATCCCGCCCTCGCCGTCGACGTCACCGCCGTGGGTGAGGATGACGGCGTCGATGCCCTCGGTCAGGGGACGCAGTTCGTCGGCAGAGGTGGCGACGCCTTGACCACCTCTACTCCGTCGGGGAGCAGGCCCCGCGCACGTTCCACATCGCGGGTCTGAGCCCGCACGCCGAGGCCGCGCCTCACCGCCTCCTCAACAACAACGCGACCGACCTGTCCAGTGGCACCGATGACAAGAACCGTGCTCATGAAAATCCTCCAGAAACGTAAGAACACGTGTGCACTTCCAGCTTGCCACCCATGCCAACAGCCATGGAGGCTTACTCAGCAATGCTATTAAGTCTCTGGCAGCCCGCAGTTGACAAGGAGAGATGTTACGGAAGGAGTGATTCCTGAATAACCCTCATGGTCACAATAGACATGGCCACAATCAGCCTGGGGAATCTGCTGACGATGACTCGCAACCGGGGTGGGACACAGACGTTAGCCACGTCAGCCGATCCCCAGCGGTGCTTTCTTACTTCATTGGGCTTCTACTTCATTGGAATTGCCGTTGATACAGCCGGGCATAGGCGCCGTCGGCGGCCAGGAGCTGCTCGTGGGTGCCGCGTTCGGTGACCTGCCCGTCCTCCACGACGAGGATCTGGTCGGCGGCACGGACCGTGGACAGCCGGTGCGCCACGACAACGGCAGTGCGGCCCTGCCGAGCGACGTCGAGGGCGCGCTGCACCAGGTGCTCGGAGGCGGCGTCGAGGTGGGCGGTGGCCTCGTCGAGGACGATCACCGGCGGCGACTTCAGCAGCAGCCGCGCGATGGCCAGCCGCTGCCGCTCGCCACCGCTGAGCCGGTAGCCCCGCTCCCCCACCAGGGTGTCCAGGCCCTGTGGCAGGCTCTTGACCAGGGCCGCGATCTGCGCCGCCTCCAGGACCTGCCACAGCTCCTCCTGCGTTGCCGCCGGCTTGGCGTAGAGCAGGTTGGCGCGGATGCTGTCGTGGAACAGGTGGGCGTCCTGGGTGACGTAGCCGACGGTGCCGTGCAGGCTGGCCTGCCGCAGCTGCCGCACGTCCACCCCGCCGACCTGCACGGACCCGGAGTCGACGTCGTAGAGGCGGGCCAGCAGGTGGGTGAGGGTGGTCTTGCCCGCCCCGGAGGGGCCGACCAGGGCGATGGTCTGCCCTGGCTCGGCGCGGAAACTGACCCCGCGGATCACCGGTGTGCCACGCCCCTCCTCGGCGGCGTCGGGTTTCAGCGACGCTAGGGACACCTCCTGCCCCGCGGGGTAGCTGAACCACACGTCGTCGAAGACGATACCCGCCGGGGAGGGGACGTCCACCGCGTCGGGGGCGTCCGTGATGGCGGGCTGGAGGTCGAGGACCTCGAAGACCCGCTCGAAGCTGACCATCGCGGTCATCAGATCGACCCGCAGGTTCGTGAGCTGCATCAGCGGCCCGTAGAGGCGGGCCAGCAGCGCGACCATCGCGGTCAGGGTGCCCAAGCTCAGCTGCCCCGCGATGACGGCGCTGCCGCCAAGCCCGTAGAACAGGGCGACGGCCAGCGCCCCGACCAGGGACAGCGCCGACAGAAAGACACGCGTCACCATGGCCATGTTCACCCCGTCGCGGGCCAATTGCCTAGCCTGCTCGTCAAAGAGCCGCGACTCGCGGCGCTCGTCACCAAACAGCTTCACCAACAGCGCCCCGGAGACGGTGAACCGCTCGGTCATGGTCTCGGTCAGCTGGGCCTGGTGCTCCATGCGCAGCCGCGCCAGCCGTCCCATGCGCTGGGCCACTAGTTTCGCAGGCAGCATGAACACGGGCAGCAGGACCAGAGCGGCGAGGGTGAGCTGCCAGGACAGCAGCAGCATCGAGGCCACCACCAGAACCAGGGTGGCGGCGTTGCTGAGCGCCTGGGAGAACGTGGAGGTGAAGGCCTGCTGCGCGCCCGCGACGTCAGCGACCACCCGGGAGACCAGCCGCCCGGTGTTGGAGCGGGTGAAGAACGCCAGCGGCATGCGGCTGACGTGGTCGAAGAGCTGGCAGCGCAGCCGGTGGATCAGCCCCTCCCCGACCTGCGCCGAGCACCAGCGTTCCAGCAGCGCCAGCCCAGCCCCGAGCAGCGCGAGGGCCGCGACGATCAGCGCCAGCCTCACGACGGTTCCGGCATCACCCGCCAGCACCCCGTCGTCGATGATGTGCTGGAACAGCAGCATGGGGAGCACGGTGGTGGCGCTGCCACCCAGCACGGCCAGGGCGAAGACCACCAGCAGGCCCGCGAACGGACGGCCCTGAGCGAGCACCCGGCGGGCGGTGCCGCGCGGCAGCTGGTGACGCAGCACGGAGCGGTCGCGCGCCAGGGGACTCAGCATCGCCCCGTCGCCACGGCTGACTCCCAGCCCGTCCAGAGGTCTCATGGAATGAGAGTAGCGGCAGGCGCTGACAATTCCCGCTGCCAGAACAGGAGTGGACAAGAAGCAGCCAGCCCTTAGAAAAAGCCTCGATCCCTCACCACCGGGGCGGGGACTGATTGTGCCAGTGCCGTGTGTCGGGAGTTTGTCAGTGGGAGGCGGCTCCGGGGCGGATGGATCGCGAGGTAACCGAGTAAAACGGTACTGGGCGTACCGTGATGAAGGTGAACGAAGCGAGGCACCGCTTCCGGGGCCGAAAAACACCGGTGAACTCACGCCACACGACACTAGGTACCGGTGAGGACGCGGGCGCGAAATGCTTCATGACCAGGGCGGGGACGGCTAGGCTCGCTCCATGCTCCTGAGCGACCGCGACATCCTGGCCGAGGTGGACGCCGGCCAGATTGCCCTGGACCCGTGGGATCCGGCGATGCTCCAGCCGTCCAGCGTGGACGTGCAGCTGGACAAGTACTTCCGGGTGTTCGAGAACCACCGCTACCCGCACATCGACCCCGCCGAGGAGCAGCCCGAGTTGACCCGGCAGATCGAGGTCGGCGACGGGGAGGCGTTCGTCCTGCACCCCGGCGAGTTCGTCCTCGGCTCCACCTGGGAACAGGTCTCGCTGCCCGCGACGGTTGCGGCCCGGCTGGAGGGCAAGTCATCGCTGGGCCGCCTGGGATTGCTGACCCACTCCACCGCAGGTTTCATCGATCCGGGTTTCTCCGGCCACGTGACCCTGGAGCTGTCGAACATGGCGACGCTACCGGTGAAACTGTGGCCGGGCATGAAGATCGGGCAGCTGTGCTTCTTCCGGCTGTCCTCTGAGGCCGAGCACCCCTATGGATCGCAGAAGTACGGCTCCCGCTACCAGGGGCAGCGCGGCCCCACCCCGTCGCGCTCCCACCTGAATTTCCACCGCACCCGGGTGTGAGGGGAAGGTGCTACCGAGCCTGTTCGACGCGCAGGCTGACGCCGTCGCCCAGGTTGAGGACTGTGCCGATCGGCACTGTCACGGACTCGCCGTTCTCCAGCAGGTAGGGTTCCTCGCCGTTCAGCTGGACGGTGGTGCCGTTCGTGGACCGCAGGTCCGTCACCCGGGCCTCGCTGGCACCGGCGGGTTCAACCAGCAGGTGGCTACGGGAAATGTCATTGCCGGGGCTCGGGACGCGCATCAGCGACGACCCTATGGGGCCGCGCGCCGCGTCGGGGGCACGTCCCACCACTAGGCCGCCGACGACGTTCGCGAACTCACCGGTGTTGACCTGCACGCCGATGCCGAGGGGCGTGGGCGTGTACTGCTCCTCCACGTAGCCGCCGATGTCGGGCCGCTGGAACTGGGAGTCCTCGCTGTGGGCGGCCATCTCCTGGGTCTCTGGCATGGCCACGGGCTGCAGTGGCTCGGAGATGGGCTGGGGTTCCGGGGAGACCGGTTCGGGAAGCTGATGCTCGGCGTCGGGAAGCCGTACGAGCTGGTCGGGATCGGTGGTCAGGTGCAGCGCCGACGCACCGACGGCGCCGACGATGAGCGGCAGGTGCAGCAGCGCGTCGTATTCCAGGACCCCCATGTCGACGCGGAGGCCGCGGATGGTGCCAAGATGCGCCTCATGCCAGGTCAGCGCACCTGATCCGTCGAGGGCGGTCTGCCCCGTGGCGACATCGACGACCGAGATCCGGCCACGCGCCAGGCCATGGAGGGAGCCCCCATCCCAGACGAATGCCGCGAAGTCCGGCATCTGGTCCAGGGAATAGCCGCGCAGCAGCTCCAGCAGCGACGCCAGCGAACCGGCGGCCTGCATGTCCGTCCACAGCTGGTTCACGAGCACCGACATCTTAGGCGGCGCAGGCTGCATGACAGCGACCAGACGCGGACCAGCCAGCACCAACCACTGGCCAGGCGTGTAGGTAAGCCGCCAAGGACCCATAGGAAGCGACATCACACTTCTCCCGTCGTCAGATTTGTTTTCAGCCTAATGCCGGAAAGCTCAACTACCCCGTTCAGACACCCCGCTGCACCAAATGGGGGACAGAAGAGATTCCATGCCCAAAAAGGCGATCCCGGACGCCGGGGCCACGCGGCTGGCGTCCGGGATCTGGGCTCTCAGACCCTAGTGATCTGCACCTTCAGGCCGAGTTCCGGCTCCTGCGCGGCCAGAGTCTCGACCTCGCCCTGCTCCAGCTCGACGGCCAGCACCTCGTCGGCGATCAGGTCCGCGTGCTCGGTGATGGCCTCGGACAGCTCCGCACCGGCCTCAAGGCGCAGCCGGATCCGGTCGGAGACGTCGAGCCCCGACGTCTTACGGGCCTCCTGCACCACGCGGATCACCTCACGGGCCTGTCCGGCGCGTACCAGCTCAGGGGTGAGCTCCAGGTCCAGGGCGACGGTCTCGCCCTGCTCGTTGACGACGCTCCAGCCCTCGCGGGGACGCTCTGTGAGCAGCACATCGTCGGCGGTGACCTCGATGGGTTCGTCGTCGAGATGCACCAGCGACCTGCCCAGCTCCCGCAGGTCCTTGGCGAGTCTGGCTGCGTCCGCGGCAGCGATCGCGGCCGCCACATGCGGGGTCCGTTTGCCGAACCGCTTGCCCAGGGCGCGGAAGTTGCCCTTGGCGGAGTGGTCGACGAGATCGCCCGCGGAGGTGAACGACGCGACCTCCCTGACGTTCAACTCGGACCGCACCTCAGCAACGAGTTCCTTCGTCAGCTCCGCCAGGGCCGCTGTCGGGACCAGCATCCGGGAAAGCATCTGGCGCACCTTCATCCTCGACTCGGCGCGGGCCGCGCGACCCAGCTCCACGATCCGCCGGGCGGTGGCCATCGCACCCATGAGACCGGCATCGATCAGTGACTCGTCGGCGACGGGCCAGCTTGCCAGGTGCACCGACTCGGGCCCGGTGGGATCGGTGGCGGCGAACAGGTCCTGCCACACCCGTTCCGTGACGAACGGCATGATCGGGGCCATCAGCCGGGTGACGACGTCGAGGGTTTCGTGGAGGGTGGCCAGCGCGCCGGCCTCCCCCGCCCAGAAACGCCGCCGCGAGCGGCGCACATACCAGTTCGACAGATCGTCGATGAAGGCTGTGAGCAGCAACCCGACCCGCTGCGTGTCGAAGTCCTCCAGCGCTGCGGTGACATCGCGGATCAGCTCGTTGGTCGCGGAGACCAGCCAGCGGTCGAGGACGTGCCGGTCAGCGGCCGCGGGCACCTCGCCACCCGGCTCCCAGCCCGAGGCCCGCGCGTACAGCGACTGGAAGGCGACGGTGTTCCAGTAGGTCAACAGCACCTTGCGGACCGTCTCAGCGATGGTGTTGTGGCCGACGCGCCGCGCCATCCACGGCGACCCGGAGCAGGCCATGAACCAGCGCACCGCGTCAGCGCCATTGGCTTCCATCAGCGGGATGGGTTCGAGGATGTTGCCGAAGTGCTTGCTCATCTTGCGGCCATCCTCGGCGAGGATGTGACCCAGGCACACGACGTTGCGGTAGCTCGACCGGTCGAACACGAGGGTGCCGACCGCCATCAGGGAGTAGAACCAGCCGCGGGTCTGGTCGATGGCCTCGCAGATGAAGTCGGCCGGGTAGTTGGCCTCCAGCTTCTCCGCCGACCCGGGCGCGTGCGGGTAGCCCCACTGCGCGAACGGCATAGCCCCGGAGTCGAACCAGGCGTCGATCACCTCGGGCACGCGACGATAGGTGGCCCCGTCGCGGACGATCTCGACGTCATCGATGAAGGGACGGTGCGGGTCGAGATCGCTCAGGTCACGGCCGGCCAGCTCACCCAGCTCTTTCAGGGAGCCGACACAGATCAGGTCGGACGGATCGTCGACGTTGCGCCAGATGGGCAGCGGTGTGCCCCAGTAGCGGCTGCGCGACAGCGCCCAGTCGATGTTGTTGTTCAGCCAGTCGCCGTAGCGGCCGTGCTTGATGGACGCGGGATACCAGGTGGTGGCCTCGTTCTGAGCCAGCAGCTCATCCTTGACGCGGGTGGTGCGGATGTACCAGGACGGCTGGGCGTAGTACAGCAGCGGGGTGTGGCAGCGCCAGCAGTGCGGGTAGGCGTGCAGGTAGTCGAGCCGGCGGAACAGAATCCCGCGCTCCTCCAGGTCGGCGACCAGGGGCGCATCGGCGGATTTGAAGAACATCCCGCCGACCTGCGGGACGTCGTCCTGGAAATGCCCGTCGGGACGGACAGGGTTCACGAACGGCAGGCCGTAGCCGCGGCAGGCGATCATGTCCTCCTCGCCGAAGGCAGGGGCCTGGTGCACCAGGCCGGTGCCGTCGGTGGTGGTGACGTAGTCGGCCAGGAGCACATAGTTGGCGGGCTCGTCGAACTCGATCAGCTCGAAGGGCCGCTGGTAGGTCCAGCGCTCCAGCTCGGAGCCCCTGAACACCTGTCCCCGCGACCACTCGTCACCCAGCACCTCGTCGAACAGCGGCTCAGCGACCACGAGGGTGCCCTGCTCGGGATGACTGCCGACGACGTAGTCGACGTCGGGGTGGACGGCGACGGCGGTGTTGGACACCAGCGTCCAGGGCGTGGTGGTCCACACCAGCAGGTCGGCTTTGCCGGCGAGCGGCCCAGAGGTGACGGGGAACCGGACGTAGACCGACGGGTCGGTGACGTCCTCGTAGCCCTGCGCCAGCTCATGGTCGGACAGGGTGGTGCCGCAGCGCGGGCAGTAGGGCGCGACCCGGTAGTCCTCCTGCAGGAGCCCCTTGTCGAAGATCTGCTTCAGCGCCCACCAGCACGACTGCACATAGCCGGGGGTCATGGTGACGTAGGCGTCATCGAGGTTGACCCAGTACCCCATGCGGCGGGTCAGCTCGGCGAAGGCGTCCACGTGCCGCAGCACCGACTCGCGGCACTTGGCGTTGAACGCCTCCACCCCGTAGGCCTCGATGTCGGGTTTGCCGGAGAAGCCGAGCTCCTTCTCGACGGCCAGCTCGACGGGCAGGCCGTGGCAGTCCCAGCCGGCCTTGCGGTCGACGTGGTAGCCCTGCATCGTCTTGAACCGCGGGAACAGGTCCTTGAAGACGCGGGCTTCGATGTGGTGCGTGCCGGGCATGCCGTTGGCGGTCGGCGGGCCTTCGTAGAACGTCCAGGGCTGGCCACCGGCGGTGGCGTCGAGGGATTGTGCGAAGGTGTCGCGCTCAGCCCACAGCGCGATGATCTCGTGCTCCAGCGCAGGGAAATCGACGCTTGCGGGCACGGCGTTATAGGAACTCATCGGTACCTCCGGTAGGCGAACACGACCAGAGGGACGAGCCAGGCCCGCGGTACCACCCTCCTTGGACGCACGCGGCGTCCCGCTTGATTGTCGATCGCGGCCGGGTCTAGTAGGCGTTCACCGTTCTTCCGGCAGCTCCGGGGTGATGGCCCCATCGTCGCCTTGCGATGCGGGAACCAGTATGCGTCAACCCCGGTGTCGGGGCAAACTGAAGCCCTGACCGATCACCCACAAGGGCTGACAAGTTCGACAGAACTCAGGTCAGATGGCAGCCATATCTCAGTCGGCGTCACGAATGGGCTGGAACACCGAATGGGGCGCAGAAAACAGGGCCTTCTTTCAACCCCAAGCAGCTTTGCAGTCTCGCGCGGGTATCCTCATATTGCGTCAAAACCGATATAGGCCATACAGCGTAGCCCGCCTCCTCAGCACACACCCACAGATCAAATATCTGCTCCCCTAACTCAACCAAGTCGAAAACACAGCTGTCAGTATCACACCAGGCAACCAGAATCCCCTTGGCATCGCGCAACCCCCGGAGGCCAGAGGAAGCCAGTCTCCGCGCACGCGCCTCTCTCACTGACTGAGGAGAGAACCTCGGATGGAGAAGGACCCGGTTCAGAATCCCGTCAACCGAGAGAAGCGGACCCAAAACATCCCCAGAGCGCAACCCTATCACACGCTGAGCAGCTGAGGGGGAACCGTGAATCCAGCTATGCGTCTCGCGCCACACCGCAGGATCTGAATAATCTCTGAATCCGTACTCCCCGTAGAGGGAGAGCCAGATCTCAAATGACTCATGATCCATCACGCGAATGCGAGCGCAATCAGAATCGGAATTATACGACCAGAATCGACCACGATCCTCCCCGACCGAAACATCCTGTTCCTCACGAAAATCGCCACGATACGTCTTGCGGAGCAATCCCTTGAGCAAGGAATCATGAACATCCTCACCCCGCCCTTCAGAATCAACAGAATATTTCGCAACACACATCAAGAGGCTTCCCTTTAACCTCCTTTCCACCAAAAGTAGGTCCGAACAAGAATCGATACTCCTCTCCTCCAGATATTCCAACGACAATCGCGAACAACCAAAAGTCTTCATGGCCCGATCAAACAAGGCAATGTAGCAGCCAAGCGATATAAAAACCTCCCTCGCAACATGCTTATTGGCCACCAGTGCTCGAGAACACTCAATGGAGAAGATAATTTCACAGCAGGCGCCGCCCTCAACCTCCCGGCACACAGGAATCCCCCATGGCTTTGAATTATGAGAGGAGGGAGCCCGATCCGCAAACATCGAGCTCAGTGCAGCAACAGTTTTCCAGCACAACATCAAAACTCCAGAATCACCTATCTCAAGGCACGACAAAACCTCAGAACACCGCCAGCAGACATCAGTCCCATAACCAGCAGGACTCACAGAGAAGACTTCGACCGTCAAGGAAGGGCAACATTCCTCCGGGCGGCACGCCTGCCTTCCAGCGCTCGACCATCGGGGCACTCAAGACACGACGTCCACTCGAAGGGTGCAAACGACACAGCCTTAAGAAACTAGCCCGAAAGGCTGCGAAACCGTCAAGACCCGAGAAACCACACGCGAAGGTTCAGTTCATTCTCCGATGATGGTCCAGGTCAGGACGACGCCGCTGAGAACGCCTCCATTGGCGAGGCTGCCATCGATGCCACTCGATGGAGATGAGAGACGAGAAGACAGAGCCTCAGACGTCCTGCATCTTCCTGCGCATACGACGCTTGCGCAAAATCCAAAGCGCGGCTCCCGCAAAAGCGATATCCACGGGAATGACAGCCGGCAGTGCCCGATGAAGCACTGTGACGAACGTGCCGAGCATAGGCAGGGTGCCGACGAGCGCCGCATCGACAAGCGGTCCCTCTCCCGCGAGCATTGCCACACCAGCGCCCGTCATCGAAGATGCTACGAGGGCATTCGCCCCCTGGTGCTCGCGAAGAAGCCACGCGGTGGGCTCCTCAAACACCGTGCCACGGTTCGCCTCAAGCGCCTGCGTCAAACGCCCCTCAGTGCTCTCCCAGGAGGGGAAGCATTTTGCGATGCCTGCGACAAGATAGCATGCGCCTAGCACCCTGCGCGCCCGAAGCTCAACTGAGCCTTTCGAACTCTTCTTCATCGTTACTAACCTTTCTCTGCGATGATGTAAAAGGAATAGAAAAGAGGATCAGCGGGTAGAATCTCTTTCAACCGGAAACCCGCCTCTCGTAGCATGGCCCGGTATTTCGCCCAGTATACAGGAGAGCGGAAGTGAGCAAGCATCCTATTGAGAAGCACTTCAGCGTCGACGCAGGATCGCGCAACCTCTGCAACATATCGCGCCAACGCGTCGCTCCCCGATGTTTCCTCGACGAGAGCCTCCTGAGGCTCCTCAAAGTCGGGGAAATACTGGCAAAGCACGAAGACCCCGCCAGGGGCAAGCGCCTCACGGATCATCCTCAGCATGTCGACCTGTTGTTCCTCCTCAAGGTAGAAGAGCATGTAGCACGCGAACGCCATGTCGACCGGTTCATCCGGCTGGTAGCAGCAGATATCACCCGTGACGATCTCACCTCCTTGGGCAGTTACCCGCGCACGGGCCGATGCAGCGACGTCAGGATCCACCTCCACACCGAGAGCCCTACGAACGGCGGGATGCGACGACGCGGCAACGACATGTCGACCTTCACCGCATCCCACGTCGAGGAAGACGCCTGGCCGGACAGCGTCCAGAAGAGCGTTGAAGGACGCGTGCGTGAACTTGACGAACGCCATCTCCCCAAGATCCGAGCAGAACGCGGTCCCCTCTCTCATCGGCCGTCGACCCGTGAAGTCAATACCCTCGATCTCACGGAAGTAGTCGATCATCCAGGGGAAGTATGCGACATCGTCGCGACGTATCCACACAGGCGCGGTCTCGGCACGGGCCTCCTCTGCGAACCGGATCATGAAAAAGTAATCCTCACGGTCCGCAGCAACCTGACCTTGCGGCTCCCGACCAGCGGCAGTCCACGCATACGAGGGACGCAGGCGAACCTCATCCACCTCCCACCCGGCCTCAAAAACTCCAAGACGTCGAGCCAGCACGCAGAACTCTCGCCAGATCTCCACATCCCAGTCAGGGCGGGGCTGCACCACGCCATCGACCACATGATCGCTCACCGCCCCCAGCACGATTGTGCGAAGAAAACCACGCACACGAGAGAACACGGCCAGCGAGGCCGTCTCCGGAATCTGCGCGAGATCCTCACGCGCCTTCTCAACGATGGCACGGGCATCATGGTCAAGTCCACGGCTGATCGCCCGCTCCTCACAATATTCCTCAAGAGCATCGAGTTTCATAGCTTTTCCTTCCGGTCGATATCATGTGTTGCCCTGTAGCCCAGGCCGACTACATCCTCCACCGTCTCCGATGTCACTGCGGCCAGGGCGCCGAACTTCTCCTCGAGTCTTCGGAACTCCTTGGAATCCATGTCCCTCGCAAACGCCTCCGCGTCCGTGACGAGAATGAATTCACGATAGAGACCTGGAACTTCTGCGTCACCTACAACGGTGAACGCGAGAAGGCTGCGGAATGCAGGGCAGGTTGGGTAGTCCTGCTCCTGAACGAATCGCTCGAACTCTTCAGGATCAACGCCTGCATGAAGGGAGATCTCATGCGAGATGAGAAGAGGCATAGCTGATCATTTCCCCTTCGCAGAGACGCGCTGGTCACGATGTGCGAAGTCGAGAGCTCTGGCGATGTTGTCGAGCAGGACATCATTCGACCCAGAGAAGACCTGTGCTGGAAGGGCATCACGAACAAGCCTCTGAGCCGAGGAGCCGAATAAGCCCGCGCCCCCCTGAAGACGCGTGCATACAAGCCCCACGTCGAGGGCTGCCCGGCTGACGACCACCTTGGCCATGTCCCCGAGGACAGCAGCGTCGGAAGACTCAGCATCGAGTGCAGTCGCCGCTCTCAGCAAGAGAGACCTCGCCGCCTCCAGGCCTGTCGCAGCCTCCGCGAGGGCATGTCCCACTGCCTGAAGATCGATGAGGCGCTGTCCGAACTGCTCTCTCGACGCCAGATACTCCCTAGCCTCTCTGAGAGCGCGTCGGCACTGGCCCAAATAGAGCCCGTGAAGGCACACACGTTCCCAGGCCATCGCCATGCTGAAAACCGCGCCCCCTGCACCCGCGCCCCCAAGCATGGCCTCTGGACCGACCTGGCAGCCATCCAGCCTCAGATCACCAAGCGGCGCAGAGGGCATGAATGGCTTTTCATAGGAGACGCCACACTCAAACCCAGGGGCGCCTACGGGGACAAGGAACCCTGAGGATGCAAAGAAGGAACGTCCCTGGGCTGTTTTTGCGATGACCAGAATCAGATCGGCCTCAGGAGCGTTTGTGATCATCGCCTTGGCGCCGCTGAGACGCCAGCTGTCGCCGTCGCTCTGTGCCGACGCCTTGCCACCCATGGCATCGGAACCGGCTTCTGGTTCTGTCACCGCGAAAGCCCCGATAAGAGAACCCTCAACGAGTCCGGGAAGCCATCTCTCCCGTTGTTGAGAATTTCCAAATGCCGCGAGGGGCCGGACACAGGCGAAATTATGCGCACACATAGCGAAGATGAAGCCTGCATCGTCGCTGTTCTCGCTGAGCGCCTCAATGACTGCCACCGACTCGTAAGCCGAGAGCCCCGCCCCACCATAATCCTTTGGAACACCCAAGCCGGTCAGGCCCAGCTTCCCGGCCTGACGGAAACGAGCACGAAATGTGCCCTGGCTATCAAGCTCACCTCCTGCCTTTTTGGCCCAAGAAAGCAGTCTCTCAAGATCCTCTGAGTCAGAGGCTTTGGGCAGTCTCATCGTTTTTTCCTCCTTCTAACACGACGTGATAATTAATGCCTCCTGTACCGAAGGCACTGACAGCAGTACGACGGATGCATTCCTCCGTTCTCGTGAAGGGCTCTCTCTGCGAGGGCACATAGACGCCTCGTCTCCTCAAGCGTTGGCGGTCCACGTCCGTGAGTCCATGGCTACTCGGGAACATTCCACTGCCAGCAGCCGCCTCAGCACGGAGAAGCCCCGCCATCCCGGCAGCCGAGAAAGCGTGTCCGATGTAGGACTTCACCGATCCGATGCACAGCTCCCCGGGTCCGTAGACAGCGGCCAGCGAGTCGAGTTCAACGGTGTCGCCACGCACAGTTCCGGTCCCATGCGCCTCGATATATCCGACGGTTGAGGCCTTCACACCAGCTTCCACAAGCGCCGCTCTCATGGCGGCCTTCTGGCCCTCCACATCCGGGGCCAGCATGGATCGCGCATCACACGAGCCCCCCACTCCGAGCACCCTGACGGCATCACCACTGAGCTCTTCATCCGGCAGCAGGAGCACCGCCCCCGCCCCGTCACCAGGAAGAAACCCGTCGGCGGCCTCGGAGAACGGCGTCATAGCAGTCCGACTCAGCATCCCCAGCTCGGAGCAGAGGACGAGGTCCCGTGCCCACGCTGGAAAGTCAACCCCACACACCAGCACATATCCGACCTCACCTGCGCGCAGAGCCCGGGCAGCAACGTCAAGAGCGGCAAGGCTTGAGGCGCAGGCCGCCTCGACTGCGAGCGGCACGGCCGCAAGTCCCAGCCCATCGGCGACGAACGCAGCAACCGAGCCAGAGGAACGCGCATCGATCGAATGCGCTGTGCAGGCGCCGCT
Organism: Arachnia rubra; assembly: GCF_019973735.1. Taxonomy (NCBI): domain Bacteria; kingdom Bacillati; phylum Actinomycetota; class Actinomycetes; order Propionibacteriales; family Propionibacteriaceae; genus Arachnia; species Arachnia rubra. The sequence continues at coordinate 2,923,115 of NZ_AP024463.1, forward strand.
TTCCAGGGATTCCGCCAACAGACGACGGCGGAGACGAAGCGAGATCTCTGCTTCCCCGCCGAGCGCATTACCCAGCCGCTCAAACATCCCGTCGGCCTCATCCGATCCGAGGCTGCTCAGTCGGCCATGCGGAACACCAATCGGCATTCCGACGACGACCATGCCGTTGCGACCCGAAAGATCAACCCCCGCATTGTCAACGGCCTCACGGCACACATGCAAGGCAAGGAGATGCATGGGCCCCAGCGCACGTGCCCGGGCAGGCTGAAGCGCGAATCCTCCGACTGGGATATCCTGTGGGCACACAGCAGCACCGAGTGCGCAATAGGAACGGCCCACTCGCATATTCCCCTCGGAGCGCAACTGCCGAGGAAGACGATTACCCAGGTCCGCGAACAAAGGCTCACAGATCCGGTCGAATGCCTTCCGCCCCTGAGCGCTCGCAAACCACGCGCCCGCTCCGGCAATCGCAACGCCACGTCCCGCGCGGTCTTCGGGAGCATCGACGTCACAGGCGCCGCCCGCGACATGCACCACAGCAGCCGCTCCGCTCACCGAGGTCACCACGACCTCACGCTCGGCTTCCCCCTCACCACATTCATCGAGCGTGTTCATCACGCTGAGCGCCAGGTCTGTAACCCGCACAGGCCCGGAGAAACGGCATCGGACATCACTTCCACCAAGAAGCTCACGGCTCTCTTCCTCATCGGGGTAGCGGTGAGGTCCTGCACATGGCCGTCGCCGAATGCGCGCCCCGAGAACTCGCGGAAGGACATCGTGTGGTTTCGCATTCCTGACGAGCATCGCCACGGCCTGACCCTCCCGAGGAACTCCCGGATCCATGCAGGTCTTCTGCGACCATGCCCGCATATCAGAGGCATTATCAGGCTCATCCACAAACACCAGCAAGAGAGCGGTGACGCAGTTCTCGAGCAGCAGAAGGGCGTGGGAAAACACTGCCGCCACGGTGGTCTCGTGCGCATCAAGGGCGAGAACACGACCACGAAGACGAAATGCCACAGCGAGACGCGCCGGTATGCTGCTCGCCATCTCCCCAATCTTGTCTTGGGGCCCACTGCCGAATGCCTCAAGCACAGCATCAACGGCCTCATCGGGGTTCACCCCCTCATCGGACCAGAGCCTGGAGGCGCTGCAGGCGATGCGCATCGCATTACGCCGCTGAATTGCAGTACTGCCTGTGAGACCGACAAGAACACCAGTGCTTTCCCCGTCGTATCCCTCAGAGCGGCTGAGGCATTCCTCCGCAGCTCGCAGAGACAGGATCTGTGCCCAGGACAGGGAGCTCCGATAACTCACAGGAATACGACAGCGCCGGAGCAACGCGTCGATGTCTCCAACGTCAGAGTCGGAGCACACGGCCGAGCTGGTCACAACAAGTGCGTTCACGGCTGGCTTTCGTCTCTGCCCAGAATCCGCACAGTGCCTTGGGAGCCATCCACACGCACCCAATCACCGGTGCGAATCTGTGAGGTTCCATACCGGGTATTCACGACGGAGGGAATGCGCAGCTCTCGCGCGACGATAGACGAGTGTGAAAGCAGGGAACCGGTATCAGCCACAACTCCCGCGGCCATGGCAAACAGCGGAGTCCATGATGCATCTGTGAATGTGGTGACCAGGACCTCCCCAGACTGCATCTCTCCAGCCTGGGATGCGACATCGACGATGACGCGTGCCCGGCCTTCGACGATCCCAGCGCTCGTGCCCAAACCGGTCAGCAGAGCTTCATCACTCCCATCAGAGTTCGAGGTCTTCTCGGGGATGCTTCCATTCCAGGTGCCGATGATCGTCAACGGAGGCTCAGGCCCGCAAAGGTTGCGGTCATGCTCCTCACGTCCCCGTTCAACTGCCTCCCTGGAAAAGAACTTCTCCCATGCCAGTCCGCCTGCCAGGCAGCGTCGGAAATCCTCAAAATCGAGCAGCCACGCTTCCTCCGCAGAACGCAGCAGTCCATCCGCCACTGCACGCCGGGCGCATTCGACGACAACGCGACGCACAAGCCAGATTGCCGTCACCATCGGCATGCGCGTCACTTCCCTGAGCCGACTGAATTCGGTGTATGCACGGACGATCGCTCTGAGAATGAAGGCACGGCGATGCGGCAGAGTTGCCAATATGTTGGTGGGATTTCGTCGCTCTGACACGTGAGTTTCCACCGTCTCAAGGAGTCCGGGCTGCGTGAGATAGGCCGACAGCATCGTCAGGACATAGGACGGATCATCAACCCAACGAGGACGTGAGAGCTCCATCTCCTGGCGTCCGCGCGTGCCGTGTTCTCGGAGGAATTGGGCAACATGTGATGCGAGGAAGTCACGCCCTTCCGCACTGTCTGAGAGGGCCGCAAGCCGTCGGGGGGCAGATTCACCCCGAAGAATCCGCGCGACATCTGGAATCTGCTGAGCCACACGCGCGAGAGCCGCAAGATCCCCGGCGGTCCTCACGGTCCGCAACGCGGACATGTCTGATTTCACACCATTGACAAGCTCATCCACAGACGTCTCATTGAGCCAGGCTCTACTGATCCTTTCGAGCACCTGATACACACCAGCCGCGTTGAGGTAGTACGGCATGTACCCGACATGTGTCGTGTGAAAAGCCGCAAGGGCCTCCTCAAGTTTTCTTCCAAGCTGATACCGAGACAACTTGGAAAGATCCTCGTCCTCCGCAGAGCGAAGCGCCTCGAACCGCCACCGATCAAGACGTCGTGCCCGAGCGCGCATGCTGACGAGTTCCCGACATGTCATGAACGCCCAATGAGCTGCCCCTCTCAGAGACTCAACGGCTCCGGGACGCTCCCCAAAAGGATTGCTGTATGTCTCCGCAGCCGTCTCCTCGCTGCGGAAACGCTCTGTGAAACCCGCTTGATTCCGTGAAGCAGGCGACTGCTGAAGCAGTCGTGCGGTGTAAGAGATGTTGAGATACACATACCCGCGCAAATATCCCATGTGCAATTCAGCACGTCCGCCATCCGCAATTCCGGTGGAACGCACACAATCAACATGAACCTGGTACTGGTAGTGCCTAGCAAATCCGAGGCCCATCGGAGTCATCATCCCGTTGAAGATCTCGCCGATATCCATCCGGGACCACATTGTCCCGGCACGCACCGAGGGGATGACATCCACCTCATAGGGTGAGAATTCGCGGGATGAGAGTTCGTCGGGCAACGCGTCAAGCGCAGTGATGCGACGTGCCTGCAGAAGCCGAATCCCTTCCGCTCCGACACAGAATTCAAGATCCACAGGACCGGCAAATCGCTCACAGACCTGCCGTGCGAACATGCACAACTGTTTCCTCTCCTCCTCAGAAAGGCTCGCTTCAAGACGCCGATCCCGGGAGACAGCAACCGTTGTCGGCCCCTCACCGGGCCGGATCATGATCTTGTCAGGCTTATCCCCTATCTCAGCCCTCAGCGTTCTTCCGCTCTTCACATCAAGTCGGAACCTGTCGACTGCGACACGCGCCTGGACGACACCCTCACCCGCACCCCAACTCGACTCCACCACCGACTCCCCGCTCTCAGGCGCTAGGGGATCCACCGTGAAGAAAACTCCTGAGGTGCGCGCATCCACCATTTCCTGGACGATCACAGCCATACTCGCCGATTCTCGGGTGCCACCGTAATAGGCTTCAGCCCTGTCCGAGAGGCCAGAGGCAAGGCAGCTCGTAATCGCTGTGAGGAGCCCCTCCTCAGTGTTCACCCCCAGGACAGTCTCATAAACACCCGCTGCAGAGCTGGATTCCCCATCCTCAAGCAGAGCAGAGCTGCGCACTGCGACAACCGGGCTCCCGAGACGGCGGTAGGCTTCGCGGATGAGTGCCCTTCCCTCCTCGTCAAGCCCTCGGTCAAGAAGCCCACTTGTGACGCAGAAGCCCCGCGGAACGGGCAGCCCCCAGGCAGCGAGTGAGTCAAGACTCGCCCCCTTGCCGCCCAATTGCTCGCGACGCGCGGGCAGCTGGCCGCCCTCGCCGAGCTTGACGACGCCCCCACGAACCGTGGTGCATGTCATCTGCCCCGTCACAGTGCCGCCTCTTCCCGACAGGCAGTGAACGCGATGAGGGAGAAACCTGGCAGTGGACGTGTGCAGGCAACGTCACCGAACCCGGCCTGCTGGAGTGCCTCCCGCAGCTCCTCCTCAGAGGGCAGTCCCGAGGCGACAGCGGAGCAACGGAACCACAGGTCAAGGGCGGAGACGGCGGTGACGCGTCCGGGCACGGATGTCGTGAGAAGGAGACGACCTCCCGGCTCAAGCAGCTGCGCGCAGTGCCTCAGCAGATCGACACGTTCTTTCTGGGGGAAATAGTAGATGAGGTTATGGAGGGTCACGACATCGAACCGGCGATCTTCCAGGTCGCGGACATCACCGCATTCAGCCGTCACGCTCTCGGAGACTCCCTCACGGACGAACATGTCCCGCATGCGCTCGACGAGCTCCTCCTCAAGTTCGAGGCATGTCACACGCAGGCCTGGTTCCTGTTTCCGGGCGTAAAGCGCGTATTCCCCGTCCCCGGCTCCGACCTCAAGCCACGTTCGCGGCTTGACCTGCTGCACGAGGTGACGCACCACGGATTTCACCAGGGGCTCCACGAGGCGCGTTGAGCGCGCTATGACAGCCGGGTCTTCAAGCGTCAAGGCACCCCCAGAAACGGCAAGCCGAGGAGCAACAAGGATCGCCTCACAGTGGTACAAGACGACCTCAAGCAACCCCGCCGGGCCGACCCCACTCACGTCCCTGGCGAGCAGCCGTGCTTCAATTGCGCGTAGCCTGAAGCGCCCCTCGACGTCGCGACGAAGCACTCCAGAAGCAACACCAAAATCAAGCCATGGGGCCACGAGGTCAGGTCGGGTGTCGGCTCCAAGCCGCTGTATCACCTGTTGCGCAGTGAGCGAACGATTTCCCGCGAGAGCCGTCAGCAGACCACAACGAGCGGCCGAGGCAAGGAAAACGGCTCTGTAGTAAGGACCCATCAGACGTGCCTGAACGGCCGCGAGACCCGGCATCCAACTAGCACTGACCATCTTTGCGAAGGTCTTCAGCGCTCCCATTTTTTTACTTCCTCCTAATAGATCTGGTCGGCCCAACAGATGAGCTCGTCAACGACCTCTGAAGCGACGGCGTCGTCGAACAGAAAGAAGTGCGAGCCTGAATACTCACGTCGCGAGAATGGACCCGTCGTGTACCTGGCCCATCGTTTGATCTGCTCACTCGTCGCAACGGAATCCCCACGCCCCGTCAACGCGATGACTGGACAGGAAAGCGGCGCCTCACCCCGCTGTCGTCGACTGCGACAGATCTCAAGATCGGCTTGAAGCAGGGCGATACGCTCTGGGCTCGGGAGCCGAGCTCCAAGGGCCATGAGTTCGGAGCTTCCTCCCAAGGCCTCGGCCGCGATGTCAGCGTCACCACCAATGCCCAACAGGCGAGTCGACTCACCGTATTCCGAGGGAACACGGCTGCCTGAAACAAAGAGGGCCTCAGGCTCCCGGAAGCCCTTGCTTCTGAGGTCGAGAGCAGCCTCATAGGCCAGAAGCGCCCCCATGCTGTGCCCCAACATCATGAATGGCCTTCCGGGTCTTGTTCCAAGGGCTGCCCGCAGAGTTTCGGTGACATCCACAATGGCTGAAGTGATATCCCGGATCACGGGGTCGTGCAGACGCCGTCGCCGTCCGGGTAGATCGAGGGCCACAACCTCACCGTGAGCCTCAAGACGCTCAACCCATGAGTAGAAGACGGAACTCGCGCCTCCAGCATGGTGGAAGAGGACGAAGAGCGGACGGTGGTCACATGTCTTGTCGGCGTTGAGTAGGGATCCCGGCGACGATTTCCGCACTGTCAATGAGACCACCACCACGTTGCAGTTTCGGCAAGAGCACGAGGATACCTCCAAGGTCTGTCAGTCCAGAAGACATCCATCGCCTCGACACCTGCCCGGAATCCTGCCCTGTCTGTGGGCGCAGGCCCCAGGTCCACGGTGAGATGCGAAACAGCCATCTCGCTCGTGAGTGCAAAAAGATCACACAGATACCGACCCCATGTGAGGCCATGGGGATCTGCGATCTCCATGCGGCGGCCATGCGTCGCCTCGGAACCGGCAGCCTGGACGGCGGCGGCTGCCAAGTTGATCGTGCAGACCAACGGAGCGGGTTGGGAGGCCATCTCATCGTCAACGATTCCGGCGTGGGCAAGAGCCGCAGCCGTCACAACAGTTCCACGGCAACCTGGTCCATAGACGGCGTGGGCCGCGAGCACCGTGAGTTCTATACCAAGCGCCTTGGCCTCGGCGAAGAGTACAGCCTCGCCATCTCCTCGCAGCGGCTGCTCTCCCTCATCGTGCGTCGAAAGGCTTGGAGGCAGCGCATCCGACCAGGCGACACGAACCACACGAGAGCCTCGAGCGAGTTGCCTCAACTCGACAGGGCCGACACCGTCCGTGCCGACGCAGTCGAAGACGAGGCCCGGCTGTTCAGCAGCGGGGGTTCCCGCCACCACGAGAAACCCTTTGGCCTGCAAACGCTCAGTGAGCGGACGTCCCACAGCGGAATCAGGATTGGTGACGTAGGCAGTCGCCTGCTCACGTGACACGCAGCAGCTCTCATCGATTCTCGTCATGATCCGTCGACGGGCTTCAAGATCTGGGAACGCTGCCCCATCCCGTGGTAAAGGGACAGCAAGGGATGGAGATGCCTGCGTCCCTGGTCCTGACAGCCGAGTCACTCCTGCAGGAGATCGCCCGCCGAGTAAATCGGCGATGCACCCCACCGCCTCCTCGAGTTCATACTCCTCGTGCTCGGCATTGATGAAGAACCGGATCCGTGCGGCATCACGGGAAACGGCAGGATAGCCGATCGGCATGGCGTTAAAACCACAACGGAACATCTGATTTGAGATGTTGACGGCTTGTGCCCATTCCCCGACGATGACCGGCACAACGGCAGATTCGCGGGAGACGCCTGTGTCGAGCCCGGCCTCTGAGGCAAGCCGACGGAATAGGTCAGCTCGGTCGTGAAGGACCCGCACCCGCTCCGGCTCATTCCGCAGGACGTGGACAGAGGCAAGCGCAGCCGCCGCGTTAGCCGGGGAGGGGCCAGTGCTGAAAAGGTATAGCGGTGCCGAGTAACGCAGATACTCGACCATCTCTCGCGAACCGGCTATGTAACCTCCAAGGCTGCCAAGAGCCTTGCTCAGAGTGCCCATCCAAAGATCAATGGCAGTGCCGCAGACGTTCTGGGCCTCACCTATTCCTCGCCCCGTCTCGCCGATGACCCCGATCGAGTGGGCCTCATCAACCATGAGAAGGGCATCGTGCTTGTCTGCCAAGAGCGCAAGGCCGGGCAGGTCCGGAAGGTCCCCATCCTGGCTGTACGCACCCTCGGCGCATATGAGTGCACGGCGATGCGATCCTCGAAGCTGGGTGAGCAGCCCATCGAGCGACTCCAGATCATTGTGACGGTAGGAACGACGAGTCGCCCCAGACAGAAGTGCTCCCCGCACGCAGCTGTCATGAGACCACTCATCGTGAATGATGAGATCCTCCGCGCCCATGAGATGTGAGACCGTTCCCACATTTGTCGCATGCCCGCCCGCGAAGACGATGGCCGACTCGGTTCCCACGAGCTCGGCGATGGCTGACTCGAGTTCCCGATGAAGTGGCGTCTCCCCGTACAGCAGGGGGGTCGCAGCAGCAGACGTTCCATAAGTCTCGATCGCCTCCACTGCACGACGTCGCACCTCAGGGTGATGCGAGAGCCCGAGGTAGTCAAAACTCGAGAAATTCACCATCGGACGTCCGCCCACAGTGATATGAGCGCCGTTGAACCCCTCGTGGATGCGCTCATAGGGATTTGCAGCTCCATCTGTGGCCTTGGCGAAGCGATCAGCGACTTCACGAGCCTCAGACCAGAGCGCGACATTCCGTCGTGATCCGTGACGGAACATCGTCGTTGCAGGCCTCACGACATCGTTCTCCGACGTGTGGCGCAAATGAGGCTGCGACGCGGTCTCAGGGTTGGCACAGACACTGCCGCCCTCATCAACCTTGCCATTGGGCCCAGCGCCGAGAGCCAGAAGAGCAGTCTTGATCGTCGGATCCCCAGAAAGTTTGTCCATCAGCTGTTCCCGACTGAACGGCCCTCGCTCGGCAAGGGACCGAGCGAGAGCACTGATCATGAGCGAGTCCAGCCCAAGATCGCTATGAAGTCTGTCCTGCATTGCGATCCGATCCTCAGAGAAACCACTCGTCTTTGAGATCTCATGTAGGATGACTGTTCTGTCCAGCCAACGCATGCCCATGGCTTCTCCTCCTTCAGTTCGCGTCGCCCCAGCGACTTTCGCCTGCCGCCCCGCGCTGGAAGCCCGAGTGGCCGATTCTCTGGTGAAGTTCGTGAACACCCGACGGGGGCGACGCGTTGGACGTTTGTTCTCTGGACCCCAGTCGACTTCAAGCCCCGCAGCCTCAGCAGTCGCGAGGGCTCGGAGGAAAGCCTGTGCACCATGCCCAGCATCCAGAAGCGGCACCACGCACGTCGACTCGGGCAAGATGCGCAGTGCGGCGCCTGTCAGGGTCCTGACTCCCAATTCCACAGCCAGGCCCAGACCGCTGCCCCCCGCACAGGCAAGGGCATCCCCAAACCGCACCGGCTGGATGGCGTGCGAGACCCAATAATCCGCACTGATTTCCTCCACAGGCCTGCCCGTGAATGAGGAAATCCAGGTCCGCTCGGGCTGCCGACCAACGAAGTTGGCTCCCACATCACGCAGAACCTCCACAGCCTCTGCGACAGCCGGGGTGTGAAAAGCATGGTTCACCGAGAGTCGCCGCGCAGGAAGTCCCGCCTCGGCAGACAACATCAGAAGGCGTTCTGCCTCCGTCTCCGCCCCCGCGAGCACAACAGCCGACGGTTCGTTGAAAGCAGCGACGCGCCAGGTGGGGCAAGCAGCTAGGATCTCCGCAAGTTCGGACGCAGAGGCTCGGCACGCGATCATGGCTCCTGGGGGCACCGCAGCCATGGCCTCACCCCGAAGCACGGCAAGGTCCATGGCCTCAGCCTCACTGAGCACCCCGGCGAGCACCGCAGCAGTGATCTCACCGGCACTGTGTCCAAGCAAGAGGTTTGGGACGACAGCATGCTGTGCAAGTGCCTCAGCAAGCGCTAGCTGGAGCGCTACGAGTAGCGGCTGCTGCACCTCTGTCCGTCGAAGAGAATCCGGATCCGCGGCAGGGTCCACGAGAAGATCCTTCGCCGCGTGAACGCCACGCACCTCCAGCTCACCGCATAGACGGTCCAGGGCGAGTGCGAAACTCTCACAGTCAGCGTTCAGACCTCCAGCGGCTCCCGGCGAAAGGCTGCCCTGCCCAGGAAGAAGGAACAGCGTCGCGCCCCGCGTCTCTGATCCGATGCTCCACCTGATGGCATCAGGATGCCGTCCGCCGTGGACGGTGGCGCGAAGAGCCTCGCAGGCATTCCCAGGCTCCGAGGCGATGACGACAAGACGCTCACGGCCTCCCGCCATGGCGGGGAGCGGGACGTCCACACCCCGGGATCTGTCCACCTCATCTGCAATCCGTGCCGCCGCGTCACGTAATCCTTGACAGTCCGCAGCCTCAATCCGAAGGGCCCTGGCACTCGGGCGTCTCGCCTCAAGGCCTTCTGGCGGCCCGAGGATCACGTGGCCAAGCGCACCCCCGAACCCGAAGGAGCTGACTGCAACACACGCCAGAACATCCGAGGGGAGCAGGGCAGGCTCATGCGGAAGGATGAGCCCGCTGCCCTCCCATCCGAAATGCTCTGTCGGAGCTTCCACGCCCACAACGGGAGGCACGACCCCACTCTCAATGATGAGGGCTGCCTTGACAATCCCGGCTATCCCAGCTGCTGCTTCAAGATGTCCGATGTTGTTCTTCACCACCCCGAGCAGGAGTGGGGATGACGTCTCTCGCCCCCTGCCATACACCTCCGAGAGAGCCGCGAGTTCTATGGGGTCTCCGAGAGCGGTCCCGGTGCCGTGGGACTCGACGAAGGCGACTTCACTGGATTTCGTCCCGGCGTCCTCAAGAGCGGCACGCAACACCGCGGCCTGGGAGGATGAGGAGGGCGCAGTCAGTCCATTAGTCTTACCCACATGCGAGAGTGCACTTCCCCGTACCGTCGCATACGCTCTCTCACCCGCAGCCTGAGCATCCTGCGATCGACGCAGGAAAAGCGCTGCGACACCCTCGCCACGCACATATCCTGCGGCTCCTTGTGCAAAGCCTCGGGGCCTTCCATCGAGTGCAAGCATCTGACCGTCCTCCAACGCCTCGAAGAAGCGTGGCGACCTCAGGTGGCTGACTCCCACAACGAGGGCAGCATCGCACTCACCGTGACGGACAGACTGCAACGCGAGGTGAAGAGCTGTGAGCGAGGATGAGCACGCGGTGTCCACTGCCATGCTTGGGCCTGTCAGGTTCAGCAGATAAGAAACTCGGTTGGCTGCGACGGCATGGCTCATCCCAGTGGCTTCATAGAGGTCCGGAGGAGCGCCAGATGCTTGGCGTTCAAACGCTGAGTCACTGGACGATATCCCAACGAAGACACCCATCCTTCGTGTGGGGGGTTCCCGCCAGTCGTATCCTGCGTCCTCCAGAGCCTGGCAACAGGCGACAAGGGCCAGCGCATGTTGGGGATCCATCGTCATCGCTTCACGCTCAGAGATCCCGAAGGCCTTGGTATCGAACGCTGCTAGAGGCTCAATCCAGCCTGCGAGACGTCCCGAGAGACCCGTGCGCTCTGCCGGACCGATGCCCGTGGCCCCCTCAAGGAGCATCTTCTCGAAGGCACGTGGCGTATCTGCTCCTGGCAGTCGGCATGAGAGGCCCGTGATGACGACGGGGCCCTCAGGGGGTGTGCTCACGAGAGGTGCTGGGCCGGGGACATCCTGAGCTACTGGGAGGGCCTGGGCCAGTGCAGACACCGTCGGATGATCGAAGACGAATTCGGGATTCATGCGAACCCCTCTGCGCCTCGAGAGGCGCTCACAGAGCATCACGGTCTGCCGCGATCCGATGCCGAGATCCCTCAGCGGGGTCTCTTCGTCGATATGCCCAGGCGCGACCCCTAGAAGCTCACTGAGAATCTTCTTGACCTCGGCGGCGGTATCCTCCACCGAGGAAATCGAGGCGGAGGCAACCATATCGTTCCCAAGCGACCCGAGAACCGGTTCCCGCAGGACCTTGCCGACGTCAAGCCATGGATGCATCGCAGCGTGACAGAGAAGGTCTGCGAAATGGATTCCGAGGTCAGCCAGAGGTGTGTCCGGAGGCAGAGTTGAGGACTTCAGGGACCGCGCATCATCAAGTTGCAGTGCATCCAGGTCCAGGAGGGAGACGGCGTCAATCCTGAGACGCAGGTTTTCAAAGAGCCTCCGGAACTCAGCGCGCCTGATCTTGCCGCTGGTGGTCCGCGGCGATGTCCCCATCGGCACCAACAGAACCGCAAGCGGCGTGACCCCCGTGTGCGAGGCAAGCACTGAACGCATCCGCACAAGCAGCTGCCCAGGATCGGCGGCTCCCCTGCGAACAGGCTCATAGACGACGACGACACGCTCGCGGCCATCGACCATCGTTCCGAAGACCGCCCCATAACCCCGTCGAAGCTCAGGCATCTCCCGCTCGAGGATCTCCTCGACATCTGGCGGGTATATGTTGCGCCCCTCGTCAATGATGAGGTCCTTCACCCGGCCGGTTAAAAAGAGGTCGCCGTCTAGGATGAACCCAAGGTCTCCTGTGCGAAGGTATTCCTCGCCCTCGTCATCTGCGAGGTGCGCTCTGAAAATCTCCGCGCTCTGTTCCACGCGCCCTCGGTAGCCTCGTGCAACGCCAGGACCTGCGACCCACACCTCGCCGACGCGCCCTTCCTGAAGCTGGACGCGTGATTCGGGGTCGACGATGCGGATGTTCGTGTTCCGTGCGGGATGCCCACAGCCGACCATAACAACCCCGCCTGCATGCTCCGCCTTGACCGCTCGTCCTTCAGCTAGGGCCTCACGATCGAGTTCGACGACCAGAAGGTCCCTATCCGCAGGCGAGGCCGTCACCATGAGTGTCGCCTCGGCAAGGCCATAGGCAGGAGCCAGTGCCTCACGACGGAAACCAGCAGGCTTGGCGAACTCGGCGAAACGCTCCAGAGATGCTGCACGGACCGGTTCAGCCCCGTTGACAGCACGATGCCAGCAGCTGAGGTCGAACCCGGCGATGTCCTCCGACCCAAGCCTTGTGACGATGTAGTCAAAAGCGAAATTAGGGGCGAATGTCGTCGTGACGCGTCCCTCCGAAATTGCTCGAAGCCAGAGCGCAGGCCTTCGGATGAAGGTCGTCGGCGCCATGTGCCAGGACGTCAAACCGCCGAAGATGGGCAGAAGAATGCCTCCGATGAGTCCCATGTCGTGATATGGCGGGAGCCATGATGCAACGGCGCTGGCTTCATTGTGCTCAAACGCAAGATGCATCGCGGTGAGGTTTTCAAGAAGGTTGCGATGGGTCACCTCCACGCCATGCGGATCTCCCGTCGAACCTGATGTGTACTGCAAGAAGGCAACAGAATCCCTGACCTGACGAGAGATCGGAGGCGGCTCATCTGCGAGTGGAGCTGCGGCAACGTCAACCCATGTGAGCCGAGCGGGCAGACCTGGCAACTCTGGCAGGCACTGAGCTTCGCCACTGTCTGAAGGATTTACCAAAGCAATCTGAGCCTCGCAATCCTCAACGATGCTCCCAAGCCGCTCAAGTGACGAGCTGATGTTGCGTGTGTCGAGTGGATAGGCAGGAACTGCCACCATACCTGCGTACAGACAACCCATGAACGACGCGATATAGTCGATGCCGGGTGGCAGAAGCAACAGGACTCGCTCCCCGGCACCACCCGCTTCAAGGATGCGATGCGCGATGCCCCACGCTCGGCGCCGAAGTCCAGCGGCATCGATGGTCTGGGCTCCGCCCATCGAGTTGAGGAAGCACACAGCCGTCTTGTCGGGGGTTTGCTCCGCGAAACGGTCGAGCAGGTCCGGGACTGTTCCTGCGAGGCGATCCGCAAGCGCGGCATCGAGATCAGTGGGCTGCATCATCGCACCAGCCCTCCAAGCTCCGAGAGCACCGCTACAACTCCTTGATGATCGATCTTTCCGTTGCTGTTCCTGGGAAGTCTCTCAAGGTTCCAGACCCGCTGCGGGATCATGTGCCTGGGCAGCAGCCCTGCACAGTGTCTCTTGAGACCCAAAGCTGGAACGGGACGCCCTCCCACGCCGACGATCGCAGCCACGAGAAGTGTCCGCCCCCCAATATCAATTGCCTCGACAGCCGCGTCCAGAACTCCGGGGGTCGACGAGACGGCTTCCTCGACCTCAGCCAGTTCGACGCGGTGCCCCCCCCGCCTGAATTTGCCGGTCCGCCCGACCACGAAAGATGATGTCCCCGCGTTCGTCGTACTCACCGAGATCTCCCGTCGCATAGCTCCGTCGCCCTGCCGCATCGAGGACTGGACGATCCGGCTGTCCCCAGTAACCTGGTGAGACGCAGGCCCCTGTAATGACGATCTCGCCGACGAGGCCGGTCTTTGAGACCTGCTCACCGGATTCGTCCATGATCTCGACGCGGACCCCGTCAACAGGTTTGCCCAGGAAAAGCTGCCCGGAACGCTGGAGAACATCCCCTGCATTCGAGACTGCTGCTATGCACACATTCGTCTCAGTTGGCCCGTAGAGGTTGCCGAGGACGACTTCACCCGGCAACCGCAGGGCAAGCTCCCGCAACCGTTCCGGTGCGTAGACCTCACCCGCGAAAAGTATGCTCCTCAGAGAGGAGCCGCCCTCTCGGGGAAACTCGGTCCGGCTTACGAGGATGTCAAGCGCGGAAGGCACGGAATACCAGATTGTGGGATGCCAGCGCCGCAGCAACGCCTCGGTCGCGAGAGGATCCGCACGCAACTGGTCGGGGATGGGAAGCATCGCGGCCCCGGCGGCCAGTGCAACGAAAATGTCGTGTGTGCTGAGATCAAACGCAACCGATGCATGCGCGGCAAACCGATCCTCACAGGTCGGTGTGAAAGTGCGCAAACACCAGCGGATGAAAGAGCTGATATTACGGTGCGTGAGCCGGACGCCCTTGGGATACCCCGTCGACCCGGAGGTGTAGAGGATTGCGGCAAGATCCTCAGGTCGCAACTCCGGTTCAGGCGTCACAAGCCTTTGGGCGTCGGCTCCACACGGCTCAACGACATTCGCCGCCCACCGAGCCCCCAGTGATCCTGCAAGGTGGGGGGTCGTGATGATGACCTTTGGCTCCGCGTCGACGAAGATGGCCTCGACGCGCGTTGGGGGATGGGTTGCATCCGCAGGTACATAACACGCCCCGGAACGCAGCACCCCCAGGATGCTCGAGATGCATGCGCTCCCCTTGGGAAGCCAGACGGCCACCCGGTCTCCGACGCCCACACCCAACGACGTGAGATGGCCCGCAGTCGATGACGCTCGAGCCCACAGCTCCGCATAGTCACATCCATCCTCGCCAAGGATGGCGGGCCTGGAGGCAACATCTCGCGTGGGGGGAAGAATGAGCAGAAGTTCACGCTCAAGGCCGCCGAGAAGGCCGTTCATCAGCGTCCATCCCGTCTGAAACCGATGACATCCGCGGCATCTCTCACGATGTCTGCCGCCTCATCCAGATCTCGGGACACGTGGTCTGCAGTGACGCTGATGCGGAGCCGCGCCTGTCCCAGTGGGACTCCGGGAAAGACGACGGTCTGGCAGAACATCCCGCGACGCCTGACCTCCCGTCCGAGGGCGAGGGCCGTGGGCTCATCGCCCACGACGACCGGGAGGATGGCACTTTCTGTCCGCTCAAGATCGAATCCATCGCTGATGAGTCGTGAACGCAGACGGCGAATGTTTTGCCATAGCCGTCCCAATCTGCCTGGCTCAGCCTGGAGTATCTCGAGCGAGACGATGAGGCCTGCCACAACAGGGGCTGGAAGCGTCGCGGCAAAAACATAGGAGTCGGCGTAGTAGCGGAGGTACTCGATCACGTCACCATCTCCAGCAACAAAGCCGCCGATGCCAGCAAGGGCCTTGCTCATAGTTCCCAATTCCAGATCAGGTGCGCCCTTCAACCCGAAGTGCTCTGCGGTGCCCGCGCCGGTGCCGCCAAGAACGCCTGTGGCGTGGGCATCATCGACGAGCAGTCGTGCGCCGTATCGCCTCGTCATCTCCACAAGCACTGGGAGCGGACAAATATCACCATGCATGCTGAAGACACCGTCGACAGCGACGAGAACGCCCCCTGGTCGAGCGGCTGCCTCACGCAGACGTCGCTCAAGCGACTCCACATCGTTGTGGGCAAACGCCATCCTTCGGGCTCCAGAAAGCCTCGCCCCGTCTGTGATGGACATGTGGTTGAGAGAGTCAACAAGGACATGGTCCCCAGGGCCTGCTAGAGCTGAGATCGCCCCCAGATTTGCCGCATAACCTCCGGGAAAGACAATGCAGGCTTCGCGCCCCTTGAATTCGGCAAGTCTGCGCTCAAGTTCGAGATGAAGCTTTGTGGTGCCCCCGATGATGCGGCACCCCGTGTTTGTCGCTCCATAGACGCCTGCCGCCTCAGCGATGGCTTCGGACACCCGGGGGTCGTTGGCGAGGCCAAGGTAGTTGTTTGACGAGAATAGAAGATATTCGCGATCACACCCGGCCTGCATGTCGTGGTAAATTCCGCGCCCACGGAGCCGCCCTGAGGAGGGCATCCCATACCAATAGAGCTGTTGCTCCTCCATGGTGCGACGATGCTCGGCGAAACGAGCGGCCTTAGCGAAAAGGTCATGGGCGCCATCTGGACCAAAGTCTTTCATCGTGACTGCCGTCGAGAGCTTTTCAGCTTCCTCGGTCAAGTCGGCATGATCGAGCCTGAGATCATCCTCCAGAGCTGCTTGTCCAGCTACCTCATCGGGGTCAACGCACGCAGCGGGTTCCACGACATCAATGGTTTGGACTTCCTCAAGGATGTCACCAACGGTCTTCACATCCCGCCTAAGGTGGGCACCCACGGCGTCCCTTTCGATCTCGATGAGCACAGCCTCGAGAAGCACCGAGTCAATGCCCAAGTCGTCTTCCAACAGGAAGTCCCGAGAAAGTTCCTCAGAACTGTAGCCCGTGTGACGGGTGAGGACGCGATAGACGGCTGTTTCACCGACCCCAGAGTCCATTGCCAGACTCATCGGTTCTCTTCCTCTCCCTCAAGGATGATGTCCCGAATCCTTCTCACTGTGCTGAAGTTCTCGGGAACGACCCTGGTGAGGGGAACGGCCTTCCCAAAGCGGTCGTGGATGAATCTCACCACGCTGAGGATCTCGACCGAGTCGAGAATATTAAGTTCAAGAAGAGGAGTTTCAGGAGTCAGCCCGTCTTTATCCCCATCAAGATAGGTTTCAACGAGATGGTCAATGAGTGCGGTCTCGACCATTTCCACGTCCACGTGCCTTGCCTCCTCATGCTTACAGATACGGCGCCATGCCGTCGTATTCTTCTGAGACTTCAGACTTGCAGACCTCTCTGACAGAGGGAGCCACAAGCAGCTGACACCTTCCTTACACCCAATGTCAGCCTTATGGCGGACACACTACGGTCTCGTGTCAGGCAGCCGTAGGACACTTTCTCTGTGTCCGCTGCCCTTCTTGCACTCCGTACGCTCCTCATCACGCCGCTTGCCGCGCGTTGCGCAGCCGAGGGGCGGGATTGGGCGACCACGAGGCTCACACCGCGAGAGAGGGATCTCTGGGGCCAGATGAGAGGACGACGCTCTGACGAATGGCTCGCAGGCCGAATCGCCGCGAAAGATGCCGTTGCCGCACTTCAGATCAGCGACGGCTCCCATCACCCCCCTTCTTGGCCGGAGATCACAACGAGCTCCTCACCCGAAGATCGCGGGCGCCCGCTCACATGCAGCCCCTATCACGTGAGCATCTCGCACTCCCATGGCCTCGCGGCAGCTGCTGCCTCGTTCGCCCCAGTTGGCGTCGACGTCGAGGCGCACACGCGTCACTGGCCTCGCGAGGCGCTGGAGCTGGCCGGCTGCATCACAGTCCGACTTCCCCGACCACGCGATCTCATGCCCGCCGTGGCTTGGAGCTGCGCCGAAGCCGTCCTCAAGCAGCGCGGGTGTGGGATAAAACATGGCATCGACGCGGTCACCCTCACCCGGGTCACGGATGAAGGCTTTTTCGAATGGACCGAGCAGCCTCCCCGCGAGGGTCCCGACGCCGAAGCGCCACTCAAAGGCCGCACTTACGACTTGGGGTCACACGCCCTGTCCTTCGTGTGGGAGCCCACAACCATCGGGGCTCTTGACACAGCACGAGTGCACAGCAGCAAGAGTTCCGGGGAGTTGAGCACCACGCATGAAGCCGTGAGCCATACCGGAAACTCTTGGCCTCAAGAGCAGGTGACGATGTTGTTCAACAATTCCTGGACAAGACTGCCCAGGAACCTATAGGCTGGAATTGTTCTGATCAGAGGAGGCAGTACAAGTGGCTAGGCCCGCACAACCACTCGACCCGCAACGACGAGCGCGTCTCCTCAGCGAGGCCCGCCTGGCGTTCGCGGCCAACGGCTTCAGCGCGGCTCGCCTCAGCTCAATCCTTCAGAGGGCAGATTTCCCACGCAGTTCCTTTTACCACTTCTTCGGCACCAAAGAGCGACTTCTCGACGAGGCCTTTGCCGCCGGTCTGAGCGAACTTGCGAGTCTCGTGCATATCCCCGAGGTTGCCGATCTCGATGAGAATACCTTCTGGCCATCGCTGACGGGGCTCATCACTGACATCTCGACTGCCGCAAAGCGTCCGGACCTCGCTGCGGTTGGCACCATGTACTACCTCGATGATCTACCCCGATGCCCAAGCCTTGAGGCTTTCAAGGAAGTAGTCATCTCATGGAACATGACCATCGTCTCACGAGGGTTGGAGCTCAAGTTACTCAATCCAGGCATACCAGCTCACATGCACGCAGAGCTCGCATATGCCGTGACAAGCTGCATCGATCGTTGGGCCATCCGTGATGCAGCTCCCCCCGATAAAGCACTGGAACTCGCTTGCACCGTCCTTCCACGGATGCTCGGCGCATCGAGAGCTCCCTCCTCCAGCACCCAATACATGTCAACAGGATAGGAAGGTTTTGATTATGACAACTCTTGTTGCTGGATCTACTGGCTACCTTGGACGTTTCATCGTTGCCGAGCTACACCGCCGCGGATACCGAGTACGTGCTATCATGCGCAGCCGCGAGCGGGCTGAGTCTCCAGGCCTCTGGGACGCACCTTCTCTGGAAGGCCTCGTTGATGAATGGGCGGTCGGCGAGGTCACAGACCCTAATTTCATAGCCGATATCGCCGAAGGTGTTGACAACGTCGTCTCCGCACTGGGGGTAACCAAGCAGAAGGCAGACCCTTGGGATATTGACTACCGCGCGAACCTAGCGATCCTACACTCTGCCGAGAAGCACAAAGTACAAAATTTCTGCTTTGTCAATGTGATTGGCGGCGAGCAGTGCCCGGCCGAACTGACGAAGGCAAAAACAGCTTTCACCCATGAACTTGCCTCCTCGCCAGTCGTGAGTCAGATTATCAATCCCCCTGGGTATTTCTCAGATATGACCCAGATTCTGCAGATGGCCAGGCGAGGAAAAGTGTTCCTGTTCGACCCGAAGGTGCAGATCAACCCGATCCATGGGGCAGACCTTGCCAGATTCTGTGTCGACCGGATGGAAGCAGGCCAAGAGGGCCAGTGGGACGTAGGAGGACCGGAGGTGTTCACCTGGGAAGGCTTGGCGCAATGTGCTTTCCAAGCACTCGATCGCCCCACAAAAATCAAGACTATCTCTGCACGCTTGCTGCCACCGCTGACAAAGATCCTGGGCATATTCAGCCGGAGACGAGCCGATACAGTGCGTTTTGTCACCTGGAGTATGCTGCACAACTGTGTGGGTGCGCCTACCGGAACTCACAAACTGCTTGAATTTTATCAAGCTCACGCCAAAGACAACGTCTAATGTCTATTCAGACTGCGCTAATTCGGCTGCTGTATCGAGCCTTATCCCTCGGCACAGCAGCAGCCTCAGACTTTAAGCACATCAAACGCCGCACCGCGGCCCGAGTCATTCAAAATGATCTCGTAGACAGCATGCAGACGCTTTCCAGGAACCATCCCCATCTTCTCTCCAAGGACCGACGTAAAACGGCCAAAGTGCTCAAGAGCCTCCGCGTGACACCCTCGTCGATAAAGAGCAAGCATGCGCAATTCGCAGTATCGTTCATTCAGCGGACGCTCAAGCACAAGTTCTGCCGTATTATGGTCCGCGCTGGTGGTGTGTCCGTCAGCAAGTTGTCGCAGCACAAGCCGCTCACACACATCGAGCCGGAGTTGCTCAAGATCTCGGGCATATGCATCACAACGAGCAAATCCAGCGGTACCCATGAGAGGCGGCCCATACCAGTGCGTGAGAGCTTCGTAGCACTCCGTCACCGACGCCCCCGAAGACCCGAAGACCCTATTTGCTGCAGCCTTGAAGGCAAGCGCATCAACAGCCCCTGGAGCAAGTTCAAGCCGGTACCCTCCTGGCACTGTGACTATCAGCCCCTTCCCACCACAGCACTCCCGGATGAGACGACGGATGCGCGCAATCGTTGCCTGCAGAGCGTTATCAGCCGCTTTCGGCGGATCATCGCCCCAGAGTTCGTACTCCAAAACCGATTTGGGCACCGGACGCCCAGCCTCCATCCCTAGCAGCGCTAGACATACCCGCGCATTGTTTGAGCGGACCGGGTACCAGTCCGAACCATTACGAATGGCAACACCGCCCAACAGTTTTAGCTGCATCTAAATCTCCCTAGCTCAACCTCTACCTTACATAGCGCGCTGTCGCGTCACAGCCACCCAACGGCGGCGCCCTGTTAAATAATTAACCATCCCACAGAAACCAACAGATGTCCATCAGAGAATATGAACAGTACACCACGATTCTAATAATAGCGAACTAATCCGCAAGCTTGCAGCAGCCTTTGAAGATGTAACCGCGATGGGTTGATACCCACGCAACCAATGAGATAGCCGAATATAATTGAACATTTGAATAATTGTCAAAAAGTTCGGCACTGAAAATTTGATGAAATATAAAATAAAAAATCTCGAAGAAATAATTAACGGCTACGAGCGACACGCAATTAGCAAACAAATCTACGACATTCAGAACCTCAAGTAAACAAGCTCCTATGCATAAGTATTCGACGAGGCAACAAAATCCCTTATCAACGCCAGGACGCCGTTAACTATGAAATATGATTCAATCAATGAGGCTTATTCATAGCTGCCAGCAACTGGTTTCTGACAAGGGGTTTCGCTGTTTTCGGCACCCCCACGAATAAGCATCAATGAAATCATAAAACCCCATATCAACATTAAAGCTTATTCATAGCTCATGGCCACCCGCCAATGAGAAGGGGCTCCGCGACCCCGTCGACCGTCCGTGAATAAGCCTCATTCTTGAGAAAAGGCACCATCAGATAGAAGATGCGAAAGTAAAAGCTTCATAAAATACCCCGGCAAGAACCAGCTCAAATACCAAGCGACTCCTCCCATAAAAGCAGTAAACAAAATTAATAAAGAACAGATTCCATAAGCCATAGGACGCGTAAGACTAGGCGGAAAAAAAATACAAATCCCAGCAGCGCAAATAACGCCTGCATAGCTAATTACGCCAAGTGAAAAACTAAATCCACTATACAGTGCCCCAATGATAATGGGATGCAAATGAAACAGAGTAAAAAATATAAAGCTACCACGCTTAACGCCAGGACGATGCCACCATCGCCTAGCAGAATTTGTAGCATTAGCAGTTGCCCCACCAAAAACATCAAAAGCAAGAATACAGATGATAAATAATTTCCAAAAAGAAAATTCTTCTCCTAGAGTAAAAAGAATGCCAGCCCCTATCATACCAGTAAAAGCAACAAAATAAGTAATCATGTTCTCTGGCCGCGTAGCGCTAGGACCAACCAAAAACCCATTGCATCTGCTAATCAGGGTTGCAAAGCGACTTGACAAATCTTTTTTCTCATATCTTAGAAATTGCTTCCTTGACAATTGATTCAACTAATTTCCCCGCTAACGGCTCAAATATCCCGGATAAACTAGGTATTCCCATATCAAATACAAGCGAAAATTCAATCTTCGTACCCACATCAACTTTATAGAATTCCCATGATCCTTCAAAAACATCAAAATCACCTTTCTCTATAGAAAAACAGATATTTGGTATTCTTAAATCAAGTTCATCTTTTTCAGTCCACCGAAACTCCTCATCACGAAAAGCAACTCGCCACGAACTTATTCGTGATGATTGATCACAAATATTAGATAGATTAATAGCTATGACGTCCCTAGATCTTCCCAGAGAATGCTCGAATTGCCACACAAATTCACAAGTCTGGAGAGGGGACATACCTCGTACATTTTCTATGACCCGGACATCATGCATCGGAACTCCTATTAAGCCACTCAGTTAACATTAAATCGATCGCCCTAATATCGTTTTCCTCTATTATTACCGGAGGAGTAAAACGTATAATATTTGATGAATTAAGTGCAGTACTTGGTATAATTCCATAATCCATACAATGAAATAAAAATTCTCCCGAAGCAGCGCCCGGTAAAAACTCTACAGCCCACAGAAGACCTTTTCCCCGAACTTCCAATACCTGTGGATCCTTTAAAACACGATTCATAATAAAGGACAATTTACGCCCAAGTTTATCAGCTCTGTCAGGCACTTGGTTATGCTCAAGATAATCCATGACAGCTAGCACTGTAGCACATGCAGCAGGGGAACCTGCATAGGTACTACTATGCAAAAGTGGATCGCCATCAAATGGTTTATACAGCTCTGATGTTACTGAAACTGCGGCAATAGGATAAACACCTCCGGAAAGGACTTTACCGCTCAGAACAATATCTGGATTACACCCGGCGGCTTGGTATTCCCACCAGCAACCCAATCGGCCAAGTCCCGTTTGGATCTCATCAACAATTAGAATCGCGTCTGCTTCCTGACAGATCTTTCCGAGAGAAGACAAATATCCTTCTGGGGGGAAAACCACTCCGGCCTCTCCTTGGATAGGTTCAACTATAACTGCTGATCTACCACCATCCCGAATTTTGTGTTGCAACGCATCGATATCGCCGAATGGTACATGTTCAACATCTAGGAGCGGTCTAAATGGCGCCTGATAAGTCCCCCTTCCCGATAATGCTAAAGCCCCAGTAGTTTTACCGTGAAAAGCATTATCCATCCCTATCAAACGATTACATCCATTAATTTTAGCAATTTTTACGGCAATCTCAGTAGCCTCAGCCCCTGAATTAGCAAAAATAACCTTTGCAAGAGACCCACCTTGAGTAGACAACAGCTTAGCAGCCGCCTGCCCTAATAATGTATTCGGAACAAGTCGCGTAGACATAGCCATCTTTTGCATCTGGTTAGTAACCGCCTGAAGAACACTCTTAGGATTGCCTCCTAAAAGAAAAATCCCGTATCCACCTAAGTTTAAATACTTTCTACCGGATGCGGTAATAAGATACTGCCCTTCATGGGAACACTCGACTTCGGCAGTAAGCATCCTTTGCATCGTGACCATGGCCGCATTAGTTACTTGCTTTTGAATATCTAAGGGATCTATCATTTCAACACTCCTAATACCTCTTTCATTCAACTATACCACGCCAAACAGTAGCTTCAAGGTGCGATGTTCTGAGAAAAGGATAGTTAGCCTCACCATGTACGTCCGCACTAGCACCTCGTCCACCCTGTGTGGGAAGCCCAGCAATAAACTCAGTATGACTAGAATTAATCTTAATTGTTCCAAAACCTAATGGAATTGAGCTCAACCATTTACAAAAACTCATATCAGTAGACCAAATAGACATACGAAGTCTGTGCTTTGTTAAACGAAGTAGATATTCAACAGCTCTCATGCATTCAGACTCATCTCGCTCATCAATATTCACTATTGGCAGAAGAGGGAAAAAGGTTTCTTCTAAAACTATATGAGAGCGACAAGCAGTTTGGATAGAGTACAAAGCAGCGGCAGGTTCAAAAAAGACACCATACTTATCCCGCTCACCGAAATCATTTAGTCTTTGACCACCAAATAATAAATTTCCACCTTCCTCATGCACTAGTTCCAAGGCGTCAAGCATACCTTTAGAATTCCCCACTGGCGCTAAGAAAGAACCAGGTTTACTGATCTTCTGTGGTCTATAGTTTAACGAATAAATCCGTAGGTATTCCAGAAATTCTTTAATAACTTTATGGTGCACAAAAGCCACCTTAGGAACTATGCAGATCTGAGCTGAACCCATATAGCATTCAGCTGCAGCTTTAGCTGCATTCCTAACGTCAGCGTCCCGCCAAACAACTATCGGATCATTACCCGATAATTCTAGGATAGGTTTAATCCCTCGCCTTACACATTCAATTTCAAGTTCCTTACCACGCTCAGAGCTGCCAATAAAAAATATGTCATCGATTTCTTTAGAATTAAGCCAACTATCAATGGCCATTCTAGGATGGCAGCATAGGAACTGACATACTGGCTCATCAATCTTAAATTCATCCAGAACAGGAAGTATCACCTCATGAAAAAGCCAAGCAGCTGCATACGAATGATTCCGAGGAGCTTTCATGATAACAGAATTTCCTGCTGCCAAAATAGGCAATGCCATCGCAGCATTTGCTCCTGCAGCATTACGAGGAAGAACTATTGCAACTACGCCATCGGGTCTCCTTTCAACCTGATTTAACCCTATAGGTGTCTCAATGGAAAATCCCATAAATGCAGAAAGCACGTCAAACATACCTTGTCCACCCCCAGCGATTACCCCTGACACCTCCCATGCTGCCAGGTTTCTCGGATGTCCATCATTCACAAGAGACATAATATATTCTTGAGAACGTTCAACTATACGATTATGCATCGCAACTACTATCTGCTCTCGAAATTTTCTAGATCTTTGCGCCCAAACCCCACACGCTTCCCGCGCGGCACTATTTGCTTTTTGGCAATCTTGTGGACTCGCCAAGCCAATACGCCCAAGAACTAATTTCTGATCTAGCAAATCACTATCATCACCGCGGTCGAGACGTCGTTTAAGTCTAATCGCACTTGCAGGATTAGACATAAAAAAGTCCGGTTCAATAACATAACTCCACTCGTTATTATTAACGTGGACCCCTTCGACAAAACAATTATAGGTCTTCATTATACCCTCCACAGTACATAAAATTGCCACGGATTGCCTTTTTAATCTTTAGGCATATTTCATAGCCCCCATAAAATAAATTTTACTATCACATCCTCCCTAAAGCAAAACATGCCATACCTGAGTATGCCAGGTCCCCGCCACATGAGCCTGAAAATTAGGGAAACATTTAAGGCGCCATTCGCAACCTCAGGCGACCGGGCTCTGACAAGGGGTTTACATCCTCCCGAGGTGCTCGTGAATAACCCCTTTAGATTTTATTAAACGCGAGCTACAGCAGCTTTATAGGCTATCTACGAAAAACTTCAGCTCCGCAAGTACTCTTTCAGAGTAAGTTTATTATGGAAATCGCGAATAACCTCCTTATTTTTAACGCTGTTCAGCGTTATATGCACTTGAGACTTACCCGCAGCCGCGGATAACCTGGCTCCGACGAAAGGGCTGCTGGTGACTGCCGGCTGCTCATAAATTGCTTCAATAATCATGGATAATCAAATTATAGCCTCCCAGTTGATTGAACTCTACGCTTTTAATCAAGTACTGCGCTTCCAGAGTTTCCATTGACTGTAATGACATCACCGGTACGGAAAAATGATGTCGCATCCCGGGTACTCACAATACAAGGTATGCCGAATTCTCTTGCGACAATTGCACTATGAGAAAGATACGATCCTTCATCAGTTACGATTGCAGCCGCATCACGTATTAGTGGGGTCCATGAGGCGTCGGTGTATGGGGCTACTAAAATTTCTCCAGTTCGAAAATTTCGGAGTTCTCTATCAAGGTTCTTAATCACACACACCCTTCCTTTGATAACCCCGGTGCTTACGGGAAGACCAGTTATTCTTTTTTCATCGCGATTCAAGTCATTAGATATCATAGTTGGATTCCAATAACCGTAAAAGCTTTGTGGCGGCAGTGGACCTTCAAGGGCAGTCTTCCAGTCCGCATCACGGTTTGCCAATTCTTGGCCCGAAGGAATACGTGTCACATCGCCTCTTAACGCAGAACGGATCTCTTCAAACTTGCAACACCATATCTGCTTAGGATCCTCTAAGATATTTTTCTTACATAGACGCTGAGATAATTCGATTATTATCTTCCTAATAATCCAACTAGAAGTAATCATCGCCATACGCGCTACTTCACGCTGCTCGCTTGTCTTTTTATATAATTTTGCCACTGTCAAAATGATGGCCCTACGTACTCCAGAAATAGGTAATTCATCTATACCTACGGTTTCTCTCAAAATTCGTGGTCGCTGAATCTGATCCGAATGGTTATTAGCTTCCAATGCTCGGCGAACAAGAAACTCGACGACTTGCTCTGGTTCATCAACCCATCGGGGGTTCGCGAGTTCCATCTCTTCATGACCTCGCACGCCATGTTCCATAAGAAACGGCTCAAGCGCCTCCGATATAAAATCTTTGCCACCTTTGGCAGAAGATATTGCGTCCATGGCTTCACCCAGCGGCGCTTGAAGAAGAGCCTCGTAAACACCTGAGTATTCCTTTGCATGTTCAAACAACGCATCTATATCTTCCGAAGCAGCAACGGTGCGGAGATTTGACATATCAGTTTTTAGATTCTCAATAACTGATGGACCAATTTCAGGCACCCAGACTGACACGACGCCCTCCAAGAGAGCATGTATCGTGGAAGCATTTATATAATATGGCATATATTGCGCGTTCATGCGGGAAAAATAATCTAATCCCTTCTCAAAGAGCTTTTCTAGAGCACTGTTTGAATACTTTTCAAGTTTTAAAGATCGCATCAAGGCAAATGCTTTTCGCCTTGATTCATCCATTCTCTTAGCCCGTCTACTAGAATCCACAATTTCACGGAAAAGCGACCCTAGAAAGAAGAGAAATGATCTACTAATTTTCCCATAGCCTGAATATATTCCAAAAGGATTGGTAATTCGGGTGGGATCTACGTCTGGACTTGTAAACCTATTTGTGAAACGAGCAAGATCTCGCATATGAGGCATTTGCGACAACAGATGCGCTGTATAAGAGACATTTAGATAGACATGATTTTGCAAATATCCCATATGCAATGACATATCACCATAATCTCGGGCGCCAGTCCAACGTCCACATTTCTCGTGAACATTCATCTGATAATATTTCGCAAAATCGACACCGATAGGAGATAACTGCCCGGTAAATATTTCGCCGATATCCATTCTGGACCATAAAGTTCTTGCTTCTGTATAAGGATCAACATTACCAACATATGGAGTTCTGGCCTCATCAGATACGACCTGCGTAGTCACAGGTCTTAGTTGCAAATAATAGACACGCGACTTATGTATGGCCCACTCTAGATCAACCTGTCTTCCTAGATAATTAGCTGCATATTGTGCATCATTAGCAATTTTCAAAACACACGCTTCATCAAGAGCTAAGCCTGATGCACTGGTGGATTCAACAACACTCTTCTGAATACCACCAGAGACCGTTTGATCGAAACGAAATTGCTTTGATCCAATAGTTTGATGCACGACAGTATCCGTCCCAACTGCCACCCAATGCCGATCCGGAACTGTATGGCCTCCGACAACCACTTCCCCTAATCCATAAGAGGCTTCTACGAGTGCCAGTGATCGGTCAACATCTGGTTTCCCTGAGAAAACTATGCCACTACATTCCGCGACTACCATCCGCTGCACGACTAACGAAAGCATTGCACTGTCATTCTGTCCCATAGTTTCTGAATACTTTCGTTGACGCTCACTAGTAGCTGATTCCCAACACCGCATAATTGCTTGGCTAAGTTTTTCTATACCTTTAACACCAAGTACCGTTTCAAACTGACCAGCAAAAGATGCCGCCACCTGATCTTCTCTTGCCGAGGAGCTTCTAACGGCTAAGTATTCCCCATCAAAGTGCTGATTAATTTCCTCAGCTAGAGTCATCAAATTTAAATTAAACGTTTGGGAATCATATAGATAAGATGAACCAAAAAGTTCTTTGATAACCGAGTAGGGAATTATGATAGCATCAGGTACTTCAAATCCCAGAGATACTAATTCGATTAGGCCATCTGCCTTACCTCCATATTCATTACGTGGTATATCTTTAGTTAATTGAATAAAACGATGCTTGTTCATCCGGTTATCCTCCCAATCACAACAGAAATCTAGATTTATTCATGGCTAATCTTAAACCTAGCAAATACTAACGAAATCGCCAATTAGAAAACGACTTTGGCTAAGATTTTTGAATAAATTGAAATTTACTTCATTAGGGTCTTCTAACTTTCAAAGCTCTAGGTTGACAGAAGGCTATGTGGGACATACTGCTCACTGAGTAAGCTTCACCTAACCTGGTTCATATGTCCTTCTCTTTACTCAGTGAAATTTATTCATATTTCGGACTTCACGGCACCTCTTTATCAATCACAGATTAACGGAGACTTAGCCACACGCATTACTGAATAGCCCTCCGGATTGCACATAATAAAATCCATCGATTCTTCTCTACCAATAGAGCTATAATTCTCATCTATCAGTACATATATCCCTTCGCTCAAATGCCCAAATACCTACAGATAGCGCAACACAAAAAATAACTACCAAAAAGATCCACGCGGTTAGAGGAATATCTATCTTTCCCACATTAATCCATCCAGCCCCATTCCCAGCTTTTTCAGTTGGTGACCATGATAACAGACTTAAATTCTCTGCCCACTTAGGAAACTTCAATAACGAAGAAAATACAGTATCGAAACCAGACCATGCTGCAGCCAGCCATGTAACTACGTAAGAAAACCGAGGTGCGATACCTATTGATATTACAGCTACACCTATGCCAGCCATTATACCAGGTAAATGCCCAAGAGTACTTATGATTGCTGCACGCATCACCTCTTCTTTGCTGCTTACGTCATCTTTCAAGGTCTGTCCTCCAGTATACCCCATTAAGACACCTGACAATCCCAACAGTATCGCTACTGTGCAACTTGCCAGAGACACTCTTCCTAATAATGCACGATGTCTGGAGACACCTACTGATAACTCATTCAAAGCTTGCCCATTAAGCTCTTCATGCCACCACTTTAAAACACAGCTAAGAGCGAAAACAAGAATAACGATTGTAAGTATCAACCCAAGAAGTTTAAAATATTGTTGTATAGGCGAAGCATCATTTTTTGAGAGATCTCCTAGTAACTGGGCCGTTCTGCGATCTTTCTTAATCGCTTCAGTCATTCCTCCAGCCGATAAGCCAACCATGGCCGAGGCTAAAAGTATAGCACTAAACCAGGCGACAAATTGATTCAAATCTTTGTAAAAAAGCCAGCCTTCGACTGATTTAACCTTTACCCGAAGTTTAGAATACGATGAGATATCGGGTATTATACTCCCTCTGTATTCTCGCAATATAAATAAAATTAAAGCTAGGATCGTGCCTGCCAAAATTATGACTAGAATTGTAGGAAGGTGATTCAATCTATCATCAGTATATGGCGATAATTCATTTCGCCACCCTAGAATGGATAGCCAATTGATTGCCTGAGAAAGCCTTTTTTGATTCCTATGCCACAACTCATCCGCGATAGCTCTCAAAGCAAAGCATAACCCTACACCGATAAGGGCAAAGCTTCGCACTGCTGAAGAATCGCGCCGAATTTGGGCACAGATAACACCTAAAAGGCCAAACATAACCCCGATAGCCAAGACAGTAAAGGAGAAAGTAAATGCTCCAATGTGTGTAAGCTCATTACTTTGAGCTACTTGCAGCTCGAGTGTGATCCAAACCCCTAAAGCAATAACAATCGGCACAGTAAAAAGTACGAACATACTTGTTACCATGGCCATCCACCGTCTGATCCCTGCCGCCCACACCATTTCAAGTTGTCCAGAATTTTCACTTACTCGCGTAAGACGCACCGCTAATAACACCATCATTATAGCTGTAAGAAGAAGAACAAATGTGCCAGTTTCCCACACAAAAAACTGCCCTAGTGTGCCTGGTTTAGGTAGGTTTCCATAGAGCAATCTTGTACCTGAGTTATCACCCATTTGCTCTACCAAGGTTTTTCTATCTTCTAGGCCTGGGTAATATGATTTATACGATGGCACTGTAATAGCCACAAGTGCTACTATACCAGTCATCCAGGAAATAATAAAGACCCAAGAGCTCCGAACACTAATTGAAATTAACTGTAAAAACTGTTTGATAGACATGAAAATATTCCTCAATAATCCCGCATGTTTCACAGAAACTTCGCTTATTCTCTGACTATTTGTTTCAGCAGTATTCATCTTTCACCAACTTCGTAGTGGCGTATAAAAAGCTCTTCTAATGATGTCGCTTGACATGTGAAATTACTTATCCCTTGATTCCCTAAATAAGTAAGGACTCTAGGCATCTTTTCCCTATCAACAGCAAACTTCAATCTAGAAGGCTGCCTAATAGTTTGGATATCCTCGATGTTTATCTCAATTTCCGATGCAAGTCTTTTTTGAGATACATCTATGTCGATGTCCGGAGAAACCTCCATTTCTATGATCATGTTAGTGATCTGCTTCATCTTAGACATCTCGCTGCTCTCTACTATGAGCCCGTTCTTTATAATGGTAACATGGCTGCATAGCCTCTCTACTTCAGGAAGTAAGTGCGAAGAAAGTAGGATAGTTTTGCCTTGAGCAACTGCGTCGGTTACTAGCTCTTGGAAAGCCAGTTCCATAAGTGGATCTAAGCCTGAGGTAGGCTCATCTAAGATAAGAAGATCCGTTGGGGCAGCAAAGGCTGCCACTAACAATAGTTTCCGGAAATTGCCAGTTGAATACGTTCTAACCTTTTTTGATGGATCAAAAGATAGAATATCAATAATTTTTACTTCTGCCCTCCGATCTCTTGACCCTCGTAGACCTGCTAACACGTCAAGAGTCTGTTGACCCGTCAAACTCGGCCAAAGCGCGGCCTCAGCTGGAATGTACGAAAGCTGGCTATTAATTTCAGGAGAATCCCGAATTGGGTCAAGGCCAAATATACGCAGACGACCGCTCGTAGGTTTATATATGCCTAGCATAGTACGTATTGTTGTAGATTTCCCGGCACCATTTGGACCTAGGAAACCATGTACTTCCCCTTCATTTACACTAAACGATACACTATCGAGTGCTTTAAATTTTCCAAATAATTTTGTCAGTGACTTTACTTCAATAATGGGAATATTTCTCCCTGCCATTATCATTCACTCTCTATAGATCATTAAATATGCTCAGTGAAGTCTGCTCGTAGCAACGAACTGTCTAGCATTTTAAAGCAGCTTGATTATTCTGCATGCCCCGTAGGTATCCTTAAACATTTATCCCATACGTATATGAGACTATTCATATGCAGGTTAAAACTTTACTCATAAACAAAAACACCAGCTTCATTAATGATTGACGAACATCTTCTTTACTTACTACAGTAGCATGTGATTTTACAGTAGGCAACACGTTTTGATACCTCCGGTTGGGCTGCCCAAGGATCGGGACGGGGGATGCTGACGCACCCCGAGCAGCGGGGTGCCGACGAGAAAGTCACCGGCGTTCACTAACAGCACGAAACCGAGGCCAGCGTCAGGCAGCAGCACGAAGACGCTCGTGGCGCCAGGAACCTTGCCGACGTGAAGGTGCACCGGACGTCCACGGACCTGCTTGCGCACCCAGCCCAGGCCATACTCTCCCTGGTCACCGAATGGACCGGCCACCGCTGGGCTGCCGTCCGCCTGGACCACGTCGTTCAGCATCATCGTGACGGAGGCTGGGGAAAGCACGCGCCGCCCGTCCAGGACTCCCCCGCCGAGCATCATGGCCAGAAACCGGCCGGCATCGGCGGCGCTCGCCGTGACCGCGCCCGAAGGCCCCTGAATCCAGGACCCCGGCCCGGCTTTAAAGGCCCGCACGGGGATGTTCACGCCGAATACCGCGACGTGCCCCGGCGCTCCGGGCCGCAGCGGCGGACACCAGCTCTGGTCCATGCCGAGTGGCTCCAGGACTCGGCTCGTCAGGAGCGAGGCGTAGGTCATGCCGGAGGCCGCCGCCAGGACATTGCCCAGCAGGTTGTAGTTCTGGTTGGCGTACCGAAACTCGCGCGTGCGAGCCTTGATTAGGTGCGCCGGCCGGGCGTCCGGCCTGAGGCCGCTGCGGTGATGGGCAAGGTCCAGCAGCGTGACCTCCTGGGGGAGGCCGACGCCGGGCAGGTAGCGCTGCACCGGGGCGTGCAGATCCACCAGCCCCTCCTCGGCGAGCTGCAGCAGGACGGTGGCGGCCAGCGCCTTGCTGGTCGACCCGAGAGTGACCGGGTCGCTGGCCGCCAGGCCACCGTATTCGACGGTCTCGCGAGGTCCTTGCGCATCCACGACGTGCAGCACACCGCCTGGGACTCCGGCCGCGTCGAAAGTCTCGGCCACCAGGCGCTCCAGGTCGTCGCGGCTCATCTCTTCCCTGGTCGTCCTGACGATGTGCTGGCCTTCATCACGGTTGCCTGTGCTGTGGAGCCAGCGAATACGAACAAGGCCAGCGCAACAGGACCGGCCTGGCGGACGTCCTACCGGCAGAAGCCAGAGGCGCGCCGTCCCTCACCGGGTTTTCTCAGCTGCCTTCTTCAGGCCAGCCCAGGCGACGAGGGCGACCGCTGCGGCCAGGGCGACCTTGCGGCGGCATCGTTTCGCCTTCTTCCTGGGGGACGGCTCCGGCTTCCCGGATTTCAGAGCCATTGCGTGATGCCCCTTGGACGGGACATTGCCGACGGCCCGCTTGGACTTGACGCTGAACAGCGACCGGGACGATCCCAGCGACCCGACGGACAAGAACGAACCCACCGAGCCGATGGACAGGATGGAGCCCATGGAGCCGATCGACAGGAATGACCCCACCGAACCGACTGACAGGCACGACCCCAGCGACGCGGCGGACAGGCACGAGAGCACCGATCCGACGCTGAGCAGGCTGCCCTTGCTCTTGATGGACAACACCGACTTGTCAGACTCGCCATAGCCGGCTGAACGCTTCGAACTCATACGAATGTCCTTCCTCGTGGAGCTTGGTGACAAGCCTGCCACGTGCTCAGGGCCACTCGCGCATGCCCTTCAGCTGAGCGGTCAGGCATGGCTGGTCCTTCTGAGCAGGAGCGTGTTCACGACGGTCACGGCGGTTTCGGCGTCGTCGACCGTGACGGTGAAGGAGCCCTCAGAGCTGCCGCGGTCGATCCGGATCGCCTCACCGCGCGAGGTGATGAAACCCGCCGCGCCACCGATTGTAAATCGCGCTCCTCCCCAGCCGTAGAAATCACGCAGCGGATCGACGTGGACCACGCTGGCACCGGAAATCTCCGAGAGCGGGATGGTCGCGTACGGGAACAGTCCGGCTCCGCGGACCCGCACGCCACGGGAGTCGATCGTGACGCGCGCCGCCATGGAGACACCCACGGAGACGAACACCAGCAGCAGGAAAGCCATCATCGCCACGGGCTCCCAGGAGAGGTTGATCAGCAGCCAGCAGACCACCGCGATGAAGGCCACGGCGATCCCTGAGATCAGGGCCACCCAGAGGCCGCGGGAAACGCGCGCCTGCCCGGTCCAGGCGACCTTAACGCCATCTTTCACTGCCAGCCGCGGGTCCGAGTCGCCGAGGGTGACGGGCACCTCTCGCTCGCCCGGACGCCGGCGCAAGGCGAACGCCAGCCCGGCGCCGACCAGGATCGCCACCAGCATTGCCAGAAACGCCAGGGGCAGCGGGGACGGCGCCGAGGCCTGAATCTGTTCCTCGGTCATGCCGCGCTGCAACGACAGCACACCCCCAAAGATGATCGTGAGCAGCGCCGCGACTCCCCCGGCGACGGGGGTCAGGATGCGGCCAAAACGCAGGAGCAGCCCCAGAAGGACCAGCAGCAACGGAATGCCAAGGGACAGGCCGAGTCCGAGACCCCATATCACCCCAGGATCGATGAAGGCATCAACATGGCCGTCCATTCCCCAGCCCCTCGCGACCTGGCCTGGTATGTCCGCCAGAATCCCCCGCGTCCATAGCGCTCCGGCTCCGGAGATCGCGATCACCACCGCGATCCCCACCAGGGAGGCAGTCAGCTCTCCTCGGTTCGTCAACTTCGATGTACTCATGCCTCAACCTGCTTCTCAATCAGATGGAATAGTTCTTCACGGCTGATGCCAGCGCTCTTCGCCTGCCGGACGAGGTCGGCGATCAGGGCGTCCAGCCGTGTCGTGCTGCCTTTGGCGATCACCACAGCACCGCGTCCGCGCCGCAACTCGATGTGTCCCTCGTCGCGCAGCTGCTGATAGGCCCTAAGGATGGTGTGCAGATTCACATCCAGGCTGGCCGCGAGTTCCTTCGCGGCAGGCAACCGGTCTCCTGCGGTCAGCTCCTGGTCGGCCACGGCGCGACGGACCACCTCAGCGATCTGCTCATAGAGCGGCTGCGGGTCGCGGGGGTCAACTTGCCAAAGCATAGTTCTAGAATAACTAGAACAAATTTGGATGTCCAGTGAACTACACGAAATGTCCAGCGACCGTCAGGACGACGTCCCCCACAAGAGCCGATCGCCTCACCGCCTCACAGGTGCATCACATATGATGCAGTTATGCGCACCACGGTCGATCTACCCCCTGCAGTCCGAGAAAGAGCACAGGAGATAGCTCAACTACAGGGCCGCTCACTATCAGCCGTCGTAGCAGAGCTGGCGACCCGGGGGCTTGCCCAGCTCGATGACCACCCAGCCATCATCGAAACCGATCCCCGCACCGGCTTCCCCGTTCTACGCATTGGCAGATCCATCACAAACGAACAGGTTGCAGACCTCATCGAGGAGTCATGATCCGCTATCTCCTGGACGCCAACGTCTTGATAGCCCTCACCGCAGCCGAACACGAACACCATGAGGCCGCAGGTGAGTGGCTCGCAGAAACCACCCAGTTCGCGACCTGCCCCACCACAGAAAGTGCTCTACTGCGTTTCCTCCTTGGTTTGGGCGAACCAGCCACCATGGCTCTGGAACGCATCCGGCTCATCAGGGCACTCCCTGCTGCCGAGTTCTGGCCCAGCGACCTGTCATACGCCGATATCGACGCCACTGGCCTGATCGGTCACCGCCAAGCCACAGATCTCTATCTCGTCTCCCTGGCTGCCGCGCACGGCGGACTCCTCGCCACCTTCGACAAGGCCCTTCATGCCTCCCGACCAGACCTGACCTTTCTGATCCCTCGCCCATAGGCTGGAGCGGCTGTCCGCCCCAGCGACTTGCGCCCGGTCGCCGGGACGCATAGGAATAGGGCATGCTGAGCGTCCTGTCACCGGCCAAGTCGCTGGACTTCGAGTCCCCGCTGCCCACCGCCGAGCACACCACACCGCGGCTGCTGGAGCAGTCGATGGAGCTGATCGACGTCATGCGCACCATCTCGCCCGGGGACCTGGCCCGGCTCATGCGCATCTCGGAGGACCTGGCGCATTTGAACGTGACCCGCTACCGCGAGTTCAGCCCGGAGCACACGCCCGCGACGTCGCGTCCGGCGGCGCTGGCCTTCAGCGGCGACGTTTACCAGGGGCTGGCGGCGTCGACGTTCGGGAAACGCGATTTCACGGAGGCGCAGAAGACGGTGCTGATCCTGTCGGGACTGTATGGGCTGCTGCGTCCCCTGGACCTGATCCAGCCGTACCGTCTGGAGATGGGCACCCGCCTGGTTACCGGGCGCGGCCGCAGCCTCTACGACTGGTGGGGCACGCGGATCACCGACCTGCTACGCGAGGACCTAGCAACCTCCCCCGGCCCGGAGGTGCTGGTCAACCTGGCCTCCCAGGAATACTTTTCCGTCATCGACATCGACCGTCTCGGCGTCCGCGTCATCACACCCCGGTTCGAGGACCGCAACAAGGACGGCGCCCCCCGCATCGTCAGCTTCCACGCCAAACGGGCCCGCGGCTCGATGGCCGGATGGCTGGTCCGCAACCGGGTCCGCTCCGTCGCTACGCTCCGCGACTTCACCGAGAACGGGTACCACTACGACGAAGACCGCTCCACCCAGGACGTCCCGGTCTTCGTGCGCTGAGAGCTGCCCCGCTGGATTGCTTTTATCCTGAGGGCATGGAAACCGCGCCAGATTCCGCCCCACGAGCACCAGACGTCACGATGGGCGAGGCAATCTCGGCGCCGATTCCCGCTGAGTCGGCATCACAACATCAACGACACAACGTCTGGTGCTCCTGCCCTCGGCCAAAGGCCATGTGGTCACGAATGCGATGGTTGCCGAGGCGCTCGACGACGAGTGTGGACCTGCGCCCTGACAGCTCTGGGACCTGGTGATCCTCAAATCCGGTGGTGAGCGGCGTCGTTCCTGAAGTCCTGGGCCTCACGGGGTAGTGTCGGTGCGCAGCGCATGACGGCTTGCCACCCGGCCTTCCGGAACTAGTCCATCCCAACTTCAGTGAGGAGCAGCTATGAAAACCCTCGTGCTCGTCTTCCATCCGAACATGGCGGCCTCACGGGTCAACCGTGCGCTGGCTGAGCGAGCCGAGAGTCTTGGCGATGATGTCGTTGTGCGCCGGATGTACGATCTCTACCCCGGCTTCCGCATCGACATCGCCGCCGAGCAGCAGGCGATGGAAGCCGCAGATCGCATCGTCCTGCAGTTCCCCATGTACTGGTTCTCCAGCCCGCCCCTGCTCAAGAAGTGGGAAGACGACGTCCTGACCTACGGCTGGGCGTACGGCTCCACGGGCAACGCCCTGGCCGGCAAAGAACTCCTCGTCGCCTGCTCCCCCGGCTCCAGCAAATACGGACGCGAAAGCGACTACATCTACACGGTGCACGAGTTCCTGCGACCCTTCCAGGCCAGCGCAAACCTCTGCTCCCTCACCTACCTGAAACCCTTCCTCACTATCGGGGCGATGGCGATCTCGGACGAGGACCTGGCGAAGCGGGTCGAGGACTACGAAACCACGCTCAAAGCCAACTCTCTCCCCACGCTGAGTGACTTCGACTGACCTGCCAGGGTCAGGAGGACGGCGCTGGACTCACTCTGGTCTGCCTTTTACCTTTTACTTGTCTCACCCCTGAGCCCTGGAGTGCTGTGGGTTTTGTGGACACTGCTGAAAAATGGGATTCTCAGGCTGCTTTCTGGTGTTGACATCTATTCTTGGTGGACGTGGTTGGGGGTTTGGTACCCTAGCGTCGAGTGGAGTCGTTTTGTGATTGCAGCAGTTGCTCGATCCAGGCTGCAACATCCCCGGCTGCGTGTTTTCGTGTCGGGGTAGAATTTTCCGGTTCACTATCTCCTTCTTGCAGGAGGGAGATTTATTCATGGGTAGCTGAGGGGTGGTGAACCCCCTCGTCAGAGCCTGGTTGCCCGTAGCTGTGAATAAACTTCAGGGTGTTGAATGATTCTGCTGCGGCATTGTCGTAACACAACACCAGTTCCACCCGATCGAGGCGCGGATACCATATGTGTTCATGACGTCCGCGCAATTCAGCCGAGATGCAAGTGTGAACCACGCACCGGAATGAAAGACAGTCTCACCCACGATAGGGGGTTGATTCCTGACCGCCATGTGTAAAGCCTCGTCAACAAGCCGGGTGCGCATATTCCCGGCGATCGCATAACCGATGATCTTCATCTCGGGTAGCAATCCATCACGGTCGCTAGATAAGCGAACCCTTCCCAGGTGGGGATGAAGACTGACCTCGCCCACCTCGTTTCTACCCCTGGTTTGTTGGCGGCGACAGTCCTGCTTGACCAGATCCGGGCGGTGGTGAAGGCCCCTGAGCTGGGATAGTTGGTGCAGGCCCGCTTTGCGGGACCGGGTAGGCCAACTAGGCCAGCCCGGTGCATGAGCTGACGCACCAGATCGGAGCTTGCGTGGACCCCCCCGCTCAACCAGAGCAGCGTGGATACGTCGACACACCTGTAGGTTTGCTCAGACTCATGGAAGAAGACCTGTAATCACACTAGTGACTTCCCCCCTGGTGTTTCTGCGTCTCCGATACACCCTGGCTCCGCCACCTCGTGGTAGCCAGAACGAGACACTCTGACCCAACGACACATCACATACACCAGATAGCCGCCTCCATCCGCGGAGAGATATAAACACATTCTTCGCTGCTACCCGGAGTCTCCTGCACGCATGAAGGCCGCCGCTTTATCTCTGAACTCGAACCCCCGTCTTCGCTTCACCCAGCCTCGGAAGCTTATTCAGCAATTCCGCTAAATCCCTGGCAACCCACAGTTGGCAAGGGGGAATGTCGCGGATGGAACGATTCCTGAATAACCCTCTCGGCCTGTAAGCGCTTGATTTTCCGCCATCTGATCCGAGGACGCTTCTACCGATGCTGTTTCCGCCATATTCTCACCCAACTGATCCACAGTTCGCCGACTCCAGATTGTAGGACTTCGCCACTTCCGCTATCGGCCGAGACCCCTCAAGAACCTCCGCGATGATTTGTTCTTTAAACTCTTTACTGAATTTCGAAGCCGGCATAGTACAGATTTTACCTCACATGTTCGAATAAACTCAGGTTTTTCACCACTGTCCACGAAACGCCGGGCACTCCATTCATCTTTTTTCCTTTGCTTTGATTGGGTTTTTTTACATGTTGCGAGTCGGGGCTCACCTACACCACGACATGCACTCGCTGGTGATGCTGCACAGGTGGCCACGGTTGCCCCAGTAGTCGCTGAGGGAGAACGTGTTGGTGGTGCAGGCACCGAAAACGTCCGTATCGAACTCCTGCTCAGCGACCTCCTGCATCCAGGTGACGTCCTGGAATCCATTCTGATCCTGCATTTTTCTTACCTCCTTTGGTAGGTTTGGAAAGGGTTTGTGACCTATAAGACTCCGGACATCCTCCACGTCTTTGCGCGGTTCACTCGAGGCTAAAACCCTTTCTCTAGCCCCACCCTTTCGAGTTATTCGCCGCGTTTGCTGCGATGAGGAAACGGTATTTCACCACCAGGCACCCTGCAATACTAAGTCACCGTAAGTTGACCCCCATGCGTCAGAAAGCTGCATCTGCCCTTGCCAGGCCCTCCTCAGGATTCAGCAAATAGTCACTACAGCGCCTGCCTGCGCGAGCCTTTTGGCGCAATCCGCCGGGCAGTCAACTTTCGACAACCGCGCGAGAGAGTGGCTCTTCTCTGGTGCTACCATCAGCACGATCATCAACAGTTAGGATCGGCAATGAATGAGGTCATCAATGCTGAACACGTGACGCGACGATACAGTCAGTTTGTGGCCGTGGATCGCGTGTCCTTTCACGTGCGCAAGGGGGAACTCGTGGCGCTCCTCGGTTCGAACGGGGCGGGGAAGACCTCCCTGATGGAAGTGCTTCAAGGCGCCACCCGCCCAGCCGAGGGGCGGGCTCAGGTCTTTGGCCTGGACCCGATCGCTGATCGGGCGCGCGTGCGTCAACGCACGGGCATCATGCTCCAGGAAGCGGGTTTCGCCCGTGACCTCACCGTGCGCGAGACCCTGCGCATGTGGGCAGGCACCCTCACCGACCCCCGTCCGGTGGATGAGTCGCTGGGCATGTGCGGGCTGAGTGAACGCGCGGACATCCGGGTGGGCAGCCTCTCCGGAGGCGAGCGTCGACGCCTCGATCTGGCGATGGCCACCCTTGGTCGGCCTGAGCTGCTCTTCATGGACGAGCCGACCACAGGGCTCGACCCGGCGGTACGACAAATGACTTGGGACCTCGTGCGCGCGATGCTCGACGAAGGGGCAACCGTGTTGCTCACCACCCACTACATGGAGGAGGCGGAAGAGTTAGCCGATCGCCTCCTGATCATGGACGGCGGGAAGATCCTCACCACAGGCACGGTCGATGAGATCGTCGCCCAGCACCCGTGCGAGATCACTTTCCGCACCGCGGCCCTCCCGGAGCAGCGGTTGGCTGCCCTCCCCCAGCTCAGCGCCCCGGTTTCCCACTACCGAGGTACCACCAGGTTGTTGACCTCGGATCTGCACACGACCCTGCGGGAGCTGCTCTCCCTCGCCGACGAGCACCGCATCCACCTGGATGGCCTCAACGCGCGGGCCGCCTCGCTGGAGACCGCGTTCCTCGCACTGACCAATAGGAGCTCGAAATGATCACGAATTCGCTGCACCGCACCTGGGCGATCTCGCGCGCGGAGATCAGCCTCTACGTCCGCAATCGGTCCATCGCCCTCACCGCCCTGCTGCTGACCCCAGTCCTGGTTCTGGCCAGCAGCCCAGTGATCCTGCGCGAGGACACCATCGTCTCAGCACCCACCGTCGTCCTGCAACTGGTGATGAGTATGAGCCTGCTGATGGTCGTGTACTACAACCTGACCGTGATCTTTGTGGCGCGACGCGAAGACGGCGTGTTTCAGCGCATGGATACAGGCGAGGCGACGCGGCTGGAGACCGTGGTTGCCACCACCGTGCCTAGTGCGCTGGTACTGCTGCTTCAGGCGGGGATAGGGCTTGTCATTGTCGGCTTCGCCGCCCGCGCGTGGCCGATCACGAACCCGCTTCTGCTCCTGGTGGCCCTCCTGCTGGCGTTTGCGATGTTTGCGGCATTCGGCGCCTTCACTTCCTCCTTCTGCCGCACCGTAGAGTCGGCCCAATACGGCGCACTGCCCGGGTTCTTATTCCTCTACCTCATCTCCGGCGTCATCATCCCGCTCCAGGCTTTCCCCGAGCCGATCCCAAGCATCTCCGCTTGGAGCCCCATGGTGGCCGTCAACAACCTGATGGCGTTGAGCACCGGGTCTAATCCCGCTAACGGGGCCGAGATCTCCTTCGTCGACAGCTGGGCCCCGGCCACGCAGCCGTTGGCGGCGCTATCTCTGTGGCTGCTGATCTTCGCCTACTCGGCACGCCGCTACATGCGCTTTAACCGCCGCTAACCCGCGTCAGGATCGAGGGTCTGCGTGAGGTGAAGGGCGGGTTGCCGAGAGGATGCACATTCGGCGGCCCCTCGGGTGCGTTTCCAACGCAGGCCCCAGTCTGCACTGGTGGGTTGACTAGAGTGCCCGGCGTTTCGTGGACAGTGGCGAAGCGGGTCGAGGACTACGAAACCACGCTCAAAGCCGACTCTCTCCCCACGCTGGGTGACTTCGACTGACCTGCCAGGGTCAGGAGAACGGCACTGGGCTCACTCTGGTTTGCCTCTCGTATGTTTCACCCGAGCTCCTGCACTGCCTCTCCCGCAGTGACGGGGCGCATCAGCACCGCAAACTGATTAACCGTTTTCTGCTCCGCTTTCTCGGGAAACTGCCAGACCATCACCTCGCCATTCTCAAGGGTCAGGCGGATTCGCTCCCTCTCCTGGCCAGCATCGCCATGAGGAAAGCGACGAACCCCCGTCTTCTCAGAGATCTCGATGGATTCCTTCTTGGCCCCGCTCGTGAGGAACTCTT
Organism: Arachnia rubra; assembly: GCF_019973735.1. Lineage (NCBI taxonomy): Bacteria > Bacillati > Actinomycetota > Actinomycetes > Propionibacteriales > Propionibacteriaceae > Arachnia > Arachnia rubra. The sequence continues at coordinate 2,963,850 of NZ_AP024463.1, forward strand.
TCGGTTCTGCGGTGAGGATCCGTTGATCGGTCACAGCAACGAGGAGCCCAGGTGAGGCAAATCTGTCAGCAATCCCATCTTTTACGCTGACGACCTTTTCTTTTGCCCAGCGAACCCTGTCTTGCACCCGGCCCAGAGGCTTCTGTGCCCCATCCTTCTGAGATGAGAGCGAACCCTGGACACGATCATCGGCCGGGACCTCCTCGACGATCGCCACACCACGAAGTTCCTCGTCCACGCCGAGATGCCATCGAAGCATCTCCAGATACCGCTTGATGTCCTCACCCTCCGGGACGCACACCATCTCTGACGCGACCACTTTGGGCGGCACGGCATGCACGCTCTCCGCCAGCGGTTCAAGGACCTCCAGCAGCTGCGATGCCCGTTCCCTAGACTCTTTGACATCCTTGCTCTTTTTCGTCAATGATGGGACTTTCAAGCTATCTTTGGGCTTTGCTACCTTCCCCACTTCTCTCGTCAGATCCCCCATGAGGGAGCGGACATCGCGCGCAGATTCCTCCAATCGACGGAGCGCTTTCCTGCTGGTACTTTCGGCAAGTTTCAGTTCTCTCGGATCGGTTTCTCCTTTTTCTCTGGCGCGTGCGGCACACAGGGCATCGTAGATGGCGTGGGACTTGAGAATTCTCAAGAGCGCATGCGAGTCGAAAGCGATCACACCGGCATTCATCCGGAGGTATTCGCGGCGAGCAGAATCCCCACGATCACTCAGCTGCTGCTGATGATCTGAAACCTTGAAGCCTATTCATAGGGTGGCTGATAAACAGTAAACTCCTTGTCAGGGCAGGTTGACTGCGGCTATGAATAAGCCTCCTTGATTCTGTAGAGTTCCTCTTGTTCCCAGATCAACGTTTCAAGATTGTCGATTCGGTCCCAGAGCGTGTCAGGAACACTCTGACATTCACGGGCATAATCTAGCGCATCATTAACTTGTCTCAACACCGCCTCAAGCTTTGCCCACTCTTTCTGGCGGATTTCCCTCAGGACCTGGCAGATCAGGTCGTTATTGGTCTGTATCAGTCCCCGAACATCGCTGATCATTGTCTGGAGCGCCAGCATCGCCAGGGCAGGGCCGATGGCAGCCACCAGCCCGGCCGCAGTCGCGGCAACTGGGATGAATCGGGCCTGGGCCGCCAGCTTTCCGTTCATGAAGATGGCCCCCAGATTCGCGCCGTCCTTGACCGCGAGCTGGGCGCCGCTGCTGAGCAGAGCTTGCGTGGCCGCATCCACCCGGTAGATGCCCTGGAGCATTCCGGCGATGTTACCTCCCAGGGTCCCCACATTCCCCGCCGTTCCCAGCGCCTCGGCGAGCCATTCACGATCAGGCAGAAGGCTAAGATCGAATGGCGCAACCCCATCAGCAGCTTGGTCGAAGAGTGCAACATATCCGTCAGGTAATTCAACTATCACCGGTCCCTGTTCCAGAACTTCGCCAGGAAGCTTTTCACCTGTTCCTGCTGGCATCTGGGGCACACCGTCGTTGTCATTCTGCCCTGGCCCCTGTTGCGGCTCGTTCTTCATGCAGCCTCTCCTCGATTCGGCTCACCCCTGAGCCATCAGTAGCACCGACAATTATGCAGCAGAGCCTCAGCGACGTCATGCTGCGGGGCAGCGGTACTACGAAGCGGAACGCGAGCCGCGGCGAGACCGCCTCGTCCGAACAGCACGCCGGTGTCACGGCCGCTGTGGACAGCGGGCCTCAGTACCCAGGGAAGTCGCGACCCCAAGCATCGATGGTGTTTTTCGCCGTACGCAGGTCTGCCCCTGTGAACTCGCGATATAGCTTGATGGCGTGGATCTTGCGGCCGGCCTCGATTTCACGCATCACCCGGTCGCGCTCTTGGAACGTGAGCTGCCGGGGCTGGACTGGCGGCAGGGCCGTCCGTCTGTTCCGGGACCGGGAGAGCTTGGGTGCAATGACCATCGCGAAAATTACTATGGGCACCAAGGGCCAGAGGATTCCTCGCGAAGTCATCACCAGGATGATGACACCCCAGAAAACCCAAGCCTGGTTATACCAGGGTTTGTTCTTGGCCGGCTCCTGCGACGACTCATAGCTAACAAGACCTTCACCCGGCGATCCCAGGTTGCTGAGACCATATGTTTCCTGCATCGACGGCGTCGTCCCCACCTGGGATTCCCGCTGGGGCGAACCTCCCGGTAAGTCGACAAATAGCTTGTCGATATCCCCTCCGGTCTTGGCCGCCAATGCCGCCTGAATACGCTCCTGCAATTCCTCAACAGTGAGCCGCCCCTCAGCATGGCACTCCTGGAGACGCGCGACCGCCTGGTCCCGTTCCCGGTCACCCACCCTGATGTGCTCATCACCCATATCATCCAGCGTAACGAAGCAGACCAGATACCCCAGCCCTACCCTGCCACCCTTCAACCGAGGACGTCCGTCCCGGATTTCTCCGGGACGGACGTCCTGACCGGCGGAGCACAACCCCACCGGGCTCTCAGACCTGGATCATCACTCCCACTGGGCGGTCTCCGGGTCGACGCCATGAGCCGCGGCGTTGGCGTCGACGATGGCCTTCAGCCACGGTCCGAGACCCTTGCGCAGGCCCTCGTAGTGGTCGAAGAACTGGCCGTCCTCCGCGTAGCCGCGGGCGATGAGCACCTGCTTGGCATAGGTGACATCGAACCAGGTGCCGATCGACGCGCGGAGCCGCTCGGCCAGGGCATTGGCCTCAGGGCTGCCGGGCTGGACGCCGCCCTCCAGGGCCGCGACCAAGTCGGCTTCCAGGTCGCGCGTCTCGTCGCGGACGTCGATCCAGTCCTGCCTGGTCATCGTCGCCTGCCGGGCCATGGACTGCGCCCACTCGGGGGTCTGACCCCAGGCCTGCTCGGCTTCCTTGCGGTAGTCGCCCCAGTCGGTGCCGAAGATCTCGGCCTGTTCCGCGACGCTCACTTGGGTGTTCATGCTGCTCCTTTCCAGCATCTGATCCACTGCACGGGCCATCCGTTGCAGCCGTGAGATGCGTTCGGCCAGCAGGTCGCGCTGACGCATCAGGTGAGCGGTGTCGGTCTCCTGGTCCAGGACCTCGGCGATCCGCGCCAGCGGCATCCCGACCTCCCGGTACACCAGCACCCGGTGAATCCGGGCGATGTCGGCGGCGTCGTAGAGACGGTAGCCGCTCCACGCCCGCGCACTGGGCCGGACCAGTCCGATCTCGTCCCAGTGATGCAGGGTGCGGACGGTCACACCTACCAGCCGCGCGACGGCCCCGACGGTCAGTTCCTCCACCTGCTCATCCTCTCTCACACCTCCAGCCTGAGACCTCACGCCAGGTGAGGGTCAAGGACCCAGCCGGCAGGCGTGGTAGCGCCGTCCGGGATCACCGGCGGGGATGGCCGACGAGGTATCCGAAGGCCACGCGCCCGCCTGCCTGGGCGACGCCCAGCCGGCCGGCCCAGTAGTCGTCAATCAGCCCGCCCGCGACCACCCCCGCCAGGCCCAGTTCGGCGGCCGCGAGAGACAGCTGCTGCATCACAGCGCCGGCCTCCAGCAGCGCGAACCGCCCGCCGCGCTCGTCGTATTTGCCAGTCAGCCGGCCGGCGAACAGCACCGCGACCACCATTGCCGCGGGCTGCCCCGTCACCGGGGCATTGATGCGGGATGAGGCCTCCTCCCAGGCCGGTGCTGGGTCGGGCAAGGTGACCAGGCCGTGCGCGATGGGGTCGTAGTAGGCCATGTGCACCTCAGGCCGCCACGCGACGACGAACAGCTCCACAGCATACGAGGCCCCGGCCGACGGGAAACTGCGGTGCTCGGCACCGCCCCAGGCCCGGCAGGACCCCAGCAGGCGGGACAGCTCCCTGGGGTGCAGCGGGCGTTCCGCGAACTCACGGCCGCTGCGGCGTCGCGCCGCGACCCGCTCCAGGGGACTGCGCCGCGCCTGTGGCAGGGACGCCGGGGCGGCCGGATAGTCGAGGCGCAGCGGCTTGTCGTCGCCGTGGAACGCGGTGATCCGCTGCCCGAACTCGGGCAGGTTGTAGGCGTCAAGCTCCGAGGCCAGCCAGAAGTCGTCGAAGAAACGGGTCATGGATCATCCCAGGGGGTGCGGCATGCGGTTGGGGAACCTCGACTCTGCGACCCGGTCCGGGTAGCGCGCGGGCAGCATGCCCGCCACCCGGCCGAGCAGCGGCCAGTCCTCGTGGGCGTAGATCAGGGCCATGTCCGGGGACAGGGCTTTGACGACGTGCAGGCCCGCTTGGAGGGCGTCGATGGTGGTGATGTCGCGATAGTAGACGCGGATGCCGGCCTGGCCGAGAGCCTGCCGGGCGGCGGCCAGGGGATCCATCCCGGACGGCGTCGGCGGAGGCGGGTGACGGACGCCGTCGTGGTGCAGGATCGGCAGCCGGGACCAGTGCTCGGGGTTGCGGGTGTAGAACATGGCGTGGTGGTCGAAGCTGCGGACCTGCGCGTACTCGGTCAGGCCGCTGACATCGACGAAATCGCCGTAGATGCCTGCGAACAGCACTCCCTGATTCCATTCCAGGAACGCCTTCTCGGCCGCGGAGTCCCAGTCCTGACGGCATGCCACCCCCAGCGAGTACCGCCACACACCGCGTTTCGGGATGCCGCCCAGGACGGCAGCGACGGGGAATGGGCTGTAGGCGGGGGTCAGGTCGAAGAGGGTGAACTCACCGCCCAGCCGCTCCACCTCCGCGGCATGCACAGCCGGCGGCTCGACGGACCGCCCCGGGAGGGAGTGCAGCCACGTCGTCATGAGGGCGTCGCGTTCGATCAGTTCGAGGATGCCTCGCAGCAGCGCCTCACGGGCGGTAGGCGCGGCAGCCAGGCCGGAGGAGGTCGGCATCCCGGTGCGGTGCGGGTCCTGCAGCGTGACAAAAGGCTGGGGCACCCACCACGGCGAGTTGTCGCGCAGGTCGTAGGCGACGGCGTACGGGCAGTCGTCGTCGAACAGCGTGCCGTGCGGAAACGCCGGGTTAAGTCGCTGTCCGGGAGTGAATAGCGAAAACTCCCCGGCGTCGATCCGCGGCTCCCCGTCCAGCTCCCGGCGCGGTCGCGTCGGCAGCCTCACCTGCGCGGAGGTCGCACGTTCGACAGCCTCCCCGATAGCAGCGAGCCGGGCGTCGGTCACGCTGCGTCCCACCCCACCTGCGGCACTCTCCCAGGGCCGTTCCACCGCCCGGGGCGCCCCGAAGTGGGCGATCGCACTGATGTCGGCCATCGACAACGAGGCACGCTGCGGCTGCAACACCAGCCCGTGGCGGTTCCCGACCGCCTGCCCCATCAGGAAAGAGCTCAAAGTCCCCGCGGGTGAGGCGCGGCCGGCTCGCTCATGCGTATCTCTACCGGTGGGGTCTTCAGCCACCTGACGCATCGCCTTGCTCATCCTGTGGCTGGCCTGGGTATTGTGGCGGCAGCCCGGCTATGAACTCAGGGAGCGTGCGCCCCGCGCTTCCACGCGCCGACAGCAGCTTGAGGCTCAGCACCAGGCTCAGCACCGGCGCCAAGACAAAGTAAATAGCGAAAGTCTTTATCAGGGCTAGGGACCATATTGCGACGGCAAGCTCAAGGAGTCCAGTCGCCATGACTCCTGCGGTGAACAGCATCCCCGTCCTGATAGGGGCCTGACGTTTGAGCAGGATAAAGAAGACCAGATAAGCGACAAGAACGACGAGAACCCCATAGGCCGTAAGTTCCAAGATACCCCTGTTGAAGGGGACAAATTTCATGCTCCAGAACGGCAGGACCACCAGCCAGGGCGCGGCCATCCCGAGGACCACCCCGCACACCCTCGCCCCCGATGACAGTTTCCGGTGCCGGCTCGCGGCTGCAGCAGCAGCGGCCCCGGTCACGCTGGCCGTGGCGAATGTCGTCACACAGCAGCAACAGCAACACGACGAACAGCAGGAAGGCGTCGCAACCGCTCCAGAGAACTCACCAGCGTCAAACTGGGTCCGGATAGCTTTCATAGCGGTATCACACCCGAGGACTCATACTCCTGGCAATAGGGGCAGGCAGGAACAGTCAACAGTTTCTCCCTCATGACGCGCCGCTGCCGCAGGTCCCAGGCGACCGTCCAGCCCACCAGGGAGGTGTCGCCTTGAAGACATCGCTTCACCTCGACGCAGATCAGCGCAGCCGCGAGAGGGCCGTAGTCGGTCACAACCCCTGGCTGAGACGGGGGTTCCCGGTCTCCCCACCGCTCGTTGAGCCGGCCGTAGAGACAGCTGATGCAGGGAGTCTCGTGGGGGATCACCAGCGGCCCGATAGAGACCGTGTGATGGAACGCGATGTCGACATACAGGTGGGGCAGCTCCAGACCCAGGACCTGATGCGCGATCCCCAGGTGGGTTGAGCGGTGGCGCACGACGACGGCCAGGTCGGCGTCGCCGAGCCCTGCGAGTTCCCACCCGGCGTTCTCCTGGAGTTCCTCGGGGAAGGGGTCGCCGAGCAACGCGACCCGCCCCGTCACGGACGTCAGCTCGGGTGCGATCACCCCAGCGGACCGGAGCTGCTCGAACTCTTCCAGCTCCCCGTCCGGGATATCGGACCGGTCAACCGCCGCACCACCGGCGAACCGGGCCGCCAGAGTGGGGGCGGAGATCAGGAACCGGGCGTCGTCGCCACCATGCACCTCGCAACCGTCAAGGACCCAGGCGGGCGAGAGTCGGAAGACAGCCATCCACGGATTCTACCGGCGCAGGCCAACGCCACATCCGGTCCGGAGCGCTGCGCGCTACGCAGCCATACCCGGATTCGACAAGCGCGCCCACAGATCCAGGCCGGGGACGATGAGCTCATGCATACCGAGAGGCGCATGATCAGGGGAGCAGCGTTATGTGCTCCTGCTGGTCGCCACTCACGCTGCCCACCGCTTGGTTGCGACCTGGGGACGATCACTGAGCATAGGCACCCACGCACCGGCAGAAATGTATCCGGCACAGAAACTATCCCGGCGCTGACACGGCTACCTGGTGACACACGCGTAGCCCCAGCGGATGCCACGACTCACTCAACCTATTGCCCTAGGAATTATGGGGCAGGTTTCCATTACTTCACAGGGGCAGATTACCCTGCCCGTCTCCATTAGACGCCGTTGGGGAATCGAGGGAGCAGCGTCGCTGGATCTGGAATTCGATGAAGAGAATAACCTCGTTGTCCTACGTCCGAAGCCGAGTGTGGATGAGGTGCTGAAGTACCTTTCGTCGCTACCTCGCAACCGGAAAGCTGCCCCACTGGTCGATGTGCACGAGCTTCTACGAGCGAGAATGCCTCACTGTTCACCTTCGACCAGAAACTCGCCCAGCAATGCCCAGCCGGCGTCCTCGTGCCCTAGATCAGGAACGTAGCGCCTCAACGGGTTCGAGACGTGAGGCCCGCAACGAGGGATAGATCCCAGCGAGGATATTCGAACACATCGTTTACCGGCATCGGACTCATTCCTGCACGTATCCTATTCCACCTTGCCCCAAGACGACCGTATGGTCCGGGCTGGCCGTCCCTGCGGGTTTGCGGTACCGGCGGCGTCGCGGACGAGGGAGCACGCCGTCGCAATAGAATCCCGTGCATGACCGTTTTCGATGTCCCCCTGGAGGAGCTCCGCAGACGCCGCAGCATCAAATGGGCACGCTTCGGCCCCGACGTACTGCCGATGTTCGTCGCGGAGATGGACGCCCGCCCGGTGCCTGCGGTGGTTGAGGTGCTGTCGCGGATGGTCGCCGACGGCGACACCGGGTACCCGGAGCTGCCCGACTACCAGGAGGCATTCGCCGGTTTCGCGCGCGACGTCTGGAGCTGGCAGATCGACCCGGCCGAGATCCTGCTGGCAGGTGACGTCATGTCGGGCATGCGGGAGCTGACGCTCGCGACGACGCAGCCCGGCGACGCCGTCGTCATCAACCCGCCGGTCTACCCGCCGTTCCGCGCAGTGTGCCGGACCACAGGACGCCGCATCGTGGAGGTGCCCGTCACCGCCGACGGCCGCCTGGACCTCGATGCGCTGGCCGAGGCCTTCAAGAGGGAGCATCCCGCCGCCTACCTGCTGTGCTCGCCGCACAACCCATCGGGGGTCGTGCACACCGCTGACGAGCTGGCGCGGGTGATGGAGCTGGCGAACGCCCACGACGTCACCGTCATCTGCGACGAGATCCACGCCCCGCTCTCGGGTGCGGAGCACACCCCCATCCAGCTGGTGCCGGGCGGTGAGCGGGCGCTGACCGTGACGTCGGCGTCGAAGTCGTGGAACCTCGCGGGCCTGAAGGCTGGCCTGATCGTCCCGGGCGCGGAGGCAGCTGGCTTGGTGAGGAGCCTGGGCGGCTATGTGCCGGAGTCGGCTAGCTACCTGGGTGTGGTGGCGCACGCGACGGCGCTGACCCACGGCCGCGACTGGCTGGCCGAGGCCGTCGCCGGGATCCACGAGAACAAGCAGTACTTCGCCGACGAGCTGCACCGCGCCATCCCCGAGCTGTCCTGGACGCCGTCCCAAGGAACCTATCTGGCCTGGGTCGACTGCTCCCCCCTCGGCCTGACCCACGCAGGCCAGCACTTCTTCGAACAGGCGAAGGTGCGCTTCGGCCAGGGCACCGACTACGACCCGGCAGCCACCCAGTTCGTCCGCGTCAACCTGGCGACGTCGCAGGAGATCATCTCCGAAGCCGTGCGACGGATGGCCGCCTCGCTGTAGTCCGCAACGCCTTCCCGCCTAGCCTGGTGCCTTGGTTTGCTGGCCTTAATCCGGTTTTGCTGGCCTTGTTCACGTTTGCCTGTGCTGTGACGCCAGCAAACGACGATAAGGCCAGCAAACCGCCCCAGGCAGCGGCTAGGACGGCGAAAGCAAGCGATCAGAACGCAGGTACCCAGCCATAGAAAGGCGCCCCGGTATAGACAGAACGCAGGTGCCCAGGCATAGAAGGCGATCAGATCGTGACCTCGGCCTCCTGCTGTGGCCGGCCGAGTTGCCCCAGGCACGTGTCGAGGACCCGCATCACCTCGACGGTGTCGGACAGGGGCATCGTCGCGGACTGGATGCGTCCGGCCAGCAGGCAGTCGCTGACCTCCATCAGCTCATGGGCATAGCCCTTGCCGACCTGTTTGGCCTCGATGATCCGCGGCAGCACTCCTGACCGGTGCACGGAGATGGTGGTCGGGTGGTGGAACCGGGGTTGGATCTCGACCCACCCCTTCGTGCCGTAGACCGCCATCTGGGCCGGGCCGTGGACGTCGAATCCGCAGGTGAGCGCTGCCGTTCCGCCGCCGGCGTAGCCGATGGACATCGTCGCAGCCGACTCCACGCCGTTCGGGGCATACCGCCCGACGCAGTGCACCTGGCGCGCCGCACCGAGGAACGCCTCGGCCATGGAGACGGTGTAGACCCCGAGGTCCAGGATGGCCCCGCCGCCCGTCGCCGGGTCCCACAGCCGGCTCGCCGGGTTGTAGGGACGGTAGGCACACAAGTCGCCCTGGACGCCGAGCACCTGCCCGATCCTGCCCCACGCCACGACCTCCCGGGCGGCCTCCACCGCGGGCAGGAAGCGCGTCCACATGGCCTCCATGGCGAACACCCCGGCCTCGGTTGCGGCCGCAACCACCTCCTGGGCGCCCGCGAGGGTCGAGGTGAACGCCTTCTCCACGAGCACCGCCTTCCCGGCGGCGATCGCAGCCAGGGCAATGTCGCGGTGCTGTGGATGCGTGGTCGCGATGTAGACCACATCGACACCACGGGACTCGATCAATGCCCGGTAGTCCCGGTGGGCAGCGGGGATCCCATGTTTGCGGGCGAACTGCCGCGACCGGTCCGGATCACGCGATGCCACCGCCACCAGTTCAGCCTGGGGCACGAAGGCGAACTCCCCGGCAACAGTATCGGCGATGCTCCCAGCCCCGATGATTCCCCACCGAATGCGCTCCATGGCGTAAGGCTACTCTGGACCCCTGGGGGGTGACCATTATTTTGAAACGAAAACTTTAAGAGATTCCGCGGATGGGGCGCAGGCGATGCCGGTGACGTCCAGGGGCCGGGCTGACACGGCTCCGGTGAGAGGGCGCATCGCATCACGCACTGACGACCCACGGCCTGGACGGGGCCTGGGGCTTGCCCGGCGGGCAATCCCTGCAGGCGGGATCTCTCGGGAAGCTTCACCGGGTACCCGGTGAAGCCCATAGATGTACTCCCGGGTTTTTCCCTCAAGTTTGGGAAGTCGTGGGAAAATGCCGACGATGCAGTTCCAAGAGCCAGCCAGAAAGATGCGCCGCCTGATGGGGTTCGGCGTCGGAATGGCTGCCGCCCTGCAGGGAATCACCCCCATCCAGGACATGCTGACCTCCGGCCTGCCCACCCTGGCATTCTTCGGGCTTGGCCTGATCGCGCTGGCGCATCTCATGGCCGCTTTCGGCGCCTTCCTCGACCTGCCCCTGGCCTGGCCGGTGGCCCTGGTCAACACCATCGGGTTCTGGCTGACGGGCGCGGGGATGTGGTCCAGCGAGGCCCCGGTGATGTGGCACAGCAATCTGTGGGTCTGGACGATCCTGATCTACCTGCTGCTGCGAAGACGCGACGGGAACGGTCCCTGGATCTTCATGGCGTCCGGGGCCCTGGTGCCGATGATCACCCTGCTGCCACGACTCGACTGGCGGCAGCAGATCCTGGACATCAACTTCACCCTGGTGGGGATCTGCATCATGACGCTGGCCTACAGCACCATGAAGGCACAACTGCAGGACCTAGAGGACAGCGTCGCCGACGATGCCCGCCGCCGGAGCGTCGAGCATCGCGCCCGGCTGCTGGAGAGCACCCGGCGTGCGAATATCCGCCGCGTCCACGACACCCTGCTGCACCTGTTCCAGCAGGTCGCGAGCGGCCGCGGGGAGATCACCCGCGAGGAGGTGCTGCGGCTCGGCGAGGAGTCACGGGCGGGGCTCGGCACCTCCGACCTGGACCTGGAGGCGTCACCGCTGCTGACGGCGCTGGAGCAGGCCGTGACGGACGTCGGCTGCCCCGTCGCACTGCGCATCGAGGACGAGGCCAGCCTGCCTTCGAAGGTGACCCGGAACATCGCCGAGGCCACCCGGGAGGCGGTCCGCAACGTCGCCAAGCACGTGCCCGGCGGCACAGCCCAGGTGACGGCCCGTACCTCCAGCAACGGCTGCACGGTGGTGATCAGCGACTGGGGGCCCGGATTCGACCCCAGCGACGTGCCGCGCAGCCGCATGGGCATCAAGGAGGGCATCCACGGGCGCATGGCGGAGGTCGGCGGGCACGCCACCATCCACTCCGACATCGTCGGCGGCACCGCCGTCACCCTCACCTGGAACCCGATCCCGCACGCGGTGCGCATCGGCCCCTCGGGCAGGCGATGGCTGTCGATGATCGCGCTGCCGAGCCTGTTCGGCACCGGGCTGCTGCTGACGTTGAAGGATCCCAGCCCGAATCCCGTCCTGGCCTGGACGCTCTTTCTCGCGACGGCGGCGGTGGTGCTGCTGACCAGTCATGTGCTGCGACGTCGCGGACTGCACATCCACGAGGCGATCCTGGCCAACGCCTGGGGCATCGGGCTGCTGGTGGCGAACTATGCCTGGCTGTCGCAGACCGCCGGCGGCCGCTACGAGCTATGGACCATCGGCCTGGCCAACGCGCTGATGATCATGACCATCCCAGGACGCCAGTGGCAGGAGGCGGCCAGCCTGGTGCTGGCGAACGTCACGGCGAGCGTCGCGGGGGCGGCGGGGCTGTTCGGCCGGGTTCCCGAGGGGACCAGCACCGGCACCTGGGGCGCCACCGTCATCACGGGCATCGTGACGCTGGTGCTGGCGGTGGGGGCCTCATCCATCGGCAAGAGCGCCCACCAGGCACAGGAGAAACGCACCGAGGAGCAGCTCGCGGAGCAGCTCCACAACGAGCGGGCAGCGGAGCAGCAGGCGTGGATCGCGGCGCTGGACCGGATCTGCGGCCCCCTGTTCACTGGCCTCTACACTGGCACCGTCGACCCAGCCGACCCCGCGGTGCGCGTGGAGGCCCGGCACGTGGAGTCGCGGCTGCGGGACGCCCTGCGGCTGTGGCCCGGCGGCATCCACCTGGCCACGGCCCTGGACCGGCTGCGCCGGTCCGGCTGGGGATGCCTGCTTGACGTCGAGCAGGTGGAGGCCTTCGAGGCGACACGCTTCGCCGCTCTCCTGAACCAGCTCGACCCCGCGGTCAAGGGCCAGCATCTGACGATCACACGCCGAAAAGGAGTTCTCGTGGCCACTGTGGCTGAACCAGGTTTATCAGAGACGCGACAGGCGGGCCTTGCAGGTGCCAGAATCTTGCTTACAGATCCGGATTTCACCCAGTTCAGTTGTGAGGAGGACCAGCCGTGAGCATAAAGGTGGCAGTCCTCGATGACCACGAATTCATCTGCCGCGCCATTTCGGCGCTCGGTCGCGACTACCCGGAGCTGGCGGTGGTGTACACCAGCACCAGCCCCGAGGAGTTCCAGGCGTGGTGCCTCGAGAACCATCCCGATGTGGCCATGGTGGACCTGATGTTGCACGGCCAGTTGGCCGGGCACGAGACCATCCGTGTACTCAGCCAGGCCAGCATCTCATGCCTGGCATTCACCGCCGACCACCGCCGCGTCCCGATCAGCCTGGCCATGCGGGCCGGGGCCCGGGGACTCGCGTTGAAGGACGAATCTCCCGACAAGCATTTCGAGACGCTGCGGGAGATCCACGAGACCGGCTGGTCGCCGTCCTCGGCGATGGCGGCCGCGCTCATCGAGGACGCCGCGGAGCTGCCGGCGCTGTCCGCCCATGAGCTGCGCTGCCTGCGGCTGGCGTCGGAGGGAGTCCCCATCAAGGCCATCGGCCGCCAGTTCAACCCCGTCATCTCGCTCTCGACCGTCAAGACCTATCTGGCGCGGGCGTACGAGAAGTACGCGGCGGTCGGGCGTCCCGTCGGCAACACGACGGCCGCGGCGACGCAGACCTGGGAGGACGGCTGGTTCGACCTCAACGGGACGAGCGAGTCGAGCTGACACCCATCTGCCAGCGTTCCCGTCGGAGGCGCTCTCCCCTGGAAGCTGCAGACCCCGGGCGACCCCCCTGGGTTTTCCCGGGGTAGCTCCGGTAACCTTCCCTCTCGGCAAGGAGGTTTTGCGTGGGACGCATTGTTCAGAAATACGGTGGCTCGTCGGTCGCGGATGCCGAGTCCATCAAGCGCGTGGCCCGGCGGATCGCCCGGACGCGCGCGGAAGGGCACGACGTCATCATCGTCATCTCGGCGATGGGTGACACCACCGACGAGCTGATGGACCTCGCGCTGAAGGTCTCGCCGCAGCCGAAGTCCCGCGAGCTGGACATGCTGCTGACCACCGGGGAGCGCCAGTCGGCGGCGCTGCTGGCCATGGCGCTGTCCGACCTGGGCATCGACGCCGTCAGCTACACCGGCAGCCAGGCGGGCATCCTGACCACACCCACCCACGGCAACGCCCGCATCATCGACATCACCCCCGGCCGGGTGGTGCGCTCCATCGAGGAGGGCTCCGTCGTCATCGTCGCCGGCTTCCAGGGGGTGGCGCAGTCGACGAAGGACGTCACCACGCTGGGCCGCGGCGCCTCCGACACCACCGCCGTCGCCCTGGCCTCGGCGCTCGGGGCGGATCACTGCGAGATCTACACCGACGTCGACGGCGTCTACACCGCCGACCCGCGGATCACGCCGAGCGCCCAGCGGATCGCAGAGATCGGCTACGAGGAGATGATGGAGCTGGCCGCGTCCGGAGCCAAGATCCTCCACCTGCGCTGCGTCGAGTATGCGCGCCGCGAGAACGTGAAGGTCCACGTCCGCTCGTCCTTCAGCGACAAGCCGGGCACCTGGCTCAAACCCCAGGAAGAGGTCAAGAAGGGAAAAAGCATGGAAGAAGCCATCATCACGGGCGTGGCCCATGACCGCAGTGAGGCGAAGATCACCATCATCGGCGTCCCCGACCAGGTGGGTGCGGCGGCCGCGATCTTCCAGGCCATCTCGGACGCCGACATCAACATCGACATGATCGTGCAGAACGTCTCGCGCCTGTCCGCGGTCAAGACCGACATCTCCTTCACCCTGCCCATGAGCGAAGGCCGCAAGGGCATCGAGGCGCTGGAGGCCATCAAGGAGAGGACCGGCTTCGACGAGGTGCTCTACGACGACCAGATCGGCAAGGTCTCGATCGTCGGCGTCGGCATGCGCTCCCATCCAGGCGTGACCACCACCTTCTTCAAGGCGCTCGCAGCCGAGGACGTCAACCTGCAGATGATCTCGACCTCCGAGATCCGCATCTCCGTGGTGGTCGGCGCCGACGAGGTGGACCGGGCCGTCCGTGGCGCCCACAAGGCCTTCGGCCTAGACGCCGACGAGCAAGCGGTCGTCTACGCCGGGACGGGCCGCTGAGAGGGCCCGGGGCCGGCACACACTGGACTGAGGAAGCACGATTCCTACCCCGCACAGTACCTGCTTTCGTGGCGCTGTCTGGTTGTTGACGCAGCTTAAGAATCAGAGCTGAAAGGACTATCCCGTGCTCAGCCGCTTTCCCACCTGGTCCGTCCGGAAACCGGAAAACGCCCGGGCCGATGCCGTCTGCAAAGTGGGTGGGGCACCGATCGGATGGTCGCGGGACTGGCCGGTGTGTGCCTTGTGCAGCCTGCCCATGAGTTTCCTCGGCCAGTTCACCGGCGACCCCCTGGCGCCCCGCCTCCTACCCGGGCACACGCTGTTCCTGTTCACTTGTGAACGCGACTCGATTGCGACTTCTGGGATCCCGTCGCAGGCGCCAACGCCTGCGTTCTCATCCCCCACGACGAGCTGGGCGCGCACCCAACCCCCATCCCGGGAGACACCCCCGTGCTGCTGGAGCTGTGGGTGAGCAGCTGGACGAGCAGGGACGACGGCATCCCTGCGGAGCTGGAGGAATCGCTCCACGAGAACGGGCGGTTCGATGAGCTGCCCGAGGATGTGGCCTTCCCCCACGACTTCGACAGCGCTCTGCTGACGAAGGCCGGGGGCGCACCCTACTGGACGGCCAACGGTCCCTGTGCCCTGCTCGACCCGTCCGACCGCATGGTGCTCCAACTCGACAGCTGGTTGACGGTCTCCGAGGGCCAGGAGGCCCTCGCGGCCCACGCGGAAAACTTTCCCGGCACCGTCCAGCTGGAAGACGACGCGGCATCGATCGCGAACTTCTGCCTGGACGGCATCGGTTTCGTCATGACCCATGCGGGGGAACCGGAGATCTACTTCATGATCAATCGCTGATCCCACCCCCTGTAGGGTCGGCGCCTCCCGGTTCCACCCGGTTGCGCAGCACTCAACCCGGATTTTCCTCCCTCGGCGGCGGTTTTCGGGTTTGAGTGCTGCATGACCGCGTTGTGGGCGCCGCAGCTTGGCGTCATTCCGGTTTCCTGGACCAATGCTCGACCATCAGTCGCTGCGCATCAGGTTCCGACAGATTCGCTATTTCCTCCATCGGCAGGTGCAACTCCTCCCGAAGTCCCCTGACGAGCCAATCCGGTAATCCGGCAGGTTGGGTGGGTTCGGGAGTCGCAGGAATATCGCTGTACAGCCTGCCCATGTGCTCCAGCACCTCGGCGAGCGGTTTCGCCTGCGGATGTCCTGCCTTCCTCGCCTTTTCCACCCTGCGTTTCATCTCCGAATAGATCTCTCCGTCCTCGCGGGCCCCAGCGGCCCAGATCTCGGAGATGTCCAGCACGGGGTTGTTTCGCACATCCGTCGTCTCGCGCCACACGATGCGCCACGAGCGATCACCGACGACGAGCTTGCGGAACCCGACCAACGCGCCGACGAGAGGCTCACCCGCATCGCTCGCCCGTTCGAGCAGAAGCATTTGTGCGAATACGTCGCGCACGATCCGGGGGTCTTTCCTGTGCAGCCTGCGGAGGTCGTCAATGGCGTCGTCGGTGAGGCGCACGCGCTTCGCGTTCTTCGTCACGGCAGGGCGTGCAGGCCGGACTTGATCTCGGATTCGAGTTCATCCCGGTTGATTCCGAAAGCCTCCATCGCGTCGTCGAGCTCCGTCCGATTGCCCGAATCGGTGACCATCCGGGTCATGATGAGGACGACATCGCGGAGAGTTTCCCGGTCGCGGCGGAGCAGGTCCATCTCTTCCCGGGAAACGATCTCGGCAACAGGTTTTCCGTGACGGGACAGGGTAACCACCCGCCCGGATTCCGCGGAACTGACGAGCCCGGAAATTCCGACGTGGTTCGCATCGGTTATGGAAAACACGCTCACGACGACAATTCTACCTGGAAATCTAACTGGAACAACGAGGCCGAGGGGATCGTGGTCGTCACTCGGTCGCCCAGGAAAACCCCGCGAACAGACGCCCCATCGCAGCCGGCACGGTCACGAGCACGGGGAGACGCTCCCGCACAGAAGGGCGCCACCCGGTCACACAGACCGACAACAACAGTGACACATCACATCGACACTTGTCACTGTAGATGTACAAGTGTCACTGTGATCCTCACCGAACGCGAGCTGCGCAGCAGGGAGTGCGCGGAACCAGGTACCAGCTCACGGGGAGATCCACCCGGTTGCGCAGCGCTCAATCCCGGAAATCGCCCCCGAATGGGCAGAAATCGAGTTAAGTGCTGCGAAACCGGGATTCCCGCCGCTCAGGTTTGCGTCACCGGCCTGAGGAACTGGAACAGCGGCGTCTCGTCGCCGTCCGGATGCAGGATCCGCACCTCCACCCCGTAGACCTCACGGATCAGGTCCTCGGTCAGCACGTCCGCCGGACGCCCCAGACACACCGCCCGGCCCTTGTGCAGGACCAGCACCTCGTCGCAGAACGTGGTGGCCAGGTTCAGGTCGTGCAGGGCGACGACCACACCCAGACCCGTCTGTCTCAAGGTTGTGAGGATGTCCAGCTGGTGGGAGATGTCGAGGTGGTTGGTGGGTTCGTCCAGCAGCATGACCTGCCCCTCCTGGGCGAACGCCCGGGCGAGGTGTATGGTATTGCTCGAACTCGACTGAAGACTGTTATCCCAGCGACGAGTGTGGTCGAGGCTTCTTGTGGACCACCTCGATCCAGCGGGCGACCTCAGTGCGGGTTTCGGCTCGGGTACATCCAGCACCTGTGGAGCCTCTCGTAAGGTGATTGGCCGATAGTTACTACTGCCGGATGGTGTCGGCGGGGTAGCGTGGTGAGAACAAAATTTCACCGAGACCTATCGCACGGCATTTCACATCGCAATTCCGGTTTGACAGGGGATCTGAGTGGATCTGCCTCGTGGTGCTGGTTGAAGCAAGGATGCGACAACTTGGAAGCGCTGATTTTCTCGAGGGGCTGCGGCTGTGAATCTCAGGGGTGGGTGGTGCGCCGTTGGACTCGTGCGTGTGCTGGACCCGTTCGATGTGTCCGTGCGGGATAGTTCGTTGGGTTCCGTTTCGATGGTAGGTCTTAAGAAGAGAGGATGAGGAGATTCCGGTGAGGTTCAAGAAGATGTTGGCGACGACGGCTCTCGTTGCGACGATGTCGTGTGGTCAGGCTATGATTCCTGCTTCGGCCGTCACTGTTCCCGAGGATGCGTCGGTTCCGAGTCTCGTACAGGATGATGTCGATCTCCAGGCTGTGGAGGCTGAGGTTACAACTATTTTTGAACGCTATCTTCAACAGGATTCTGAGGGCAGGTGGAGCGTTAATGTAGAGGCCGTCCGGCAGGACGGGGCGCCTGAGGCTGAACTGCAGCGTATCGCGGAAAGGTTCAATGTCCCGATCGGGACGTATGTGTTCCCGGGCTCGGAGGACAAGGACGCAGGAGGGAAGGGCGCGAGTCCCCAACACCAGTTCGGCAGCTGGGAGTGGGGCAAATGCGTGCTCGGTGCTCTCGTCCCTACTTTCGGAGCGGTGGTCACGAAAGCTATGCAAGGGGGCTATCTTTCCTTGTTGGCCAAAGGGCAGTATGCCAAGGTGGTGTCGCACCTGATTCGGGTAGTCGGGCCTGCGGCCTTGAAAGAGGGACTGAAGGCGGTGGGCGGAACCGTCGGGTTGATCGGGTTACTCGCTGGTGCAGCTGCTTGGTGCGCCTCCCCGTGGGCGTAGTGATGGATGATACACAACCCGGTACGCGAGAGAAGGCAATCGCGTACTTTGCCCTGTGTACGTTTCGGCTGGGCCTAGTGGGGCTGGCTTTCTTGGCTTTCTGGTTGTCCACCTGGGTTTCCCTTGAGACTGCGGGGATAATTGCTGGCCTGATGGCAATGGTTGTGCTGGGAGGCACGGCATATGAAGTCTTCATATCTCGTGCTGATAGTGCGCAGCTTCCGTACAAGATCATTGTTTCTCTCCTGATAGTGGCTGCCATAGTTCTGCCCGTGTGGGGGACCGAGAAATTCTGGCCTGCGCTGACCTCGACCCTGCTGGTGTCCGGACTCATAACAATGCGCCGACCCGGGGGATAAGGTTCATAGATAGGCTGATCTCACTTCCCGGTGCGACACGAGCAGATGAGTTACTAAGAGGGCTTTATGATGGTCAGTGGACATGTCGACAGACGTGAGAGAACGAGTGCCTATGCGATTGTGGGTGCCTTCTGGTTGACGTTGGTGGCCGTGTTCTTCCCCGGATGCGGCGGCTCTACGCGGACTGGGAGGACGTGACCCGGGTGGCGGTGGAGCAGCTGCGCAGGTTCAACGCCACCACCCCTGACGATCCGGAGTTGCGTCGTCTCGTCGCAGAACTGTCCGCCGGGGATGATGTTTTCGCGTATTGGCGGCGCCAAGCTGTTGCGGCACCCGCTGGTGGGGGAGCTCGAATTCGAATGGTCTGCGCTGACCTGGAACGCTGACCCGGGGATGCAGATCATCGTTTGGACCGCGACCCCGGGCTCGGCCTCCCGAGAGCGCCTCGCCCGGTTGAGGATACTGGCGTGAGAAGCAGCGCATCCACCCAACAGCCTTGCCAGCGTGATGGGTGCGGAAGGTGGCTGAGTCGGGTGCGATGTGGTCACCACCCGCGGAACTCTCTCGTGAGGTGATTGGTTGGTAGTTGCTACTGCTGGATGGTGCTGGTGGGGTAGCGTGACGGGAACAAAAGTTCACCGAGGCCTGTCGCGTGGTGTTTCGCATCGCAGTTATTGGTTTGACAAAGGGGGTCTGAGTGGATCCGCCTCGTGGTGCTGGCCGGGGTAGGGGTGTGACAACCTGGAAACGCCGGAGTCCCTGGGGTGTTGCGGCTGCGGATCTCAGGGGTGGGTGGTGCGCCGTTGGACTCGTGCGTGTGCTGGACCCGTTCGATGTGTCCGTGCGGGATAGTTCGTTGGGTTCCGTT
The DNA here is from genome assembly GCF_019973735.1 of Arachnia rubra. Taxonomy (NCBI): domain Bacteria; kingdom Bacillati; phylum Actinomycetota; class Actinomycetes; order Propionibacteriales; family Propionibacteriaceae; genus Arachnia; species Arachnia rubra. The sequence goes on from NZ_AP024463.1 coordinate 2,983,155, forward strand.
TCGATGGTAGGTCTCAAGAAGAGAGGATGAGGAGATTCCGGTGAGGGTCACGAAGATGTCGGCGACGACGGCTCTCGTGCAGGATGATGTTGATCTCCAGGCTGTGGAGGCCGAGGTCACAACCATTTTTGAACGCTATCTTCAGCAGGGTTCTGAGGGCAGGTGGAGCGTTAATGTAGAGGCCGTCCGGCAGGACGGGGCGCCTGAGGCCGATCTGCAGCGTATTGCGGAAGGGTTCAATGTTCCGATCGGGACGTATGTGTTCCCGGGTTCGGAGGACAAGGGAGCAGGAGGGGAGGGCGCGAGTCCCCAACACCAGTTCGGCAGCGGGGAGTGGGGCAAATGTGTGCTCAACGTCGCGGTTCCCGGTGCAGGAACCATGCTTATCGACGGTGCTATCAGGGGTCTTCTGGCAAAGGGGAAGTATGCTCAAGTGGCTTCTTGGCTCCTGCGCGTGGTTGGCCGGTCGGCAATTCGGGGTGGCGCAATCGGCTTGGTGGCTTCGCTTGCCGCGGCAGCAGCCTGGTGTTCTACGTCGGTTGCATCATGAAACAATCCGGTCTGCCAACAAGGGAACTGCGACAACGGCACTTCCCACAGGTTGTCATCTTCATTATCTGCATGGTATTTCTCCTGGCCACCATCATGACGGCAATCTCGTGGATCACGATTCCGCGTGCGACAATCATGGCATCCGTGCTCATCGTAGGACTGACTGCCGCGATGGCATACAAGACCTTTGTAGCGCAAAACATCGCGTACAGCACGAATTTCACTATCGTTTGCTCTCTGATCTTGATGGCTGGTATCGCTGGAGCACAATGGGGAACAGAAAAATTTATGCCCGCACTCATCGCTACGCTCACAGTTTCTGCCATTATGACCATTCGCCAGGCCAGATCCACATCCTCTCGGATTCGACCCTGACGCTCTGCCTTTCGGCCTGATGGCCTCGGCAAAACTTCTCACTCACAAGATCAGCGGATCATTGCCCTAGAAGCCTATCCATGGAGTGGTGGCGGACGGGACACCTGAGCCCGATCAGCAGCGTATTACGAAAAGGTTCAATGAGGCTTATTTAACAGACAGCGTGCCGGCCAGGAAAAACCCCAGTAAGCGCACGCTCAAAGAGAGTTGTGAACAAGCCTCACTGAAGCTATCAGACCATGTCCAAGACCATCAACGCCTAAGATTTAGGTGATCCTCTTCCTCGCCCTGACCCCTTTCACACAAATCTCCCCCACGAAGGAGCCGATGGGTCTGCGGGTCCAACTCAAGATAGAGATCAAAACCGACGACGACCTTGCGAAGACGGCTACGGAAAATTCTCTTGAAGACGCCCTTGCCGCGGAGAAGATGTTGTGGATATCAAAGCACACTGAGCGCGAGAGTTCACAGTTGCAGCCTTGGCTGAATATAGATCAGCCGCATGAACACACACGAAATGGCTGCCGCTGAAACGCAGCCCATCGGAGCCTTGGGGCAGACCCACATCGCATTCTGCATGATGAAGGAGCGAACCAAGGAACTCTTCAACGACAAAACCAAGGGACCCATGGATGAGGTCATGAATCTCGCCACCACGACCTCTCGGTTCGACGGCTTGGCCGCGCATTTGTTGCGAGCAGTGGTCCTGCAGTACGCCGGCGAATTCGATGACATCGAACGCGCAGAGGCGCTCGACCGCTACGTAGACGTGAACAAGGTCCGACTGCCTGACTGGCAGGGTGCGCTCCTGTCTCACATGGCCGCGGACGCTGCACTCCAGCTGGACGACCATGCTTCACCACTGAGAATTGCCGTCCCGCAGAATCTCCCCGACGGGGCAGTGGGCGATACACTCGTTTACCGTGTTCTCGGTATGAAATGGGGTGTCGCCAACGTGGACGAATGGGTGGCAACCGCCAAGGCCCGGGGGATCGACCCCCTCAGCGACGTGGCGGATGCCGAACGACCCACAAGTCTTCGGATCTGGGCGGCCTCAGCACGTGGCGCAATGCATCCCGATCTCTCCACACAACAGGAGGAAGACACCAAGGAGAGATTGCAGGGACTTACCACCTGTGACAATGTTGAACGTTTGGCGATGGCGGATCAGGACAGCCCCGAGAAATGCAGCCTCGATTCAACCTTCGCCTACTATCTGAGCTCTGTTTGGGGAATTAAATGACGACCAGAATCGCGTGTCACGGCATCACGAAGTCGTATGGCGAAAACGTCGTGCTCAAAGATCTCGATTTCTGGGTCGACGCCGGCGAATTGGTGACGCTCGTATCGCCGTCCGGCGGTGGGAAAACCACCTTGTTGAACATCCTGGGAGGTTTGACCACGGCGGATCAGGGTGTCGTCGAGGTGGCGGGGCAGGACCTCAGCCAGCTGGACGAGGACGGTCGGGCCAGCCTCAGGCGCCACGCGATCGGCATCGTCCACCAGTCGAGTTACCTGTTTCCCTGGCTCTCGGTGAACGAGAACCTGGAGATCGCTCCCGGCTCCCGCGCTCCCGCCTCGTGGCTCGCGGAGGTCAGGAGAAACCTAGGGATCGATGAATTCCACGACACCGAGATCAACAAGCTCTCCGGCGGGCAGCGACGCCGGGTGTGCATCCTGAGGGCCCTGCAGATGGAGGCGAAGGTCCTGTTGCTGGACGAACCGACCACTGGACTCGACGATCACCTGGCTTCCTGCGTTCGGCGGGCGTTGCGGGATCTTGCCGACCGGGGCTGCGCGGTCGTCGTCGCGACCCACGAGGAGGCCATCTCAGCAGCAGCGGATCGTGCGATTGCTCTCCGCGGAAGGAGGACCATCCTATGAGCACCTTCGCTCTGGTGAGACGCAGCCTGGCCAGGACCGTGCGGCGGCACAGGTTGATCGCGGTGCTGGTGTTGCTCCTGGTGTTGGCAACGGTTGTCCTGTCCTGGCTGGCCCGAGGGGCCACGCACGGCACATCCCGAGGATTGACGGAAAGCCTCGGAGCCAAGGAGATCGAGGTCATTCAGGGCTACAGCGGGCCGAACAGTCCACCGTTGAACACGAACGCGGTCAAGCAACTGGGGAAACTGGACGGTGTGGAGCACGTGTTCCCGTCGGGCATCTCAGGAATCGACCCGCCCGCGGACATCGCCGATTCCGAGGACGGCGCGGGGCCGTGGTGGCTGACACCCCGCAACCCGTTCGACGACCGAATGAAGGACGTCCACAGCAATCCCGCCGCTTTCCCGGAACCCGGCCAGATGCTGGTACCCGGACAACACGAAAACCTGGTGGGAAAGACGATCGAGGTCAACGTCACGCGGGCGGTCAGTTCCACCAGCGGAACGGGCGAGGCGAAACACTTTATGGTGATCGGCACCTACGACCCGGAAACCGTCCAGGGGGAGCCCCCGGATGCGGTGTTCATCAACTCCTCCCAGTTCAACGAGATCCAGGCGGCGGCACTGCCACCGGACACGCCTCCCTACAGCTCCATCTACCTCTACGTCGGGGACGTGAACGACGTCGCGAAGGTGCAGAAGTCGGTGGAGGACCTGGGCTACGGCACCCGCAGCGCCATCGGCTCCGGGATCCAGCTCGACAGGGCCCGGCAAGGACTCGCGGTGGCCTCCGTGCTGGTGCTCTTCGTCACCGTCCTCGGGGCGCTGTTCGCGGGCACATCCGTGGCGGGGACGTGGATGACATCGCGCATCGAGGAGATCGGGTTGTTCAGGTCCCTGGGGTGGACGCGGCGGGCGATCGTGAGGTTCTACCTGCTGGAAGCCCTCATCTTCGCGCTGTGCGTCTCGGCCATCGGGGTGCTTCTGGGCGTCGGGGTGGTCATGGCACTGGCGGCGCTGCCGTCCCTGCTGACGTCGGTGGCCGGCTTCAGCATGGATCCCGGGGCGTTGCTGGCCCAGGCGTGGGTGGTAGCGGTGCCACTGATCGCCGTGCCGCTCGGTTTCATCGCCGGAGCGGGTCGCAGGGCCGCCACGCTGCTGCGCGTCGACACGGACACGCTCCTGCGTCAGATCTGATCCAAGACCCCGGACGCCCTCACCGTGGTTTCGACACGGACCGCTCCTTCGCCGCAACCCGGCTCAACCAACTTCCACGTCTCCAAGCTGGTTGAGCCAGCACGTGAGCGCCAGCAAACGGCTGAGTCGAAACCACCACTGGCACCCGGCAGACAAACCCAACCCCAAGTCACCATGGTTTCGACACGGGCCGGGAAGCGATCTCTATCGCCGTCTTCCGGTGCCGAATAGGCCGCGGACGACCTCCCGGGTGACGGTGCGGATCACCTGCATGATGCCGCGGCTGGCGATCCGCTCCACCGCCGATGTGCGACCGCGGCCAGAGGACCTGTCGTTGGAGCGCTCCTCGCGCTCCGACTCCGCGCGGCGCTCGGCCTCGGCCCTCTCCTGCTCGGCACGCTGCTGTTCCTCCTCGGCAGCCTTCGCCCCGGCTTCGAGCTTCGCAGTGAGGATCTCATAGGCCGACTCCCGGTCGATGGCCTGACCGTACTTCGCGATCAGCGGCGACGCGGCCACCGCCTGCTGCATCACGGCGGCGTCGGTGGGCTCCATCGACGCCTCGGGGGCCCAGATCCGGGTCCAGGCGACAGGCGTCGGAGCGCCCTTGGGGTTCATGACGGTGACGATCGCCTCGCCGGTCCCGAGGCTCTGCAGCACCTCCTCCAGGTCGTAGGCCGACTTCGGGTAGGTGGACACCGTCGCCTTCAGGGCCTTGGCGTCGTTGGGGGTGTGGGCGCGCAGCTGGTGCTGCACCCGCGACCCGAGCTGCGCCAGCACGTCCTCGGGCACGTCCTTGGGGGTCTGGGTGACGAAGAACACGCCGACGCCCTTCGAGCGGATCAGCCGGACGGTCTGGGTGATGGAATCGAGGAATGCCTTGGATGCCCCCTTGAACAGCAGGTGCGCCTCGTCGAAGAAGAACACCAGCTTCGGCTTGTCGGGGTCGCCGACCTCGGGCAGGGAGCTGAACAGGTCGGCCAGCAGCCACATCAGGAAGGTGGAGAACATCTCGGGCCGCGACGCCAGATCGGGCAGCTCCAGCAGTGACACGATGCCCCGGCCGTCGGAGGCGGTGCGCAACAGCTCCTCCGGCTCAAACTCGGGCTCGCCGAAGAACACGTCGCCACCCTGCTCGGAGAGCGTGACGAGGTTGCGCAGGATCACTCCGGCCGTGGCGGCGGACACCCCGCCGATCTCCTTCAGCTCGTCCTTGCCGTCGTCGGAGGTGAGGAACTTCAGCAGCGCGACGAGGTCCTTGAGGTCCAGCAGCGGCAGGCCGTTGTTGTCGGCGTAGTAGAACACCAGCCCGAGGGAGCTCTCCTGCACCTCATTGAGACCCAGCACCTTCGACAGCAGGACCGGGCCGAACGACGAGACCGTCGCCCGCACCGGTACGCCGGTGCCCTGCCCGCCGAGCGCCAGGAACTCGCATGGCGCGGCCTTCGGTTCCCACGGCTGACCCTGCGCCTCGACCCGCGCCGTCAGCTTCTCGCTGGCAGCTCCCGGGGAGGCCATGCCGGACAGGTCGCCCTTGATGTCGGCGGCGAAGACGGGCACGCCCGCCTTGCTGAGGGCCTCGGCCATCAGCTGGAGGGTCTTGGTTTTGCCGGTGCCCGTGGCCCCGGCGACGAGCCCGTGCCGGTTGAACATCCCCAGCGGAATGCGGATGGGAGCCTCGACCACCGGACTCCCCTCGTCGAGGAGCACACCGAGCTGCACCGCGTCACCGTCGAATCCGTAGCCTGCCTGAATCGTCGCAACCAGTTCTTCACTCACGCCCCTAGCCTGCCATGCCACTCCCCCAAACGCAGCGGACAACACCTCCCGGCACGGCCTGGATATGCATTAATGCGCGCGAGGAACTATCCGACACCGGAAATGGCTAGACTGACCGCGTGATCTTCAAGCGTGTCGGTGATTCCCGCCCCTACCCGGACCACGGCTACGTCCAGAAGCAGTGGGCCGCCATCGCTCCGCATCAGGTACGGCTGGATGAGCTGGTCACGACGAAGCGCACTCTCGACCTTGAGGCCCTCCTGGAGGAGGACTCCACTTTCTACGGCGACCTGTTCGCGCACGTGGTGTCCTGGCACGGTGACCTATACCTAGAGGACGGCCTCCACCGCGCCCTGCGGGCGGCCCTACAACAACGCCAGACGATGCACGCCCGCGTGCTGGAACTCTCGTGAGAATCTGAGACAGTGCGTATCTTCCGACTCCTCGCCACTCCGGTCATACTGATCGGGCTGCTGATCTTCCTGCTCTGGGGCGCGAGCTGGGGCTGGAGCGCCATGACGGCCCCCTTCCCCGGCCCGCCCCCGACGCCGTGCGTATCGCAGAAACTGGGGTCGGTCACTCCGAAGGACGTCACAGTCCGGGTCTTCAACGGCGGCTCCACCGACGGCCTGGGGTCGACGGTGAGCCAGGCGCTGAAGACGGCAGGCTTCGAGGTCAGCAAGACCAAGAACACCGAGGAGCAGATCACCAAGACGATCATCCGCGCCGGCTCGAACAACGCCGAGGCGGCAAAACTGGTGGCCAGCTACCTGGTGGAGCCGACCATGGAGACCGACTCCCGCGTCGACGGCACCGTCGATGTGCTGATCGGCTCCAAAAACGACTTCCAGGGCATGTCGGAGTCCGGGCTGTCAGAGGTCCCCGTCGAGTCCGGGACCATCTGCCTGGCCCCCAGCCCCTCACCGTCGATGTGAAAATGCTTGTGAGAATGGGTTTGCCGCCGTCTGGGACGACCCCGTTCTCCGATGCGCGCCGTCCAGCCGTGACGGGGAATGTGAAATTCACAGCGAGGAACATATAGTGCGCCGGGAAGAAGTCGAATAACATCACCCCCCGTGCGCGATATTCCCGAAGCGGGCTCCGAGGACGCGGAGCACCAGAACATCGAGGTCTGGAATGACCTCGTCTCACCCAAAGACCTTGTGATCTCCCTGCTGGTGGCGGTGGTGTGCGCCGTCGCGGCGGTGCTGCTGTCGTTGGCCGTCGGCGGGCAGACCCTCTTCTGGGGGCTGGGAGCCTCGGTCGTCGGCTTCACCGTGAACTGCTTCCTCGTGACCCCCAAACGCGAGGTCAGCATCGTCGACGGCGCCGACTCCGCCGCCGGCGAGTACGCCACTGAAAGCGGTGCCCAGTGACCCCGGACCTCATTGTCATGATGCTGGCAGCGGTGCTCGGCGCCGTCGTCCTCTACACCTTCATTGGCTTCATCCCCGGCACCGACGAGACGAGCGTGCTGGCGCCCGTCACCCTCGCCATTGTGTTGGCCGGGGCGCCGCCGCAGGTGGTGCTCGCGTTCTTCATCTCCGCAATCGTCACGCTCAACCTGATGAACGGCATCCCGACGGCGCTGGTCGGCCTGCCGGGCGGGGTGATGTCGGCTCCGCTGATGGAGCACTCCCTGTTCCTGCGCGGCAAGGGCCTGGCCTCGGACACGATCCGGAAGATGGCCGTCGGCTCCACCATCGGAACCGTGGTCTCCATTCCCCTGAGCTTCGCCCTGGCGGGGCTGCTCGCGCCCCTCGCCGGCCCGATCAAGGCCCAGACCAACATCATCCTCGCGGCCGGCGCGGTGCTCCTGGCGCTGCTCGGCAAGAATCGGATCCTCGCGCTCATCTCGATCATCCCGATGGCGATCCTGTTCCAGGCGCTGCCCGCGCTTTATCACGCGGCCGGGATCATCCCCGCCGAGAAGAAGGTGAGCATCTCCTTCTTCCTGGGGATCACGGTGGGTCCCATGCTCATCACCCTCCTGGAGCTGCTCAACGCCAAGCGCCGCGAGGCCCTCCCCCATGGCGGGCACACCAAGACGACGCTGCTGCGCTCCGGCTTCGAGTCCCACCAGCTGATGCCGGGACGCCTGGTCACCCAGTCCGAGGGATGGTGGAGCGCCGGCATGGCGGCTGCATCCACGCCCCTGTTCGTGCTCAGCCCCGTCGGCCTGACCTTCCTGCTGGGCGAGGCGTCTGTCGCGCGTCACAAGGAGGATCACGTCCAACGCTCCCAGCGCGCGGTCACCGTGATGAGCGCGCTGACGCACTCCACCTATCTCGCCGGCGTGATCATCCCGCTGGTCGCGCTGGGCATCCCCATCTCGGGGGTCTCCGCCGGACCCGCGGGGCCGCTGTTCAACGCGCCCCCTGTCTACAGCCTGGAGAACAACCTGCACCACCTGCTGCAGCTGCCCGAGTTCATCCTGGCCGTGACCGTGGGCGCGCTGATCTCCGTCGTGATCACCTACGTGATCGCCGTGCGCTGGTCGTCGCAGATCACCTACTTCGTGATGCGGCGCATCCCACACGAGGCGGTGCTCGCGCTGTTCACGGCCTTCATCCTGCTGCTGGCCTACATCGACGCAGGCATCCCGAACATCTTCGGGGTGCTGCTCATCGGCGTGGTGTGCGGGACGCTCAACCGGCTGGGGGTCAACTACGGCGTGCAGTTCATGACGCTCTACGCCGCCCCCGGCATCGTCGCGGCGCTCGCGGCCCTGTCCTGACGTGCTCAGCCCGCTGACCGGCGGGCGAGCTGTCCGAGGTCCACGCCGAGCAGGCGCGCCTGCTCGGCGGTGCGGCCCGTCACCAGGACGTCCGTATGGCGCAGCTGCTCGACGCTAGCCGCGCCCAGCAAGGTCATCAGGGTGCGCACGTGCTCAGTCCACGAGCGCAGCTCCCGCCGGAGCGTGTTGGCCCCGTCAGCCACCAGGGTGCGCAGGAAATGCCCCGAGACACCGACGGCCCGGGCACCCAGCGCGAGCGCCCGCACGACGTCGAGGGGGGTGCGTACCCCGCCGGAGGCCAGCACCGGCAGGGTGACGGGGTCGTCGCCACTCAGCGACTCCAGGAGGCACAGCACCGCCGACTGCCCCCAGCCGGTCAGGTAGGAGTAGTCGCGGTGGGGGCGCCGCTCGTTCTCGATGGCGATGAAGTCGGTGCCGCCGGCCCCGGCCACGTCGACGGCGTCGACACCAGCCTGCGTGAGAGTCGCGATCGTGCGGCGCGACAGCCCGAACCCGACCTCCTTAGCGACCACCGGGACGGGCACCGCGTCGGCGATGGCGGCGATGCGCCCGGCCCAGTCGCGGAAGTCGCGGTCGCCCTCCGGCATGATCAGCTCCTGCGCGACGTTGAGGTGGACTTGCAGGGCATCGGCCTGCAGCATCTCGACGGCGCGCAACGCCTGCTCCCCGGTGACGGTCGGGCCGACGTTGGCGAGCACGAAGGCGTCGGGGGCCTCGCGGCGGATGACCTGGAAGCCGTCGGCGCGCTCCGGCTCCCGCAGGGCGATGTGCTGCGACCCGCAGGCGATCGCGACGCCCGCCTCGGCGGCCGCCCTGGCCAGGCCGGCGTTGACCTGGGCCGTGGCCTGCGTCCCCCCCGGTCATCGCGTTGATGTAGAACGGCACCTCCCAGCGCACCCCGCACACCGTCGTACCGGTGTCGGCGAGCCCGGTTGCGGTGCCTGGAAGGGCGTGGTGCATGAAGGACACATCATCGAAAGCGTTGGGCCGCTCCTGGCCGTGCAGGCGCACCGCCAGGTCGAGGTGCTCGTCCTTGCGCACGGCGCGCTCCGACGCGGTGGGCTCGAAGCTCATGGGGTGGCCTCGCCGTGCGAGTAGACCGACAGGTCCAGAGGCTGGATGCCCGCCGACTCCCAGGACGCGCACATGGCGGCCACGTCCGTCTCGGGCAGGCACAGGGCGATGCCGCAGTCCCCGCCACCGGCGCCGGAGCTCTTGGCCATTGCCCCGCACTGACGGGCGATCTCCACGAGCCGCCGCAGCTGAGGGGTCTCGATGACGATCCCGCTCGTGCGGCTGAGATCTGACAGCAGCCGCCGGTTCTCCTCGATCTGACGTCCGATCTCCTGGGCGTCGTCGCCCTCCAGAGCCTGGATCAGCGCGCTCAGGCAGCTTTCGCTGCCCCGCAGGAACGCGGCGTAGGCGGCGTCGTGGGATCCGCGGGTGTGGGCCTGGACGCCCGCCACCAGCCGCGGGGTGGACGCGGGAGCCCCGGTCCAGCCCACGCGCAGGTTCAGGTCCGGCGACGGCAGGCGGCGGATGCTCAGGTAGGGCCAGTCCATCCGCACCAGCTCCCCGACGCTCGTGTGGGCGCGCAACTGGTGCAGCCACCAGCGGTCGGGGGAGGTATAGCTGACCCATCCGGTGAAGGCGCTGGCCGCGATGTCACCGCCGGAGCCGATGGGTTGCACGGCCTCGCTGGCCAGCAGCGCCAGCTTGTACACAGCCAGGTCGTCGAGGGGCAGGTCGTAGAACCTCGCCACGGCACGCACCGTGGCTACGGTCACCGCGGAGGAGGACCCCAGGCCGAGTTTGCGCCCGCTGCCGTCGTCCAGCTCGCTGGAGACGTCCAGGTCGAAGAATCGCAGCGGACCACCCGCCTCGCGCACCAGCTGCTCGACGAGGCGGATCGCCGAGACCACGTAGTCGTCGAACTGCTCCTCGACCTCCACCATGCCGTCCTCCGGACGCCGGTACCAGGCTAGGGAGCGGGTCTCGTACAGGGCGGAGCTGATGCGGCCGGCGTGCTCGGCGGGTGTGATGCGTACGGTGATGAACCGGTCGACCGCGACCAGCACCGCCCGGTGACCGGGCTCGACGACGGCGTACTCCCCGGCGATGTAGAGCTTCCCGGGCGCGCTCTGCGAGATCACGAGACGGCCTCCCCGCTGCGCACCCCGGCGCCCGGGTGGCGGAGCGACACCGCCGCACCGGGGACGCGCTCCCGCAGGGCGGCGGCGACCTGCTCCGCGCTGCTGCCCTGGGTGAGGACCTTCACGTTCGGCCCGGCGTCGATGGTCGCCCAGGCGGGAAGGCCCTCGTCGCGCAGGGCCCGGACGGTGTGCAGCACCTCGACCGTGCGGGGCAGCCAGTACATGATGCCGGGACGGGAGGTGAGCATCGCGGCGTGCATCCCCAGGGCGTTGGCCTCGACGACCTCACCGAGACGCGGCAGGTCGCCGGAGCGCACCGCCGCCAGCGCCACGCTCAGGTCCTGGCGGCTGGAGGCGACCCAGGCGGGGTAGAGCGGCGAGGTGCGCATGGTCTCGCGCATGGCCTGCGTACTGCCGATGGTCTTGTGCCGCCCGGAGACCACGACCACGACCATCGCCAGGTCCAGGGCGGCCTCGACGGGCTCCGCGTAGGAGGTCTCGTCGTCGGTGCCGGCGTTCCACAGCACCAGCCCGCCGAAGATGGATCGCGCCGCCGAGCCGGAGCCGCGGCGGGCCAGCCGGGAGAGCGCCCGGTCGTCGAGGTCCAGGCCAGCCGCGCGTGAGGCAGCGGCGGCAAGCGCGGCGAAACCGGCAGCGGAACTCGCCAGGCCGGCGGCGAGCGGCACCGTGCTGGCGGAGGTGACGCTCGCCTTCGCGCTCTGGCCCGCCACGCCGCGGACGAGGTCGAGGAAGCGGCTCACCCGGGCCAGCTCGGTCCCGCTGGGGGACGAGCCGTTGATGGTCACCGCGTCCTCGCCTGCGGAGCCGCCGTCGAAACAGACCGTAGTGGTCGTCCAGGTGTCGTCGAGGGTGAGGGACAGGCTTGAGGTGGTGGGGATGGTCAGCGACTCGTCCGCCTTGCCCCAGTACTTGATCAGGGCGATGTTGGTGTTGGCGCTGGCTGTTGCGGTGGGTGTCACTCAGTTACCTCGCTGATACGCATCTGGTAGGTCCATGTGGCGGGTGAGCCCGCAGCCAGGAGGGCGGCGCGGATGCGGTCTGCCGTTCCAGCGCTGTCCGCCAGCGCGATCATGCAGCCGCCAAGTCCTCCGCCGGTGAGCTTGGCTCCCAGCGCCCCGGCCTGGCGGGCGGCGTCGGTGAGCCGGTCGAGGACCGGCAGGCTCAAGCCGAGTTCCCGCAGCACCGCATGCCCCTGGTTCATTGCGGTCCCGAGCGCGGGGGCGTCGCCGTCGCCCAGTGCTGTGATCGCCGTCTGCGTGAGCGCGCCGAGAGTGTCGATGAGCGGGCCGATGGCCGCGGTGTCGGCCTCGTAGCGCTGGCGCAGTCCACCGACGGCCTCCCGGGTGCTGCCGTGGACTCCCGAATCGGCGATGACGAGGTGCGCGCGACCAATGCGCTGGCTGAGGAACCGCATCTCACCGCGCTGGAACCGTATCGGCGAAGGGGAGCTGGTGGCTGCCGCATCCAGCCCGGATGGTCTCCCGTGCGCGACCTGCTCGGCCAGCTGCGTGAGCGCGAACAGCTCATCAGCGGAGGCGGCGCGCTGGCAGGCGTCCAGGACCGCGCGGATGACCGCCCCCGCTGCCGCGGCCGACGATCCCAGCCCGCGCTCGTGGGGGAAGTCGCTGTGGGTGGTGATCTCAAAGCACTGACCGGGACACCCCGCGAACTCCCGGGCTGCGTCGAACGCGCGCACGACGCACGCGAAGTGTGATCCACTCTCGTCCATGGGGCCGTGGTAGCCGAGGCTGTTCAGCGTCGAGGGGCCGGAGACGGGGGTGGCGGTCGCCTGCATCTGCAGGTCGTGGAGCGGGATGGCGACAGCGGGATGCCCGTATACGACGGAGTGCTCGCCCAGCAGGATGGCCTTCGCCCAGGTGCGGCCCTGCCCCTTGCGAATGGGGGAATCTGTCATGTCTTTCCTTGCCTGTGGCCGGGAAGCGCGGGGATGGCGGCCTGGACTGGGTGAGGCAATGCCTGGTGCGCCATGTCGCTTTCCAGCGCGCGGTGGTGCTGCGACCCCCGTCGCATTAACGTTTGCTCATGCGCGGATAGTTCCCTACAACTGATAATTCTCAGGCTCGGCTATGGGGCGTGATTGAGCGTATCGGTCTGGTCTGCGCAGCCGCAAGCCTTGTTCAGCCCCTGGCTATGGGTAACGTGGTGGCTGCCCCCATCTCCCTAACAGAGAGAGCACCTCGCATGCCAGACTATGAGAGCGATTTCATCGAGCGCCCCTGCCAGTCGGCTCCCGGCACGATCCGCCTGCCCTACCGGCGCTACCGGGGCACCGGGACCGCACGCGGCACCTGCTTCTTCCTCGGCGGCGGGCCGGGGATGAGCAACCTCAGCTTCAGGCCTCCCGAGGCCTGGCTCGACCTCATGGACGTCGTCGTGCTGGAGTATCGCGGAGTGGGCAAGTCGGCACCGGTCCTGCGGTCCCCTCACTTCACTAAAGCGGTCCTTAAGCCTGTGAAGAGACTGAGCCTGGCCGGTTCCGCCGCCGTCGCCGACGACCTGGCGCGAGGTTTCGCGGACCTGAGGTCGCAGGGGGTGGTGTTCGACGACTTCGGCTTGACGAGCATGGCCGACGACCTGGAGGCGCTCCGCCAGCAGCTCGGCCTGGGACCGGTGCTGCTCGTCGCCCACAGTTTTGGGACCCGGGTGGCGCAGGTGATGCAGACCCGTCACCGCGCCTCGGTGCAGGGTTCTCTGCTCCTCGGGTCGAACACCGCCCCGGGGCTGATCTGGTTTCCCGACGAGATCCAGGCGGTGTGGCGGCGGTGGCTGAGCACGCAGGAGGCCGAGAACACGATCGGGGCGGAGGTCGCCGCCAGGCTGCTGGACGGCTGGACCCGGCGGGGCCGTTGGAGCGCGTCGGACTCCCGGGCTCTGGTAACGGCCTTCTTCATAGCCTTTTCTGGCCAAAGCGCCCGGCAGCGTGTCCTGCGCACCATGCTCGCGGCGCAGCGCGGCCCGAGTGCCGCCTGGTGGCTCATGGCCCGGCTGTACTCGCCGGTGATGCGGATGATCTTCAGCTGGCCTGCCTTCTTCGTGACAGGTTATGTCGTCGACGGGGATCCCACCGCCGTCGCCCGTGCGGACACCCAAGGGGGAGCGGCCATGTTCCAGAGCCCGTCGTCGCTGCTGTTCAGCGGCCTCGACGGCTTCTTCGAGGCGGGCGGCCGCCGCGAGGAGGTAACTGCCATCGACTACGCCAATACCCTGCTGGTCTCCGGGGAGTTCGACACGTCCACGCCCATAGAGCGCTGGCCCGCCGAGGTGCCGGAACGCCACAAGGTCGTGCTGCCCGGCGCCGGGCACACCGACTCACTGGCCGCCGCGCGGGACACCGGCGCCAGCTGGCTGCGGCACCTCATGGAGCTGCCGCCCGTCGCGGGGTAGTGCAGCGGCGTCTCATGGCTGCGAGGACAGCAAGGGCGCAGACATCTGCCCGTATAGTGACCCCCATGTCAGCAGCCCCCTCTACCGGCCTGAAGGCCACCATGCGTCCCCGTCACCTGGTGATGATGAGCCTCGGGTCGGCGATCGGGGCTGGGCTGTTCGTGGGCTCCGGTGTCGGCATCGCGGCCGCCGGCCCCGCTGTGCTGCTGGCCTACCTGATCTCGGGAGCCGTCATCCTGGCGGTGATGCGGATGCTGGCCGAGATGGTCGCCGCCGATCCGAACCCGGGAGCGTTCTCCTACTACGCGGGCAAGGCCATGGGCCAGCCCGCGGCGTTCGCGCTGGGGTGGCTGTGGTGGATCGAGTTTTGCCTGGTGGTCGCCGCGGAGGCGACGGCGGCCGCGCAGTACCTGAACGGCATTTTCCCGTCGGTGGCCCCGTGGGTGTTCGCGCTGATCGCGATGGTCGCGTTCACGGCGAGCAATCTCGTGCACGTCGGCAACTTCGGGGAGCTGGAATTCTGGTTCGCGCTCATCAAGGTGGGGTTCGTCGTCGGGTTCCTCATCCTGGGGGCCGCCTTCCTGCTGGGCCTCACCTCCGGGACTTCCCCGGGGCTGCACAACATCGTCGACGTGCCGTTCATGCCGAAGGGGGTCAGCGGGGTCGCGGGGGCGCTGCTGGTGGTGATCTTCGCGTTCGGGGGGATCGAGCTGATGGCTGTCGCCGCCGCTGAGACGGCGGACCCGCAGCGCAGCGTCGCCAAGGCCGTGCGCACCATCTTGTGGCGCATCCTGCTGTTCTACATGGGGGCGGTGACCGTGATGCTGCTGGTCCTGCCCTGGGACAGCCCCGAGATCGAGCAGGCCCCGTTCGTCGCCGTGCTGAACGCGGCGGGGTTCCCGGCCCTGGCCGCGGCGATCGCGGTCGTCATCATCATCGCCCTGCTCTCCTCGCTCAACGCGAACCTCTACGGCGCTTCACGGATGATCTTCTCCCTGGCCGAACGCGGCATGGCGCCAGCCGCGCTGCACCGCACCAACTCGCGCGGGGTGCCGGTCAGCAGCGTCCTGGCGACGTCGGTGTTCGGTTTCGTCGCCGTGGCGCTCAACTATTTCTGGGGCGACGCGGTGCTCAAAGCGCTGCTGAACATCGTCGGCTCGACCCTGATCGTCACCTGGCTGGCGATCATCGTCTCTCACCTGGTGCTGCGGCGCCGGGCTGAACGCGAAGGCACGGACCTGCCGCTGAAGATGTGGGGCTTCCCCTATCTGTCCTGGCTGACCCTGGCGGCGCTGCTCGGCATCGTCGTCCTCGGCTTCACCGTCCCGGAGGTCGCAGCACAGCTGAGCGCCACCTTCCTGCTGACCGCGGCGCTGTTCGTCGTAGGCTGGCTCCTGGACCGGCGGCGCATCTCCTCCGCGACATAACCCAACCGGCCGCCCGTGCTATGAAACGGACTATACGAACAGAAGAACTTCTCGACGAGATCGAGAATGCCAACAACGGCGAAGGACCCGACCCCATCGCCACCATCACCGACCCAGCACTGATAGAGGTCTACAAAGCCCTCTTGGGAATCAAGGCTGCCGAAAACCGTCTTGACACGGCCGTCCAGCATGCCCGTACCGCCGGGTGCTCCTGGCAGGCAATCGGCGACATCATCGGCATGACGCGCCAGGGAGCCATGAAACGTTTCGCCGCGTGACTGGAGGACCCGGTGTTTCGTGAGCAGCGGTGGGCAACTGAGCCGACAATAAAATCAAGCCCCCGGCGTTGCCGGGGGCTGCTGCGGTGACGGTGGGATTTGAACCCACGGTGGCTTGCACCACACTCGCTTTCGAGGCGAGCTCTTTCGGCCGCTCAGACACGTCACCGCCGATGAGCGTATCCCAGAGCGGCCTCGTGGACAAGTTCGGTCCGGCGCTGGTGCCGTGTACCGGAGGTTCAGCGGGAGGCGGTCCCGGGGCGGATGCTGCACAAGGCAACCGAGTAAGACGACGCTGCCGGGGCGTACCGCGATGAAGGTGAACGCAGCAAGGCGCCGCGGGAGAAAACCACCAGCGAACGACAGCGACACCAGCGCAGCACCGGCGGGGCTGGCTGGCTAGATGGCGGCGACGGGCGCGATCGTGAACGACCCCACCCGGTCTGCGATCCCCGCTGCCAGGTCCTCGATCAGCCCGGCGGCGTGCAGCTTGTCCCGCCAGCTCTCCGGGATGCCCTGCCGGCCGTGGAATGCCCCGGCCAGCTGGCCGTAGATGGCGCCGACGGTGTCTGCGTCATCGCCCAGGTTCACCGCCAGCAGTGCGCCCTCGGTGAAGTCGTCGGCCCGGGCGAACGCCCACAGCGCCGCCTCCAGGCTGTGCAGCACATACCCCGACGACGAGATCTCGTCGCGTCCCTTCACCCGGTAGGAGCCGCGCAGGATCGTCGCCAGGATGGGGTCGGTCACTTGCTCGCCGAGGTCCGCGGCCAGAACGAACAGCTCCGTCCGCGACGCCCCCTCGATGGCGGCCGCTATCAGCCTGCCGTACGCCCCGCATGCCTCGACGCACTCGATGGCGGGGTGGGTGGTGCGGGAGCTGTCCGCGGAGAGCCTAACGACGGTATCGGGGTCGTCGCAGAACGCCATCGCGACCGGCGCCAGCCGCATCAGCGACCCGTTACCCGCGCTCATCCCGTCCACCGTCGCGCGGTACGGCTCGCCGCTCATCTCGAACTGCTCC